>CALYBL010000018.1 GCA_944412495.1 uncultured Clostridia bacterium | reverse complement strand
AAATTTTAAGAAGCAAAAGAAAACCTCTATGCAAATGGTTCGTCCATTCACATAGAGGTTTCATATTTCCCGTTCACTTGGCATAGGTTAGTATTTTCGCAATACTTCTTTATGCTCCTCTGCCATTACGGGGTGCTTTTTTGTATATAAATATTTTTTCATCTCCGTGTAAAGAGAATATTATACACGGACATTTTTATATTTATACAGCTGTTTTTACCGCACCGCACGGCATGCCGGCCGATAAAAAGCAGAGACGGATTGCACTTAAGCGTGAAGCGCTTCATAATATGTAATAATCATCCTTTATATTTTTTTGTTTCCGCGGTGTGCTTTGAGCGTTAAAGATAAATATTGTTTTGGAGGCTGTTATATGAAGACAAAAAAGGACACAAGCTTTGGAATAATAGGCGGCGATCTGCGTCAGGCGTGGCTGGCGAATATTTTGAGCGACGAGGGCTGCAAGGTCATAATATCCGGGCTTGAGCAGTGTGACACAGTAAGCTCCGATATAAAAGCCGGCAGTGTTGAAGATGTAATGTCAACAGCCGATACGGTAGTGCTTCCGCTGCCGGTGTCAAGAGACGGTACATGCCTCAATGCTCCGTTTTCTCCGTCCACTATATACCTTGACAAAATTGCAGCGTCGGCTAAAAGCGGACAGCTTATAGCCGGAGGCATTTTGAGTGAGGATTTTATGTCACGTCTTGCAGAACACGGCGCGCTGACTGCCGATTACTATAAACGCGAGGAGCTCACCATATTAAACGCAATACCGACCGCCGAGGGTGCGCTTGAGATAATACTGCGCGAAAGCAAGCGCACCGTATACGGCTCGAATGTGCTCATTTCGGGCTACGGCCGCATAGGCAGAGTGCTTACCCGAATGTTTAAAGGACTCGGCGCCCGTGTATACGTCTCGCTGCGGAAGCAGTCGGATAATGCGTGGGTACTCACTGAGGGAGCCGAGCCGGTATTCATAGACAAGATAAGAAGCTGTGCCGAATGTATCGACACAGTTATAAACACCGTTCCGCACGTGCTGTTTGACGGCAGTCTGCTCAGGGCGTTCAGGCCGTCGGCGCTGTTTGTGGATTTGGCAAGCCCGCCCGGCGGCATAGATTTCGATGCGGCGAACAGGCTTGGAATAAAAGCAATATCGGCGCAGTCGCTGCCCGGAAAATGCGCTCCCTTTACAGCGGCGGAAATTGTGAAGGAAACAATATTCAATATAATGGAGGAGCAAATTTTACCGTAAATCAATCCTGAAAGGAAGGTATGCATGAGACCAATTAGGGCGGGATTTGCAATGTGCGGCTCCTTCTGTACCTTTGACAGGGCGATTGAGCAGATGAGGATTTTAAAGGAAAAGGGAGTGGATATAATACCGATAATGTCTCAAAACGCGGCATTTACCGATACGCGCTTCGGAACGGCGGAGCATTTCAGAAGCCTTGTGAGCGATATTGCCAAAAAAGAGATAATCACCGAAATAAAGGATGCCGAGCCGATAGGCCCGAAAAAAATGATGGATATACTAATAGTGGCTCCGTGCACCGGGAACACACTTGGGAAAATAGCTATGGGAATAAACGATACCTGTGTTACCATGGCGGTCAAATCGCATCTGAGAAACGGCCGGCCCGTGCTGATAAACGTATCTACAAACGATGCTCTGGGCGCCTGCGCCAAAAACATAGGCTTTCTTTTAAACTGCAAAAACATTTACTTTGTACCCATGCGCCAGGACGACCCGGTGAAAAAGCCGCGCTCTATAGTGGCGGATTTTACCAAAATAGAGGAATCAATGCATTCGGCGCTGGATGGGATACAGATTCAGCCAATAATAACGCAGTAATCTGTGAATATCTGAAAGAGCGGCGATTTGGCGCCGCTCTTTTTAACAAACAGGCAGGTAGTCAAAAATCAATCTTGACCGCCATTATTGCGCCCCGGTATATAGGAGCACTCTGTTTTTTGAGACACAGCCTCATCTTAGGCGCGTGATTCAAAGAGGTCTGAGGCTTGGGGCGAAGAAAGCAGAAGCCGCGGCCGCTGATAAAGAAATGATTTTTTGTTTTGGAATAATGCTCATATCCCTTGCAGAGTAAAAGGGCGGCAACGGCATAACAGTAACGATATCTTCTGAAAAGCGGTTTTAAAAGAGCTGATTACTGCCTGAGGGAATCTCCTGTATTCGGTCAGCATGCTTTACGTTGTCATTTTAGCTATGAGTCACGGCATGTCCTGCTGAGCTAAGCAATGCGTAAAAGCTCAGCATGACAGCCGGCTTTGCTTATAATTTACATTAATATGCATAATATAAGCAAAAGCGGCAATGTTAACATCTTTTTAATTGAAATTATAAAACCGCTATTGTATAATTATTATGCTATAATCACGAGTAAAGGAAGCAGGATTGTATTGATAAGCTATGAAGGCGATAAATGCCCCGTATGTCATGCAATATTGTTTGATGATGATGACATAGTAGTGTGCCCTGACTGCGGCACGCCGTATCACAGGGACTGCTATGAGCATATAGGCCAGTGCGTCAACGCCGGCCGTCACGGCACAAACTGGAGATATGTGCATGAGTCGGAAAAGCACGCGGCGGATTCTCCTGACCAAGACGTAGCAGGCGCTCAGGCCGGGAGAGGGAAAAAGTGTCCCAACTGCGGCGCGATAAGCTCATCCGGCACTATATTTTGTCCGTACTGCGGGTATCAGTTCGGCTCAGCATATAATCCGGGGCAGGGACCAATAAACGGCTCATATGACTATCCAGTACGTGTGATAGATCCGCTGGGCGGTACTGATCCGCGCGCGGATATAGACGGGGTGCCGGCCTCTGCGCTTATGCCGTTTATAGCGGTTAATACTCAGCGGTATATACCAAAATTTGCAAATATGTCCCAAAAAAAGAAGAAGGCGTCGTGGAACTGGGCGGCCTTTCTTATACCCGGCTACTGGCTGCTTTACAGAAAGTGCTATACTGAGGGCATAATAGCACTTGCGATATCGTTTATCTCAATGCTTCTGAATATACCCATGAATACTGTAACAAACAGTATAGCGAACACTCTGCCTTACGGGTCGAGCTACGGTGACCTTTTTGACGCAATATCAAACAATTTATCGCTCTATACTCCCGGCGTAATAATATGCGCCGTTTTGAGCATTGTTCTGATACTCGGACTCATGATATTTATGGGCATATTCGGTGACAGCATATATAAGCGTCACTGCGTCAATGCCGTAAGGGAGATAACGGAGTCAGGCGACACTCAGAAGCAGCATGAGCTTACGGCAAAAAAGGGAAGCGTAAATTTTATTGTGCCTATTGCCGCATATGCTGCATATTATTTTATCAGTATAATAATTTCACTTATATTATAAAATTTTTTGGAGGGTACAAAATGAATAAGGTAACAAAAGCAATCATACCGGCCGGCGGTCTTGGGACAAGGGTGCTCCCGGCCTCCAAGGCCATTCCGAAGGAAATGCTGCAGATAGTGGACAAGCCGGCGATACAGTACATAGTTGAGGAGGCTGTAGCGGCCGGAATAACGGATATACTCGTCATAACAAACCGCGGCAAATCTATTATCGAGGATCATTTCGATAAATCCTATGAGCTTGAATGCCTGCTTGAAGCAAAGGGAAAGACCGGCCCGCTTGAGGAAATAAGGAAGATATCCGACCTTGCCAGCATGTGCTACATCAGGCAGAAGGAGGCAAAGGGGCTGGGACATGCCATAATGTGCGCTAAGACCTTTGCAGCCGGCGACCCCGTCGCCATACTTTACGGAGACGATGTAATAATCGGCGAGGACCCGGCAATAGGACAGCTCTGCCGTGCTTATGAGAAATACGGACGCGGCGTGGTAGGCGTTAAGGAGGTTTCAGAGGAGGCGATACAGAAGTACAGCTCGCTTCAGGTGGAAAATATCGAAGGAAATGTATATAAGGTTACCGACATGATTGAAAAGCCCTCCAAGGACGAAATAATGTCGCTTTTCTCGATATTGGGAAGATGCGTATTGCCGTATGATATATTTGAGATACTCGAAAACACTGCGCCGGGTGCCGGCAACGAGATACAGCTCACCGACGCCATGAAGACGCTCGCCCGCAGGGATACCATGGTTGCCGTCGACTTTACCGGGACGCGCTACGACATGGGCAACAAGCTTGGCATCATGCAGGCCAACTGCGAGGTTGCCCTAAAGCATCCGGAAATAGGCGGCGATTTCAGGCAGTATATCCTTGAACTTGCCGAAAAAATAAAATAAGCAGGCCGCTGTATAAAATATACCGGATTTATTGCTTTTTTACGATGGGAAATATAAAATAAAAATTATTGCTGCGGCAGTCACAGACCTTTTTCGGCCATTTTGCTTATCATCCGATGCCCGTTCCGGTATTGGTCGGTAAGCATGATACGGTTGACAAACGCCTGCTGAGAGATAAATGTCTGTATCTGCAAGGTCCACGCGCAGAAACACCGCAGTACTGAGAGCTTATGTTTTGCTTGGCGACACATTTGGCCGTCCCTGATATCTGGTGACGGCAAAATACCGATTTTGATTATGAAGGCAGGTGCGGTCATGAATTACAACATTTCGGAGATAGCAACAAGAATAAAGGAGCTTCGCGGGATATTATCCTATTCGCAGGAGGAAATGGCCCAAAAGGTTGACTTGAGCGTCGGGGAATACGCTGCCTATGAAAATGCCGAGAAGGATTTTCCGGTGTCGTTTCTTTACAGCTGTGCCAATGTGTTCGGCGTGGACATGATAGAGCTGCTGACAGGCGATCATCCGCGCCTTAAGGGGTATGAGGTCACACGCGGCGGAATGGGTCTGCCGATAAAGCGGCGGGAAAGCTTTGAATATTTTCACCTCGCGCCGCACCTTGCCGACAAGATAGGCGAGCCCTTTCTTGTCACGGCACCGTATACGCCCGGCAATGAATATGTGGAGCTTCAGGTGTCGTCTCACCCCGGGCAGGAGATAGACTATATCCTAAGCGGCAGCCTGCGCGTCTCAATAGACGGCAGGGAAGAGACGGTAAACGCCGGCGACTGCATAATGTATGATTCGAGCAAGGCGCACGGTATGGCCGCTGTCGGCGGCAGGGACTGCACGTTCTTTGCCGTTATTATGAAAAAGTGAAGTGATAAATAATGCTGAATTTACATTTGGACTATATTGACGAAGCGTTTGACGAAAGAGGTGTAATATCCGGAGTTAAGCTGCACTGCCCGGACAATTACAATTTTGCTTTTGACGTCGTCGACAGGATAGCCGAGCATGAGGGCTCAAAAACTGCCATGATGTGGGCAAATGACAAGGGAGAGGAGAAGCGCTTCACCTTTGCCGACATGAAAAAATATTCGGACAAGGCGGCAAACTACTTTTTGAGCCTTGGCATTAAAAAGGGCGACAGGGTGATGCTTATTTTAAAGCGGCATTATCAGTTCTGGTACGCATTGCTTGGCCTGCACAAAATAGGCGCCATAGCCATTCCCGCCACCAACCTGCTCACCGCTAAGGATATACTTTACCGCTTTGACCTTGCCGGCGTCAGCGCCATTCTCTGCACAAACGAGGGCGATATATTCGAGCATGCCGAGGCAGCAGCGGCAAAATACTCCGGAAGTGTTATAAGGATAATGGCACGCGGCGCTGCCGGCACCGGCATTAAGCCCGGCTGGAACGACTTTGACGCCGGGGTGGATTCGGCAAGTGATTCTATTGAGAGATATGACACGAGCAAAAATGACCTTATTCTGCTGTATTTCACATCAGGCACCACCGGCCAGCCGAAAATGGTTGTGCACGATGAGACGTACAGCTTGGGTCATATCGTAACGGCAAAGCACTGGCAAAACGTCGACCCCGATGGACTGCATCTTACTTTCTCGGAGACCGGCTGGGCAAAGGCGGTATGGGGCAAGATATACGGCCAATGGCTTATGGAGGCCGGTATATTCGTATATGATTTTGACAAGTTTACGCCGGTGGATCTGCTGCCGCTGTTTGAAAAATACAAGATAACGACCTTCTGCGCACCGCCGACGGTCTTCCGCTTCCTTATAAAAGAGGATTTGACGAGATTTGATTTATCATCGCTTGAATACGTCGCTATTGCCGGCGAGGCGCTCAACCCTGAGGTGTATAATCAGTTTTTGGCCGCCACCGGAATCAAGCTGATGGAGGGCTTTGGTCAAACGGAAACGACCTGTGTCGTAATGAATCCGAAGGGGACGACGCCGAAGCCAGGCTCGATGGGCAAGCCAAACCCTCAGTATGACGTGGACATTGTCGACGAGGACGGCCGTCCGGTAGGACCCGGCACGGTTGGCGAAATAGTGATAAGGACGGACAAGGGCAAGCCGATAGGGCTTTTCTGCGGCTATTACAGGGACGAGCAGCTTACCAAAAGTGTGTGGCACGACGGCCTTTATCACACGGGTGACACTGCATGGAGAGATGAGGACGGGTTTTTCTGGTATGTCGGACGTATCGACGATATCATAAAATCGTCCGGATACCGCATAGGCCCCTTCGAGATAGAAAGCGTTCTGATGGAGCATCCTGCTGTGCTGGAATGTGCCATAACCGGCGTACCGGACCCAGTCAGGGGACAGGTGGTAAAGGCGACGATTGTGCTTACCTCCGGCTATGAGGCGACGGAGGAGCTTAAAAAGGAGCTGCAAAACTATGTCAAGAGGCAGACAGCTCCATACAAATATCCGCGTGTGATAGACTTTGTCGAGGAGCTGCCTAAGACCATAAGCGGAAAGATAAAGCGCGTGGATATAAGGAAAGAAACGGTATAATAAATTCCAAAATACATGCTTGCAAATTTAGTGAAATATGATAAACAAGGTACCCTTCATAGGAAGAGTACCTTGTTCACTTTAGAAGCATTTGTTTTTGAAAAATGGTGTAATACATAAAAGATGAGGCTTTTTATGAATAAAAAAGTTGTTAAACATACGTCAAAAAAGTTTGATTATGCTAAAGCTCCTGATTGGTATTGGAGATATGGGCTGCACGACGCTTTTATCTTATCGGCTTTAGAAATAGACCTTTTCCCAGATTGTAAATTCAAAAATCCTCGAAGAAATTGTCTGGAAATTTATCTGGACAGCAGTCAGGCACTTTATGAAAAAAATATTTGTAAAATATCTTTATATAACTATAAAGTCAAAACCTCGGAGCTGAAGATTAACGAGTTGGAGAACTCTTACTGGTTAAGTGATACCTTGACACAACTGCCAAACAAAAAACATTTATTGGAGATAAAGGTTGTAACCGCACAGGTAAAGCGTAAGCAATTTGCAGTCGAGTTTGAATTTGCCGAAGTTGAAAGGAAATGACATAATAAAAGCATCGTTCCTAAGCTTTTTAGCAATAATCGGCCTCTCACAAGCGTCCCATACCGCCCATACAGTGCACGGGAAGCCAACCTTTTTAGTTAAGCAACGAATGCTTGCTTTTATGCGGGCGGCTTTTTTCAAAAGCCGCCGTGTCCACTACCAGAAGCAGGGAGCCATAAGGCTCCCTTTTTTTATGTATCTGCCTCAGCAAAGCAAAACCATGATATATGGTAAAGCACCGAGCAGGCAGAAAAATCTATTAAAAAAGGCGTCGTTTGCGAAGCAGGAGTATACAAGACAGTAAGCTCATTTCTTACGTGCTTGATATGTCCGATTTAATCTGCTTGCCGGCAGCCAGTGGCAGGAATACAGCGCTAATCGGCTGAGAGGATTAATTCTATCGATGAAGAACAAGCATTTTCACAATAGGCAAGGAAAGCAATGGTTATACGCCTAAAACGGTTTATCAAATCATATCCTTAAGCACGTCGGGCATGGATGCGATTATATCGTCCTTGGACTCGGTGTAAAGCAGAAGCGTTGCGGAGTATATTGATGCCGGATTTTTGATAAAGCTTTCTTTTATCATTTCCGCCTGAAGCCTGTCCGGTACCGCAATAACGCTTCTCAGCATAAGATGTCCGCGATCCTTTACCTCGCAGGTCACCTCAAAGCCGTTTTCGGTTTCGGCTATGACAGCGCTGTTATCCTTGCAGTTCTGATATATGCGCGCCGCCTGCACCGCACTGCGCACTGCCTTTTCGCGCACGGTGATAGGAAGTGCGGTGTCGAGCTCGGCGGCTATTCTTTCGCCGCTTTTGCTTAACTTATAAAGCCCGTCTGACAAGGATATATGCCCGAGCGTCTCAAGCTCCTTTACGGCCTGAAGCGATTCAAAATAATTGGCAAGCCCGTCGAGCGAGAGTATCTCGGCCGTTTGCTTTGCCGTGAGCCCGGAATCCACGCATTTTATCATATAACATATAAGTATTTTTATCTGATTTCTGTCGGTAAGCCCGCCCGGCTCTATACCGGACGAAAAAGCATTATTATCCATATAAGCCCTCCTGCATTTATTTTACACTTTGCGGCAGCGTCCGTCAATAGCGGCGGCAAATATCGCCGTAAAGCCCTAAAAGCTTTTATTGACTTTGAGGCTATAAATATTTATAATTATTTAGTATGGATTACTATTTTTTGGCATTTAAAATCTTGAAGCAGGGTGTTTATTTTGGGTATAAATTTTCTTTCCTTCGGCAGCGCACTTCCTCAGGGCACAGTTACTAATGACGACCTGAGCAGGATGGTGGAGACAAACGATGAATGGATATATACACGCACCGGCATAAAGCAGCGCCGTGTCGCAGTGACTGAGAGCACTGTTTCTCTCGGGACAGAGGCGGCAAAAAAAGCAATTGAAAAGGCTGGGATAGACAAGGACGAGATAGATTTGGTGGTATGCGCCACCATAACTCCGGATACGAATTTTCCGTCTACGGCCGGCATGGTGCGTCAGGCGATAGGGCTGAGGGACATACCTGCGCTCGATGTGTTCGGCACGGCATGTGCCGGCTTTATATATGCCGTTTCGGTGGCGCAGGGATTAATGGCGACCGGCGGATATAAGACAGCTCTTGTAATCGGCGCAGAGACGCTCAGCAAAATAACCGACTGGACCGACCGTTCAAGCTGCATCCTGTTCGGCGACGGTGCCGGCGCGGCGATTCTCGGCAGCGGAGAGGGAAGAGGTATCATTTCCTATCATCTTGACGGCATAAACGACGTAGACGGATATCTTTTATGCCGCCTTCCGTCAAGTGACAGCCCGTTTTACAAGGGCGAAAAGGTTGATTATACAAAGATGCAGATGAATGGCAATAAGGTATTCACCTTTGGCATAACCTCTGTGATAAACGGCGTCAGACAGATGCTCGCTGCCTCTGGGCTTACTGCGGACGATATAAGCTGGATTGTTCCGCACCAGGCCAACCGCAGGATAATAGCATCGGCAGCGCACAGGCTGGGCATACCTGAGGAAAAATTTTACGTGAATATCGACCATGTAGGCAACACCTCGTCGGCGAGCATACCAATAGCACTGGATGAAATGACGGACAAGGGCCTTATCAAAAAGGGAGATAAAATAATTATGGTAGGCTTTGGCGGCGGCCTTTCCGCCGGCTCACTGCTTGTGGAGATGTAAGTGTGTCAATACGCAGTCCGGCCTGTTGGCGCGTGTGCTCTGCCTTTGGTGGCCTTGCACGCTTTAGTAAGGCGCATATTGAAACGGCAGGGGATAAGCTTTCCTTCGTATTCTCCGTCTTGGCGGCGTTTGCCTCTTTAATTGCTCTGTTATCAGGTTGGGCCGTTGGTTTGTGATTAACGCTTGAATTGCCTGTGCTTGACACACAGGCTGGAGTCAAATACATTGGCCGCATATCGGATACGATAAGTCAGGGTCAATATGCGGAGCATAGAAAATAGTGATAGTGATTTTTATATATTAATATAATTTTTGAGAATAAATGAATTAATGGAAGTGTTGTTATGAAAATAGCAGTAGTATTCTCCGGCCAGGGAGCACAGAAGGCCGGTATGGGGAAATCCTTTTACGACGCCAGCCGGGCGGCAAGGGACATACTCGACGCCATACCCTCCCGCACGCTTGAATATTGCTTTAACGGCAGCGAGCAGGAGCTCAGCCGCACTGAGATAACCCAGCCGTGTCTTTATGCGGTGTCCTGTGCCGGCGCTGCTGCACTAAGCGAGCTGTTTAACGAAAACGGCCTTGAGGTATCCATGACCGCAGGCTTCAGCCTTGGGGAATATTCTGCGCTTTGCTTTGGCGGTGTTTTCAGCTTTTCAGACGGTCTTGATATAGTATCAAAGCGCGGAGAATGGATGGCGCAGGCCGCAGGTGACGGAAAATCCGGCATGGCGGCAGTGCTCGGCACTCTTGATAAAATAAACGAGGCGGTGGAGTATGCCTCTGACGCCGGCATGATATTGCCTGTGAATTATAATTCGCCTAAGCAGACGGTTGTGGCCGGCGAAAATGCGGCGCTCGCCAAATTCGGCGAAAAAGCAGCCCAAATGGGGCTGAGGGTGATACCGCTGAGCGTGAGCGGAGCCTTTCACAGTCCGCTCATGGCGGGTGTAGCGGATAAGCTTAAGGAGCTTCTTGCAAAATATCAGCTCTCATCTCCGCGCATCCCCATATACTCTAACGTAACGGCAAGACCCTTTGAGGGCGGCGACCTTGTGTCTCAGATAAGCGTACAGGTAAAAAGCCCCGTTAAATGGGAGGAAACTGTGCGCAACATGATAAACGACGGCGCTGAGGCTTTTATCGAGGTGGGAGCCGGCTCGACGCTGTGCGGGCTTATAAGGCGGATAGACAAGAGCGTCCCCGCCTACTGTGCCGAGGATATGGACGGCCTTATAAAGGCTGTGGAGGCTGTAAGATAATACATAGTCAATAAACGGTGCCTTTTCCTGCACCGGCTGACTGTTAAGCTTAATCTACATGGAGAAAGACAGCAGAGAATAAGTCAGCGGAAGGAGACCTGATTTTTAAAAGCTCGCATCAAAAATACCGTCCGCATCGACCGGGCGGCATACATGGTGCAGCGGCAGGCGGCGTTCGGACTGCGCGAGGCTCGGACAGAGCCGAAATAATATTATTACGGAGGATGTATATGGACATAAATCTCACTGGAAAAACGGCCGTGATAACCGGCGGCCTAAAGGGCATAGGCAAAGCGACGGCCGAGGCTTTTGCACGCGCCGGTGCGGCGGTGGCAGTGATATCACGCAGCATTTCCGACCAAAAACGTGCCGAGACGGCCAAATACTATGCGGATATGGGTGCAAGGGCTGAGCTTTATGAGTGCGATGTGGCGGATTATGACAAATGCGAGGAAACGGTAGAGCGTATAATCTCCGATTTCGGCGGTATAGACATACTCGTCAACAACGCCGGAATAACGCGCGACGGGCTGTTTGTAAAGATGGATAACAGCGCCTTTGACAGCGTAATCGCGGCGAATCTGACCGGTACCTTCAACATGTCGCGGCATGCCGGCCGCTTTATGTTCCGCAATAAGAGCGGCTGTATAATAAACATGTCATCGGTGGTCGGACTGCACGGCAATGCGGGACAGGCTAATTACAGCGCGTCCAAGGCGGGGATAATAGGGCTTACAAAGTCGCTTGCCAAGGAGCTCGGCGCAAGGGGCATAAGGGTGAACGCCATTGCTCCCGGATTTATAGAGACCGATATGACAAGCATCCTCAGCGACGAGCTCAAGTCGAAGATGCTGGAACGCATATCGCTCAGACGGTTTGGCCGTGCGGAGGAAGTGGCTGCTTTAGCGCTTTTCTTAGCCTCTGAGCAGGCGTCGTATATATCGGGGCAGGTAATAGAGATAGACGGCTGTATGAGCGTTTAATTTTTCACGGCTGTGTTTGCGGCGGCTGGATTTCAGTGTATGCTGTTCGCCGTCTTGCCTTAGGCAGAGCCGTATAAAATATTTTTTTAGGAGAGGACTTATGAAAAAACGTGTAGTTGTAACGGGTATGGGCGCCGTAACTCCGGTGGGCAACAATGTGGACGAAATGTGGGAAAGCATAAAGAACGGCAAAAACGGAATAGATTATATAACGCTGTTCGACACGACCGACCACAAGGCTAAGGTTGCGGCGGAGGTAAAAAATTTCGACCCCACGGAATATATAGAGAAAAAGGAGCTGCGCCGGCTGGACAGATTCTGCCACTTCGGCATCGCTGCTGCCGTGCAGGCGTATGACCAGAGCGGACTGGAGAATTCCGGCATAGCCAAGGAGGATATAGCCGTTATAACGGGCTCCGGCATCGGCGGCATGACTACGTGGGAGTCGGAGCATATAAAGCTTATGGAGAAGGGGCCGTCAAAGGTATCTCCCTTTATGATTCCGATGATAATACCCAATATACTCGCCGGAAACATTTCGATAAGATTCGGGGCAAAGGGAGTCAGCCACTGCGTGGTCACGGCCTGCGCCTCCGGCACCGATGCAATAGGCGAGGCGTATAACCTCATATGCGCGTCCAAGGCAAAGGCGGTTATAACCGGCGGCGCCGAGGCAGTTATTACCCCGTTTGCACTGGCGGGCTTTTCGAACATGATGGCGCTTTCGACGAGAAACGACCCGAATAAAAGCTCGACCCCCTTTGACAAGGACCGCGACGGCTTTGTAATGGGAGAGGGCGCAGGAATGCTCATACTTGAGGATTATGACTCCGCAAGGGAGCGCGGTGCAAAAATATACGGCGAGATAGTCGGCTACGGCGCAACATGCGACGCATATCACATAACGTCGCCGGCCCCCGACGGCAGCGGTGCAGCAGAGGCCATGCGCATCGCGATAAAGGATGCGGGCATATCCCCCTCTGAGGTATCATACATCAACGCGCACGGCACCAGCACTCCGCCGAACGACAGGCTGGAGACTTTAGCAATAAAGAACGTTTTCGGCGCCGATGCCTACGGCATACCCGTGTCGTCGACCAAGTCAATGACAGGGCATATGCTCGGCGCGGCCGGCGCGGTAGAGTCGATAATTTGCATAAAGGCGCTCTCCGAAGGCTTTATACCTCCGACGATAAATCTTACGCAGCCGGAGGAGGGGCTTGACCTCGACTATGTACCGGGCAAGGGACGCAGTCAGGAGCTCAGCTACGCCATTTCAAATTCTCTGGGCTTTGGCGGCCACAACGCCACGCTTGCCTTTAAGCGCTTTGAAGATTAAGGAGGAAGCTTTATGGATATCAATGTTATAAAGGAGCTAATAGCCATTGCAAAGGCCAACGGCGTATCCGCGCTTGAGGTGGAGGAGAACGGCTTTAAGGTAAGAGTTGAAAACGGCATTATCAGTTCATCGTCGCCGTTACAGCCTGCCGCACATGCTACCGAGGCGGCGCCTGCGCAGCCTGCGGAAATTACCTCTGCCGCAGTTCCGGTAGCAGCGCCAAAGCCTGCGGAGGCTGACGACGCGAGCTATGACTATATAAAATCGCCTATGGTTGGTATCTTCAACTCGCTTAAAAAGCTCGGCCGTCCGGAGATAAAGCCCGGCGATAAGATTGCGCCCGACACAGTCATATGTGCTATAGAGGCCATGAAGATGATGTGCGATATCGAGGCGGAAGTCTCCGGCGAGCTGGTTGAGTTCATGTGCAATGACGGCGACCAGGTCGAATTCGGACAGCTGCTCGCCAAGGTGAAGAAATAGGACTTTTTGGATGCTTTAAGCAAAGTATGAATTTATCACTGAAAATGGCCTGAAGAAGGTGCAGCCTTGCTTTTGCCGTACGGCAATGGTTTGGCGCAGGTACTGTAATGGTATGAGACAGAAGGCTTACACCGCGCTGCGCGCTCACGGCGGCTGAAATTTAGCGTATGACCTTAACAGGCACGTGCTTGCAGCTGTGACAAACCTTACGTCATATGGCAGAAGCGGTGTGTGAGTTCAGCGTGTCTAATAGTGAAATTTCAGGCATCAAAAGCAGCCCGAAGGGCAGCAGCTGATTATAAATCAGTTTGAGCAGCGGCCGACGCGGGCTGCATTGAAATGCTGCAAGCATCAGATTTGGTTTTGTCAAGAAAATTCCGATGCAAAAAAATGTTCAGGATTCGAAAATGCCTGGCCCTTAAAGAATAAACGCAGTAACACTGCATAATATTCCCGAGTGAATCTTGGACGGTTCTTCATTGGTCTTTTATTTATTATGTCGGGCCGGTACCAAAACGACCCTGCCGCCCTATCCTGCGTCTGATTTCGGAAGGACAAACGACTGCCGTAGAGCTGTAAAAGTGAATTCAAACGTTTATGTATTTATAAAGAGGTGTTGTTAATGCTTAACAGAGAGCAGATTATGGAGCTCATCCCGCATCGCGACCCGTTTCTGCTGGTTGACGAGATAACGGAGTTTGAGCCCGGCAAGCGTGCCGTGGGGCTTAAGCACGTGAGGGAGGACGAGTATTATTTTAAAGGGCATTTTCCTCAGAAAAAGGTAATGCCGGGCGTGCTTATGATAGAGGCGCTCTCACAGGTTGGCGCGGCGGCGGTACTCGCGCTTCCGCAGTTTAAAGGCAAAATAGGCTTTCTTGGCGGTATCAAAGAGGCAAAGTTCCGGCACATGGTAGTGCCGGGAGACACGCTCCGCCTTGAGGTTGAGCTTATAAAGATGAAGAGCCGCGTCGGTGTGGGCGCCTGCAGAGCCACGGTAAACGGCGAGCTTGCCTGCTCCTGCGAGGTCACCTTTATAATAGGCGATTAGCATAGCTGGTAATTGATGTGTATGTGTTCAATGTGCAAAATTGAGTAATAATTGAACAGCCGTTCGTCGGGGAATACCTCCATTATAAATTGCCGGCGGCATATAAAGACCTGCTGCCGATATATGGTTTGTCTTTTTCTGTTTTCCATATGATAGCCGGCGCGGCTCAAATAGAATTTCAATTTTGCAGTCTGCTTATATATCATAAATTCGCCGGGCAGCCGGCGGAGGAGTTGTAGCGTAAATGTTCAAAAAGATACTCATAGCCAACCGCGGTGAAATAGCCGTAAGGATAATCCGTGCCTGCAAGGAGATGGACATATCCACTGTTGCGATAGTGTCGGAGGCGGACAGGGACAGCCTGCACGCGTATATCGCCGATGAGGTGGTGTGCGTAGGCGGCAACCGGCCTGCAGACAGCTATTTAAACGTGCAGAACATCATGGCGGCGGCTTACAACAAGGGCGTTGACGCAATACATCCGGGATTTGGCTTCTTGTCGGAAAACCCGGAGTTTGCCGAGATATGCGAGCGCAGCGGCATAAAGTTCATAGGTCCGAGCGCGCAGAGCATACGCCTGCTGGGAGATAAATCGGAGGCCAAGCGCACGATGAAGGAAAACGGCGTACCGACGATTCCCGGCTCAGACGGCGAGGTAGAGTCGATAGAAGCGGCGAAAAGTCTTGCCGGTGAGATAGGCTTTCCTCTGCTTATTAAGGCGTCGGCCGGCGGCGGCGGCCGCGGCATGCGCGTTTCGGAGGATATGGATTCTCTTGAGCGCGCCTACAAAGAGGCGTCCGACGAGGCACAGGCGTATTTCGGCAACGGCGGCGTATACATGGAGAAGCTGCTTACCGATACAAAGCATATTGAATTTCAGATACTGGCGGACGAGATGGGCAATGTCGTTCATCTGTTTGAGAGGGACTGCTCCATGCAGCGCCGCAAGCAGAAGGTGATAGAGGAGACGCCGTGCGTCGTGCTCTCTGACGATACGCGGCAGAAAATGGGAGAAGCCGCCGTGCGCGCGGCGAAGTCCTGCGGCTACGCCAATGCCGGCACGGTTGAGTTTTTGCTGGACGGCGACGGAAATTTCTATTTTATGGAGATGAACACCCGTATTCAGGTGGAGCACCCCATAACCGAAATGGTCACCGGCATAGATATAGTTAAGAAGCAGATAGAGATAGCCGCCGGCGGGAGGCTTGACATGACGCAGAGCGATGTGCAGATGCGCGGCCATTCGATAGAATGCCGCATAAACGCCGAGGACCCGGACAAGGGCTTTCGTCCGACCTTTGGGAGGGTGCATCAGCTCTTCATACCGGGTGGCAACGGCGTCAGATTCGATACGCAGCTTTATCAGGACTACGAGCTGCCGTCATATTACGACTCCATGGTCGGCAAGCTTATCGTGCTTGGCCAGACAAGGGAGGACGCAATTGCAAAGATGAAAGCGGCGCTGTCGGAGATGATAATCGACGGCATAAAAACTAACGTGCTCTTTCAGTACGATTTAATAAGCAGCGAGGAATTTGCCTCCGGAAGCTATACCACCGATACAATAGAGAGACTGATGCAGGAAAAAAAGCGGCGTTCAGAGTAAATGGCCGTAATTTACCGGCAGGCGTTGACAATATGCGCCGCTAGTTTATAATATTTATATGTATCAAATCCGGCGATTGCCGAAACGACAGAGGGTCTGCACATGCAAATAAAAGATTTATTTAACAAGAATAAAGAAGAGTTCAAGTCCGGCAGCAAGGGCAATGAGGAAACGCTGCGTCCGGAGATAGACGATAAAATATGGGCAAAATGCAACGGCTGCAACAGGGCGCTTTATGAAAAGATGCTCATGAATAACCTGAAGGTCTGTCCGCTGTGTTCATATCATTTTCGTCTTACGCCGCAGGAGCGTGTGGACTTTACCTTTGACGTCGGGACCTTCACGGCGTTTGATTATGATGACATCGGTACGTCTAATCCTCTGGACTTTCCGGGCTACATGGAAAAATTAGAGGCCAGCCGCAAGTCCTGCGGCAGTCAGGATGCTGTGCTCTGCGGGGTAGGCGAGATAGGCGGCTATAAAACCGCCGCATGTATAATGAACAGCTTTTTTATGATGGGCTCTATGGGCTATTACGTCGGCGAGGCGATAACCAGGACGGTAGAATATGCCACTAAAAACGGACTTCCTATTGTGATATTCACCACCTCCGGCGGCGCAAGGATGCAGGAGGGGATAGTCTCTCTGATGCAGATGGCGAAGATAAGCGGTGCCTTGGAGAAGCACTCGCAGAAGGGCCTGCTTTATATCACCGTTATAACCAATCCTACGACCGGCGGTGTGACGGCGAGCTTTGCCAGCCTCGGCGATATAATAATCGCAGAAAAGGGCGCGCTGATAGGCTTTGCCGGCAAAAGGGTAATAGAGCAGACAATAAAGCAGAAGCTGCCTAAGGACTTTCAGACGGCGGAGTTTGCGTGCGAGCATGGCTTTGTCGACCTGATAAGTGAGCGCAAGGACCTCAAGGAAAACATACGCAAAATACTTATGCTGCACAAAACGGAGGGGACAAAATGAGTAAATCGGCATGGGAAAAGATAAAAATTGCCAGAATGATGAACCGTCCGACGGCGCAGTATTACATAAATAAGTTATTTACCGATTTTATTGAGCTGCACGGCGACAGGAATTTTGCCGACGATGCCGCGGTTATCGGCGGAATAGCCATGTATAAGGGCACGCCCGTGACGGTTATCGGCGAGGAAAAGGGAACTGATGTAAAGGACAAGGCTCAGCGTAATTTCGGCTCACCTCACCCGGAGGGCTACCGCAAATCGCTGCGTCTTATGAAGCAGGCGGAAAAATTCGGCCGGCCGATAATCAACTTTGTCGATACCCAGGGCGCATACTGCGGCATGGGCGCAGAGGAGCGCGGCATGGGCGAGGCGATTGCCAGGAATTTAGAGGAAATGATGGCGCTCAGAGTTCCAATAATAAGCGTATTTATAGGCGAGGGCGGCAGCGGCGGCGCGCTTGCGCTGGCGGTGGCCGACCGTATTGCAATGCTGGAAAACTCTGTGTATTCCATACTCTCACCGGAGGGGTTTGCGGCGATTCTCTGGAAGGACGCGCAAAAGGCGGAGCAGGCGGCGGACGTTATGAAGATAACGGCCGACGAGCTGTTAAAGCTTGATATTATCGAGGAGATAATACCTGAGCCGGAGGAGGGAGCGCAGGCCGACGCCGAAGCAGTCGCAGCGGCTATAGACGATTTTATTTCGCGCAGCCTCGATATACTCTCGCAGGTGCCTGCCGGCAAGCTGCCGGAATACAGATACAAGCGCTTTCGCAGGCTGTGATTTTTGTTGATAGACGTGATTAGCAGGCAAGCACAGGGAGCAATTATTTGCTCCCTGCTTTTTTGTTTATTGCCTTTAGAATTAGAAAAACCCTGACTTTGCCGGTGGCAGATAAAAGAGCCTTGACAAAGACAATGTCAAAGAATCGCATAATTACCAAAAGTGAGAGAAAAAAGCCGGCCGCTTCATAGGGAGACGGAGTTTTCTGCGGTAAGAGATCTGCTTGAAGAGATAAGCCGGAAAACCAAAAAACTGTTTTACCGGCAGCGAAGCATAGCTCTTCAGTACTCCATGGCTCAGCAGGTCCTGGCCCCTCTGAGGTCTGTGCAGACTACTAATTTACTATAGCAAGCCTTTCTCTGATTTTCTGCTCGAAACTAAACAACCAAGGAAACGCCCACGGTTTTCCGGGGCGTTTGCTGACGTAAACCGATATGTGAAAGGATAAAGATTGCCGGAATTATAGAGCGTCCGCCGGAGCGGCGGCAGAAACTTTGCCGCCGCAGCTATCGGCGGAATAGCCATGTATCATGGCACTACCGTGACGGTTATCGGCTTTGTGTTTTGTCCGCGCTTTACCATTAACGGATTTCATTATTTGATAGCTGCAAAAAATACCGCAGCAGCAAAAATATATATGATTTTTGGACTTTACCGCAAAATTTAAGCTGCATATATATGACGGCGCGGAGCGTCATTTATGCAGCCGATGTTAATATATAGGTGACATGTTGCTGAGTATATCCACAGATAAAAAATATCAATAAGGCGCAAATGCTTATTTTTTACGTTTGGGCCATGACTCAAGTATTTTTTCATACCTGTCATACGCTTTGCCGACGGCGTCCTCCCACGAAAGATACACGTGCTCCATTGCGTTAAGCCCCATTTCTGCCAGCCTGCCGGAGTGCACAGCATCTATGACTGACTTTGCACAGGACTCAGGGCTTTCCTCCGCCAGCAGCCCGGAAAAGCCGTCTTCGACGCCCTCCGCTGCAGCGGCGCCCTTTATAAGCAGGCTGGGACAGGCCGCAGCGGCTGCCTCCTTTACGACAAGGCCGGAGGTGTCGTAAACCGAGGGGAAAAGGAACAAATCGGCCCGGCTGCAGAAGGCGCGGACAAGCGAACGGTCATATATGGCGCCAAGGCAGGATATGCAGTCGTCCATACCAACCTCCTTTATATACCGCTCGATGTCGCTTCTGTCGTTGCCGTCGCCGACAAAATACATTTGAAATGCCACTCCGGCCCCCTTTACCTCCTTTAAGGTGTCAATAATGAGCTTTATATTTTTATACCACTGCATGCGTCCAACGAAGAGAAAGATAAGCCTGTCAGACGGTATGCCGTATTTTTCGCAGACCTCTGCAAGAAATTTGTCATCCGTTTTTCCTCTGGGAAAATCAGTGCCGTTTTCCATGACCATATAATCGCCCTTATATCCCAAATCCCTGAGGCTTTTTGCTGCCGTTTCGGTCACGACCCATACCTCGTCCGCCATGTTGATGTTTGCCAGCACAATTCTGCGGGCGATTTTGCGTATAGGCTTGTTTTTAACCCTCGCGTCGATGTCTATGTCAAACTTGGTGTGGTATGTAAAAACCGTCGGCGAGCGGTGCGGTCTTATTGATACAGATTTAGCCATAATTGACGACACGAACGGCGCGTGGACATGAAGTATGTCCAGCTTTTTCGACAATATTCTGCCGGCGGAAACCGGGGTCGGAATACCTGCGCGGTAGCCGATTCTTTTATTGAGTCCTATGGAAAAGTAACGATAAACGTCAAAATCGTAATTATCCTCAGCACGCGGATACTTCGGAGTTATGACGGTTACGCCGCAGCCCATGTCATGCAGCACGCGGGCGTAATTTATAACGGTATTTGCCACGCCGTCTATTGTCGGCGGAAAGGAATCGTTAAGAAGTCCAACCTTTAAAGACATAATTTCAACCTCACTTATATTTAACAGCGGTATTTTGAATGCAGAAATGTTATATTTTTCCTAAAAAATTGAAAATAATGATTCAAGCGGCTTTTATTTTTGTGGTGCTGAAATAAATACATTATCGATGATTTTTATAATATCATGATACCCCAGCAGCGGTGCAAAATCAAGCAAGTATTATGTGCATTTTTTTACTTTATTAATTCGATGGTATGGTATATAATGTTAAGTATAAAATTATGCTTTGCAGCAATTATATGCCGAAGGGCAGAATGGGTGATAAGCTTGAAGGGCACATTTACCGTATCGCTTAAGCAGATAATAAACAGCTTTAATCTTGAGTCGCTTTATCTGCCGAAGGACAGCTCTGAGATATACATATCCTCCTCGGCGGTCAACCGTCCGGGACTTGAGCTTGGCGGATTTTTTGAGCACTACAATAAAAACAGAATTCAGATACTTGGCCGGTCGGAAACCTCCTATATTGCGCACTTTGACAGCAAGGAGCGCCGCGACAGGATATCGCGGCTGCTGCAGCCGGGGCCGCCTGCGGTTATAATATCGCGCGGGATTGAGCCGGCCGGCGAGCTCAGTGACGCAGTAAAAAGGTACGGCGTGCCGCTGCTTAGGACAAACGACGAAACATCGTCGTTTATGTCCGACCTTATATCATTTCTGAATGTTCAGCTGGCTCCGAGAATAACGCGCCACGGTGTGTTTATCGAAGTGTACGGAGAGGGCATACTTCTTCTGGGAGAAAGCGGCGTCGGCAAAAGCGAAACTGCGATAGAGCTGATAAAGCGCGGTCATCGTCTTGTCGCCGACGATGCGGTGGAGATACGCAAGGTATCATCAAAGACACTGGTCGGCTCGGCGCCGGATAAGATACGTCATTTTATCGAGCTGCGCGGCATAGGCATAATCAATGCCAGAAGAATATTCGGTATGGGCTCTGTAAAGCTTACGGAAAAAATAGACCTCATAATTAATCTTGAGCAATGGGATCCAAGCAAAATATACGACAGGATGGGTATAGACAACGAGACGACCGAGATACTCGGCAACCATATACCGTCAATAACTATACCCGTCAAGCCCGGACGCAACCTCGCAATTATAATTGAGGTTGCAGCTATGAACAACCGTCAGAAGAAGATGGGCTTCAACGCGGCAAAGGAGCTGCTCAAGGGTCTTGGCATGTATACCGAGACGGATGAGGACGAGCAGCCGGCCGATGAATTTTCTGCATACGAATAAAAACGTCAAAATAGGCGTCGGGCACTGCCGGCGCTGAGAAATATACGGAATACGGTGCCTGCGGCAACTTAAACGGGACGCCGGTTCCTCTCTTAAGGGGCGAAGAATATGTATAACATTGGAATTGACCTCGGCGGCACAAAGATGGCGGCCGGAATTGTAGACGATGATTTTAAAATAATTGGAAAGACCAAGCGTCCCACATTGGGCACGCGTCCTGATGCTGAGATAATAAACGATATGGTTGAGCTGTATTATGAAGCAGTTGCGGCATCGGGGCTGGACGAATCGCAGATAGAATCTGTCGGTATAGGCTGCCCCGGCGCTGTCAACGTTGAAAGCGGTATACTGGAGGGGACAAACAACCTCAATTTCCGCATGTATCCCATAAAGGACGATTTGAGCAGGCGTCTTAGCAAGAAGGTTTATGTCGAAAACGATGCCAATGCCGCCGCATACGGCGAGTTTCTTGCCGGCGCCGGCAGGGGGAAAAGTGATTTTATTGTTATCACTCTTGGTACGGGTGTAGGCAGCGGAATCATAATTGACGGCCGAATCTACAGCGGGCACAACTATGACGGAGCCGAGCTTGGACACATGGTGATAAATATAGACGGCGAGCCCTGCAACTGCGGACGCTACGGATGCTGGGAGGCATATGCCTCTGCTACAGCGCTTATAAGACAGACCAAGGAGGCAATGAGCCGCAATCCCGAATCAGCAATGTGGGATATCGTAGAGGGCAATATAACAAACGTAAACGGGAAAACGGCGTTTGACGCCATGCGCATAAACGACGAGGCCGGCCGCGAGGTAGTGCGCAAATATCTTCGCTATGTTGGCTGCGGCATAGTTAACGTGATAAACATATTCCAGCCGGAGATAGTATGCATAGGAGGCGGTATCTCTAAGGAGGGTGACACCATACTCAAGCCTATACACGCACAGGTGAGGGCAGAGCGGTACAGCATGTATGCCGAAAAGCAGACAAAGCTGAAGATAGCCGAGCTTGGCAACGACGCGGGAATAATAGGCGCAGCAAATCTATACAGATTATACGGAAAATCAGCGGATTAGCATATTATATCCGCATTGTCTTTATCAGCGGCAGTATTGATTTTCGAAAGCCTTATGTGCGAAGAATGCTTCTGTCAGCTCTATAAATAAAATTTATGGTTATAGTTTTAAACGGATGTAAATATTATTAACAGAAGCGGTAAATCGGCATGCTTTTTTAAGTGCATGAAGCATCTGAAATATTACGGGAGCCTTATCTATGGAACACGGCAGCAAATACAGCGAGCTTGAGGCCGAGCTTGAAAAGCTTGGCTGCGAATACAGAAAAAATGAGCCTATGCACAAGCACACCAGCTTTCGCATAGGCGGTCCAGCTGATATATTTATAATTCCGGGCACGGAGGATATGCTGCTCGGCGCAGTCAGCGCCTGCAAGGCTGTGCAGGCACCGATAACGATAGTCGGCAGCGGCACAAACCTGCTGGTATCAGATGCCGGTATAGAGGGCGCTGTGATATCCACCCTGGGACTTAAGGATATAACCTTTTCAGAAGACGGAAGGGTAACGGCGGGCGCCGGGCTGAAGATAATGTCGGCCAGCCGTGCGGCGGCAGAGCACTCGCTGACCGGTCTCGAGTTTGCATGGGGAATACCGGGAAGCATCGGCGGTGCGGCATACATGAATGCCGGATGCTACGGCAGTGAGATGAAGGATATACTTGTATCATGCAGGCACATATCCATGACGGGAAATATAGGCGAATATTCGGGCGAGGAGCTGAAAATGGGCTACCGCAGCAGTGCATATACCGACAGCGGCCTGATAATCATTTCGGCGACGATGGCGCTTAAAGCAGGCAGCCGCCTCAGCATATCCGAGAAAATGGAAGAGCTTATGCAAAAGCGTCTTTCAAAGCAGCCGTATTATATGCCGAGCGCCGGCAGCACCTTCAAACGTCCGGAGGGCAATTTTGCCGGCTCGCTTATAGAAAGCTGCGGACTTAAGGGCGCCTTTGTCGGCGGAGCACAGGTAAGCGAAAAGCACGCCGGCTTTATTGTCAATACCGGCGGCGCCACATGCGACGACGTATTGCGGCTCATATCGAAAATAAAAAACACCGTGTATAAAGAAACTGGAATTATGCTCGAATGTGAGATTAAAATAGTCGGCAGGACTGTTTCCGAGCTTTAAAATGTACGGGCTATGCAACGGCGTCCGGCGGTATAAATATTCAGCTTTGGCAGAATTTATCGGATTCGTGATAACAGGGCGTTAAATATCCGCTGCAGCTGTCAAGGCGCAGCCGATTTTGTCCGGAAGGAACAGGCAATCTGCCAATGATATTTTGAGCACATGGCACTAATAATTTTCCAGCGCCGCAAATTGCTTATTTCTGAGATGTCGAAAGACACAAGCCGTATTCTTTTGTGATGGATGCTTCAATAAGTCTTTGTGCGCGTAAATAGTCTGTTGGTGTGAGGACGCGGCTTCAGTGGCTGCAATAAGAATCAGGGCATTCGCAGCAGCGCATGCTTAAGCCTGTATTTCTATTATTTGTCTGCAGTAAATTTTAATCGGATTAACGGACAAGCCGCCGGACTCTGATGTGCGGCATTGTGTGTATTTTGTCCGTCGCTGCCGTGTTTACTTTGCGGGAGATTATTTTATAATGAAGGAATATTTTTCTCAAAGCGTAAAAAAAGAGCTTATGTCGGTGCAGGCAAAGGCGTGCTGTGAATTTGCCGAATGCTACGGTATGCTTATCTGTGCATCCTCCTTTTCCTCTCGCGCAATATCGCTTTATACAGAAAGCGGCACTGCCGCACGGAGATACCGGTCCGCACTGCAAGGTATATGCGGAGTGCAGTGCGCTCTTTCCAAACCGGAATCAGGCGGCGGGCTCTATCTGTGCTCGGTTGCCGGAAAATCAGACAGGCTTTTGGTGCTTGATAAATTTTCACATCGTGCAAACGACATAAGTATCAGGATAAACCTTGCAAATTTGGAAAACGACTGCTGCCATGCGGCGTTTTTGAGGGGTGCTTTCATCGTCTGCGGCAGCATCTCCGACCCACGGAAGAATTACCGGCTTGAATTCAGCATCCAGCATAAAAATCTTGCGTCGGATATGGCTCGTGTGCTTCTTGAGGTCGGCATAAATGCGGGTGTTTCCGTCAGGGGCAGCGGCTACTCCGTATATATAAACGAAAGCGAGAGGGTAGAGGATCTTCTAACCATGATGGGTGCACAGAACTCAACCTTAGAGATAATGAACGTAAAAATTTACAAGGATATCCGCAACAAGGCAAACCGCATAACCAACTGCGAAACGGCAAACATATCAAAAACCGCTGACGCGGCGGCGCGGCAGCTTTACGCAATACGCCGGATAAAGGAGAGCGGAAAGTTAGAAAATCTTCCCGAATCCCTTAAGCTTGCCGCGGAGGCAAGAATAAACAACCCAGACATGTCGCTGAGTGAGATGTGTGCGCTGTTTGGAATGAGCAAATCCGGCCTCAGCCACCGGCTAAACAGGCTTATAGAAATATCAAAAAATCTTTGACAAAATAGCATCAAGCGGCGGCGTTGTAATTTTACTGCTGCAGCGGCGCCTTAAATCAAAACACAAAAGAAGTCTGGAGTCCTTATGAGCTTTGTACATTTGCATCTTCATACAGAATACAGTCTGCTTGACGGTGTCTGCCGCATGGAGCCGCTGATGAAAGCCGTGCTCGACCGGGGCCAGACGGCCGTAGCGATAACCGACCACGGCGCAATGT
Source organism: uncultured Clostridia bacterium (assembly GCA_944412495.1). Classification (GTDB taxonomy): domain Bacteria; phylum Bacillota; class Clostridia; order Oscillospirales; family Acutalibacteraceae; genus Timburyella. Next base: position 47,208 of record CALYBL010000018.1, on the reverse strand, counting down.
ACGGCGTGATAGATTTTTACGACGCCGCTAAAAAGTACGGCGTAAAGCCCATAATCGGCTGCGAGGTGTATGTTGCCGCCCGTACGAGGTTTGACCGAGAGGCAAAAGTGGACAGCGAGCATAATCATTTGGTGCTGCTTTGCGAAAACGACGAGGGCTATAAGAATCTCATGCAGCTGGTTTCAAGGGGATTTACAGAAGGCTTTTACGGCCGTCCGCGCGTGGATAAGGAGCTTCTGCGGGAATACAGCAGCGGGCTTATAGCGCTTTCCGCCTGCCTCGCCGGCGAGATTCCGCGCGCTCTGACCTCAGGCGACTATGAGCGTGCAAAGCAGACAGCACTTGATTATAACGAAATTTTCGGCAGCGGCAATTATTTTTTGGAGCTGCAGAATCACGGGATAAAGGAGCAGCAGACGGTAAACGACGGGCTGCGCAGAATATCGCGGGAGACGGGAATAAAGCTTGTAGCGACAAATGATGTGCATTATATAGACGCTGATGACAGCCGCGTGCAGAAGGTGCTCATATGCATACAGACCAACAAAACGGTAAACGACGCCGGAGGCTTGGAGTTTGCCAGCGACGAATTTTATCTTAAAACTGAGGAGGAAATGCTTGCTGCACTGCCGCAGGACGCCGAGGCGATAGAGAACACGGCCCAAATTGCCGAAAGGTGCAATGTGACGATAGAATTCGGCAGGATAAAGCTTCCGGCCTTTAAGGTAGAAGGCGAAAGCGACAATTACGCCTATCTCCGCCGTATAGCTATGGACGGGCTGCGCGAAAAATACGGAGAAGCTCCGGATGAAAGCCTAAAGGAACGTCTTGAATATGAGCTTAACGTTGTAAACAGCATGGGCTATACGAATTATTATCTTATAGTGTGGGACTTTGTCAGCTATGCCAGGCGCAGAGGGATACCGGTCGGTCCGGGAAGGGGCTCCGGCGCTGGAAGCCTTATCGCATACTGCATAGGGATAACCGGCATAGACCCGATAAAATACGGCCTTCTGTTTGAGCGCTTTTTGAATCCCGAACGCGTCAGTATGCCGGATTTTGATATTGACTTCTGCTATATCCGGCGGCAGGAGGTAATAGACTACGTCATAAGGAAGTACGGCGCCGACCACGTTGCACAGATAATAACCTTTGGTACGATGGCGGCGCGGGCTGCCATACGCGATGTGGCACGGGCGCTTGATATACCGTATTCGGTCGCCGACAGCACGGCAAAGCTTGTGCCTATGAAGCTTAATATAACTCTGGACCAGGCGCTAAATCAATCTAAGGAGCTTAAGGAGCTTTACAGCTCAGATGTACGGACGAGGGAGCTTATCGACATGGCCCGCCGCGTTGAGGGCATGTCGAGGCATGCCTCCACGCACGCTGCCGGCGTTGTTATAACAAAGGATGAGGTCTCGTCTTATGTGCCGCTGGCAAAAAACGATGAGGCTGTGGTTACTCAGTACAATATGACTGATATCGAGCGGTTGGGCCTGCTTAAAATGGACTTTTTGGGCCTGCGTACACTGACAGTCATCAAAGAGGCTGCAGACGCCGTGCGCGAGTTTGACGCAGGCTTTGACATTGACAAAATTCCTCTTGACGACAAGGCGACTATGGAGATGCTTTCCTCGGGCGATACGCTCGGCGTATTCCAGTTCGAATCGGCGGGCATGCGCTCGGTGCTCAGGACGCTCAAGCCGGACAGAATAGAGGATTTAATAGCGGTTGTGTCGCTTTATCGCCCCGGCCCCATGGATTCTATCCCAACCTATATACGCAACCGCCATAATCCGTCGCTCATAAAATACAAAACTCCGCAGCTTAAGCCGATTTTGGAGGTCACCTACGGCTGCATAGTGTATCAGGAGCAGGTTATGGAGATTTTCCGCAAGCTTGCCGGATACACCCTTGGCCGCGCCGATATAGTCAGAAGGGCCATGTCAAAGAAAAAGCACGACGTCATGGACAGAGAGCGAGAGATATTCCTGCACGGCATGCCGGCAGACGGTGGGTCTCCCGCAATAGACGGTGCAGTAAAGCGCGGAATTGACGAAAAAACAGCAAATGACATATTTGACGATATGTCCTCCTTTGCGTCTTACGCCTTCAATAAATCTCACGCCGCCGCGTATGCTTTTGTGTCATACCAGACGGCGTACCTCAAGTGCCACTATTCTCGCCAGTTTATAGCCGCGCTGCTCAACAGCGTTATGGACAATACCGATAAGGTAGCGGAATATATGGCGGAGTGCGCAAGGCTGCACATAAACGTTCTTCCTCCCAATATACAGACTAGCATGTCTGGCTTTACAGTATCCGGCGACAGTATAGTTTTCGGCCTTCAGGCGATAAAGAATCTCGGACATAAGCTCATCGAGCGGCTTATAGAGGAGCGGGAGAAGGGCGGAAGGTATAAAACCTTTTATGATTTCTGCTCCCGTCTTTCAGGCGGCGACATGAACCGCCGTGCACTTGAGAGCCTGGTAAAAAGCGGTGCCTGTGACGGCCTCGGAGTTAACCGCCTGCAGATGCTTCGCTCGATAGAGGGTATTTTGGAGGATTTGGCGGCGAAAAAGCGCAGGAACGTCGACGGTCAGATTGGCTTTTTTGACCTTGCACGCGAGTCCGACGATGCCGTTTCTGACGATTACGAATACCCAAAGGTTGCAGAGCTGCCCAAAAGTGAGCTATTGGCAATGGAAAAGGAGGTCACCGGCCTCTATATATCCGGCCACCCGATGGCGCAGTACGCCGAGGCTGCAAAAAAGCTCAGATGCGCACAGCTTTCGGATATTGCTGAGGCGGGGAAGGAGGGCAGCCGATACTCCGACAATGACCTTGTAAAGATAGCGTGTATAATAACGGAGATACGGCTTAAGACCACAAAGTCCAACCAGACCATGGCCTTTGCAACGGTAGAGGATTTGGGCGGGAGCTGTGAGATGATAATTTTTCCGAAGGTCATGCAGGCAGCATCAGTGCTGCTTCAGGAGGGAACGGCGGTTTACGTGTCCGCCCGCATAAGCCTGCGTGAGGACCGTCCGGCGCAGCTCGTATGCGAAAGCATGCGTTCTTTGCCCGACGCGTTAAGCCATGCGGAGCAGGCAAAGCCGGCAAAAGAGGGCACGCCTCAGAAACACATCAAGTCCGGACTGTATCTTAAAATCTCATCAATGCAGGATGAAAGCTATCTCCGTGCACGCCGGGTCATGGACATATTCGAGGGCAACACTCCGGTGATTTTAGTGCTTTCCGACGGACGCAGGCTCATGTCACCCCGGAATATGTGGGTGGAGGTAAACGAGCCGCTTATAAAAGAGCTAAAGAATATACTTGGTGAAAGCAGTGTGGCTTTTGTAAAATAATCAGTTAAATCCATGTCTTTGTAAAGAACATGTTTGCCGCCTTCTGCCGGACAGCCGCAAATACAGAAAATATGCTTTCAGCTTCCCGCGTCAGGTACGTTACTTAAGCTGCCGGGAAGCAAACTCGATGTGCCGAAAAAGCGCCGGCGCGGCGCATTTTCACATTTTTACCCTTGCCGGGCGGCGGATTAACGAGGCTTTTAACGCAGCATGCGCGTAAATTAGCCGCTTAAAACCATATTGTGTTCGGCTCCCGGCGGCTTAAGCTTGATTTAAACTTGATTTTAGGCGGACGCGCCGGGAATAGATGATTACATTCCGACCGACACAGATGTTTTATAAAAAAATTTGACAACTGCCGTACAGATGATATAATATAAGGGCACAGGCGCGTATGTATTTTTATACTGTACAAGGCGCCGGGAAAAAAGTGAATATTTTTGATTTACGGGGGGACCGTCCAAACGGTTGAGAAGGTAAAACCTGACCCATTGAACCTGTTAGTTAATACTATCGTAGGGAAGTAAGTTTAAGCTGTGCCGGAAAGGTATCTGCGGCGCGCGTCTTGAAATTAAAGCTTGCCTATGGGCAGGCTTTTTTATGTGCTTGGCTCTGCATATAAAGCGGCAAATTCCTTTTGCATATCTTTGGCTTTTTTCAGAGACGGCAGAGCTTAATTCGTTCGTCGCGTTTGACAGATACTTGGCTTTTAGCCACGTCAATAAACCTTGAAATCGGGTTTAATTGTTTTTCACCGCTGTCCTCCTGAACGATTATCCCGACGATACAAGGGACGCTGGCATGCTGACAATAACCGTCATCGGCGCCTTTGGCCAGCGGGGCCGAAGCACTGCTTGATGACTAAATGAGCTCTAACACTTATGGCAAAATAAATATAAGAGAACAAAAAATCAAAGCTAAGGGAGAGAAGAAAAATGGAATATAAAACTCAAATGGAGGCAGCGAAAAAGGGGATAATAACCGACGAAATGCAGTCTGTCGCCGAAAACGAGGGAGTATCGGCAAAGCTTCTCTGTGAAAGGATTGCCGCTGGCAGAGTGATAATACCCGCAAACAAAAATCATAAGAATCTCAAGCCGTGCGGCGTGGGTGAAGGGCTGAGCACAAAAATAAACGTCAACCTCGGAATATCCGGCGACTGCATAAACTACGAGGTTGAGCTTGAAAAGGCGCAGATAGCCGAAAAATACGGTGCGCATGCCATAATGGATTTAAGCAATTACGGCAAGACAAAGGACTTCAGGGAGCGCCTTATAAGTATGTCTCCGCTTATGATAGGCACGGTGCCGGTATATGACGCGGTGGGGTATCTTGAAAAGGACCTGTGCGACATAACGGCGGACGAATTTTTAAAGGTGGTGCGCGCCCACGCTGAGGAGGGCGTAGACTTCATGACGATACACGCCGGCGTCAACCGCAAAACGGCCGCAGTTATAAAGGAGTCAGGCCGCCTTATGAACATCGTTTCTCGCGGCGGCTCACTGCTCTTTGCATGGATGGAGATGACGGGCAATGAGAACCCGTTTTACGAATATTACGACGATGTGCTCGACATACTGCGCGAATATGACGTGGCCATAAGCCTCGGCGATGCCATGCGCCCCGGCTGTATAGAGGATGCCACCGACGTCTGCCAGATAGCCGAGCTTACTGAGCTTGCCCTGCTCACCGAGCGCGCATGGAAAAAGGACGTGCAGGTCATGGTTGAGGGCCCCGGACATATGGCGATAAACGAAATAGAGGCGAATATGAAGCTGCAGAAGCGCATGTGCCACGGCGCTCCGTTTTATGTGCTCGGCCCGCTGGTGACGGACATAGCGCCGGGATACGACCACATAACCTCCGCGATAGGCGGAGCGATAGCGGCAGCCAGCGGCGCTGACTTTCTCTGCTACGTTACGCCGGCGGAGCATCTTCGCCTGCCGAACGCCGACGATGTTAAGGAGGGCGTGATAGCGTCGCGCATAGCTGCGCATGCCGCCGATATTGCCAAGGGTGTAAAGGGCGCGCGCGAAATAGACAACAAAATGAGCGACGCCCGCCGCCGCATTGATTGGGAGGAAATGTTCACCTACGCGATAGACGAGGAGAAAGCGCGCAGATATTATGAGGAGGCCGGGAGGAAAAACGGCAGATGCACAATGTGCGGGCGCATGTGCGCCGTCGACACCATGAACAAGGTCCTGTCGGGCAAAAAGGTGACCATTGAGGACGCTGAGGCAAAACAATAACCCGCTGTGTAAAGAGGTAACGGAAAGGATCCCGCTCCGACGCGTGCGGCAAGACAAAAGAAAAAGCTGAACATAGGGCGCAAGCTTCGTCCGGGCTCGGCCTGCTGTTTGCGCAAATGCTTCAGCTGCCCGCCGTGCAATTATCGGCCGCCTTATCAGGATTATTTGGTTTTTGAGCCGCTTATAACGGCCGTTAAATAAATTAAACTAAAAGGAGAAACAAAAATGAGCATCAAGGAAACATGTAGTGAAATTGTAAAGGAAACAAGGAAAAAATGTCCGCTTGTGCATAATATGACGAATTACGTCACCGTCAACGACTGCGCAAACGCAGTGCTGGCCGTCGGGGCGTCGCCGGTAATGGCTGACGAGCTTGACGAGGTATGCGACATGGTTTCCATAGCCTCTGCGTTAGTGATAAACATAGGCACACTCAACCGCCGCACGATAGAATCCATGCTTGCCGCCGGGAAAAAGGCAAACGAGCTTAACATTCCCGTAATATTCGACCCCGTCGGCGCCGGAGCCACCCCGCTGCGCACAGAGGTGTCAAAGCGGATAATGTCCGAGATAAAGCTTGCCGTAATAAGGGGTAACATGTCCGAGATAAAGTGCGTAAGCGGCCTTGCCAGCGCGACAAAGGGCGTTGACGCCGCAGCCGACGACGCTGCGGAGGAAAGCGGCGCGGATATTGCCGTAAATCTTGCCAAAAGGCTTGGCTGCACCGTTGCCATAACCGGCGCCGTGGACATAATTTCCGACGGCGAGAGAGTTTGCCGCATAAGCAACGGCGTTGCTGATATGTCAAAGATAACCGGCACCGGCTGCATGACGACATCTATAACCGGCGGCTATGTGGCTGCCTCAGGCAGAGCCTATGAGGGCGCCGTCACGGCCATCGCGGTCATGGGGATAAGCGGAGAAATATCCCTTGAGACCAGCCGCGGCACCGGCAGCCTGCGCTCCGGAATAATAGACAGCCTCAGTAATATGACTCCGGAAATATTTATGAGCAGGGTGAAAATGGATGAAGAAAAATATTGATTTAAGCCTTTATCTTGTGACCGACCGCGACCTTATGAGTACCGCCACACTCGAAGAGGCGGTAGAGCAGGCGATAGCCGGCGGCTGCACTGTCGTTCAGCTGAGAGAAAAAAACGCATCTTCAAGGGAGTTTTACGACACGGCCGTCAGCGTTAAAAAGATAACGGACAGCTGCGGTGTGCCGCTTATAATAAACGACCGGCTTGACATAGCCATGGCGGTAGACGCCGCCGGCCTGCATCTCGGGCAGAGCGATTTGCCTATTTCGGCAGCGCGCAGGATATTCGGCGATGATAAAATCATAGGCATCTCCGCCGCGACTCTTTCACAGGCGAGGCAGGCCCAGAGCGAGGGCGCGGACTATCTCGGCGTCGGCGCAATGTATAAGACGGGCACCAAGACCGATGCCGCCGACGTCACCATGGAGGAGCTGATGCGCATAAGGGAAGAGATAAGCCTTCCCATAGTCGTCATAGGCGGGATAAACAAAACAACTCTGCCGGCCTTTTACGGCACAGGTATAGACGGCATATCGGTGGTATCGGCGATAATTTCCCAGCCGGACATCACCGCCGCAGCAGCAGAGCTTAAGGACATGGTGAAAAATCTTCGCTAAGAGGCTTAAAGCATGCTGCTTTTAATGACGCTTTGTTTATATGAGAAGCATCGCTTGAGCAGAGTATTATGGGGCTGCAATATTTTATCAGCAATGCGGCTTTGCTCAAGTCCTGCTGCGGCTCAAATAAAAAAGCGCGCGGATTTGCTGGATAAACACCGGGTTAATACATAAACGTGTAAATATCGCAGCGGCCGCAAGGTGATAAGCTGCTTAACCGGCTCCTTCCCACGCAAGGCTTTTTCGCAAAGAAGCAGGAATAATATAATCATACTCCGTTTTTTCATAAGCGTGACGAAAAGCACCTAAGCCATTTGGCCGGTGCTTTTTATTTATACTGAGACAGTATGGCAGTATAAGGGAACTATATGATCATGAAAAAAGGCACCGGTTTTTTTGCAGGAGTCAGTGAAAAATATGGAATGGCGTCTGACAGGCTTATCCTTCTCTTTGCCGGACGCATTGTAACGGCCGATTCATGAAACATTTGTAAAGAAAAATGGCTTTGGCTTGACACGGGGAGAGTTAAATTATACAATATATTAAAATATTAATATGCGGCCGCTTTGCTTTGGGTGGCTCATTAAAATTTAAAATGAGAGGTTAAAAATGGATTTATTCGTTGAGCAGATAGTTGCAAAGAAAAAATCGACAAAGGAAACGGTGCTTCAGCTCTTTATATGGTGGGTAGCAATTATGCTTGCCGTAGTTCTGATATATCTTATGTTTGCAATAAGAATCGGCGGCATACTGTTTTTTGTGGCCATGATAGGCGAGGTGTTCGGCGCATACAGGCTTTCCAGCCGATTTAATATAGAATATGAATACGCCCTGACAAACGGATATTTTGACATAGATAAGATAATAGCCAAATCGAAACGGCAGAGAGTGCTTTCGACCACCTGCCGGGAGTTTGAGACCTTCGGCAGATACGACGCAAAGGAGCACGCGGGCAAAAATTATAAAACACGGCTAATAGCCTGTACGGAGAATGCCGAGAATCAGTGGTACGCTACTGTCAATACAAAGGACACCGGGTATACGCTTGTAGTGTTTACTCCAAACGAAAAGGTGCTCGGTGCACTTAAGAGATATGTGCCGAGGCAGGTGGCAGGAGATGCGTTTGGGGATTGACACAGTAGAGATATACAGGATAGAGGCAAGCATAAAGAATAAACGCTTTATTGAAAGAGTATATTCTGCAGAGGAGATAGCAGAGCTTGAAAAGCGCAATTTTGTACCGCAGTCGGCTGCGGCGTGCTTTGCCGCCAAGGAGGCGTTTTCAAAGGCGCTCGGCACCGGAATACGCGGCTTTGCGCTAAACGAGGTTTCTCTCCTGCACGACGAGCTTGGTGCGCCGTATCTGAGCCTTTCCGGCCGTGCCGCCGAAATAAGCAGAAAAAACGGGTACGAATATTCGGTTAGCATAACTCATACTGATAAATATGCCACGGCGGTTGTCGTGGCTTATTAATATTAATGTTGTGGTGATAAAATATGCGTTTTTTTGACAGTGAACAGGTACGCAAAGCAGAGCAGACGGCATACGGCATGGGCATGCCGCCGCTGCGTCTTATGGAGAATGCCGGTTCTGCGGCGGCCCGCATCATACGCGAAAATTACGATGTAAGAGGCAAACGCATAATAATAGTTTGCGGCAAGGGCAACAACGGCGGCGACGGCTTTGTCGTAGCGCGTAAGCTCAAGGAGCACGGTGCCGATACGAGAATAGTCCTTGCGGGCGATATGCCCGTCACCGCTGAGGCGTCGGAGATGCGCGTGCGCGCAAGGGACATTGGCATCCCAATAGTTTCTTACCGTACGGAGCCGACGTCCGTCAGCGCGCTTATAAAGAGCGCTGATATTTTGGTGGACGCAATATTCGGGATAGGCTTTAAGGGCAGTGTGCGCAAACCGACCGATGCTCTCATACGATTCATGTGCGCCGTCGGCAAGCCGATAATTTCACTTGACATTCCGAGCGGTGCAAACGCTGACACCGGCGCTGTTGAGGGCGACTGTATCAAGGCTGATATAACCGTGAGCTTCATAGCCCTAAAGCCGGCACATGCCATATCGCCGGCAGTGGATTACTGCGGGCGCATAATCACCGCGGACATAGGCATATACGACGAAGCGGTGAATAACATAGACACAAAGCTGTATTCAATAGATAAGGAGGATATAAGCCGCCTGTTTAAAAAGCGCAGGAAGGACAGCCACAAGGGCGATTTCGGCACAGCGCTCGCAGTGTGCGGAGCACAGGGCATGTCCGGTGCAGCGGTCATTTCTGCCTCGGCTGCCGTAAGGTGCGGCGCCGGCATCGTCAAATGCGCGGTGCCGGAGGGCATATGCGCTGCCGTTGCCGGTTATATGCCGGAGTATATGGTATATCCAATGCCGCAGACGGAGAGCGGCGGCATGGCTCTTTCAGCCTATGACAGGATAATGGAGCTTGCAGGCAAATGCGACGCCGTGCTTATAGGCTGTGGGCTTGGCAGCGATATGCAGACGTCAAATCTGGTTAAATCCCTGCTCAAAAAGATAAATAAGCCTATTGTTCTCGACGCTGATGGCATAAATGCCATAGCAGACGACATAAGTATATTAAAGAAGATGTCGGCTCCGGCCGTTTTGACTCCGCATCCCGGTGAGATGGCGAGGCTGTGCGGCGTAACGTCGAAGGAGATACAAAGCAACAGGTTTAAGTATGCAAGAGATTTTGCGCAGGAATACAACGTGATACTGCTGCTTAAGGGAGCGAATACGATAGTGGCGTGCGGTGATACGGCGTATATAAACCTGACCGGCTCTCCGGCCATGGCCACGGCCGGAAGCGGCGATATGCTCAGCGGCATGATACTCTCGTTTATAACGCAGGGCATGGGTATGGTTGACGCAGTAAGGTCTGCCGTTTGCATGCACGGCCTTGCCGGAGAGGCGGCCGAGAAGAAATATTCGCAGCGCTTTGTAACTCCGACTGATATGATAAACGAGCTTGCGGAGCTGTTTTCTGAATTTGAAAACAGACAGGTGATATGATTGAAAAAGCGTCTCCTGATTATTTCTTTGCTGATTTTTACTGTTGTCGCAGCACCATCCTGCTCTTCGGCAAAAACAGAGGCCAAAATCCCGCAGAGCATAATAAGCGGTTTTAACTGCGACATGACCGTCAGCTACAACGGCATGTCAATATCAGCGCACATGACGATGCCGTCGGCGGGCGTCTGTGTTATAGAAATAACGGACCCGGCGCCGCTGTCGGGGATGTCGCTTGAGTGGTCCGGCGGCAAGTTTACGCTTTTCTATATGGGAATATCTGTGCCGTTTGACAGCGAAATACTTCCCGACTCCGGCTTTGCGGAGGGAATAGTCAATTCGCTCGATGCAGCGGCTCAGGAGACGGAGTTTGAGGTCCTTAAAGCCGGAACAAATTATATTTATTCCGCTGTCGGCAAATCGGGGAAGTACAGCCTCTCGTTTGACTGCGAGAGCGGTGCTCTTACCGGTATAAGCATCCCGTCGATAAGCATGGAGGCGGATGTATCTGGCTTTGAGGCAATGCAATGACGTAAATTGTTTATATTGAGAAAAGGAGCAGCTTGCCCTCTGCTCCTCTTTTTCTTTTGTCTGGCATTATAGCAACGCTTAAATGAGAGAGCAGGGTAGGGATGACCGCCGCGCCGGCATATAACCGGAAACGGCAGCGCATATGCCCTCCGGCGCCGCACCTTACGGCATCTGTCTTCCTGCGCATCATATAGTGATTCCAAAAATATTCTGATAAAAATTTTTATTCGTGTATTTTGTATTTATTTTCAGATACCATACTTTGTTAAATAAGATAATGCCAAATATAATGCGAAATCTACGCAATCATACTGTACTATGCGCATTGGCAAAACCACGCGCTGCTTAATACAATGTTAGTGACGGACATCCCTGCAAAAAATATAGGCTTAACATATTTTGCTCCCGATAATGTTTAGCCTTACGTCTGTCTGGTAAAAATATATATGCGGACATTACCGACTACTAAAAAAGCGGAGCGTGAAGTAAGTGACAATAAAAAGAGGGGATATATACTACGCGGATTTGAGCCCTGTGGTAGGCTCTGAGCAGGGCGGCGTCCGCCCGGTGCTGATTGTTCAGAACGATATCGGAAACAAGTACAGTCCTACGGTTATCGCCGCAGCCATAACGAGCCAGAAGGACAAAAGCAACCTTCCGACTCACATTAAGGTAAATGCGGAAAACTGCGGACTTGCAAAGGATTCGATAGTGCTTCTTGAGCAGGTGCGGACAATAGACAAAAGAAGACTTAAGGAAAGGATGGGCAGGCTTGATGACTCGTCCATGACGGCGGTCAATGATGCGATTACGGTGAGCTTAGGTCTGCCGTCGGCACATGATAATACCGCCGGCGGGGCTACATAAGCTTTGCCGATAAATACAAAAAATTATAAACAGGCTGTAAACGTTACAGCCTGTTTTTTGTCTTATAATGCCCAACGAAGCTTTTGCTCCTATCAAGAAATAAATACGTCTGAAAAAAACGTATTTCATTTGAATAGCAGATTGCCCACGATGCAGCCGTACTGCTTCAATTCGCAGAGATACAGTACAGTCGCCGCCTCCCAGTAACAACAAGCACTATGTATTTAGACTCCATCTTACATTTGAGCTGTTATTGAATAATATTAAGGCCCTATAAAGCTTGTGACGTATGCTTTAATGCAAAATCAGTGTGTGCTTTCAATAAGGCTTTTTATGGCCTCTACAGCGCAGTCAATGGCATTATCGGAGGTCGCCGTGCTGCCTTCGCTGAATTTTTCTCCGCTCTCCTGATTCCACAGCGCAGTAAGCACACTGCCGCAGCAAATCCTCCGTACCGCCCCGACGGTGAAGAGCGCCGCGCATTCCATTTCGGAGGCCAAAACGCCGAGCCTTATCATGGTCTGCCAGTTTTCCTTGAGAGCGTTTGCTACCGGCATTGATTCCGGCGCATGCTGCCCGTAAAAGGAGTCCTTTGAGTGAACTACGCCGGCATGATAGGTGAGACCCATTCTTTCGGCAGCGCTCATAAGCGCGTTTGTCACGCCTATGTCGGCGACTGCCGGAAATTCTATGGGAGCATAATGCAGTGAGGTTCCCTCGTGCCGGTAGGCGGCAGTGGCTATTATAATATCGCCGCCGGATATTTCCGGCTGCATAGCGCCGCAGGTGCCTATGCGTATCATGGTTTTCACTCCCAAAGCGGCCAGCTCTTCAACAGCAATTGCGGCAGACGGTCCGCCTATGCCTGTCGAGCATACTATAACACCCTCGCCGTTTATATGGCCCAAAAAGCTGTTGTACTCGCGGTTAAAGGCAAGATGACTTACATTTTCCAGGCGCTCGGCTATTGCCTCGCACCGGCCGGGGTCACCCGGCAAAAGCGCGTATTTTGCGTCTGTAGAAGCTATTTTTATATGCATGCTCATGGTTTCTCTCTCCCAAAATGTACTTTCTTATAGGTTAAACAGGAAAATACTGCTCAGAAAATATAATGAGAAAATCTTTTCCCGTACTCGGCCAAAATAGGCGCTGCTGTTCTTTTCAAAATAATTACTCACACCGCCTGCCAAAAATATAATTTTATTATAGCACTAAAAAGCCTTATGTATATCCTAAAAATTTGCCTGCGTTATTTGCCCGGCACGGTCCGTCGCCACTCTTGTTAACGCGATATTGACGGCATTGCAGAATATTGTAAAATATCCCTTACAAAAGGGTAGTATATGACAAAAAGATTAATCATATTATGACATAAAGCACCTCACTGACAAGCATATAATATTATTAAAGCAAGGGTAGGTGAGGGAATTGGTTGTATACATAGATATACTGTTCATACTTAATCTTTTCGTAAATTACTTTATACTTTTAGCGGTCGAAAAGCTGTGCAGGTCGGACACGAGATTTTACCGCCGCCTGCTTTCGGCAGCGCTGGGCGGCCTCTATTCAATGTCAATCTTTATAGATATGCATTTTATTGTCTCACTGCTTGCGCGCATAGCCTTTGCGGCCACAATGGTGCTCACCGCCTTCGGATACCGAAATATAAAGAGATTTCTCCGCCTTATAGCCGCGCTTTTTTGCGTATCCTTCATATACGCAGGCATAATGATGGCGGTATGGCTGCTGATACGGCCGTCAAACATGTATGTAAACAACGGAGTGGTTTACTTCAACATATCTCCGCTGATACTTATAGTCTCAACGCTTATATGCTATCTTTTGCTGATGATAATACGAAAATTCATGAAGCGTCCGCTGGCCTCGTCAAAGTTTTACAGAATTTCCGTAAAGGGCGAAAACACAGCTGTCGTCCTCAAGGCGCTGCTCGATACCGGGCATGCACTGACCGATGTCTTCTCAGACCTCCCCGTAATAGTAGCCGAATATGAAGCGGTAAAGTCCATTATTCCGGAGGATGCGCGTGAATATTTCAAGATGCAAAACGGCATAGAGACAGTTCCCGATGCGCTTAAAAGTCGCATAAGGCTTATACCGTACAAATCAGTGGGAGGCTCCGGATTGCTGCCGGGCTTTATAGTCTGCGATACGGAAATAATATACAGGGATTATACCAGTATAGTAAAGAAGGCGATAATCGCCGTAAACGCCGCGAGCGTGGGCGACGGATATAATGCGCTTATCAGCAATGATTTAATTTTTATCGGGAGTGAGACTGACCATGCTGCAAAAACTAATCTTAAAATTACGACTGAAAATACTTCGGATATTTATAAAAGCAAGGCTGAGAAATGAAATAAATTACATAAACGGCCCGGAGGTGCTTCCGCCGCCGCTGAGTGCCGAGGAGGAACGCAGTGCAATAGAACGGTACGCCGGCGGCGACGACTCCGTCAAGGAGGAGCTGATAGTTCATAACCTAAGATTAGTGGTGTACATCGCCCGCAAATTCGATTCCTCCGGCAGCACTATCGAGGACCTGATATCCATAGGCACCATAGGGCTTATAAAGGCAGTAAATACCTTCTGCCCGGAAAAGGGAATTAAGCTTGCAACCTATGCCTCTCGGTGCATAGAAAACGAAATACTCATGCATCTGCGCAAAACCAATCCGCTCAAATCCGAAATTTCGATAGACGAGCCGCTCAACACCGACTGGGACGGCAATGAGCTGCTGCTCTCCGACGTTTTAGGCTGTGAAAGCGATATAGTAAATAAGGGCATAGAAATAGAGGATGAGAAAAATCTGCTCATGCTGCTTATAAATAAGCTCTCGCCTCGCGAACGCCAGATAATGCAGATGCGATTCGGCCTTGCCGGCTACAGCGAGCACACGCAGAAGGAGGTAGCCGACAATTTAGGAATATCTCAGTCATATATATCAAGACTTGAAAAGCGCATAATAATACGCCTTAAAAAGGAAATGGAGCGTGCTTATTAATCTGTTAGAAATAGGAGGGCGGCGCGGCATTATAATATAAAGGGAGATAAATTCTTCCTTAAATAAATCATATCCACCAGTTGAATACCGCCCTCAAATATTGGATGGTCATAATTATCTATAAAAAAGTTCTTGAGTCGGTGAGAATATGTGAAACCACACTTTTCATAAAAAGGAATCGTTATAGGACTATCGCCTGTTCCGACTTGTAAAATGGCATATTGTTCCCGATACCTTGCAGCTATAAAATCAATAAGGCGTTTTCCATACCCCTTTCCATGATAAGCCGGTTTAGTAGCAATATTCTTGATTTCAAGAATACCGCTGCCTTCATCTGTAACAACGCATTCACTTTTTATACCGTTGTCATCCAATACATACATTGTTCCTTTTTCCAAATAGCGGTCTATCATATCTTCCTGTTCATCTGCCAGCAGCAAAAGGGCAAGATATTGTTTTTTGTTATTTTTAACTTGCTCTATTTTCATAAAATACACCCCATCTCAAGCAAACATAATAGGGCAGAGCAGTGCTGCCGTCAAAAAAACAAAAAGGGAAGGGAAGAGATATACTTAAAACAATCTTAAATCAAGATTGTTTTAAGTATATTTTGGTTTTTAAAAATAGATAAAAAATTTCAAGAAAGCCGGATGTTCAATTTAGTCCTCTTTTTCCGGCTTGGATTCCCTTTTCTTTATCTTTGACAGGGGATTAGCAAGCGCTGCCCTTTCAATATCCTTGTCCGAAAGATGTGTATAAATCTCAGTTGTCCCCAAGTTCTCATGCCCCAGCACATCCTTGAGCACTCGTATGTCGACATGTCCGTACTGATACATAAGCGTGGCCGCCGTATGCCTCAGCTTGTGCACAGAATATCCATTTGACTCCGACCCTTTTATCCCCGTCTTTTCCAGATACTTATATACTATCCACTGTACCGTCTTTCTGCTTATGCGGTTTTTCTGCCGGCTTATAAACAGAGCGTTTTTATCCTTAAGCCCGTCTGCGGTCCGAACCTTTAAATAGCTGTTTAAAGCATCTCTGCAAGCATCGTTTAAATAGACGATACGCTCCTTATTGCCTTTTCCCGTGACCTTGAGGGTATTGTCGCTTCTTATATCACCCAAATTCAGGCCGCACAGCTCAGAAAGTCTGAGTCCGCAGTTTAGAAACAGAGTTATTATAAGATAATCACGCTCCTTGTATTTGCCGTCAATAGCATTCAGCAGATTGACGCTCTGATCGAGAGTAAGATATTTTGGCAGTGATTTTTTCGTTTTTGGAGTTTCAAGCTCCTCCATAGGATTTACTGTAAGCAATCCCTTTTTATTTGTAATATATTTAAAAAATCCTCTTATCGACGAAATTTTACGTGAACGTGTTTTCGCACTGTTCGAACGTTTGTTCTTGCAATATACAATAAACATATAAGCGTCGTTCAGTGTGATTGTCCTTATAAAATCAATGTCAATATTTTTGATATCTATCGAATCAATATTTGTAGTATTTTCGTTAAGCTTATTTTTAAGAATAATCATATATTGAAAAAAAAGGCACAAATCGCGGCAGTATTCGTCGACAGTAAGTGACGAACGGTTTTTGACGGTTTGGTTATAAATAAGGTATTCGGTAAGCAGCGGCGGAAGCTCAGAAAATTCCTTATAACTCATAATATTATAAACTCCGTATTAAATATTTGTATTAAACTGGAAAATAGCTTTTATAGATATATTTTAATATAAAAGCGTAAATAAAGCAAGAAGGCAGGTTTTATGCAGTGTAAGCGGCTCTCGGCTTTCAAGCGAATTATATGCCCATATATGGCCATGCCCGTGATGTTATTAAAAAGATTTCGCGTGAACATCTGCAATTTTAAAATAAATCGTGTCCTAAAGAGAATCCGGACGAAAAATAACTCCCCGAATTATACAAAATATGGATTTTGTATAAGTAATACCACGACAAATAAAGCGGCATCCCCTGTGCCGTTAGCTAAAATTTTTAAGTATTAAATATATGTCATTAAATATCTGCTGTGCCGTTTCAAGCTTACATTTTGCTAAAATCATTTCCAGATGGTCCACATAATCTGCTTGTCGGTAATGCAGGTTATTTTCAAGCAATGTTATATCATCTAAAAGCTTCAATTCTCTGCGATACATATATTCGTAAAGAAATTTTAAATCCATAAAACCACAACCATATTTTAGCATTATCCGCCATGTTTTGACATCCAAGCTTTAACATATTTCCGCTGCCGGAATTATGCCTCCTATATCAAGCAAAGGTCCAGTAGAAAGAGTCACTGCCTCAATTTTCCTGTCCGAGATAAAATCTGCAATTTTTTTACCGTCCGGATGAGTGTATATGTCGCCGGTAAATACTATTGTTTTTTCTCCTATTTTTCCGCAGCAGCCGCCGATAAAGCCGGTATCATATCCATCAAGCACGATGCTGCCCGGAGATATGCACAATACGTCCATACCCGCGCCTTCTGCAGCGCACGCTATCGTTTTGTCAGAAGTAATGATAGAATTTTTATCTATAATAGCTGTAGAGCACTTGGCATAGCCCTGATTCACGTTTATAAGCTCTATGCCGTTATCATTGAAGTATTCTCTTAAAGCAGCCGGCATTATATCCATACGTCCAAATACCCTGTTCCCTACTCTCGCAAAATTCAGGAGTACATCATTCGGATAAACGGAACACAGCCGCTCATTGATATATATAATCTCCGCGCCCCTTATCTTTAATATCTCCGCAGTGTATGTATCCACGGCAGCAAAAACGTTTTTGCCGAGATGATGTATCAGCATGTCAGCATGCGAGCGTACCGGCTCAGCAAGCAGAGGATATTCCTCCACTGCTGCTACTGCTATGCCAAGGCGATTTATTTGTGCTGTAAGAGACGGATACTTGCCGGACATTATAACAAGCGATACATCATTTTTCGGAAGATTCGGAGTAAATAAAAAGCGCTCAGTAAATTCCATAAAACACCATAAATAATATTAAGAAATCATGTATAAACGAAAAATATAAACCTAAGCTAATAATTACATTGTTTAGGTAAAAAGCGGAGGGATAATTAAATGAGCCTTATAACCTGTTCAAAAAACTGCGTGCATCAGGAAAATGGCTACTGCCGGCTGGAAAAAGCGGCCGCGGTAACAAGCACCTATGATGATTGCCCGCACTATACGGCAAAGGCAAAGGAGCATCATAGTTCGGCAAAATCACGTCAGTGCAGCAAGCTATAGGTAGGTATTGCAGGCATCATAAAAACTGAGTTTATATGCTCCAAGTAGTTTGCCGAAATTGCTGCGCCGGACATTTTTTATTACGCTACATTCTCCGCAGCACAGAGCGGCAGGCTGCCGGTGATGAAGCAGCCTATGCCCGATCAGACGCCGGCTGCAGCATGTACGAGATGTGACATTGAGATACATGTACTCCGAAGTACTCTACCGCGGGATTATAAGGATAATTGTAGATATCAGATACGCTATTATGACCGCTATTCTCAAAATGAAAAGAAGCTCCTTCATTGCAAAAATGCGTGAGTTTACAATGAATTTTGGCGGATATATGCTCACTATTCCAAATATGCTGAGAATGAGGTTGACTACAATTCCTCTGTTTGCATAGCCGAGCGACATTGGAATACATGAAAATATAATTGTGAGTATCATTATAAAGGTAAGCAAAATCTTAAGAGAAATTTTTATGTCAGAGGCCACGCGTTTTCTTACCTTTTCCCTGGGACCTGAGGAGCAGTTGACATATAAAAGCGCCAGCTCGTGCGGATTTTTATATCTTAAGCTGTCAAGCGCGCCGCCGAGTCCGCTTGAGAGGTACATTTTAGAGCTGTTGTTATATTCAAAAAGCCCAGAATCATATTTAGGAAGTATGCGGCACTCCGGCGAAAGCAGGCCGCCGAGTACCGGCAGCTTGATAATACCGCCGTGCACATGGCCCGAAAGCACTAAGTCTGCACCCCACTCTGCCAGAGAGTCAAACCATGCCGGCGAATGAGCCAGAACTATGCTGAATACGCTGCTGTCACATCGGCCTATGCGCTTGGTTATCGATTTTACTGAAGATCCATATCCGGACGCTGCGGTTGCAAGGCCGTAAACGTCGATATCAGTACCGTTTATATTTATGCGCTCATGCTCGTCGTCAAGCAGCCTGACGCCGAGAGATGCAGCCTGTGACATTATTTCGTTATAGCCCTCACGGTTAAGCTTTCTGTATCTTATTTCGTGGTTGCCGAGGCACATATACATGGGACATTTTACCGTTATGAACTTAAGCAGCTCTATAAACGGCACGGGTGCTGCCGGGATGTGGTGTATCATATCGCCGCTGAAGGCTATTATATCCGGCTCAAATTCATTTATTTTAGCGGCAAGGTCGATATTTGACTGACCGAAAAACGAATTATGCAGGTCACTTATGTGAGCTATTTTAAGATTTTTTATTGAATTAAGCTGAAAATTTATTCCAACCTCATTTATTTCAAAGCCCTTGTTCATGCTTTCACCTCTGTTATAAATGCAAGGCCCGTAATTTCACATTAAAGAAATCCGCCGTAAATCGGCGTTTTCTGTCATTAAAGCTTTTATCAATCGAAATTTTAGTAACAAGCAAAAGCCTGCTATTAACTGATTTGTGACAATATTTACAATGCCTTAGGCCAGGTTTATTACATCTATTCCCTTTTTCTCGGCATATTTGACCGTATAATATGTTCCGCCGCTATTCCTTTTAAGATATGCGACGACTATGTCAGAGCTATCTACCATATACCTGTCGCGTCTTAGCATGACGCCCTTTTGATTAAACTGGGAGACATATACAACTTCATCCGCAATTTCAAGTATCGCGCTGTATGCTATTGCCTCGGATTCGTCCCACAGCACAGTCTGATCCCTGCATGGCAGCGCACATATAAGACGTACGTCGCTGTGCTCGCTTCTTAAGGCTATTACCTGACGTGCCGCCAGCAGGTCAAAGCCCTTAGCCATACCGGATATGAAATTAACCGTACCGTTTTCATACAGCGTGGATATAGCTTTATATATTTTCTTTAGTACGGCTTCCTTTTCTTCGCCGCTTATGTCCCTATGTCCTGTAAAGCAGCAGGTTTTATATGTATGCGGCATAAAAATCAACTCCAGTAAATATGGCGCAAAGCCGCTGAATACGTAATATAGCCAGCAGCTCAGCCGGCCTTATGGAAAGTAGTACGGCTTTCCGGCTTACAGCGGCGGAATACAAAGTGCACCGACATATGACTTGTGCAAATCCGCCGCCTTGCTGCGTTCTGCACCCGTCGGGGCAAGGTACGCCAGCTTAGCCATGCCCCTTCTCGTCTTCCCCGCCCTGCCTTAACACTATGCATGTGTGCCGTACGCAATGTTTTTTGCTTCACAGCATAAACATTCTCTTGGTCAAGGTTCAAGCAAAACGTCCGCATCCGTGCGCTGACGTAAGGCGGTGCACAGCGGCTTTGGTGCTGATAGTAAAATAAAATTCAAAAAAGGACACGCATAAAGTTATTTTAATTAAAGTATGTTAATAATATTAAACAAAGACATTTAAAAAGGAGATTTTCCTTATGAATAAAACTATAAATTTAAAAAGGCTTTTAATATGTCTTGTAATACCGATAGGGCTTGGAATATTGGCATCGCTGATATCCGGCAACAAGGGCGGGATATATCCGACGCTTAACCGGCCGCCGCTTTCCCCGCCTGCGTGGCTGTTCCCCGTGGCGTGGAGCATTCTCTATATACTCATGGGCATTTCAGCGTATATAGTAAGCGATACACGCGGCATGAACTCCTCCAAAGAGCAGGCGATGAAAATATACTATGTACAACTTGCCATAAACGTATTATGGCCGATAATATTCTTCAGATTCAGAATGTTTGAGGCCGCCGCCGTGGTGCTTGCCTTGCTGATTGCGGCAGTAACAGCGACGATAATCAAATTCAAAAAGATAAACGGTACAGCAGCGCTCCTGCTTCTGCCGTATCTTGTGTGGATACTTTTTGCCCTGTACCTGAATATAGGCATAGCGGTACTCAACTGATATGATTTTTATTCACTAATCTCTTTTATCCTATCAGATAGCATTAAATAAATCAAGCAAAAAACTTAAAATATGCTTTGATACAAAGAGGAGTCAAAGGTCTATTCCAATTTTAAAAGCAGCTCTTTTCAAAATAGTAATCCCCGGCTTTGCCGGGGATTACTATTTACCAGCAGCGTAGCAAATGCTGCAATAATAGTTTTTCAGTACCCCTTCCAGGGAGTCAGCAAGTTCTGACCCCTCTGTTGTCTGTGCAAACCACTAATTTACTAGTGGTTTTGATTAAGCCGCGTCGGCAAAAACGTGTCAAACATCCGGCTGGCCGCAGCTCTGCTATGCCGGTATAGGGGTGCCGTTTGCCGATTCTTTAATTGAGGGTAAGCGGATATCGGATTAAAGAGATGAATGCGCACGGACATCTGCGGTGTCATGCAGAATGGTATCAGTAAGACAATAATATACGTCGCCCTGTGTGGATTCGTAAGCTGATTTTCACGTCCGCCGGCTCTCTCAGGCCACGAGCATCCGTATTACTTCTTCATATTCAAGGCCCTTAATCTTAAAATTCGTTTTGCCGCCGGAGTAGACATATATTTTAAGTGAGCAAAGCCCGCTTTTTGTCTCAAACGGTGACTGTGTTACTTTCACAAAGGAAACGGAACGTCTGTTCACTCTTGCGCTTACACCGCAGGAGTATCTGTAAGTGACAAAGCACAACGAATTATCGTTTTCTCCAAAGTATAAGCCCGACCTTCTTGAGTAATACCATCCGGTCAGCAGCCATATGACGATAATGACTATGGCCACAAGTGCTATAAAAAATAAATCCTCCGTATGTCTTGCGGCAAAAAGCGCCAGTATTCCGGCCGCGGCAGGCAGCAGAGCGAGGCAAATAAGCTGGGGTATGATAAATTTATGCTCACTCCCCTGCCGCGGCCTAAGCACAGGTGCAGAGTACCTTATTTCGGGAAGCAGCCTGTAAAGACATTCCTCTGTTTTCTCGGCTCCGGCGGCCGGCAGAAGAACGGATATTCCTTCATTCGATTTACCGTAGCCGGCTGCATAACAAAGTGTAAGATTATTGTGCAGCAGTCTCATAAGCGGCCTGCTTATTACAAAGGCCGCGGCCACGCATTCGCTTTTAAGCCATATTTCCGTTTTTGAAACAAGGCCGCGGCTTATATAAACAAACGCATCTGAGCCGCCGCTTCTGCTGACGGAAAAATTAGAATATTTAAAAAGCGTATAGGCAAAGGAAAAGACAAAACCCGCCGCAGCGACGGCGGCCATTATTCCTATCGCCCTTGGCAGCAAAAAATCAAGCACGGCCGCAGTGCCGCTGATTCCCTCATAAATTCTTTTGGCTATGTTTTCCTCAGTCAGCTGCGACATGTAATTTATAACGGAAAACATAAGCACGGCCCCTGTAATGGCGGAGGTGGCAGACAGCGCCATCATGCATATCTTTTCCGGGCCGAACAAAAATTTCTGCTCCTTTTCTCTTGATTCGCATATACTGCTCACAAGGTATTTGCAGTCACGGCGCAAGAGCACAATCTCAAAATCCGCCCTTTTCCGCTTGCCCGACTGAGTGTCTATTTTTACGTAGACAGCCCCCACCGCGTGCAGCAGAATGCCGGAATATGCCGAAACGCTCGATATCCTGCTTATTTCTATTATGTTTTCCTTCATAATAAAGATACCTTGTCTTGTTTTTATATGATTTTTAAGTACACAGATGCGGCAGCGAGCGAGCTTTATCAGTGATATTATGAGTATTATCGCCATAAAAAGCAGATACCATATGGAATCTCCTGCAAGATTCCCGGAAGCAAAAAACGAGGCTATGCTTTTAAGTGACGGGATAATAAGGAGAAAAATATATCTTGACAGAAAATGCAGCAGCATAACGGGATGCGCCTTTATTGTTTTAAATGTATCTTTATTATTGAGCATTTTTTATTTCTCCGCTTTGCAGAATAAAATATATGGTGAAATATTTAGACAAATCCTTGATTTATCATATTATATTGTGAAATAATAAAGCCAAATATTATTAATATAATTATATATAATAAGACTCCAATGTGGGTGGTGAAGTATGGATATTAAAAGCAATACCGATTATTTTAAAAGCGGCGGGATAAAGCGTATAATTTCAGATATTTCGGAATTTATATTTGTATCGATGCCCGCAAAGCGCGCCGACGCCATATTCCTGCCGGGCGGCTCTCACCCGGCGCTGCCGGAATATGCCGCGAGGCTGTACCTTAACGGAATGGCAAAGCTTGTTGTTCCGGCCGGCGGCATAAGCATAAAGCACGACAAATGGCCAGGCGTGCGTCAAAGAGCGGATATCTATAACGGCGACTACTCCTCTGACTGTGAATTTTATATTGATGTCCTAACGAAAAACGGTGTTCCGGAAAGTGCGATTTTAGGTGAGGATAAATCGCGCTACACAAGAGATAACGCCTTTTTCTCGAGGAAGGCCTGCGATGAGCACAATATAAAGATATCCTCCGCAATCATTGTCTGTAAATCGTTCCATGCCCGGCGATGCCTTATGCTGTATCAGCTTGCGTTTGAGGACGCCGAGCTAACCGTCTGTCCTGTCGACTGCTTTGGGATAGCAAAGGAAAGCTGGTACCTTTCGCAGTACGGTATAGAGCGCGTTCTCGGCGAGCTTACGCGCTGCGGGAGTCAGCTTGAAGAGCTAAAGAAACATGTTGAGCACTGAAGGCATTTGCGGACTTGACGGAGGATTAAATGAGCGACATGAGCTCATCCGATTCTTTTTGGGCGAGCAGCGGAATTAAAAACACGCTGCCGGCAGTGCTCAGCCGTATGCTGCAAAGCCCGAAAATTGCCGAAACCGGTGTCTTTATGCGGCTGACATATATGATTTTACTGCGGCTTATTATACGTCTGTGCCTGAATATTATTCCCCCGGAAATAATTATTCTTTTCTCCGATACCTCCGTGAGCTTATTTTTTATATAGGCCGGGATAATGACAATCGCCTCGGCAAGAGCAATAAGAGCTGTTACAATAAAGGCGGCTGCGCCTGCTGTGATACTGAAAGCGGCGATTATTCCGGATATCACGGACATTATGAGAGCAGCGGCGGCAAGCCATATAAGCAAAACATATGCTCCCCTTTTTGAAGTCCTGTATTCTTTCATTCTTCTTCCCCGTTTTTAATTTTATTTTCCTCAAAAGCTCAAAAAATATGTGTCTTTATTTTCCATCTCTTAATGGCATTAATTTGCAGATAATATATTTGTAATTAAGCCAAGGTAAGAAAGGGAGAATAAAAATGACATATGAGATAAACGTATCGGCTGAATTTGAAAACAGGGATCTTGCGGAGCGGGCCTGCCGTCTTATAAGGGACCAGATACCCGGTGTGCACAGCATAACAATATATGTCGGAAGAAAGCAGAACAGGGCCTATGGATACGAGTATCCAGCAGCTAAAAGCACTGCCGCTTACGGCAGGCATACGGTAGGACTTATTGATAATAACCGCTTTAACGGCATACCTGCCATAAATGACGACAGGGACAACTCTCTGAATGTCTCAAGGACCGAGCCGGAGCTCAGACGCGCCGCCTATGTGAGCGTCCGCGCTCCTATGGAGTGCCGCAACAGCCTCACATCGCTGATGACCTGCTGCCACGGACTTAAAATTACAGTGGTAAAGCAACCGAAATAACAAACATTATATTTGTAAATTCGACAAATTATGATATACTGTATATCATGGGATGTAAATGCAAAGGAAAATTTATTGCAATTTATTTTAAAACAGTAATATATCACCCGCCGTTTATCATATTAATTTATCGGACATTCAAAAGTCCGGGCTTTAACTATAAACGCTATTTTCCGGCGGAGTGGAGGTTTAAAATGAACACATATTATCCCGAGGGGTGGCTGCTTGACAGCGAGGACAATATAAGCGCACTGAAAAGCAGGCAGTCGCTGCTTGAAGCTGTTTCCAAAAAGCAAATACTTGAAGCGAGGGCAGTACTTTGCGATGCAGTGCATAATCTGCATGTAAATCTTGGGTGCATGAAAGGCATTATACCGCGCGAGGAAGGTGCAGTCGGAATTAAAGAGGGCACCGTAAGAGACATTGCCCTTATTGCACGCGTAAACAAGCCGGTATGCTTTACGGTGCAGTCGATAGAGATTGACGGTGACGGCAAGGAATACGCCCTTTTATCAAGGCGCAAGGCGCAGGAGCTGTGCACGTCAGAATATATATCATGGTTGGTTCCTGGCGATATTATCGACGCGCGTGTAACTCATCTTGAGCCATTCGGCGCCTTCTGCGATATAGGCTGCGGCATTATTTCACTCATCCCGATAGATATGATATCAATTTCCCGCATATCACATCCGCGGGACAGATTCAGCCCCGGAGATGACATAAAGGCGGTCGTCAAATCCATTGACGAGGACGGGCGCATAGCGCTCTCGCATAAGGAGCTGCTCGGCACTTGGGCCGAAAACGCTGCCGAATTTGAACAGGGACAGACGGTGTCCGGAATAATACGCTCGGTGGAGGATTACGGCATATTTGTCGAGCTGGCCCCTAATCTGGCGGGACTCGCGGAGCCGCACGAAAACGTATATGCCGGGCAGCAGGCGAGCGTATATATCAAGAGTCTCATACCCGAAAAGATGAAGGTAAAGCTTATAATAGTGGACTCATTTGACGCCGCATACAGCCATACAGACCTTAAGTATTATATAGACAGCGGTCATATTGACAAATGGGTATACAGCCCAGAAGGCTGTGACAGGATAACCGAAACGGTGTTTAACTGAAGCAGTCGGCTACATAATTTTTCCCTTCCCTGCTGTGGCCGATATCACCCTTTGCCTGCCGGCCTGCGTTTTGCATGCGCTGCGGCTCCCCTGTAAATTAACACAGTTTTATTGCCATCACAGCTGCACATGACTTGCAATACGGACTGAGAGCTGAGCATACATCCGCAGCTTTCGAAGTCAAGCGCGACACAAGGCATATTAAACACTTAAGAATATTCTTAAAAATCAGTGGATATCAATTTTTAAACATAGCTTAAAATATTTCACCTTGTGGCAGTCTCTGCAATATGGCGCCACAAGGTGTTTTTTCATCTCAGCCGAATAATGTTAAGGCTGAGAAGCTATTCGGTTAAGCTTCAATACTATCATTATAAAGCCAGAAAGCGGCCGGAGCTATTGTACCCCCGGCCGCTTACAGCTTAGCTTATGGATTTTGCCTTATTCCAATTACTGATAAATTCCCATATACTCTGATACCTCTTATCACGCTCTGGATTCATGGCGTGCCTTGCAACTTCATAGAGCGGCTTTCCGGCAGTCCAGCTTTCAAGCGTCTTGCTCCTGTCATCACCGAAGAAGACGAAGGATAAAGCGCCAAGATTAAAAACATTTGTTATTTCATCAATGCAGGCGCCTAACCTATATTCCTCCGGCGACATAAATCTGGAGCTGCCCCACATCCTTCCCATCGTATTTCTATAGGGTGCTTTGGCAAAAAGGTCGATATCACAAATCGTAAGTCTGTCATGAAGAAAATCGTACATCAGGCTTCCGTCATATAAATCGATTGCTGCATAACCGCATTCTGCCACCGTTTTCATAAATGACAGCAGTATGTCAAACGATATAAGCCTTTTTTCAAGCGGCAGCTTTTGAAACCTGTCAAGCGGCGAAACAAGCGTTTTATCCTTTGCATATTTCTCAAAATTCCAATGGTCAAACAGGCAGTCGCCGTCAACCCACTTGAAAACAGCTATGTATAAGTCGTCATGAGCATAGTGCTCAATCAACTGAATCAGATTGGGATGCCTTATATCCTCATACACCTTCACTGCATGGATTAAGTTTGATATTGCGGCATCACCTAAAACAGATGAGCTTATTGTTTTCAGACCGGCAATCTTCACGAAATATCTCCTGTCCCCACCTTCAAAGCCAAACGACAAATTTCCCGAATCGTTTTCATCAAACACGCAAAATGCTTTTCCGTATTTAGACAGAAAGTCTAAGCTTCTTTCCTCCTTTAACCTATATACGATACCGTCTATTGTGTTTTTAAACATTTTTGCCCTCCTTTTCAATGAATATCCATAAACAGCAGTCTATGATACAAAAACGCCTCTGATAAAATCAGGGGCGACAATTTATATCCGCATGAAAAAGATACTTAAACGGCGGACAAAACGGCACTTGATTTTATCAGTGTAATGGCTGTCATTTTGTCCGCCTCGCTTTCTTCATTTTTTAATTTTGCAGCATAATCAGCCGTAGTACAAGCACTTCTGCCTTTTTACGGTTTTACAAATAAAAGCACATGATATTAAAGCATGACTATGGCTCAAACAAGTCTTGTATGCCTGCTGTTTTCGATTATTTTTCTTAAATTATCCATTTTACGGTCAAGCTGGGCGCTCATCTCCGCACACATCCTAAGCTCCTCCGCTACAGGACCGCCTACCTTTATCTCATTTTTATATCTGAGCTTGTGCTCAAGACTGGCCCAAAAATCCATGGCTATTGTCCGAAGCTGTATTTCCGCCTTCATCAGGCGCTTTTCTTCGGCAAGGAATATCGGCACCTCTACGATAAGGTGCAGGCTGCGATAGCCGTTCGGCTTGGGATTGGCTATATAGTCCCGCTTTTCTATCAGCCGGATGTCATCCTGGCTAAGCAGAGCATCGGATAACATATACACATCCTCCGGAAATGAGCATATTACCCGTATGCCGGCGACGTCGCCGAGATTTTTCTCCAACGAATCAACGGTTAAATCAAAGCCCTTTCTTTTAAGCTTCTCAGCAATACTGCGCGGCTCCTTCAGCCGGCTTTTTATCGATTCTATCGGATTGCGGTCATACTGGAGAGAAAACTCCTCATTTAGCACGTTGAATTTGGTTTCTATCTCCATAATCGCGCACTTGTAGTATGTCATAAGACGGCGGAAATCCTCTATTTTGCCAATATTAAACAAGCGCGAGATGTCGTCGGCGTATGCCGCAAAGGTGAAATCACCATTGTTGCTTATTTTGCTTTCTGTATGCTCTGACATTTTGGCTCCTTTAAAATTTTTATTATCCCGCATGTGCCGCAGCAATGACTTTGAATACCGGCAGCGGTTACGGCTGTTTTCCAAATCTCATATTGGCAAATATTTTTTCCATTCTCTCATCCGGAAACCGCTCGTCTATAAATTTTTCAAATATGTTATCCGCCGGGTTGCCGGCAACTCGCTGTGACCATCTGTATGTAGATACAATAGTGACCGCTATATTGAATATCATAAATACACACAGCACCCATGTTATTACCTTGCCTATCTTATTGGGAATCTGAAGTATTATGTTTGCCATACTCGGATATATTATCTTCATCCACACAACGCCGAGTATACCCCAGAATACAGAGTACAGCAGGCATATTCTGCCGTTGAGGTTGAAAGGTATCTGGCTGTAGTCCCAAGAACGTGAGCCTAAAAAGGTCTCCTGACCCCATGAGACGACATACTCCAGTACGCTGCCAACCAGCATTCCGCCGAAAAAGGATATGGTAGCGTTTCGGTTGCGGTATTTGTAAAGTGCAAGCGTCAGCGCTACTGCTCCGGCGCCGTACAGCAGATTAAACGGGCCGTATACCAGCCCGGAACGGCTCTCAACATAGCCGTTCCTGATAAGACACCATAAAAGCTCAACAATAACCCCCGCAAAGCTTCCAATAAAGCAGATAAGAAACAGCTTGTAAAAGTTTATGCCCTGTGCAAAGTGCTTGCGCTGCTCCTCCTTGTAATCTATCATTATATTGGCGGGTGCAGATATCAGTCTTTTTCCTTTTTTTACATCATTAAAGCTTGTGGACAGCTCGTCAACCATTACCGACACTCTTTTGCGTGCCGTTCTCAGGTTATATTCGGCATTTTTCAGAGATTTTATCTCTTTTTCAATATCGTCGTAAAGCTCGCCGCTTTCTTCGTTCTTCTCAGCCCTGTCTACAAGCTCTGAGTAATAATCACTCAGTACCTCTCTTGTATTCTTTTCGGCTTCAAGAAGCTCCTCACTGAGGTTTTCCATATTATTTCGCGGCGCAGACACATGAGCCGTGATGCTGTCAGACTCGTGCTCTTTAGTCACAAGGCTGCTTACATCGAATTCCTCTTTTTCGCCGCCTGGTATTTTATATGTAAGGCTTTCCTTGGTGTTATCTACCCTCATTACACCACTCCTCTGACATATTATATTACGAAATCATGTTAAATACAACATAAATCATGCCGACATGAAGACATTACCTTTATTTCGGCAAAAAATGCATAGCCTTGTACCAGCTTTTTCCATTAAAAAAGATTATGCTTGGCTTACAGCATATATTACAGCAAACAGCTTTTGCTTTTACGGAAAATTTTCTTAATTTTTTCTAAAAAAAACAGCCGTGCGTTAAGGCGCGGCTGTTTTGGAATTATATTTATTTATGCTGATATACGAAAACCTACTCAGCAGCTATTGCCGCCGTGACGGCGCTGCCGTCTATGTCAAACTCCTTCTCAAAGGAGCCGGACGGTACATCACACAGAGATGAGAGCGTCTCTGACATAAGGCTGTCCTTATACTGTGCTACAACCTCGTTTATAAACTCGCTGCCGGAGGTTATTGACAGCCTCACCCTGTCGGACACGTTAAAGCCGGCCTCCTTGCGTATAACCTGACACTGGCGGAGTATCTCCCTGTACACGCCTTCCCTCTTCAGCTCATCGGTAATGACGATGTCAAGCGCTACGGATATCGTATCATCAATTTCAGCGATATTCGCCTTTGATTTGGCGTTGACGGTAAACAAATCTGAATTAAGCTCAGCCGTATAGCCGGGTATGGTTATGCTGCCGCCGTTTTTGACGGTCTCAGAAAGAGCCGACATCGTATCGCCATCCACCTCAGAGAGCAGATTTTTCACCCTGTTGACGTCGCCCTTGAGTACAGCGCCGGCCTGCTTGAAGTTGAGAGTGAGATAATAATCCCTAAGGCTGTCAAAATTATCAAGCCTTATGATGTCCTTTATATTAAGCTCATCCTTTATGGTGTCGATATAGTTTTTGTAAGCGCTCTCATCTATACCGGCAAGATACATAACGGAAAGCGGCTGCTTTACCTTTATCTGCTTCTCATTGCGCAGCTTGAGCGCCAAGGCTATTATCTTTCTTACCGTATCGGCCTCGGCCATACAGCCGTTATCTATGGCGCCGGCCGCCGGGAAGGCGGAGAGATGCACCGATTCCTCAACGCTTCCGTCGTACTTTGAAATGCAGTTGAGCCATATAAATTCGCACATAAACGGAGTTATCGGCGCCATTACCTGCGTCATCGTCTTGAGCGCAGAGAACAGCGAGCTGTACGCCGAGAGCTTGTCCGCATCGACCTCCGACTTCCAGAAGCGGCGGCGGTTTATGCGTATATACCAGTTTGACACATCGTCCACGCACTGCTCAAACTCACGTATTACGTCCGGCGTGTCATACTCCTCATAGGATTTATGAGTCCGCTCGACAAAAAGGTTTATGCGGCTTTCCAGCCATTTGTCGGTGATGTCGGTTTTTTCGTATTCCTTTGACATATCTGGAGAATCGATCATGGCATATGTCATGAAGAAGACGTATATGTTGAACAGGCCGAGAAGCTTGCGGCGTGCCTCCTCGCAGAGATTAAAGCCAAAGCGCACGTCGCTTGTCGGAGATGCAGAATCATAGAGATAACGTATGGCGTCGGCGCCGACCTTTTCTGCAGCCTCGTCAAATTTTATCATATACCCCGTTTTGGAGAACTTGGTGCCGTCCTCCTTAACGACGCTGCTGTAAGCGAGCACCCTTTCATACGGTGCGCGGCCGGTGAGCGTAACGCTCATCAGCAGCAGCGAGTAAAACCACAGCCTTACCTGCTCGCGCATCTCCGTTACCCATTCCGCCGGGAAGTATTTCTGCCAGTATTCCCTGTCCTTAAAATATTTAAGCGTGGAGAACGGTACTATGCCGGCGTCCAGCCAGACGTCGCCTACCTCCGGTATCCTCGAAACCTCTGCGCCGCAGTGCGGGCATTTAATCTTAACGCTGTCTATCCACGGACGGTGAAGCTCCGGAAGCTCGTCAACGCCTTCGCCGCCAAGCTCCTTAAGCTCCTCCTTAGAGCCGACTACTGTGGTGTGGCCGCACTCGCTGCAGGTATAAAACGGCAGCGGCAGCCCGTAAAAGCGCCTGCGCGAAATGTTCCAGTCGCCCATGTTGTTGAGCCAGTCCTCCATGCGCTTGCCTATATACTCCGGCTCCCATTTGACCTTGGCGGCTTCTGCTATAAGCTGCGGCCGCACTTCATCGGTCTTTATATACCACTCGCTTGCAAGCCTGAAGAGCACCTCTGTCTTGCAGCGCCAGCAGACCGGATAGCTGTGGGTAAACTCCATTGTCTTAAACAGCTTGCCCTGCTCGTCGAGCTTTTCAAACACCTCAGGCCCTACCTCGCTCGCCTTTTTGCCGGACATGAAGTCAAAGCCGTCCATAAATACGCCGCTCTCATCTATAGGGCATATCTTGGCAAGTCCGAGACGCTCGCCTAAATCAAAGTCCTCAGCGCCGCAGCCGGGAGCTATGTGCACGACGCCGCTGCCGTCATCGGCGGTGACGTCCTCCCACGGTACAACCTTGTGGACAATATCCTTCTGTGCGTCAAGATACGGGAAAAACGTCTCATACTCAAGTCCTACAAGCTCACTGCCCTTAAAGGAGTCAAGCACTTCCCTGTCCACATCTATAAACCTGAGCGCGTGCTTTGCAAGCACAAGCTTGCGCTCAGACCCGGCATATTTTATCATGACATAGTCAAGGTCGGGATTTACGGCAAGCGCGACGTTGGACGAAAGCGTCCACGGCGTCGTCGTCCAGACGAGTATGTCGAAATCTCTGTCCTTGACAAGAGCCTTTGCAAAGACAGAGGTGTGCGTTACTTCCTTATGCGAGCCGGACATCTCATGCTCAGACAGCGATGTACCGCAGCGCGGGCACCACGGCATCGGACGCTGCTTGGTCGTTATCCAGCCGCGCTCGCTGCACACCTTCAGAAAATGCCATATTCCCTCTATATTTTCGTCAGTATGAGTGTAATAGGAGTTGTCCCAGTCCATCCACTGGCCGAGCCTTTTGGACTGGTCGCGTATAATGCCGGAGTATTTCTTGATGCGCTCCACGCATTTCCTGGTGAAGTTGGCCATGCCGTAGTTTTCAATGTCCTTTTTATCCTTAAAGCCGAGCTCCTTTTCCACCTCGACCTCGACCCACAGTCCCTGTGTGTCAAAGCCGTTGCGGTAATGACAGGTATGGCCGGTCATTGCCTTGTAGCGAAGGAAGGTGTCCTTTATTCCCCTGCCCCACGCATGGTGAACGCCCATGGGGTTGTTGGCGGTAATTGGACCGTCAATAAATCGAAAGGGCTTGCCGTCCTTGTTTTTCTCCATCAATTTTTTGAATATTTCGTTTTTCTCCCACCAGTCAAGTATATCCTTCTCCACTGCGTCTATCGAAAAGCTAAGGATATTTTTTTCAGGCATTTTAAAACCCCCAGATTTTTTAAATTAGCAAAGGCAAAATCATTGATTTTGCCGGAATTTCAGCATGCTCTGTCATGCGTCAAAAACTCTTTAAATATTAACATGTTTAAAGGCTGCGTGTCAATAGGCAAGGCATAATATAGCTTATTAAACGGCATTGCCTTTATTTGTGTATATAGACATATTTAATCGCTGAGTGTATAATTACTTAAAATGCTTATTATGTGTTTAAAGGAGAATTTTAGTTGATAAAATTTAAAGAGTTCTTACTCCGTCATAAAAAAACAATTTTAATAACAGTTATAATCTTATTGCTTGTCACAGCACTGCTTCTTTTCATTTTACTGCGGCCGAGGGCCGATAAGAAGACAGCTTCGTCAAAAAATGAGCAAAGCGTATCGCAAATTTCAGAAAACACAATGGATGAGGATTCAAATGCTGCATCTTCCTCTGAAAGCCTATCATCTGTTCGGCCATCGTCTTCGGCTTTGTCTTCAATAGCTGAAGGGCCGAGCAAACCTGTCAGTCATGCGCCGTCCAATACCGCAGAAAGCCATACACAGGCCGGCGATTCACAGAATACGATTCAATCCTCGATTCCGGTTTCAAGCAATGAGGCGGCATATGAGCATCAGCACGATTGGCAGGCACATACGGCACAGAAATGGGTATCAGACATAGTGACGGTGATTGATGAGCCGGAGCAGACTATAAGCGGCGCAAAATTCTACACTATGCATGAAAACGGAGAATATGTCGCCGACGGACCTGTCTACTGGCTCGAAGACGGCTTTACTCAGGATGACCTTAAGGAAATTATCCGCGAAGGAATATTAAACGCTGATGAAAACGGGCTGTATAACGGCGTTTATTACGGCAACTATCAAAATGTCTCCAAAACAATCCCGGCGGTAACACATCAGGAAGACCAGGGCCATTATGAAAGCTATATCGACTACTATTACTGCGCCTGCGGTGCGAGAAAGTGAGCGAAAGCAATCAATCACCAGTGACCCGGAGGTATGCCGCTCAAGGGCTGCTTTAGGATGCTTGATATTTTGCCACTATTGCCGTCTGCTTTTACGTGATTTATCTTCCAAGCCAAGCCGGAATTTAATTATTTGCCGCGGGATCTGCTTTGTGCGGTCCCGCGGCTTTTTTCTGCTTGAGCAAAAAGCTTAGATTTTGCAAAAGTGCATCGAAATAACACGATGTGCAACGGATTATCGTATGATGCGCAAAGGACTGCAGCCTGCTTCGGCGTTTTTATAAAGCTCCGTATTCAAAAGCCTTACCGCATGAGCTTGTGCCGCAGCCTTAAACAGCAATGAGGCTGCCGCTTGATAATCGGAGAACCGATTGCCGGCTAAAAAATTTACAGCGGAAAGTATTTTTGCAATTTCACGCTGCATTATATATAAGATAACAACGGGAAAAATTGGGATAAGCACCTTTCCTGCGCGATTTGGGTGTATATATCATCGCTGTTTTCGAAAAAGATAGCTATAATCAACCTTGACCTTCGCGTAAGGACGAAAAACAGCAAAATTTTTTTGGTTAACAGCCGAACCTTTTTTTCAGTTGAGCGACTATATTATTGAAAGTACTTTCAGGTGATTATATGGACAACATCAACGCTTTAACTGAATATGTCGACAGGCTGTACGCACTGGCGGTCAGCAAGGCCCACGACTCATTTGCGGCCGAGGATATTGCACAGGAATCTCTGCTCGCAGCATTTGAAGCATTATCCCGCGGCATCACGCCCGACGCGCTGTGGCCGTGGCTTGCAAAAATACTCTCAAATAAATACTGTGATTATCTCCGCGCCAAATACAACCGACCGCACATAAGCCTTGACTCTTATAATGCCGATATTTCCGCAGACGACAGCATTTTCACCGGCTGCGAATATATGGAGCAGCTTGAGCTGGTAAAGCGCGAGCTTGGCTTTTTGGCCAAGACCCATCGAGAGGTTATGGTGCGTTTTTATATTCACGGTGAATCGGTCAGTCAAATAGCCTCCGAGCTCGGACTGCCCGTCGGTACGGTTAAAAGCAGGCTTAATACAGGACGTCAGCATATTAGAAAAGGGGTAGACAAAATGGAAAATTATACAAAGCAAAGCTATGAACCTGATATCCTGCACATCTCCGCCTCCGGAGAAATGGGCATCAACAACGAGCCGTTTTCGCTTGTCCCGCCTTCCGACAGGCTTACACAAAACATCCTGATTTTGGCATATGATAAGCCGGTCAGCGAAAGCGATATCGCCAAAGCGCTCGGAGTACCGGCCGCATTTGTTGAGCCCGTCGTTGAAAAGATGATAAACGGAGAGCTGATGAAGCGCACCGGCGGCGGAAAAGTATATACCGATTTTATAATTTATACAGAGAAGGACCGAAAGGCGACCCTAAACGGGCAGCTTAAAACAGCAGAGGAGCACTTTGACGTTTTCTGGGGCGAAACAGGCCGTGCCCTTGAGCAGCTGAGGGGCAAGGAATATTATAAACGCCAGCCACCGCATGCGAAGGCAAAGCTCGAGCTGCATTTCTGCGTAAAGCTGCTGATGAACGCACACATAGCCGTACGCAATGAGATAACGGGAAAAATGTCCTATTCGGACTATCCGTATCGCAAGGACGGCGGCAGATGGTTTGCCATGGGTCAGCTGTATGAGGCGGGCTCCGAGCTCAATGCTCCGGCCGTCAATTACTCGGTAAGCGGCGAAGCCAGCTGTGAATTAAGGAATTTCCGCGATACAAAAAATATATGGCTTAAAAATTATGGCACCGGGCTCGGAGATTTCCCACACTCATATTTTAAGGCGGAATATTTAAAATGGCTCTATGAAATACACGCCGGTGTTGCATGGGAAAACTCATCTGCGGCAGGTTATGTTGTCGAGTCGGCGGACAGCCTTATAAAAAGCGGCATACTTGATAAAAACGGCGCCGTAGGGCTCGATATTCCGGTACTCTCCTATGACGAATACTCCGACGAATGCTCGCTTTGCGGTGAATATACCAAGCTTTTAAGCCAAAATATCCGTGCTGTTATGCTGCCGCTATTTGAGCACGGGTATGTAAAGCTGCCGCAGCATCTCAACAGCGTGCCAAAATGGCAGCAGTATATGTACTGCGGCGACAGCGTGCCCATGGCAGTCATATGCAAAGCAAAGGAAAACCGGCTCTTCCTTGACGGCTGCAATTATCCCCTGCCGGCGGCCATAATAGTCGTCAAGTAAAGACGCGAATATGACTCTCAGCCGGCGGCAAAAACTGCTAAGCCAGCGGCTTCCGTAACGCAAAGCTAAGGCCGGCAAAACCGAAGCTGATAAAAATACAGCTTACTGACAAGCCTCGACTTTTTACATAATTTCCCTCCTTCCAATTTGTTTAAGGAAGACCGGGCAGGCTGCCCGGTCTTCCTTTCATCCTCTGCCCAAGCTTGTAATCTGCCTCTGCGCCTGAAGCGGCAGCATCGCAATAGTCTGAGAAAAATGCGCGGATTCTCCTCAAAACGCCACGGCGGAAGGTTAAAGCATATGACTTGTTTGAGCATATAATTTTCTAATTCCAAAATAAACGTTAACTATGCTCACTTTTCTGTTGACAAGGCGATGCCGAAATGTTATCATATTTTTATAGTTAGTCATCTCTAACTAAGATGACTATTTTTTAAAAGCATTAGTTAGTCATATCTAACTCAGCGGCCTGCCGCGGCTTTATCGATATGCGGAGGCGCGGCCGGAGGAGACAGAAGTACAGTCGGGAGGATATCATGCTGGAAAAATACCTGATAGAATACTGCGCGCCCACATTGGCGTCCATAAAAACCGCAAGCATGTTCACGTTCAGCTACGGCTCTGACGAGGAGCTTCGGGAGCAGCTTCTGCACTGGAACGAGCAGCTGCGGCCAAAGGGAATAATATTGACCGTTTTAAAGAAGTGCAGCAGGTCGGCGCTTATATATGTGTGCCGCATATCGAGTCTTAAGGCGGATTTGAAGAAGCCTGGCGCGGCGCGGTTTTTAAAAAGCTGCGGATATTTCAGCTGCGACGCGCGGAATGCCATAACCACTCTCAAGGACAGACTGCTGTCGGAGGATGGCTTCCCTCACGAGATAGGGATATTCCTCGGGTATCCGCTTGGCGACGTTATCGGTTTTATCGCAAATGGCGGGAAAAACTTCAAGTGCTGCGGCTGTTGGAAGGTATACTGCGACAAAGAGTCGGCCGAAAGGTGCTTTAAAAAATACAAAAAATGCAAAGACATCTATTTTAGACTGTGGAATAACGGCAGGAGTGTTATGCAGCTCACAGTGGCTGCCTGACATATATTTTAAATATTTTATAAGAAAGAGGTATTAGTTTTATGAGCAAAATAGCAGTTGTATACTGGAGCGGCACCGGCAACACCGAGGCTATGGCCGAAAAGGTGGCGGAGGGCGCCAAGGCGGCCGGAGCAGAGGTGTCGGTATTTACCGCTTCTGATTTTTCTGCCGATATGGCTGACGGCTTTGACGCTATCGCCTTTGGGTGCCCGTCAATGGGGGCTGAGGAGCTTGAGGAAAGCGAATTTGAGCCGATGTTCAGCGATTGCAAGCCTAAGCTTAACGGCAAAAAGATAGCATTGTTCGGCTCCTACGGCTGGGGCGACGGCGAATGGATGCGCACCTGGGAGCAGGACTGCGCGGCCTGCGGGGCCTCTCTTGCCTGCGAAAGCGTAATATGCAATGAGGCGCCTGACTACGAAGCCCAGTCAGCATGTATGGCTCTTGGCAAGGCACTCGCGTAAATAGCACAGAAGTCCGCACGGTATATTCTCCTGGAAAAACGGCACGCGGCAGTATATAATGGTTACATAAGCTGCCACTTTGGCTGTGCCGCGTCCTCCTGCCGAATGCCGCAGCGGACTTTTTATTTGATTTTATTTTGGAGGGATAGTCTTGCAGCAGGTCTTATGGGCTGCCGGAGGCACCGGCTTTACCTTTCTCATGACGGCGCTCGGCGCCTCTATGGTATTCTTTTTCAGAAAAGCGATAAGTGCGTCGATACAGCGCATTTTTTTAGGCTTTGCCGCCGGCGTCATGATTGCGGCCTCGGTATGGAGCCTGCTTATACCTGCCATTGAGGAGGCGGAGGCACGAGGACAGGCCGGCTGGATCCCGGCCGCCGGAGGCTTTATTCTGGGGATTGCATTTCTGCTTCTTTTAGACATCGTTCTGCCGCATATCCATCCCGGCGCCAGCAAGCCTGAGGGAGTACACTCCTCATTTAAGCGCACTACCCTGCTGATATTGGCGGTAACACTGCACAATATTCCCGAGGGTATGGCCGTAGGCCTTTCCTTTGCGCTTGCGGGGCAGCACGGGAGCGACCCTGCTGCCCTGTCCGGCGCCTGCGCGCTCGCGCTCGGCATGGGAATACAAAATTTCCCCGAGGGCGCGGCCGTTGCGCTGCCGCTGCGAAAAGAGGGACTGTCATCTCTAAAATCGTTTTTATACGGAAGCCTGTCCGGGCTTGTCGAGCTTATTTTCGGCGTGCTGGTCGTGCTGATAGCCGGCTCCGTCCAGCCGCTGATGCCGTGGATGCTCGCATTTGCCGCCGGCGCCATGATGTATGTTGTAGTTGAGGAGCTTATTCCCGAAGCGCATCTCGGAGAGCATTCAAACATCGGCACACTTGGCGTGATGTGCGGATTTATTATTATGATGATTCTCGATGTGGCTCTCGGATGATACCGTGTCTCATCAATACAGCATTGTCAATTTGCGGTAATCTTCGGCATGGGCATTTCCCCTATCTCCACATTTTGCGGACGCGCACCGGGCAGTTCTATATGAATGCCTTTCTCCTCCTAAATATAAAAATCTATATACTAAAAAAGCCAGTGGCTTTATAGCCATGGCTTTTTACATATATTCGGCTTTTAAGCTTTTGACAGCCTTTGATGTATCCGGCATAGCACAACGAAAATATTTAACCCGGCAAATAAAGCCTGAAATTTTATAAAAAGGCAGAGTAAACCACCGCCATAATATACCATAAGCCGGGAAACTATATTAAGCTAAAAACAAATCGTCAAGCTTTGAAGAAATTTGGCAAATAATTGGACGTTGATTTATTTGGCTTACATCGCCAACGCTGAACGGCAGGCACAGCATTTATTACATATCTTAAAGCCGCAATGGGATTCTAAAGAGCTTTACTTATATTAATATAATTTATTTTTTATTGCTCTTCATTATACAGCGGCGATAAATCTATTTCTCCGTTTTCCTGCTCAAATTCCCGAATATATTTTCTGAGCAGAAACAATATCTGGCTGTTTGCCGACCTTCCCTCATATTTTGAGATGAAGTGCAGCTTAAAATGCAGCTCAGGGTCTATTACTATACCTAAATGCTTGTTTTTCATTGCTTTCTCCCACAAGTCTTATTTTAAGTATATTCTAAGTTTTATATTCCCGGCAGTGTTTGTTTTATACTTATTTTAAGTACATAATATTTTAATCGTGCTTTTTTACTTCAAGCTGCTTTATCTCATGCTAATTATTAATAAAGGAAGTATGTAAGTATTTATTACGGCTATTGTACACAATATCTGTATCCTACTTTATTCGACAGCCGCTACCGGCGCAATTCAGGTGCGCGTTATTTTAAAAAGCAAAAGCTGCATAAAAATCATACGGCTGCTTTAGAATTATGCTGGCAGACAAATTAAGAGCAAAGCTTCAATAAATAATAAAAATATTATTGTGCGGTACACAGAATTAAGTCAATTCGCTCTGGTAATACTATTTACAGACCTTTAAAAGGGAGCGAATGACGGTGCATTATAATAAAGTCGAAATCTGCGGAGTAAATACCTCAAAGCTTACTGTCCTTACTGAAGCTGAAAAGGAGGAGCTGTTAAAAAGAGTAAAGGACGGCGATAAAAAGGCCCGCGACGAGCTCATAAACGGCAACCTCAGGCTGGTACTCAGCGTTATACAGCGCTTTACCTCGCGCGGCGAGAACCCGGATGATTTATTTCAGGTAGGCTGTATAGGTCTTATAAAATCTATTGATAATTTTGATACAAGCCACAATGTAAAATTTTCCACCTACGCAGTGCCGATGATTATCGGCGAAATAAGGAGGTATCTCCGCGACAATAACTCGGTGAGAGTGAGCCGGTCCATGCGTGACACGGCGTACAGGGCCATGCTTGCCAAGGAACGCATAATGGCCAAAAAGCAGCAGGAGCCGACTATTGAGGAGATTGCAAAAGAGCTGGATATTCCAAAGGCGGAGGTGGTCATGGCGCTGGAAAGCGTTGTGGAGCCCATCTCTCTTGACGAGCCTGTATATTCAGACTCCGGCGATACAATTTTTGTCATGGACCAGCTCGGAGACAGTAATGACGACAACAACTGGATAGACGAAATAGCACTTAAGGAGGCCATTGTAAACCTGTCCGACCGAGAAAAGAAAATACTAACGCTGAGATTTTTAAACGGAAAAACACAGATAGAGGTGGCAAACGAAATAGGAATATCGCAGGCGCAGGTTTCCCGCCTTGAAAAATGGGCGCTTCACAGAGTTAAAAACAATTTGCAGTAAAGCAGACATGCCCTTGTGCATATACTTTTAATGCGGAGTATTGGAGGAATAGCTATGGGCAGCTGCTGCAGAATAACCGACCTCAACGAAAAAGAGGTCATATGCATCAAGGACGGCACAAGGATAGGCTGCATAAACGACGTAGAGGTCGACACGTGCACCGGGAAAATACAATCCATCGTCGTATTCGGCCGCAACAAGTGCTTTGGCCTTCTGGGGCGCGAGGACGATTTTATCATACCGTGGGAGGAAATACAGGTAATCGGCGAGGATACCGTGCTTGTCGGCTGCGAGCCGCCGCGTCCACGGCCAAAGCGCGGCAAATTTTTGCGCTCTCTTTGGAAATAGAAAGCTATAAATTCTAAAAATTTCTGAGCTGTGCATTACGGCGATAACATGGAAAAAATCCGAGTCAAGGCCGTCCTCAATGCGGCTTGCAAGAGCTCTGAAAGAATGCGTCTTACGGCGGTAACATGAAATCACCACTCAATGGTGGCTTGCATAGAGCTACAGAAGGCACTTGTACCGGATTAGCCCCTCAATGTGCGGCCGGGTTGCCATAGCATTACACTCACCCTACTGCTGCAAACAGTTTAATTATATAAAGGCACTATGAGAGAGGCTTTGCTTACCGTTCTGACTTTATTTCAAAATTAAAGCTTTCTTTGGCAACATTCAGCTTAAGCGTTCTCTGCTGTCCTGCTTTTGACGAGGGCCGATTTCACTTAATCAGAGAGTAAAAATAAAAGGCTGCATAAGGGAGAGGCTTCGTAAGGAAGTTCTCTCCCTTCGGCTTTTGTAGTCAGCCGGAATGATTGGATTTGTAGGGAAAACAATCATAATGGAGGATTACAAAATGAAACAGCATTACATTGATGAAAAAACAGGTATTAGCTATACTCTGCAAGGCGACTATTACTTGCCGGATCTCACTTTACCCGCCGAAGGAAATAAGACCATAGGCATATGGGGCCAACGGCATTTGCGGTATATCCGGCAGCATAGGAAAGTGTTTTACACCAATCTGCTCACAAGCGGTAAGCTGAACAGTTACCTTGCCGACATTGACGAACAGGCGGAAGATATGTTTTTTCGGTTGATAGAACAGATGGCAGAGCGTGAAGGTATATTCGAAAAGCTCAAAGCCGAGCAACCGATGGAATGGGTAGGCAAGATGAATGCGCTGCGTGAAGCGGCTGTGGAAATCGTGAATGCGGAAGTGATTTTTTCATAAATTGAAACCAATATTAAAAATCGTAAAAAAGAGTCTGTAACGCTTTCAAACGCAAAAACGAGGGGTAAGGTACAAAACACCTTACCCCTCAAAGTTTATGCTTAAAAAACGGCTTAAAATCAGGCGTTTCCAGCCTCTAATTTTCTACTCTTAAGCATAGAAATTAGACTTCAGATCTTATTGGACAGAAAATTCATTTTGTATTTGTTTTAAGAACTGTTCGGCGGCTCGTGAAAAAACCTGATACTTTTTCCATACAATACACAATCCGGCTTCGGAAACAGGATAAAGCGGCCTGAAACAAAGGCTGCTGTCACCACTTGTATTGATCAGTTTGTCCAGTGTAATTGCGTATCCTACCCCCATTTTAACAAAGCGTGAGGCGTTATAGACTAAGTTGTAAGTGGCTACAATATTCAATTTTGCAACATCTCGATGAAGCCACGAGCCCATTTCGTCACTATTAACTGTTTGCTGAGATATAATAAGCGGCTTATCCCATAAATCCTCGGCGCAAATATTTTCTTTTTCCGCTAATGGACTGTCTTTTCGCATTAAAACGCCCCATGTGTCTTTTACAGGCAGCTTTATATAATCATATTTTGCAATATCAACAGGTTCGACCAAAAGACCGAAATCAATCAGCCCTTTATCCAATCTCTCAATGATATGTTCAGCGTCGCCGCTGTAAATATGATAACGGATAAATGGGTGTTCTTTCTGCAAATCTTTTGCTACTTTCGCAATCGTAGAAACGGCTTCCGTCTCGCCGCTTCCCATATAAATATCCCCGCTTATCTGTTCGTCAGAAGAAGAAAGTTCGGCTTTCGTTTTTTCCATCAAATCAATCATTTCTTCCGCACGTTTGCGAAGCAGCATGCCGTCCTCTGTTAAAGTAACTTTCCTGCTCCCTCTGATAAGCAGCTGTTTTCCTACCTCATTTTCCAAATCTTTCAGTTGTCTTGAAAGCGGCGGCTGTGTCATGTGCAGGGTTTCCGCTGCCTTTGTAATGCTTTCTTCTCTTGCAACCGCAAGGAAGTATTGCAATACCCGAATATCCAAAAAATTCACCCCTTATTTTGCGT
Source organism: uncultured Clostridia bacterium (assembly GCA_944412495.1). Taxonomy (GTDB): domain Bacteria; phylum Bacillota; class Clostridia; order Oscillospirales; family Acutalibacteraceae; genus Timburyella. The sequence goes on along the minus strand of CALYBL010000018.1, from coordinate 4,793 downwards.
TCACCTATATTATAGCGCACATTTCCATACCTTTCAAGTATGGAAATCTATTTAATATATGTATTTGATATTTCGCTGCTGTGCTCTTATACTATAGGCAAGGAGGTATAAAAATGGCGGAAGCACACGATACCTATAAAATTATCTATCAAAATCTGATCGACGCAGGCTGTGATGAAAACATCATAGAAAAATGTATGCGGTTTGTAAAAAACGGAAAAGCGTTTGATATGATTCCCATTCTTTCAAAACACCGCAAAACCCTGCTGGATTCGGTACACACAGGCCAGAAGCAAATCGACTGTTTAGACTATTTGATTTACGCATTAAAAAAACAAAGATAAATGGAGGAAACAAGAATGAACGATTTTATTTTTCACAATCCCGACAAGGTGTATTTCGGAAAAAAACAGCTTGAACATCTTTCCGAAGAACTGCTGAATTTCGGGAAAAAGGTTTTGCTGGTCTATGGCGGCGGTTCCATCAAGAAGAACGGGCTTTACGACAGCATTGTAAAGATTGCAAAGGACGGCGGTATCGAGCTGTTTGAGCTTTCCGGTGTGGAGCCGAACCCGAGACATTCTACCGTAAACAAAGGGGCGGCTATCTGCAAAGGAGAAAACATAGATGTTATTCTTGCCGCAGGCGGCGGTTCCACGATTGACTGTGCAAAAGGAATTGCGGCGGCTGCCCTCACCGAAAACGGAGACGTATGGCCGCTGGTTTCCGGCGGCGTGTGGGTAACAGAAGCCCTGCCCGTTATTGCAATTCTCACAAATGCGGCAACCGGCTCGGAAATGGACGCTTGGGCAGTTATTTCCAATATGGAAACAAACGAAAAAATCGGTCTCGGCGGCAGTGCGCTGATTCCGAGAGTTGCTTTTGAAAATCCCGAATACAGCTATACGCTGCCCCCTTATCAAACCGCCTGCGGCGCCTTTGATATATTCAATCACGTTTTAGATAACTACTATCTTGCGGGCGAAGCAACCTTTGATCTGCTTCTGGAAATGCAGGAAGCCGTTATGCGCACCGTGGTAAAATGGGCGCCTGTCGCAATGAAAGAGCCGGAAAATTACGAAGCCAGAGCAAATTTGATGTGGGCGTCCTCGGTGGCGTTGAATACCATTCTGGACGGCGGAACCGTACATGGTTGCGCCTGTCACGCAATGGAACATGAGCTTTCCGCTTACTATGACATTACGCACGGACACGGCCTTGCAATCGTAACGCCCCGCTGGCTGACTTATATTTTGAATGATACAACCGCACCTGCCATTTACCGCCTTGGTACAAACGTGTTCGGCGTAGAAAAGGGATTGAACGCAATGGACGGCGCGAAAAAAGCGATTGACGCACTTTCGGATTTTTGCTTTAGCACACTGGGACTTTCTTCTACTCTTTCCGATATGAACATTGACAAAATGCATTTCAAAGCAATGGCTCAGCACGCTTGTATGGGCGGTGTGATTACCGGGCCTGTGGAGCTTCGGCCGGAGGACGTAGAAAAAATTTACGAAATGTGTTTGTAAAAAATTCATTGTTCGGTTTTGGGAAGGATGTTGGCATTGACGGTTGATGACGTTATAAACTCTTATTTTGATGACGCACAAAGCACTCCCGATATCGAAGCATTCGCTGATACGCTTTATCAGGAGGCAATCAAAATCACAATGGAAATGAATAACAGCTACCATACGCCGGAAGAACTTCGGGAAATGATGAGCCGGTTAATTGGGAAAAGGGTCGATGATACTTTCCGTTTGTTTCCGCCGTTTTATACAGACTTTGGGAAAAATATTACAATCGGAAAAAATGTGTTTATCAACTCCGGCTGCCATTTTCAAGACCAAGGGGGAATCGTGATTGGGGACGGCGCCTTAATCGGCCACAACGTCGTGTTGGCTACAATCAATCACGCCCTCGCTCCAAGTGAAAACAGAAGAAATTACTATGCGCCTATCAAAATCGGTAACAATGTATGGATCGGCTCTAACGCCACCGTTTTACCGGGTGTTACGATTGGTGAATGGTCTGTCGTTGCAGCGGGTGCGGTAGTCTCAAAAGACATACCGCCCTATACAGTTGTAGGTGGTGTTCCTGCAAAGGTACTTAAAAAAATCAAAAAAGATTGGAGAGGTTGAAATGAAACGCATCGGGGCAATATTTTTGACGCTTATGCTTTTATTTTGTCTTGCCGCTTGCAGCAACGAAAGTAGGCAGAGTGATGTAGAAACATCTTCGGGCAATGAAAACACAGCGGCAGATACGGAAAAAGGTGATGATAACATGACGGGCGAAACTCAAGCAAACAATATTTTAGTCGTATATTTTTCCGCTACAGGCACTACAAAACAGATTGCCGGGTATGCGGCGGATATTCTGAACGCAGATATTTATGAAATCGTACCGGAAGATCCCTATACCGATGAGGATTTGGATTATTACAGCGGAGGCCGGGCAGACAGGGAACAGGACGATCCCGCAGCACGTCCCGCCATTTCCGGCAGCGTCCAAAATATAGAGCAGTACGATACTGTGCTTCTCGGTTATCCGATTTGGCACGGACAAGCGCCGAGAATTATCAGCACCTTTTTAGAGAGCTATAATTTTGACGGAAAAACAATCGTACCGTTCTGTACTTCACACAGCAGCGGTATCGGTTCCAGTGCTGCGAATCTTCATTCGCTTGCGAAAAATGCGAATTGGCTTGACGGAGAACGGTTTTCTTCAGACACCACAAGAGAGGAAGTACAGGCGTGGCTGGACTCACTGGGGCTAATTTCTAACGCTGCCGCAGAAGTCGGCGTATTCAATTTTGATACTCATACGGTGCTGCTCAACAGCGGCTATGAAATGCCGATAAACGGGCTCGGCACTTACAGCCTGCACGGAGATGAATGCAGAAACTCCGTCCGCTGGGCACTTGAAAGCGGTGTCCGGTTGATTGATACGGCTTCTGCATACGGGAATGAAGAAGAAATCGGGGAGGCGATCCGTCAGGCAATCGACGACGGTATTGTTGAAAGGGAGGATATTTTTGTCATCACAAAGATTTATCCCGGCAGCGAAATGGCAGACCCGGAGACTTCCATTCAAGCCTGTTTGGATAGGCTGAATATCGGTTATGTGGATATGATGCTGCTGCACCACCCCGACACAAATGATGTGAAAGCATATAAGGCAATGGAACAGTTTGTGAAGGAAGGGAAAATCCGCTCTATTGGTCTTTCCAACTGGTATGTAGAGGAACTTACAGAATTTTTGCCGCAGGTGGACATTCCCCCGGCGCTGGTACAGAATGAAATCCACCCCTACTATCAGGAAAACGACGTGATCCCGTTTATTCAGGAAAAAGGCATTGTCGTTCAGGGCTGGTATCCGCTGGGCGGCAGAGGCCATACGGCTGAACTGCTTGGAGACCCTGTGATTTCAGAAATTGCAGAAGCGCACGGCGTGTCTTCCGCACAGGTAATTTTGCGCTGGAACCTGCAAAAAGGCGTTGTGGTGATTCCCGGCTCCAGTAATCCCGACCACATCAGGGAAAATACACAACTTTATCATTTTGAACTTACCGAGGATGAGATGAACCGTATCAATGCGCTTGACAGAAACGAAAAGCACGATTGGTATTAAGTGGAGAATGCTTTCAAACGCAAAATCGAGGGGCAAGGTACAAACACCTTGCCCCTCAAAGTTTATGCTTAAAAAACGGCTTGAAATCAGGCTTTTTTAGTTTCTGATTTTCGACATATACAAGCGGCAAATCAACGAAATAAAGCATTCAAGGATTTTTGATTACAAAGAGTTCAAATCCTGCTTGTTGATTTTAGCCGTGCAACTATGATAAAATTGTGTCAATAGATTCTCAATATATAGGAGCAGATATGCGGATAGTAGAAATAACAAATAAGACGCCGGATTTGATAGAACGACTGCTGGAGGTATGGGAAAGCTCTGTAAGAACTACCCACCTGTTTTTGTCGGACAGTGAGATCAAAAGTATCAAAGAGTACGTCCCGCAGGCATTGAATGGGGTCGCCCATCTTATAATTGCGAAAGATGAGACGGGGCTCCCGGTTGCTTTTATGGGCGTTGAGGACGGTACGCTGGAAATGCTGTTCATTTCCCCGGAAGAAAGAGGAAAAGGATTGGGAAAACGCCTGATTCGATATGGGATCGAAAACCATGGTGTAAAACGGCTGGCAGTCAACGAGCAGAATCCGCAGGCGAAGGGCTTTTATGAACATATGGGCTTTCAAGTTTACAAACGGACAGACCTTGACGAACAGGGAAACCCCTACCCTTTGTTGTATATGCGACTTGGAAAAACAACGGAGTAAAGCTGTTGAATAGTCGTTGTCAAAATGTTTTTATTTGCTAAAGGCATGGAAAGACATTTGGATTCTTAAAAATCTTGCTTTTCAGCAGAGTTTCTGATATAATATTGCTGTTCTCATTTGAGGGCTACAACTGAATATTATTCTTCACAGATTTGGGATGACGGCTTTCAGCCGGACAACGCTTGCGGTATGCTAAGAGAAAATACCGCCGCTTCTGAAACTGCCCTGAACTGTCGGCAGTCGGAAAAGCATAAAGGACAGTTTCGACTTTGAATTTCAAAGCCGGTTACATGAATGCGAAGCCACCACCGCAAAAGGGATAGGTCTATCCTTTTGCGGGAAGTCGGTACGCATTTGTGTGCCGGCTTTTTTTGTTGCCCGAAAGCCGGTTACAACTGAATAACCGGCTGGATGGGATATGACTGTGCGATGACCTCTTTTTGATAGGAG
>CALYBL010000017.1 GCA_944412495.1 uncultured Clostridia bacterium | reverse complement strand
GCCCTCTGCCAGCTTGGCGCTTTGACGGAATAGTGGGCGAAGCGCCCGTCACGCCGTATCTCATAGCCCATATCTTTGAGGCGTATCTCAAAGGCTTTGAAATTGGTGGACTGGGCAAGCGCAGCGTCAATATCCGCTTTCAAAAGCTCTCTGTGCGACATACCGCCGCTCTGCTTCAGCCAGTATTCCTTTTTCTTCCCGCCGTAAAACTCGGCTTCTTTTAGGACGCTTTTTCCGTATTCCAGACATACGGCGTCAGAGATTTCACGGAGCCTGTGATGGTCGGAGATATGGTTTTCGAACTTTCTGCCGGTCTTAAAGGATACGGAGTTTATCACAAAATGGTTATGGAGATTATCGGTATTGAGGTGGGTGGTAACAACAATTTCATATTCCTTGCCCCACATACGCCTTGCGGTTTCCAAGCCGATTTTATGCGCTTCTTCGGGAGTTACTTCGCCGGTCTGAAAGCTCTGATACCCGTGATACGCCACATTGCCGCCTGTTTTGCCGAAGCGCTTTTTTGTTGCCGTCATACGCTCATAGGCTCTTTTTGCATTGCAGTTGATACCGCTGACATACATACACTCATCGGTCTTTTTATCATTGGAAACATACTGCAAGGCGGCGTAGAGATCGCTGTCCACATACCTTTTGTCGATGGTTTTATCGGGATTTTCCGCATAGTCTATCACTTCCTTCAGCCTGCTTTTCACAGGCCAGAATCCCGTAGTTGCCACATCATACCACCAACCTTTCCTTTTGCGGTAAGATAAGTTCGGCGGTTATCTCATCAATCAAAGCGATAATTTTTTCTTCCGTGTCCGCTGAAATTTTGCCTTCGCATACCACACAGAGTGCGTCTAATTTATCGCTGAAACAGAAGAATACTTCGGGTAAAACGGCTCTCGGCATATATCCCAAAGCACGCTGCCGGAGATATTCCGATACGGTCAGACCGCACCTATCAGCATTGCGCTCAATCAGATTTTTTTCTTTTTCGCTCACACGGATAAACAGGTTTTTGTTCTTTATTTCATTCATACAACATCAATCCTTTCTTTGAATTCGGGGTATTAGGGGCGGCAGCCCCTAAAGTGAAATCGGCACTTGCTGCCGATTAAAGCGGAAACTGTCAATACAGTTTCCCTGCTTGTTACGGTATAAGACATCTACGCTGTCCTTTTCGTGGGTGTTTTGCCGGTCTGTCTGAATGTCGTTTTTCTGTCCCTGCCCCGGAGTCTCACCGCAGCGTTGCTGTGCTCGCTCCCATCAAAGGGAGATCATCGCACGGTCATATCCCGTCCAGCCGGTCATTCAGTTGTAACCGGCTTTCGGGCAACAAAAAAAGCCGGCACACAAATGCGTACCGACTTCCCGCAAAAAGGATAGACCTATCTCCTGCGGTGGTGGCTTCACATTCATGTAACCGGCTTTGAAATTCAAAGTCGAAACTGTCCTTTACACTTATCTGACCGCCGACAGTTCAGGGCAGTTCAGAAGCGGCGGTATTTTCTCTTAGCATACCGCAGGCATTGTCCGGCTGAAAGCCGTCTCTCTCACTCTAATGTGAAGAATACTATTCAGTTGTAGCTCTCTTTTGAGAGTATTTTATTATACCTCATAGAACAAGTGTTTGTCAAGACTTTTGTAATAAAACGAGAATTTTATTTAAATGAATATATCAATTTGTTAATGTGAATTTTATATGACTCGTCGAGTGAAATCTTTATGCAAGTTATTTTACCGTCCAATCTTGAAAACTCAGCTAATAATTGGCCGACTCTTTCTGTTGTATCAATTTCTATTTTCTCAATTTGAGGTGCAAACGCCACTATAAAATATTCAGCATTATATCCTTGGGATAATAATGAGCAAATACATTGTAGCTGTTTGATCGCCCTTTGAGTTTTCATATTTGGTATCAGCAACACTTGCTCTGCTGTAATTACACTCTTTACCTCAACCAACGTTTTAGATGTCTTTGAGTAAAAATCGCATTTATAATTCTCAATAACTTGCTCAGGATAAAATAAACCTTTATTTTTGTTTCCGGTTAAGATTGCTTTAATAATGTGATTGGCAAATCCTGTATCAACAATCAAATAATCTTTGTCGTTTCGTATCGCAAATAAAGTATATTTAATTCGTTTGGCTGCTTTGGTCGTTTCTCTTATCAAAATTTCTTTATCATCAAGCGATATTAAACTACTGAGTTTACACGTAATTGGAACATAACACTCAAGGATTTCATCATTATATGAAATTTTGCAAATAAACCTGCTTTTTCCTTCTGACACAAATATAGCTTTATATAGTTTAAAATCAATAATATTCAACATGCAATCTACCTCGTGGTTAAAATTGTATCACAAATACCCAAGTTAATCAATCTCAAACAACCGATAGGTGGGAATTTTTTTCTTTTATATCGCAAAATTATTGCAACCTATCGAGTTCCATGTTATAATTAAAATGGTTATATCTGAAAGCGAGGTTATTCGTTATGGCTGTTTCGTATAATAAACTGTGGAAACTTCTCATTGATAAGAATATGAAAAAAATGCAATTGAAAGAAGCCGCAGGTATTGGTTCTACAACTTTATCAAAACTAAGCAAAAATCAGCCTGTATCAATGGAAGTAATGATGAAACTGTGTGGTGTCTTGGATTGTAATATTGGAGACATTATGGATATTATTGAAAAAGAATAGAAAGGAGAGCTTGCTATGAGTCTTGCTCAAAACGCTTACATAGATGCTTCTAATGTATATGAAAGCTCTCTTGAAAACAGCTATAAAAAAGACAATGGAGTTTTTTATACAGACTTACCACTTGCTGAAAAAATGTTAATGGAACTAAAACTTCCGAAAGATACAGTGATCATGGATCCTTGCTGTGGTTCAGGAGTATTTCTTTATGCCGCAAAAAAGCATGGATTTGTTAACCTTTTTGGTGCAGATCAAGATAAAAATGCTATCAAGTTTTGCTTAAATAACATTAACAATGTTTCTTTTGCTGCTTGCGACTCCATTGGCAGAACGGCTTCTACTCTATTGAGTGAATTTGAATTAGCTGATCAACCGGATGTTGTTATAGGTAATCCCCCTTATGTTCCTTTGTTGGGTGATATTGAATTAAACTGTGATTATCTTTTCAGACGTAGAGTATCTGATTTTGGCAACAATCTGTTTGTGGCAGCATTAATTCGAGCTTTTGAGATTGTAAAAACCGATGGTATTGTATCTTACATAATTCCAAAAAACTTTCTACACGTAGCTGGATATAGCTTGTTGCGAAGAACTATTCTTGAAGAAAAAACGATTATATCCATTATTGATATCGGCGCTTATTTCAAGAATGTTCGAGGAGAGCAAATTATTCTTACAGTTAAAAATTGTGCAGCAGATAGAAAGCATAAAATCAAATTAAAAAAATTGTCAAGCAACCGCTTTGTATCTATGTGCAGTATTCCTCAATCATTTTACAAAGATGAAATTCTAATCTTTAACTGTTCAGAGGATTATTCGACTTATAAAAAATTAACTTCCTCATATCAAACTTTATCTGATTTATGTAATGGTTATGTTGGTAGAGGAAAATCTGTGTCAAAAGATGCGATAGCAGGAAAAGAAATACGTAAATTTGGGTATAAAAATCATACTGTGCCTACAACAGGTAATAAGGTTTTTATTCAAAATATTTATAGTGCAGAAGCAGGTATAATAGCTGCTTTTGGCGGTAATATGGAAGCAACGCAGACAGTTACTGTATTCACGGACGGTGACGAAAAAATGTGTCGTTACATATTAGGCATACTTCATTCTCGCTTGTGCAATCTTTTCTTGTACAAATACTGTTATAATTACTCCAAACTTACAATGCATACAGATGCAAAATACTTAAAAAAAATACCACTTCCGTCAACTAATCAACAAGAAATATATTTTGATTCTATACTCAGTTTAGTTAGCAGATTAGAAAGCAATGATTATATGAGTCAAGAATGGTTCGACTGTTTAGAGGAATTAAATCAGATAGTGTACAAAGCATACGGTATTAACAAAAAAGAATCCGATTATATTGATTGTGAAGTAAAAAGAATTCAATCAAAAAGGTGGATACCCAATGGACAACTCTAAAAAATGCAATGATCTCACCGGCAAGGAGTGGCTTCAAAATTCTTTTAGCATTTGGCGAGATTTATCGAAAACAAAAGAAGAGAAAGAATTTAAGCATCCCGCATCCTACCCGGTTTCGTTGTGCGAAAAACTAATACGCACTTTTTCAAAAGCAAATTCGCGTGTATTAGATCCTTTTAATGGTATTGGTTCCACAACTGTTGCTGCACAAAAACTTGGATGCGAAGCTGTAGGAATCGATTTATCTGAGGATTTTTGTAATATAGCAAAACAACGTGTGGGCAAAGATGATAAAATTCAGATAATTAACGGTGATAGTTTTGAGGTGCTAAAAACACTTCCTGCAAATCACTTCGATATTTGTGTTACATCCCCACCGTATTGGGATATTCTCAATATGAAACGAAGTGCCGACCAAAAGAATGCTGTAAATTACTCTGATAAGACCAACGATGTGGGAAATATTGCAAATTATAGTGAATTTATAAATACATTATCAAACCTTTTTGCTTCAGTTAGTAGAGTTTTGAAAAAAGGTGGTTATTGTATCGTAAATGTAATGGATATTCGTAAAAAAAGCAATTTTTATCCTTTGCATAGCGATTTAGCTACAGCATTACAAAAAATTGGATTCATTTACGACGATCTAATTATTTGGGATAGACAAGCAGATTACAATAATATGCGGCCGCTTGGATATCCATACAAATTCCGTATCAATAAGGTTCATGAATACCTTTTGATATTTGTTAAGGAGTAGATGTTATGGCATTATTAGGATCCAGGGCTCTCGATATAGAGGTTAACACCGCAGACTTTTGTTTGATTTTAGGGTATTTATGTAGCCCTGGAAGAATCGGGCTTATTGAAGCACAGATTCCAGAAGAAAAAGCGTTTATGTTCGAAAGAGAATTTCCTGATGAAGAATATTACCCTATAACTCAAGGTGAAACGACAGGTGGATATTCGATGAAAAGAAGCCATCAACTTCGTATTTATTTTAACAATATAAATAATTGTCCTTCTGTTCTTCTTCCTTTTTTAGGCGAGGGAAACACCAGTTATGTGAGAAGAATCAATAAAGGCAAGTTTGTAGAGAAAATTGTTAGAGATTATGGCTTCCATTTTGGGGAATATCAAAATGTTGCAGCCATACGAGCTATTGTCTCACGCTTACATCCTGCAAATCTTACAGACTTTGATCGGGGATATAATTTGTAATGGAGGATCATATGCTAAAAAGAATTTTAGACTTTTTAAATGATATTAAGCAGAATGGCGGAGACTTCTTTATAGAAGCAGAAGCAAAACCGGGAACAATGGCCAAATTTATCAACGATTATAATCAAACTCATACTCCTGCTATCACATTATATAGCGAGGGAATAATTGTTTTACAAGAAGATGCTAACAAATGGGCTCTGGAATTAAGGCTCTATGTTCCTGTTGCCCCACCCGCTGACATAGCACACTTATTTGGAAAAAACAGAGTTTATAAGGCCGAGTATTTATATCGTCTTAATGATAATAGAATTATTCGGGAATTATTCAACAATGGATATAGAATAGGCTTGAATTAAAAGGATTGTGATTGTATGAATCTAGAGATGTCTTACCTTTTAGGTATGATTTGTGGCAATGGAGAAGTGAGACGTGGTGCATCAGAAACCACCATATCTGTTGAAATTCCACATAAAAAACTGGTAACAGAAAATAATAACGATGTTAGAATATATGTACGTGCAAGTATAACCGATATTCGCACAGTATTAGAACCTCTAATCGGCACAGGATTGAGCTTTACTCAGCAGGATAATTATTCTATTATCTCTTTCACTAAGAGAAATGACGAATATATGATGCGAGAAATTTTACGTTATATCGGCAATGCGGTATCCCACGAAAATATTAGAATTGATGAAGAAATTTTTTCCTTTACTCGTGATGAGAAGATATCTTTTTTGCAAGGATTTGCTGATGTGACGGGTTACATTCGCAGAAGTAACTACTTTTTTAAAAACTATATGCATCGTGTTTACTTAGAAGTGCCACATAATTGGTATTTGGTTAGCGATGTTTGTCGTTTACTTAAAGATGTTAATATTCCTGTACAGGCAATAGATTGGGCTCATCCCAATATGCGTGACGGCAATCTTGTTAAATTCAAGGAAGGGAAGCCTGATTTTTGGAAAAAAGAACATCAAATTAAAATATGGGCGAATGAATTTTTGCCCATAGGATTTGCTGTTCTGCACAAAAGAGAAGCTCTTGCTCAGTTTGCAACCGAATTAATCGATGGTCTTGAATCAGAGGGGAAAAAACCTGAAGAAGTAACTCACAAATTCTATTGGGAAGGCCGCGAAAGAAATAAAAACAAACCACATCACCCAAGCGAAAATGATGGCTTTATTCCATCCGAGATAAGAGGCAAACACTATGATTCGTGGAAGCAAATAGCCAAAGATTTAGGATATGGAGAATAAAGATATGAGAGAATTTGACTTATACCCACCAATGCAGCTATGGCTTAAAGCATACCTGAAAGATAAATACAAATCTGCTGAGGAAATAATCGTAGTTGACTCACACAGCGAACGATTGGATAGAGTTCTTAGAAAGTACGGTATCATTCAAGAAGAAGCTATCGGTGTAGATATTCAAATTGATGTTCTCGGCATAGTAAAGAAGGCAGATGAGTTCAAACTGTTTTTTATTGAAGCAAAAAAGACAAGTTTAACTCTGCGTGATTTAGGACAACTGTGGGCATACTGCAAACTAATCGATCCGGAAGAAGCGTTTTTAATGACATCTGCGGACTTGGGATCGTTAAATAAACTTTTGAATGTTTATAAAAGGGAAGATTTGCTTGATTTTGGTGATGGTAAGCGTATTAAAAAGATGAAAATAGCTATCTGGAATATGCAAGCCAATGCTCCTAATTCCGCGAGTATGATTCCGAAAATCTAATTATTAAGCGAAAATGGCGAGGTGAAACACCTCGCCATTTACTAGTTTATCGGAATATCACATCATTATATATAATTTCATTAATAACATCTATAATGTCGTTGTTTCTGTGCACCCATTCAAAAGGATTGGATTTTTTAAGTTCTTCAGTAACTTGGTATAACGATTTATATAGCGGTACCATATTTTCATAGATGCTATTTGCTAACTCGTCAATATCAGCAAGATAGCTATATAAATCACCACTTGTAATCAAATTAGTATAAAATATTTTTCTATGTTGTTTAATGTATTGAAGGTGTCTTTGCCCCCACAATCCTATCGGCACTACGTCTTTGGCAGGAAGGGCGAGACAGGGGATAAGATAATCTCCCTGTTGTTCGTATGTGCCACCCATCTGTTCAAATATTGTCTTTTTCATAACCTTAAACCTCCGTGATTCTGATTTTGAATTTCTTGACAGGTGCGTTGACTACTTTGATTAGAACATCATCTACTGCGTCCGTATATCTGCCTTCTGCCAGCAGATTGTTCCGCAGCGCATTAAGAGCATTTAGAATAATTCTCCGTTCACTTTCATCAATCGCTATGTAGTGTTTTTGATTTCGCATATCCGCTTACCTCCTTCACTCACATTGTAGCAAGGAAGGTCTTGTTTGACGAATGTGCGATTTCATTTTTGAACATAAAGAAAGACAGCATAAAAAGCATTTCTGCCTTCTACGCTGTCTTTTGGCCTTTGCAACGCCCATAAGCTGTATTTCAATGTTGTTTTCAAATTACTGCCTTATATGGCGTTAGCAAATGCGGCGTCCGTTTTATATAACCGATATTTCTTATATTATCTGTACCACACATCGGGATATAAAATATTCGGATTTTCCGTAATCTCGCTGATATGTACCGTCGATTCCTCTCCCTCGCGAAGCTTGCGTCCCATTACAACAAGACGAAACTCATCATATTCATAGGAGCATGTGGAAAGCGTGATTATCGTGTCGCCCTCCTGAACGTCGACCGGCATATTGTAAAAGGAGCGGAGCCGGCACTGCTCTATAAACTCCATAAACTCCTCCTGAGAAGAAAAGTCGGGCTGACGATAGTCGAATATCTCACCGTGCTTTTCAAGCGTGTTCGTTATAAATACGGCGAATATGAGGTAATTTGACTCCTCATATATAGTATCAAACTGTATTATCGGCCATTGCTTTATTCCGCTCAATGTTTTGAGCTGGCGCAGATTGCCGAACATTTCTCCGTTCCTCTGATGATGGCCGTAAAGCGTCATATTCTGCGTCATGCTGTCCGGCTCCACCGTGCATCGGAAATCCATGAATATAGTGCCCTTTGCGCTGTATGAGCCGCTGAGGCTCCTGTGCAGATAATATTCGTTCCCGGTTTCCGGGTCATTTCTTAGCACTACCGGATAGCCGTCTATAAGGCCCGGTATGCTTATCCAGCCTATTACCTCATTGTTTATCGAAAGCAGCGAATCCCACGAATCATGATTGCTGCCGACGTCGAGATGATAGTACTCCGGCTCGGCCGGCTGCTCAGGCTCTGCTGTCTCCTGCTCAGGCACAGCATTAGCCGCCTGTGCCTGCGTCCACAGCTGAGCCATATCGGCTATATCCGGGGAGAACACTGACGCCGCCGCCCTTTCGGATATGTAACCGTCTGTAAAGCTGAAAAGCATAACCGGAACTGCCAGCAAAAGAGCCGCTATTGTTTTTATCGCCTTCATAATAGACCGCCTTTTTTATTGCTATTTATATTATAGCAAAATTCAGCCTCTAAATCAGCAGTTTTTTTGTAAAAAAAGTATTACATTTTCAGGCATATTCTTTAAATTGTTCTTTTGCGCAAAACGGAAATTATCTGCGATACCTGCAGCACAAAATTGCTGTTAGGCCGTGCCTATATAAGGCCGTAAAGCAATAATTGCTTAACAGCCGCGATTAATCGGTGGATTTTTTATTCCTTCTGATTATTTCTCATAAAGCGATGATACATCAATCGGGCCATGCTCTTTTTCAAACTGAGAAATATAATTTCTCAGGAGATACAATATCTCGCCGTTCGCTGATCTTCCCTCATATTTTGCAATGTAGTGCAGCTTAAAATGAAGCTCCGGGGCTATCTTTATACCTAAATGCTTGCTTTTGATTTCCATAATATTCTCCCACAAGTCTTATTTTAAGTAAATTCTAAGTTTTGTATCCCCGGCCGTGTGTATTATATACTTATATTAAGTATGATTTTTAATTTTTTCTCCTTTTACATATGACTGCATCATTTCCTTAATATTCATTTCAGTGTCTTTCAAACTATTATCTGTCCTAATTGCCCATTTTGCTCTAAACTTATTTTTTACATAGTATCTCCATAAAAAAAGCGGCAGAAAAACAATTTCCGCCGCAGCAATTAGAATCTGTTTAATTTTCTACCTTATGGCTTCAAGATAAGGTGCAGGGTCTATGGCCGTACCATTTTCCAATATCTCGAAATGGAGATGATTGCCGGTAGAACGCCCTGTATCGCCGACCTCCGCTATTATCTCACCGCAGCTTACCGTTTGCCCGTCCGTTACATTTATCGAGCTGCAATGCGCATAAAGCGTGCTTATACCGTTGCCGTGGTCAATAACAAAATGCAGTCCGTAAGCACTGCTTACACTGTTTACCTTCGTAACTACACCGTCGGCCGCCGCGAATATTTTTGTGCCCTCCGGTGCGGCAAAATCCCATCCCTTGTGTCCTCTGTCATCGCCGTAGTAAGAGCTTATATACATGCTGTTTACTACTTCTATCGGATACGCCATATCACCCAGCACGGATATTCCTGCAAGAGAACGTGACTGCGCCCTGACAACCTCCTTAGTGCCAACCGCAATCTGCTCGGCCACCGGCTCGGCTATAACCTGCGCGCTTACCTGGCTGCGGCTTACCTCTGCGCCGTCTATGAAGACTATTTCCTCGGTTATAAGCTGCTTACCGTCAGCACCGTCCACCGTTACCTTCCGGGTGCCGGCAGCAAGAGAGTCGTCCTCTGTTTCAACTGTCTCATATGCAATTGTCTGCTCATAGGTGCTGCTCTTTATCACCTTTACACTGTAAGGCAGCCTCGCAACCTCAACTATCACATTGCTGCCCTCAGGCGGTGTTTCGGCTATGCCGGCGTTAAGCTCGGTTATCCTCGCGATGTCGCAGGACGACGTCTGCGCTATGCTGCTCAGCGTTTCGCCCGCAGTCGTTATATATATCTCCTGTGATGCAACCGGCGTATTGAGTATAGTTCTTATCTCCTCCGCGCTCTTTACGTCATCCGAGCTGTAGTACCCCGAAACAACGCTTACGCTGTTGTTGAACATAACCTGCTCCGTTCCGTCCGTCCTGTACGAATCGAGCACTGCATTCAGCGCCGTGTTTATCTCACCGGCATCGGCCGACACGGCGATAAGCTCGCCGTCAATAAAGAGGCCGTTAGCCTCCGTCAGTGCGGGAGTGAAGGTGCTTAATATAATTCCGCTTATATCGTCGCTGCCCGACACCTTTTCCTCCGGCACCTTCACGAGCCTAAAGGATGCTGAGGTGTCGGCCGCAGCCTTAACCTCCTCATCCGCTATATTCGATTCTATCTGAAGAAGTGCATTGTTAAATATTGCTTCATCCTCAACATATGCCACAACGCTGCCGTTATACGTAACCTCCAGTGCGTAGCTGCCTGAATTATAGGCATATAAAGAGCCTGCGAAAACAGCCAGAGCAAGAACCGGCGCTATATATGCGATACTTTTCCTGCGCATGTCCCTGCTTTTTAGGCTGCGGCCCGCAAGCTTTACAAAGCATATTATACGTTTAAAGATGTTTTCTGAGCTGTGCTCTTTTCTGTTTTTATTATCTGACACCTGCGATTTAAACGCGGTAAAGGGCTTTTTTATGATGCCGGCCGCATGAGCCGCCAAAGCTGCGGCGCTTTTGCCGCATGCTGAAAGACATTTTAAAAAGCTGTTTGTCCGTTTAAAAGCGCTGGCATGCTGTGACCCGCTTCCTGCCGCTGATACGGTTTTTTCCGGTAAGCGATACATACATCCAGCTCCTTTCATAAAAAATAAAGGTTACAATAATGTTACCTACTGATACTATTATATCAAGTTGTAACAAAATTGCAACCTTTTTGTAACCGATTTGTCACACTATATATTTATGTCAGGAGTCTTTTGTATAATATGCATAATTATTCTGGATATTTCAGGTCGTTAATATTCCAATTTTTCACAATGCTGTAATATTTGGCAGCTTCTTCCTTTGCCTTCGGCAGGCTGTGCTCTCTGTAATTGCCGCATTCCTTTTCCGTCGCGCCGGGAATTTCACCGTTATAATCGGCGATAAACTTCACCGCTTCTTTTACAAGTGCTATGACCTCATCCTCTGACATGCCGCTTACGATAAAATAAAAGCCGGTGCGGCAGCCCATGGGACCAAAATATATTATTTTGTCCGAATATTCAGAATTGCGCACGTATGTCGCAAAAAGATGCTCTATCGTATGTATGGCGTCACAGTCCATGTAATTTCCGCTGTTCGGCAGTCTTGTGCGCAGATCATACGTCACCGTGTCGCCGTCGGAGCGCGACAGGTATATCCCGGGAGTAAGCTTTGTATGGTCTATATCAAAGCTCTTTATTCTTTTCAATGTCATCTCTCCTCACAAAATAAGTTTATGTAATATTTGTTCTCGGCCAGTGCAGACTGAAAGCCGGCGGTTTGAATGAGCATTATAAAGGTCTGCTGCCTGATTCCTTAAAATTATGCCGGGCTGTGTCTATAGTCACAGGCATACATAAACAGGCAAGCATTATTGTTAATGCAATATTTTTTTGCGTTTGATACATTCTGTTTTTGTAGCGGCCAAGGTCATTGGACATGGATGTAACCACAGGGCGGCTTACAAAAAAAGAAGCCATGCCTTGTCTGGAGATTTGCCGGTTACTGCTGATGCAATTTTCACGGCTGGTGATATACACCCGATGATAGTGAGCCTGCCTTGATAGGCTTCAAGGGGAATATCGGAAATGTAAAAACAATTGTTACCACATCAGATATTCTGCTTTTGATGCCATTATTGGCAGGAATGAAAAAGGCTCAGCGGTAAATAATGTAAATATATCAAGCTCCCGGCTTTGGCAATGCCGGAAGGGACATCGCACGGCCAAGCCGAGTTAAAGACTTTTATCCGCACGTAACGGCCCGACGTTTTATCCTGATGAAGGCGACACAAATCACTGAAAATGCGGCAGGTCTTAATCGGCACACTGCATTGATGCTTAACATGCCAAAGCCGTGCACCAACGATTATCACAAAGCTATATTCCATATTGTTTTCGGCGATAGGACCTTTCCAGGTAAGCGATACATATTTCATCCGGCATCAAGACTCCTGTGCCGGCATCAAAGCCATCCCAAAATTCTGCATATGGACCATATATTACATATTCTTCGGCGGTGAACTGCAAAGCTGCGTCACCATCCGTCAGTTCTCTGACTCTACGGCTATTCCGCGGTTAAAGGTGACGTTGCCGGTTATGCTTCCGTCAAAGCCGCCGTCCCTATATTTAATAAAGCCGAGTATCAGCTTCACGGTATCGCACACAGCCCTGTCAAGCACCTCATAAAAGGTTTCGCTGCTGGCCTTCGAGTCCTTGTCGAAAGGATTCCGCCAGTCATTCCTCTCCAAATTCATATAATCCATCATCCCGTCGCTCTCCTCTCCCTCTATAAGCGAGGACAGCGCCGGGCCGGTATGAAGTATTTTCTCAAGGCGCAGCACTATTTTCTTCTTTGCGCCGCGGTCAATCATCATAAGCGTGTTGCGGCGCATATCCGAAAAAGCCTGACCTATTTTTTTTGCTGTGACTTTTTGATCCTGCATCGTCTCTGCCAGCACCGCGCTTAAAAGCTCGGACTGTCGCTTTATCACGCTCTCGTCCGGAGAAAGCATATCGTCTATATTCACCTCTGCCGGGCGCAGTGATTTTTCCTTTTTCAGAATTATAACGTCTATGTTATGCTCTATGGCGTTATGTATATACGAGTGGTTATATTTCACCCCTTCGCGCTCCGCATACGCCTCCTGCATGGCGTAGACATACGGGTGAGCCGTCCTGTCAAGTGAATAATGGCATAAAAATCCGTACGCATATGATAAAACGTCACTGTAAGCGTTCCTGCACAGCTCGGCCATAATCCTGAAAAAGCGCTCTGGCCCGGATTTGTGAAGAAACGAGCCCACTCTCCTCAGGCTTTTCCCGAGCTGATACGGCATTGCCCGGTGAAAATACATGATATCGGGTCCCTGTGCGCCCCACAGCACCATTTTGGCGTCGGTATCTATCCCGCGCGCGTCCAGCTCCTTCATCACCTTCTGTGCGTGGATGTAATGTGTCATTGCTGCCGGCAAGATTTTACCTCCAACATTTTATTTACAGCTTATATATGTCCTTGAGTATGTCCGTTATCTCCGCCAAAGAGCCGCATATAGCGTCGGGGTGATATCCGCCCTGCTCTACGTCGGAGAGGCTGCTTTCGCCCGTAAGCACAAGTATTGAATGTGCAGTGGTGCCCTCGGCTATCGCTATGTCGGTGTAAAGCCTGTCGCCTATAAAGGTTATGCTTTCCTCGCGTTTGCCGGTGCACTGCTTTACATATTCCAGCGTATGCTTCGACGGCTTGCCGAAAAACTCCGGCCTTACGCCGGTGGAGCTTTCTATGAGCGCCGCCATCGAGCCGCAGTCGGGTATAAAGCCGCCGTCAGTCGGGCAGTTGAGGTCGGGATTGACGCCGAGTATCTTCTTGCCGTCCCTTACCATGTCGCAGGCAATACACAGCTTTTCATATGTGAGCGTGGTGTCAAACCCCAGCACCACCATATCCGCATCTCTTCCGTCAGCCACTTTTATTCCTGCGGCCTTAAAGTCGTCTATGAGATACCGCGTGCCGACTATATACACGCTTTTTTTAGCGTAATTGCTCAGCATATACTGGATTATCACCTGATTTGAAATGAGCATTTTATCCGCCGTCACGGCGATACCCATATTCTTCAGCTTGCTTATGTACGCGTCTGCGTTTTTTGAGGAATTATTGGTGTAAAACACATATTCCTTGCCGCAGCGCTCCACTGTGCTGAGAAATTCCGTTGTAAAATCAAACAGCCTGTCGCCTAGATAAATTGTTCCGTCCATATCAAGGACAAAGCACTGTGTATTTTTTATTATATCATTTTTTGCAGGCAAATTTAACAACTCCCTTAAAATTCCGATAATGCCTTATTTTTACACGGCCGCCGTACAGCAGGCTTAAAAGCACATGGGACCTCGTCATGCGTTCGTGTGTCATAGCTCTGCACAGACGGCAGCCTTCTGCTGATGAACGTTCACTCATACAGCTTTCTTATATCAGCACTGCCTTAACGCATACGGGTCTCGTCTGCCGGGCCTTAGGCAAGCTTATATGCCGAGCTCCTTTTTTATATCCTCCACCCTGTCGAGGCGCTCCCACGTAAACTCCTCACAGCTGCGGCCGAAGTGACCGTAGTTGGAGGTCTTGCGGTATATCGGCCTGCGCAGGTCAAGCTCCTTTATTATCGCCGCAGGGCGAAGGTCAAACAGCTTTTTCACCATGTCGCTCAGCCTTTCATCGCTCACAGCTCCCGTGCCGAAGGTATCCACGTTTACCGAGACGGGATTTGCAACGCCTATCGCATAAGCAAGCTGAATTTCACACCGCTCTGCCGCGCCCGCCGCTACTATATTTTTCGCAATATGCCGCGCGGCGTAAGCAGCCGAGCGGTCGACCTTTGTCGGGTCCTTGCCCGAGAAGGCGCCGCCGCCGTGCCGTGCGTATCCGCCGTATGTATCGACGATTATCTTGCGTCCGGTAAGGCCGGTGTCGCCCTTGGGGCCTCCGGTCACAAATCTGCCGGTCGGGTTTACGAATATCTTTGTGTTATCGTCAATAAGTCCCGCCGGTATTATCGGATTTATCACGTTTTCTATTATGTCGCGGCGTATCGTCTCGAGCGATACGTCTGCATCATGCTGCGCGGACACAACTACGGCCTCTATCCGCACAGGACGGTCGTCCTCATACTCTACCGTTACCTGTGTTTTTCCGTCCGGGCGCAGATATTTGAGCGCGCCGCTGCGGCGGACGTCCGTGAGGCGCTCGGACAGGCGGTGCGCAAGGTAGATAGGCAGCGGCATATATGCGTCCGTCTCGCTGCAGGCGTATCCAAACATCATGCCCTGGTCACCGGCGCCGTTTTCAAAGTCGGAGCCGGTTTCCCCGCCCTTGGCCTCAAGAGATTTATCAACGCCGAGGGCAATATCAGGCGACTGCTCGTCTATGGACGTCACTACGGCACAGCTGTTGCCGTCAAAGCCTATGTCAGAACTGTCATAGCCGATGTCAAGCACCACCCTGCGCACTATTTTTGGTATATCGACATAGCAGTCGGTGGATATCTCACCCATAACGTTTATTATGCCGGTGGTGCAGAAGGTCTCGCAGGCCACACGGGCAGACGGGTCCTTTGACAGTATATCGTCGAGTATGGCGTCCGATATCTGGTCGCAGACCTTATCCGGATGCCCCTCGGTAACCGATTCTGATGTAAACAGCTTTCTCACTTGAATTCCTCCCATATATTAATAATTAAAGCAGCTTTTATCGTATAAAGCAGACAACGTGTTTTTTGGCGCATGAAACAGCTTAAATACCTATTTTCAGTCAGCGGCAAGCAATATTCCGGCGCGGCAACGCATCATGGCCGAAAATTCACTGAGCATCCTTAAGCCTGAGCCGGAACCGTGCAATGCAGAACCAAGGCTGAAATATGCCTGTCGGCGGCAGGGACACAGGTCACATGTGCTTTTCCCTCCGATGCTCTTCCCCGCCGCGCGAAGCAAGCCGTTCACTCCTTATATGCCGCCGCTTTGAAAAAACTTCTGCGCAGGTAATGGTGGCAGATGCACGCCCGCTTTTCTCTGCTGCGTGACGGTTATTCCCGGCCCGAGGAAATATATCCGCCTTAATCCGAGTGCGCTACATTCATTTTATGCAGAACAGCGTATAGAGTAAACCTCTTTTTATAAAACAGGCTTTTCACTGTTACGGCAGTAAGAAGTTATCCGCATCATAAGGCATAAAAATCAGCCCGCTTAAACAGCGGGCTGTAAGCTTACTTATCTCCCGGTTTAAACCGCAGGATGTAGCACCTTGCCGCACATGGCAGGTTGCCGGACGTCACAGGGCCTGTTCCCTCAGTCGCTCTTGATAAGACTATTTAATTTTTACCGCTTTCATTAATATGAGCGGAACATCTACGGTATCGCCGCCGTATATCAGCAGATACGATTAAGCTGTACACATTTGTCTACGCTATTATAGCATCCATACACACTTATGTCAAACGGTTTTTGTAATATAGTGGCTTATGTTCCTTGTCGACCTGACTATGGCGTAATAAACCGGATAAAACGCTATAGTAAGTATGCCGAACTTTATGAGGTTAAATGGCACGCTCGCAAATATTACTATATTTACTACCTCTGCGAAATCCACGGCATTTCCGGCGAAGATATAAAGATAAAGCGGCATGAGTATAAAGTTTACCACTATCCCGACTACTGCCATAAGCGGCGTGGTTATCACCGCCGAAATAAAATACGGCTTTGCCTTTAGTCCCTCAGACGAGTCGCGCTTTCTGCCAAGCAGCCTGTAAAAAGACATAAGGAAGAATATACACGCCACTCCCATGACTATGTTTATCAGCTGGCCCATGCCCAGCGAGTCTGACTTTATTATATCGGCGATATTGGTGATAAGCACTACCAAAATCCCCGACACGGGACCTGCCACAAGCGCCGTTATTATTGCCGGCACCAGCGCAAAGCCCAGCTTGAATGACGGCGGAAATATCGGAATCTCCGGAATGAGCAGCTGTATCGCTATTGACAGCGCCGCCATCACAGCTACTGTAGTAAGCCTGTAAACGTTCATTTTTGATTTTGCTTTCATATAATTTACCTCTTTTCCGCTGCCTTTAGAGGTATAAAAAAGCCCTGTGATAAATCACAGGGCTTTAAGTCACCTATCTGCCGCTTTGCGCAGATGCCTCTTCTTTCATCCGGACTGTACCGTCGGCTCCGGAATCGCACCGGAATCCTGCTCTATGCTCGCGGGCTCGTCGGAATAATCCGCATTACCGCCGGTGGGGACTTTCACCCCGCCCTGAAGACAGCTTTTTATTTCTTTATTATTATATTCTTCATACATGCGCTTGTCAATACGCAGCGGATATTTCCCTTCAAAATTCTCACCGTCAAAAAGGCATGAGGCGTTTAAAAAATCCCGCATTCCCGTGCATTGCAAGCGTATTAAGCATCGCGCCGCGTTTTAGCATATATATCAATATGCAGCGCGCCTGAATCAATCCTCCTGAGAATTTTTAAGATATGTGTACAGGTACAGGCGCGCAAAATATTACTTGTCCCTGCCTGCGGTATAATCGACATGCAGCAGCTCATGTGTGCGTCCCTCGAGCAGGCCGCCGTAAAGCATTGCCATAAGCGGATTGTCGTCCGAGCTCTTGATATTACACATCTTGTCGGCGGAGTAAAGGCCCTTGCCCCTCTTCTCCTTAACATCCGAGGTGCCGGAAAAGGGCTGGCCGGCGCCGTTGATGCAGCCACCGGGACACGCCATGACCTCTACAAAGTCAAAGTGCTCGCCGGCCTTGATGCGCTGTATGAGATTATCGGCGTTCTTAAGCCCGCTTACTATTCCTATCCGCACGTCTCTGCCGCCGTATTTTATCGTCGTTTCCTTTACTCCGTCAAGACCTCTTACGCCCTGATAAGCAATGG
Organism: uncultured Clostridia bacterium; assembly: GCA_944412495.1. GTDB lineage: Bacteria > Bacillota > Clostridia > Oscillospirales > Acutalibacteraceae > Timburyella. Next base: position 136,459 of record CALYBL010000017.1, on the reverse strand, counting down.
ACATAATAGCTGTTCCGGATTTATCATCGGATATGCGGCGGAGCACTGCCTCGGTAACACCGCCGGTCACGCCGAAGATAACGCCGGCACCGGTCATCATGCCGAACGGCATGTCCACCGCCTCCGGCTCAAGCTCTCTGAACAGCACTCCCGATTCCTTTATCATGCGTATAAACTCCTGCGTCGTTATTACCGCATCGACATTGGGTATCCCCTTTGTCTTGAACTCGTCGCGTGAAGCCTCGAATTTCTTGGCGGTGCATGGCATTACGGCCACGTGGAAGTGCTTTTGCGAGTAGGTCTTGGCATTTTCCTTTATAACGGACGCAAACATCTGCATCGGTGAACGCGAGGTAGAGATGAAGGGCAGCAGCTCGGGATATTTCTTCTCGCAGTACTGCACCCACGCCGGACAGCAGGAGGTAAACAGCGGCATATCGCTGTTGAGATTCTTGTCAAGCTTCTCCACAAGCTCGGCCGACTCCTCCATTACCGTAAGGTCCGCACCGGTGGAGGTGTCATATACCTCGTCAAAGCCCATGCGGTGCAACGCCGCCACGATACGGCCGATATAGTTCTCGCCGTCCTTCATGCGAAGCTCCTTGCTCATCGCCACTCGGACCGCCGGCGCTATCTGCACAGACACCCGAACATTCTCGTCGTCCAGAGCATCCCACACGCGGCGTATATCGTTTTTAACGACTATCGCGCCCGTCGGGCATACCGCCGCGCACTGGCCGCAGCCGACGCACGGGGACTCAGACAGCGGCTTGTCGAAAGCCGTGCTTATCGTCATTTTAGAGCCGCGGTGCGCAAAGTCTATGGCGCCGACATTCTGTATCTCATTGCACATGCGGACGCAGTCGCCGCAGAGAATGCACTTGTGCGCGTCGCGCGTTATGCAGACGGAGGAATCGTCTATTTTCGGCTTGGCCGCCGTGTTCGGGAAGCGCACGCCCTCTATATTAAAACGCATGGCCAAATCCTGAAGCTTGCACTGGCCGTTATTGTCGCAGGTCGTGCAGTCACGGCAGTGATTGGCAAGCAGCAGCTCGAGTATATTCTTGCGGTATTTGCGCAGACGCTCGGTATTTGTCCTTATCTTCATGCCGGCCTTGGGCGGAGTGGAGCAGGCGGCGTCAAGCGTTCCCCATTCGTTTTCAACCATGCACATGCGGCAGGCGCCGTACACCGACAAATCGGTGTGATAGCAGAATGTGGGCATCTTTATGCCAACCTTGCGTATAAGCTCAAGCAGATTCTTCTCGCCGTTTATTTCCACCGGTATTCCGTCTATCGTCATAAATTCCTTTTTTTCCATTAACTAATTCTCCTTTATCGCGTGGAAGGGGCAGGACTCTAAGCATGCCCCGCATTTTATGCATTTAGACTGGTCTATCACAAACGGCTCCTTCACCTTGCCGCTTATTGCGCTTACGGGGCATATGCGCGAGCACTTTGAACAGCCCTTGCACAGCTCCGGCACAATTTCTATTCTCTTTAGCTTCTGGCAGTTGCCGGCCGGGCAGCGCTTATCGTATATATGCGCCTCGTACTCGTCCCTGAAGCTCTTTATCGTGCTGACCACCGGGAACGCCGCCGTCTTGCCGAGTCCGCAAAGCGCTGTTGCCGATATTGTGTCGGCCAGCTCGAGCAGCAGCTCTATGTCGCCGTCCTCGCCCTTGCCGTCGACTATCCTCTCGAGTATCTCAAGCATGCGCTTTGTGCCCTCGCGGCAGGGAACGCACTTGCCGCAGGATTCGTTCTGCGTAAAGTTCATGAAGAACCGCGCGACCTCTACCATGCAGGTCTTGTCGTCCATTACCACCAGACCGCCGGAGCCTATCATGGCGCCGGCCTTTTTAAGCGAGTCAAAGTCGAGCGGAAGGTCAAGATGCTCCTTGGTAAGGCAGCCGCCGGACGGGCCGCCTATCTGCACGGCCTTGAACTCTCCGCCGCCGCGCATGCCGCCGCCGATGTCGAATATGACCTCGCGCAGAGTGGTGCCCATCGGTACCTCTATAAGCCCGGTGTTCTCTATGTTGCCGGTAAGGGCAAACGCCTTTGTTCCTGGACTGTTCTCCGGACCTATCGATTTATACCACGCAGCGCCCCTGTTGATTATCAGCGGGACGTTTGCGTACGTCTCAACGTTATTGAGCACCGTCGGCATATTGAACAGGCCGTGCTCAACGGTGCGCGGAGGCTTTACCCTCGGCATGCCGCGCTTGCCCTCGATAGATGCCGTAAGCGCGCTGCCTTCACCGCACACAAATGCGCCGGCGCCGCGGTTTATATGCAGATTAAAGCTGAAGTCCGTGCCGAGTATGTTGTCGCCCAGCAGGCCCAGCTCCTTTGCCTGGTCGATCGCCGTACGCAGCCTCGATACCGCCAGAGGATATTCCGCGCGGACGTATATGTAGCCCTCGCTGGCGCCGCAGGCAAGGCCGGCTATCATCATTCCCTCCAGCATACGGTGGGGGTCGCCTTCCATAATGCTGCGGTCCATAAACGCGCCGGGGTCACCCTCGTCGCCGTTGCAGACTACATATTTCTGCTCGGCCGTCTGGCGCTTCACCTGTGACCATTTGCGGCCGGCCGGGAAGCCGCCGCCGCCTCTGCCGCGCAGGTTGGATTCGCTTATCTCGTTTATTATCTCGTCTGCGCTCATTTCAAACAGCGCCTTCTCAAACGCCTTGTAGCCGCCCATCCCTAAATACTCGTTTATGGAGGTGGAGTCTATATGCCCGCAGTGCTCCAAAACAAGGCGGGTCTGCTTTTTGTAAAACGGGATGTCGTCCTGCTTCTTGCATACCTTGCCGCCCTTCTGATAGGCAAGGCGCTCTATATGCTCGCCGTTTATTACGGTTTTGTCTATTATATCCTCGCAGTCGGACAGCTGAACCTTGGTGTAAAGCCAGCCCTGCGGCTCTATCCTCACCAGCGGGCCCATCTCGCAAAAGCCGTGGCAGCCGCTCTTTTTGACGCCTACACTGTCGCCGTGCGGCTCCTTCTCAAGCTGCACAGAACATTTTATGTCCCTGTCCTTTAAAAGCTCGGTCAGCCGGTCGAATATCTCCAGCGAGCCGCTCGACACACAGCCGGTGCCGGCGCAGACAAGTATCTTCTTCGTCTCGTGTTTGAGTGAATTTGCGTATATATCTCGGATTTTATCCAAGTCCTTCTGATTCTTAAGCTTCATACTACACCTCTTCCTTAAGCTCGTCCAAAAGTGCCGACACCTTTTCCGGCGACATTGCCGGATATACCTTGTCATTAACGGTAATTACCGGCGCCAGGCCGCAGGCGCCGAGGCACGAGACCGTCTCTACCGTAAACGACAGATCGTCCGTCGTGTGCTTTTTGTCAGACAACTCAAGCTCGCCGCGCAGACGTTCGAGTATCGGTATCGATTTGCGCACGTGGCAGGCGGTGCCGTCGCAGACCTTTATTATAAACTTGCCCTTCGGCTCAAGCGAGAAATTCTCGTAAAAGGTCGCCACGCTGTAAATCTGCGCTTCCGGCACACCGAGCTTTAGCGCAAGATACGGAAATACCTCGCGCGGAAGATAGCGGTAGTGCTCCTGAACACTCTGAAGTATAGCTATAATGTTGGTTTCACTGCAGCCTAATTCTTCAAGTATCCCGTCGACTACACCATAGTCAAAGTTTTCGTTCATACTTACCTCCAAACAGATTGCCTTTATTCAAAACACAATTTCAGCGGCCGTTTTTTGGCCGCAGAAATCATGTTGAATCCGTATTTACTTCCGGCCGTACGGCATTCTCTGACTGCACACCGGCCGTTCTCCTTTCAGCCCCCTATGGACTTACTGCTCTGCTCTTTTGGCTTCGGCCTTTTTCATAAAGCGCTCCTTTTCGACAATAAAGCGCTCATGCCGTCCCTTTCCTATAACGCCTGCGGCGTCAAACGCCGTCACGTTGAACACGAGCTTCCTGCCGTCTATATGGCAAAGCTCGCTTTCACATCTCACGCTTACACCTATTGGCGTGGCGGATATATGCTCCACATTGAGCGCCGTGCCGACAGTGGTGCTGTTTTCATCCAAATACGGCTTTACGCTCTCAGCGGCGGCCTCCTCCATCAGCGCGACCATTGCCGGAGTGGCAAAAACCTCCAGCTCGCCGCTGCCCATGGCAAGAGCTGTGTTGCTCTCATCAACTAATGTCTCACTGCTGCCTGTTATTCCTTCACGCAGCTCACTTGGCATAAATATTCTCCTTACCTGTCTTTTTTATTTTTTATTCCTAAAATCCTGTGCAGCACCAAAATATCCGCCGCATCAGTGCCGGAGTCTGACAAAGCCGCCGCTCCGGCGCTGTGTGCGGCGAGCCGTACAATGACGGCGAAGGAGCCGCTCCGCTATTGGCCGTCCGGGCCGTCCGAATTTCAAATGAATTTTTGGCGCACAGCAAATATGTATAAAGCGTGTTGTGCCCGTGTCTTTAGCATAAACGGCGTTATGCTTCGTCACCGCCCTGCTTCAAATGCCGCGACAGCACCGCAAGCGAGGCCACAAGATCCTCGTTCTGCACAATAACGCCCTTCGGCGTGTTGAGCTTTACCGCGGCAAAGTTCCATATCGCCTTTATGCCGCTCTGTACCATTATATTGCAGACATCCTGAGCCGCCGCGGCCGGCACCGTGATAATACCTATCTTTATATCCTGCTTTGAGCATATGCTGCCCATTTCCTCTATGGGCAGCACACGCTTTCCGTTTATATATGTACCTATAACGCCGGCGTTGTTGTCGAACGCCGTCACTATATCCAGACCGTACCGGGCAAAGCCCTCGTAGCACATGAGCGCGTGGCCCATATTGCCTGCGCCCGCCAAAACAGCCCTGTCTACATAGTCATATCTCAGATAACGCCCTATATCGTCTATCAGATGCTCAACCACATATCCCACCTTCGGCTTCCCGCCGCCGCTCACCAGCGCCAAATCCTTGCGCACCTGAACATCGTTAAGCCGGAGCTCTCTCGCTATGGAGGTAGCGGATATGTTCTTCACCTCCGCGGGCAGTGATTTAAGATAGTCATAATATGTAGGCAGGCGCCTTAATGTCTGTGTAGATATCGGGTTTGCATTGGACATATGCTATTCCCCTTTGTTCCGCAGATACTCGTCAATAGCCGCGGCGGCGTTTTTGCCGGCGCCCATTGCAAGTATAACGGTTGCAGCGCCTGTAACAGCGTCACCGCCGGCATATACTCCCTCTCTGGAGGTGAGTCCGGTCTCCTCGTCGGCTATTATACCGCCCCATTTTTGGGTCTCAAGGCCCTTCGTGGTAGATTTTATCAGCGGGTTCGGTGATGTGCCGAGCGCCATTATCACGCAGTCGGTGTTGAGCGTAAAGTCGCTGCCCTCCACCGGAATCGGGCGCCTGCGTCCCGACTCGTCCGGCTCGCCAAGCTCCATCTGGCGGCAGATAAGTCCGTTTACCCAGCCATTATCGTCGCCGGTTATCTTAACGGGATTTGTCAGGAATTTAAACTCTATTCCCTCTTCCATGGCATGCTCGACCTCTTCGCGGCGTGCCGGAAGTTCCGCCTCTGTGCGGCGGTAGACTACCGTAACCTCTGCACCAAGCCTGCGCGCGCATCTTGCAGCGTCCATCGCGACGTTGCCGCCGCCGACAACCGACACATGCTTACTGTGCTGGACAGGCGTGCTGCTGTCCGGCTTATAGGCCTTCATAAGATTTATACGCGTTAAAAATTCATTTGCAGAATATACGCCCTTTAAGTTCTCGCCCTTTATGTTCATGAACTTTGGCAGACCGGCGCCGGAGCCTATGAATACAGCCTCGAACTTGTATTCGTCCAGCAGCTCATCTATGGAGAAGGTTTTGCCGACAACAACGTTTGTCTCGACCTTAACACCTATCTCCTTGAGCGTGTCAATTTCCTTTTGCACTATGGATTTCGGCAGACGGAACTCCGGTATGCCGTATACCAGCACACCGCCGGCCAGATGCAGCGCCTCGAACACCGTTACGTCATAGCCCTTCTTGGCCAGGTCGCCGGCGCAGGTAAGGCCGGCAGGGCCGGAGCCTATGACAGCTACCTTGTGGCCGTTTTTCGCCGGAGCCTTCGCCTTTTCCTCACTGTGAGCGTTGTGATAATCCGCCACAAAGCGCTCAAGACGGCCTATCGCAACCGGCTCTCCCTTTATGCCGCGGACGCATTTCTGCTCGCACTGAGTCTCCTGCGGGCATACCCTTCCGCACACGGCGGGCAGTGAGCTCGACTCTGATATTATTTCGTACGCTTTCTCAAAATTTCCCTCTGCCACTTCTTTTATAAACTCTGGAATATTTATCTGCACAGGGCAGCCGCTTACGCACGGCTTATGCTTGCAGTGGAGGCAGCGCTGAGCCTCGTCTATCGCCTGCTCCTCAGTGTAGCCGAGCGCAACCTCTTTAAAATTGCTGCGCCTTACCTCCGGGCTCTGTGAGGGCATTTCGTTTTTCTTAAGAGACATATTAGGCATCTTACTTTACCTCCGCTTTAAAAAGATTGCAGGTTTCCTCATAGGCATGACGCTCGAAATCCTTATATGTCGCACCGCGCGCCATGGCCTCATCAAAATCTATTTCATGTCCGTCAAACTCCGGTCCGTCAACGCAGGCGAACTTCGTCTCGCCGCCGACCGTAAGGCGGCAGCCGCCGCACATGCCGGTGCCGTCGACCATTATCGGATTCATGCTTGCGACCGTCTTTATCCCATATTCCTTGGTGAGTGCGCATACGAATTTCATCATTATCAGCGGACCTATTGTTATGACCTCGTCGTATGTCTCGCCGCTTTCAATAAGCTTGCGCAGTGCGTCGGTGACAAGACCCTTGTCACCCCATGTGCCGTCGTCGCTCATCCTGACGAATTTCGTGCTGTTTTTCTCAAACTCGTCCTCTAATATCACAAGGTCCTTGCTTCTGAATCCCGCTATGGCGTGAACCTCGCAGCCCTGCTCATGCAGCTTCTTTGTAACGGGATATGCGATGGCACAGCCGACGCCGCCGCCGACAACGGCGACCTTTTTGAGCCCCTCCGTCTTTGTTGCTCGTCCCAGCGGGCCGACAAAGTCGTGAATATAATCGCCCTCGTTTAAATGATTGAGCTTTTCCGTCGTAGCGCCGACCACCTGAAATATTATCGTAACCGTGCCCTTTTCCCTGTCATAATCGGCAATGGTAAGGGGGATTCGCTCACCCTCCTCGTCTACGCGCAGGATGATAAACTGCCCCGGCTCGCCCTTCTTTGCAACCAGCGGGGCATCTACCACCATGAGCGTTACTGTGGGATTGAGCTCTCTTTTTTCAAGAATTTTGTACATTATAATGTCTCCCTTTTCAGTATAAAAAGCGTCTATATAACGCGTGAAAGCGGCTGCCGCAAATTAATCAAGCAGCAGCCGCTATGTATGGCTCAAGCTTAGAAGTCAACTTCCTCGTCGTAGTAGCAGCACTTAAGAAGCTTTTCCATCTCCTCCTGGCTCGGCTGACGCGGGTTGGAGCCCGTGCAGGCATCGCCGATGGCGTTCTTGGCAATCTCCGGCAGTCTCTCAAGGAAGACATTCTCAGGCACAAAGCCGTTCTCTGTCGGATAGCTGTCGGCGCCGTAATTCTTTATGCAGTGCGGTATGTTGAGCTTGTCGTTCATTCCGCGCAGATAATCTATAAGCAGTCTTATCTTTTCCTCAACGCTGCTGCCGCCGAGCTTCATTTCGTCGGCTATCGCCGCATAGCGCTTAGCAGCCGTCTCATCCTTAGCGTTGAAGGCGATGACCTTCGGCAAATACATCGCGTTCGCGGCGCCGTGGATGATGTGTGCGCCGTAATCGGCAAAGGCCGCACCTGTCTTATGCGCCATAGAGTGTACTATACCCAGCAAAGCGTTGGAGAAGGCCATGCCGGCAAGGCACTGAGCGTCGTGCATGGCATCCCTCTTGGACATATCGCCGTTGTAGGAATCTACAAGGTCGTTTTGTATCATCCTTATTGCAAATATCGCAAGCGGATCGGTGTAATTGCAGTTTGCAGTCGAAACATACGCCTCGATAGCGTGCGTCATGGCGTCCATACCGGTATGTGCAACCAGCTTTTTAGGCATCGTCTCAGCCAAATCCGGGTCGACTATCGCAACGTCCGGCGTAATTTCAAAGTCAGCTATAGGATATTTTATGCCCTTGCTGTAATCGGTGATTATGGAGAAAGCCGTTACCTCGGTCGCTGTACCGGAGGTTGAAGGAATAGCACAGAACTGTGCCTTTCTGCGCAGCTTCGGTATTCCGAATACCTTGCACATCTCCTCAAAGGTGATGTCAGGATACTCATACTTTATCCACATTGCCTTTGCGGCATCTATCGGAGAGCCGCCGCCCATAGCTACTATCCAGTCGGGCTGGAATTTCAGCATGGCGTCAGCGCCCTTCATAACAGTCTCGACCGACGGGTCAGACTCAATTCCCTCAAATACTTCTACTTCCATTCCGGCCTCTTTAAGGTACTGCTTCGCCCTGTCAAGAAAACCGAACTTCTGCATTGAGCTGCCGCCGACACATATCATTGCCCTTTTGCCTTCGAGTGACTTAAGCTGCTCCAATGCACCCTTTCCGTGATACAAATCTCTCGGTAAAGTAAATCTCGCCATACTTAATTCCTCCATTGCTCAAATTTTAAAATAGTCTTAAAGCTCTGCGTTCTTTTAGATTTTATCAAATAATAATCAATATGTAAATATAATAATTGCATATCGATATACATTTATCGATACAAAACTATCGATTGAATTATGTCAATCAATCAGTTGGCATTAACAAATTATATATAAACGAGGCCATGTTTATCGCATTTTTTCATCCGACATAATTCTGCACAATTTGTCTTTAATATAAATTGGTTTACATAATTTGTTAAGTTTTACATAATTTTTATTTTTTCAGACAAAACGGCCCTTTGGTCATATCAAAAATGCATATCAATATTCTTTTTTGATATATCGGCAAAATATTCATTTGCTTTTCTAAGCTCAGTTATATTCCTCGAAGGCGACCTCATTTTTTGCCTCATAAAGCTTGTCTATAAATCGTTTGTCCATCGAGGTGAGCTTATATCCTGAGGGATAGATTAAGACATCCTTGCTTCTTCTGCTTTCCGTTATGCAGCGGCGCTGCACCAGCTCATAGCGGTTTAAAATATCCTCCGGAATGGGCGATACCCACAAATATGTTGTTGGCACCTTCGTCAGCAGCTCAAACTGATTGCAGCGCTCATAAAGGCATATTCTTTTATCTGTGCGGTGATTCTCGTAATTCTGCCCGTCGCTTGCAGAGAGGTACGGCACTGTGTTATCACCGTGCATTATCTCTATATAATCGGCAAGCTGCTCATATCGGATTTCCGGCTGAGAGGCGAGCTTATGGTCCTTTGAAAACAGTACAAGGCTGTCAAACTCCCATATGGTCTCATACCGCAGGTCCTTTTCCGACAAAAAGTCCAAAAAATACTTTTCATACTTCGTCTGGTATCTTATAATTCCTATCCCGTACTGACCGCCGGCGATGTTGTTTATCGTCTGAACGGAGTTTGTCTCCTGCACATTTATGTCTATGCCCTTGCTCATGTCGAGCCCAAGCACAAAGTTGGCCATGCCGTAGGCAACATATGTGCCGCGCGGGATAGACACCTTGAGCGACTGCAGCTCTGCGCTGTTCGGTTTTGCTATGGAGTCTATTTTTTCAAGCTGCGACACGATATTCCTTGCATATACCAAAAATTCCTTCCCCTGCATAGTGGGTATAACGCCCTTTGAGCTTCTTTCAAATATATTAAAGCCCAGTGTATCCTCCATCTCCTTTATGGCCTTGCTCAGATTTGGCTGGGCCATAAATAGATTTTCCGCCGCCTGTGAAATTGAGCGTGTGCGCTCTACCTCTATAGCATATTTGAAAAACAGAACATTCATTTAAAATCCTCTATTCCCAGTATCGTATTTAGGCACTGCTGATACAGTTAAATGATAACACGTAACCCTTAATTTATCAAGAATTATAGTATTCTCCAATTTTACAGACTTAGAAAAATTATGCTTGCACAATTTTCTCTACAAAGTGTGGATATTTAGACTTATACCCATTAAACGTCCGTTCTGTTCCGTCAAGGTCAAGCTGATACATTCTGAAGGTTACCATTATATTCTTTGGCTGCCACTGCTCTTTGTAAGAATATCGATATGTCATGCCGAGCTTTCTCATCACCGCACCGCTGCTTAGATTATTTATGTCGTGTGTTGCCGTAATAAATTGCCAGTCCGCTGCACGCAGTCTGTCAATTACGGCAGAACAAGCCTCAAAGGCAATTCCCTGGTGCCAAAACTCTCTGCAGAGCGCATAGCCTATATCATTGGCGCCTCCTATATCGTTAATATGAACATAGCCTATCACACGCCCGCTTGTTTTCGTTGTTACTGCATAGTTGTATGCGATACTTCTTTCATAACACGGGAAAATTACATGGTTTAGATAATCGGATATTTCTTTTTCTGTCTTCATCGGAAGCCATGGGAGGAATGTATTAACCTCCTCATCGCCGTAAAGCATCAGCATATCTGATATATCGCTGAGAGAAAATTTTCTTAATATAAGCCTTTTAGTTTCGAGCGTTGGAGTATTTTCAAGCAGCATATAGCTTTACCTCTGTAAGCTTCTAAAACAGCATCTTATTATATAGCATAGCTTTAAATAATAGCTTTTATATGCCAAAATACTTGTCTTGTCAATATAAAGAAAGCGGCAGGAGCTATCCTGCCGCTTAACTGCTTTATTTTTTAATTAGCCTTCTATAGCAGAAACAACACCTGAACCGACTGTGCGTCCGCCCTCACGGATAGCGAAGCGGAGTCCGGCCTCAATAGCGATAGGTGTGATAAGCTCAACATCCATCTCTACATTATCGCCAGGCATGCACATCTCTGTGCCCTCCGGCAGTGTGATAACGCCGGTAACGTCGGTCGTACGGAAATAGAACTGCGGACGATAGTTGTTGAAGAACGGAGTATGACGTCCACCCTCATCCTTGGTCAGAACATAAACCTGGCCGCGGAACTTTGTGTGAGGATTGATGGTGCCGGGCTTTGCAAGAACCTGGCCGCGCTCTATTTCATTGCGCTGTACGCCGCGGAGCAAAGCGCCTATGTTGTCGCCCGCCTCAGCATAGTCAAGAATCTTACGGAACATCTCTATGCCGGTTACAACAACCTTTTTGCGCTCGTCGGTAAGGCCGACTATCTCAACTTCCTCGCCGTTCTTGAGCTGGCCGCGCTCAACCCTACCGGTTGCAACGGTGCCGCGTCCGGTAATGGTGAATACGTCCTCAACAGGCATAAGGAAGGGCTGATCCGCCTTGCGGTCAGGAGTCGGGATGAACTTGTCAACAGCATCCATAAGCTCAAGTATGCACTTATACTCCTCAGCATTGGGATCGGTGCTTGTGCTCTCAAGAGCCTTAAGAGCAGAGCCCTTTATTATAGGAATCTCGTCGCCCGGGAAGTCATACTCTGAAAGCATCTCGCGGATTTCCATCTCAACGAGCTCGAGCAGCTCAGGATCGTCGACCTGGTCGCACTTGTTCATGAAAACAACTATATAAGGAACACCAACCTGACGGGCAAGCAGAATGTGCTCACGAGTCTGAGGCATCGGGCCGTCGGCAGCGGATACAACCAGTATAGCACCGTCCATCTGAGCAGCACCGGTTATCATGTTCTTTACATAGTCGGCGTGGCCGGGGCAGTCAACGTGAGCATAGTGACGGTTGTCTGTCTCATACTCAACGTGAGCGGAGTTTATCGTTATTCCGCGCTCCCTCTCCTCCGGAGCCTTGTCTATCTGGTCATAAGCCATAAACTCGGCGCCGTTCTTCATAGCCAAAACCTTTGTTATTGCAGCGGTAAGAGTTGTCTTACCATGGTCAACGTGACCGATTGTACCAACATTTACGTGAGGTTTGTTTCTTTCAAAATGTGCCTTAGCCATTTAATGTTATCCTCCTTTAGACAAATAAAAATATTTTTTATTATAGCCTTTGTTTATTAGCTATTGTATCAACTTATTTCCAAAAATGCAAGTATTTTAAGCAATTACTCGCCTTTTGACCTTGAACTTATTATCTGCTCTGCAACAGACTTCGGAACCTCGGCGTAATGGCTCGGCTCCATTACATAGTTGCCGCGTCCCTGCGTCTTGGAACGCAGCGTAGTAGCATAGCCGAACATCTCGGACAGCGGTACCTCAGCCGTTACCTGTGTGCCGGACGACATTGCGTCCATGCCCTGTATCATGCCGCGGCGTGAGTTGAGGTCGCCTATAACATCGCCTGTATACTCCTCAGGAGTCGTCACGACAACCTTCATTATAGGCTCAAGCAGTACCGGGTCGCCCTTCCTCATTGCCTCTTTAAAAGCCATGGAGCCGGCTATTTTAAAGGCCATCTCCGACGAGTCAACCTCATGATATGAGCCGTCGTACAGCGTGACCTTTACGTCAACGACGTTGTAGCCTGCAAGCACTCCGGACTGCATGGCGCCCTGTATACCGGCGTCGACAGCCGGAATATATTCCTTCGGAATGGCGCCGCCGACAATCTTGTTGATAAACTCGTAGCCCTTGCCGGGTTCGTTGGGCTCGGCAATAATTTTGACATGGCCGTACTGTCCCTTACCGCCGGACTGACGGGCGTATTTGTGGTCAACGTCCGCCGCCTTGCGTATCGTTTCCTTATACGCAACCTGCGGCTTGCCGACATTAGCCTCGACCTTGAATTCACGGAGCAGGCGGTCAACTATAATCTCAAGGTGGAGCTCGCCCATACCGGCTATTATGGTCTGTCCGGTTTCTTCATCGGTGTAGCACTTAAAGGTCGGGTCCTCCTCGGCAAGCTTCGAGAGGGCTATGCCCATCTTCTCCTGTCCAGCCTTCGTCTTCGGCTCAATGGCCACTCGGATAACAGGCTCGGGGAATTCCATCGACTCAAGTATGACCGGAGATTTCGGGTCGCACAGCGTGTCGCCTGTTGTGGTCTGCTTAAGGCCGACCGCAGCGGCTATATCGCCGGCATAGCATTCCTCAAGGTCGCGCCTGTGATTGGCGTGCATCTGAAGTATGCGTCCCATTCTCTCGTTATTGTCCTTGGTGGCGTTGTACACGGTGGAGCCCGCCTTGACAGAGCCCGAGTAAACGCGGAAGAAGCACAGCTTTCCGACAAACGGGTCAGCCGCTATCTTAAAGGCAAGCGCCGAGAATGGCTCACTGTCGCTCGGATGACGCTCAAGCTCCTCACCGGTGTCGGGATTTACACCCTTTATCGACGGAACGTCTACCGGAGCCGGCATGTAGTCGACAATAGCGTCGATAAGCTTCTGCACGCCCTTGTTGCGGTATGATGTACCGCAGGTGACCGGAACCATATGGTTTGCTATCGTCGCCTTGCGTATGCAGGTCTTTATCTCCTGCTCGGTGAGCTTTTCGCCCTCAAGATATTTTTCAAGCAGGGCGTCGTCCTGCTCGGCAACTGCCTCAAGCAGCTTCTGATGATATTCCTCTGCCTGTTCCTTCATGTCATCTGGTATTTCTTCTACGCGTATATCCTTTCCGAGGTCATCGTAATATACATACGCTTTCATTTCCACCAGGTCTATTATACCCTTAAATGTGTCTTCAGACCCTATCGGCAGCTGTATCGGCACGGCATTGCACTTAAGACGGTCATGCATCATATCCACGACGCGGTAGAAATCCGCACCCATTATGTCCATCTTATTGATATATGCCATGCGCGGCACCTTGTATTTGTCCGCCTGGCGCCACACTGTCTCCGACTGAGGCTCAACGCCGCCCTTCGCGCAGAAAACGGTAACTGAACCGTCAAGCACGCGGAGCGATCTCTCAACCTCAACCGTGAAGTCTACGTGACCGGGAGTATCTATTATATTGATGCGGTGACCCTTCCAGAAGCAGGTGGTCGCAGCAGAGGTTATGGTTATGCCTCTTTCCTGCTCCTGCTCCATCCAGTCCATCGTTGCCGCACCCTCGTGAGTTTCACCCATCTTGTGTGTAACACCAGTGTAGAAAAGTATACGCTCAGTCGTGGTAGTTTTTCCGGCGTCGATGTGGGCCATTATGCCAATATTCCTGGTCATTTCGAGGCTAACTTCCCTCGGCATAATTGTCCTCCTTCATAACTTCTGAAAATAAATAATTACCAGCGATAATGTGCAAACGCCCTGTTGGCCTCTGCCATCTTGTGCATGTCCTCGCGCTTCTTAACAGCACCGCCGGTGCCGTTTATAGCGTCCATTATCTCGCCGGCAAGACGCTCCTTCATTGTTCTCTCAGAGCGTGTCCTGCTGTAATTCGTGAGCCACCTGAGTCCCAGCGTCTGACGCCTTTCGGGGCGTACCTCCATAGGGACCTGATAGGTCGAGCCGCCGACTCTGCGTGCTTTTACTTCGAGCTGCGGCATTACATTCTCCATTGCTTCCTCAAAAGCCTCAAGCGGTTCTTTACCGGTTTTTTCCTGGATTATTTCGAATGCGCCGTATACAATCTTCTGGGCAACGCCTCTCTTGCCGTCGTACATGACGTTGTTTATCAGACGTGTAACCATCTTTGAATTGTATATAGGATCAGGCAAAACATCGCGTTTTGAAATCTTACCTCTTCTTGGCACTTCGCTTCCCTCCTTCATAATTTAAATGATATCATAGGTACTCGAGAAATGTCCCGTTTGTGCCGATACAGAGGTCTTTTATAATAAACCACTGTATAAGCAAACAGTAGGAAAGTCTCTTTAACTATTTGGCCTTCGGGCGCTTTGCGCCGTACTTCGAGCGGCCCTGCATCCTTCCGGATACACCCTGTGCATCCAGCGTTCCGCGGATTATGTGGTAACGTGTACCAGGCAGGTCCCTGACACGTCCGCCGCGTACCAAAACAACGCTGTGTTCCTGCAGATTATGGCCTACTCCCGGTATATAAGCGGTTACCTCTATACCGTTCGAAAGACGTACCCTGGCCACCTTTCTCATTGCAGAATTCGGCTTCTTGGGAGTCATGGTCTTAACAACCGTGCACACACCGCGCTTCTGCGGCGAGTTCTTATCGCTGTATTCGCGCTTCTGTGAGTTAAAGCCTTTCTGCAGAGCCGGCGTCTTGTACTTCCTGACGTTGACCTCTCTGCCTCTACGCACTAACTGATTAAAGGTCGGCATATTACACCTCCTCAAAAAATATTTATGATAAACGGTCGCCCGTTTTCACCTAAGGCTTGGGCATACGCCCACACGATATTAATAATATACCCAAAAACATGATTTTGTCAAGAGATATATGGCTTTTACGTGTATATTACAGGTAAAATTTTTGCTAAAACGCCGTTTGTGAGCTTTTTCATCAAATTGCACAGAGCTGATTTGCACAGCATTATAAGCGCTTACTCCCAATACGCATCGTAAGACAGACCTTAGGGTGTGTGTATGCAACACAGCTCACGATACGATAAAGCCTCGCATCGTGAGCTGTGCCTATATTACAGCTTTGCGCCTAAACGCGTTTATTCCGCGACATAGGTTATCTCGTCTTCCTCTATAGCGGGATTAAACGGCTCCTCTTCTATAAGCGGCTCATCCTTGTGGTCGTCATAGCCTTTCATGCCGGTGCCGGCCGGAATGAGCTTGCCGATTATAACATTTTCCTTGAGTCCGAACAGTGAGTCGACCTTGCCCTTTATGGCGGCGTCGGTGAGCACACGCGTCGTCTCCTGGAACGATGCAGCAGACAGGAATGACTCCGTTGCGAGCGATGCCTTTGTGATGCCGAGCAGCGTCGGCTGATAGGTCACAAGCTCAAGCTCTATACCCTCGTCCCTCATTCTCTGCTTTATCTTCTCGTTTTCGGCAATGACCTCGGTCCTGTCAACAAGCGAGCCAGGCAAAAACTCCGACGCTCCCTGCTCCTCTATCTTGACCTTGCGCATCATCTGATGGATTATGACCTCTGTGTGCTTGTCGTTGATATCAACACCATGCAGGCGGTAAACGCTCTGCACCTGAGCAATGATGTAGTTCTGCACTGCCTCCGTACCGTTGACCGCGAGTATGTCCATCGGGTTTATTGCACCCTCTGTAAGGGAATCGCCCTTTTTGATAACGTCACCGTCGCTTACAATTATGCGGTAACCGTAAGGTATGGTGTATTTCCTCTCATCGGCGTTTTCTGCGTCGGTCACCACGATCTCGCGGTTCTTCTTGACCTCCTGAATACGCACGGTACCGTCTATCTCGCTTATAAAGGCCGCGCGCTTCGGCTTGCGTGCCTCAAACAGCTCCTGTATACGCGGGAGACCCTGTGTGATATCTTCCGCACTGGCTATACCGCCCGTGTGGAAGGTACGCATCGTAAGCTGCGTGCCCGGCTCGCCTATGGACTGAGCGGCTATCGTTCCGACGGCCTCGCCTACGACTACCGCCTCGCCCGTCGCAAGGTTTGCGCCGTAGCACTTCTTGCAGACGCCGTGCTTTGTATGGCAGTTGAGTATCGAGCGAATCTGTATGCGGTCTATGCCGGCAGCCCTTATCCTCTTGGCTATATCGTCGGTTATCATCGTGTCAGTATCGCAGATGACCTCGCCCGTCGCCGGGTCTATGGCCGGGTCAATGAGATAGCGTCCGACCAGACGCTCCTCCATCGGCTCTATCACCTGTCCGTCGCTGAGCACGTCGGACACATAAATGCCGGCGTCAGTGCCGCAGTCGTCCTCTCTTACGATAACGTCCTGCGCAACATCGACAAGCCTTCTTGTAAGATATCCCGAGTCAGCCGTCCTTATAGCGGTGTCGGCCAGTCCCTTACGTGCGCCGCGGGAGGATATGAAGTATTCAAGTACGTTAAGTCCTTCGCGGTAGTTTGCGCGTATCGGTATCTCTATCGTACGGCCCGACGTATCAGCTATAAGTCCGCGCATGCCGGCGAGCTGCCTTATCTGGCTCGAAGAGCCGCGGGCGCCGGAGTCGACCATCATGTTTATCGGGTTGAACTCGGCAAGGTTGCCCTTAAGGGCGTCGGCGACAAGATTTGTCGTTTCCTCCCACTGCTCTATTACGAGACGGCGGCGCTCATCATTGTTTATAAGGCCGCGGCGGTAGTCTCTCGTTATGCGGTCGATGTTCTTCTCTGCCTGCGCTATAAGCTCTGCCTTTGCCGGCGGTATGACCGCGTCGGAAACAGCTATCGTAACGGCGCTGCGGGTGGAGTATTTAAAGCCCGTCGCCTTTATCTTGTCAAGCATTTCTGAGGTCTTAGTAGTGCCGTACCTCTTTATGCAGCGGTCGATTATATCACCGAGCTGCTTTTTGCCTATCTTGTTTGTACGGCGCTTTTCACCCTCGCCGACATAAAGGCCGATCTCAAGGTCAAGCTCGTGGCCCTCGACGCTGCGGTCGACATAGCCGAGTCCGTCGGGTATCGATTCGTTAAACAGTATAAAGCCGACGGTGGCGTCTATTATCCTCGATATCGGCTCGCCGTTTTTCTCGCCGAAGACGCGTACCCTTATGGGAGCATGCAGTCCCACAGCACCCTCCTGGTACGCCATTATAGCCTCGTCCTTGTCCTTGAATACCTTTCCGGTACCCGGCTCGTTTTCGTCTATAAGAGTGAGGTAATATGAGCCCAGCACCATGTCCTGAGTAGGCACCGTTACCGGCTTTCCGTCCGACGGCTTGAGCAGGTTGTTGGCCGACAGCATGAGCAGCCGCGCCTCAGCCTGCGCCTCAGCCGACAGCGGTACGTGCACCGCCATCTGGTCGCCGTCGAAGTCGGCGTTGTATGCGGTACATACCAGCGGATGCAGCTTTAACGCGCGTCCCTCTACCAGTACCGGCTCAAACGCCTGTATGCCGAGCCTGTGCAGCGTAGGAGCGCGGTTGAGCAGCACCGGATGATCCTTTATGACTATTTCGAGTGCGTCCCACACCTCAGTGCGTGCGCGCTCGACCATTTTTCTTGCGGATTTTATGTTGCCCGCGGCGCCCGTCTCGACAAGGCGCTTCATGACAAACGGCTTGAACAGCTCCAGCGCCATTTCCTTCGGCAGGCCGCACTGATATATCTTGAGCTCAGGCCCTACGACTATAACCGAACGTCCGGAGTAGTCGACGCGCTTGCCGAGCAGGTTCTGACGAAAGCGGCCCTGCTTGCCCTTTAGCATATCAGACAGTGACTTGAGCGGACGGTTGTTTGGACCCGTCACGGCGCGGCCGCGGCGGCCGTTGTCTATCAGGGCATCCACTGCCTCCTGAAGCATGCGCTTTTCGTTGCGGACTATGATGTCCGGCGCGCCGAGCTCCAAAAGTCTCTTAAGACGGTTGTTGCGGTTTATGACTCTGCGGTACAGGTCATTGAGGTCGGACGTTGCGAAGCGTCCGCCGTCAAGCTGTACCATCGGGCGTATATCCGGCGGAATTACCGGTATGACGTCAAGTATCATCCATTCCGGACGGTTGCCCGAAAGGCGGAAAGCCTCGACGACCTCCAGTC
The DNA here is from genome assembly GCA_944412495.1 of uncultured Clostridia bacterium. Taxonomy (GTDB): domain Bacteria; phylum Bacillota; class Clostridia; order Oscillospirales; family Acutalibacteraceae; genus Timburyella. Next base: position 117,840 of record CALYBL010000017.1, on the reverse strand, counting down.
TCTTAAGTATGCGTATGCGCTTCTGACCGGTGGCGGTTTCCAGCTCCTCCTTGAGCTCGTCGCTCAGCTTGTCGAGGTCTATTTCCTCAAGTAGCTTCTTTATTGCTTCAGCGCCCATGCCGGCCTCGAAATCGTCCTCGTACTTTTCGCGCATGTCGCGGTACTGCTTCTCATTGAGCAGCTGCTTCTTTACCAGCGGCGTATCCTTCGGGTCTATGACTATATACTGCGAGAAATAGAGCACCTGCTCCAAAAGACGCGGCGATAAATCAAGCATGAGTCCCATTCTCGACGGGATGGTTTTGTAATACCATATATGTGACACAGGCGCCGCCAGCTCAATGCTTCCCATCCTCTCACGGCGGACCTTTGCGCGCGTGACCTCAACGCCGCAGCGGTCGCATATCTTGCCCTTGTATCTTATCCTCTTATATTTCCCGCAGTGGCATTCCCAGTCCTTTGTAGGGCCGAAAATGCGCTCGCAGAAAAGGCCGTCGCGCTCCGGCTTGAGTGTGCGGTAATTTATGGTTTCCGGCTTCTTTACCTCGCCGTGTGACCAGCTTCTTATCTGCTCAGGCGACGCAAGACCTATTTTAATAGATTCAAACTCATGAAATTCCATTTTTGACCTTCTTTCCGTCTTATTAAAAGCCTTCGGTTAAATCAATCATTCCGCATCGTCGTCTGTAAGCATGTCATCAGCGGCATCATCATATTCTGCATATTCTGCATATTCTGCTTCGTCGTCCATTATCTCTTCGTCCTCAATAGGCTCGCCCTCAGCATTTTCAAGAGCAAAGCCGTGCATATGGCCGTCATCGCCCTTCTGAGAAAGCTCCTCAGGTATATTGAGTCCGATGTCGTCGTCATCGTCAAACGACTGCTTTAAGTCTATCTCATTGCCGTCACTGTCAAGTACCCTTACGTCGAGCGCGAGAGACTGCAGCTCTTTGATAAGCACCTTGAACGATTCCGGCACGCCCGGTTTTGGCACATTCTGTCCCTTGACTATGGCCTCGTACGTCTTTACGCGTCCGACCACGTCGTCTGATTTTACCGTCAGTATCTCCTGCAGGGTATATGCAGCGCCGTAAGCCTCCAGCGCCCAGACTTCCATCTCACCGAATCTCTGACCGCCGAACTGCGCCTTACCGCCGAGCGGCTGCTGCGTAACGAGCGAGTACGGGCCCGTCGAGCGTGCGTGTATCTTGTCGTCAACCAGATGATGCAGCTTGAGGAAGTACATGTATCCCACTGTTACCGGATTGTCAAAGCGTTCGCCAGTGCGTCCGTCATAGAGATAGGACTTGCCGTCCTCCCTCAGTCCGGCCTCCTTCAGGCACTCGCGTATGTCCGCCTCGTGCGCGCCGTCAAAGACCGGCGTGCATATCTTCCAGCCGAGCGCCTTGGCGGCATAGCCGAGATGCACCTCGAGCACCTGTCCGATGTTCATTCGCGACGGAACGCCCAGCGGATTGAGCACTATGTCAAGCGGGGTGCCGTCCGGTAAAAACGGCATATCCTCAACCGGAAGTATCCTCGATACAACGCCCTTGTTTCCGTGGCGGCCGGCCATCTTGTCACCGACAGATATCTTCCTCTTCTGAGCGATATAGCAGCGAACGACCATGTTGACGCCTGGGTTGAGCTCAGATGAATTCTCCCTTGTGAATACCTTTACGTCAACTACCGTGCCGTATTCGCCGTGCGGCACCTTAAGGGAGGTATCCCTGACCTCTCTCGCCTTTTCACCGAATATGGCGCGAAGCAAACGCTCCTCCGCCGTGAGCTCCGTCTCGCCCTTAGGCGTTACCTTGCCCACCAGGATATCGCCGGCACGCACCTCAGCGCCTATGCGTATGATGCCGCGCTCATCGAGGTCCTTAAGAGCATCCTCGCCGACGTTCGGTATATCTCTCGTTATCTCCTCCGGGCCGAGCTTTGTGTCTCTGGCCTCTATCTCGTATTCCTCTATATGGATAGAGGTGAATACATCCTCTTTTACGAGCTTTTCATTTATAAGCACGGCGTCCTCGTAGTTATAGCCCTCCCATGTCATGAAGCCTATGAGGACATTCTTGCCAAGGCTTATCTCGCCGTTGCTGGTGGCCGGGCCGTCGGCTATGACGTCGCCCTTTTTCACCCTCTGTCCCCACTCCACAATAGGACGCTGGTTTATGCAGGTGCCCTGGTTGGAGCGCAGGAATTTCGTCAGGCGGTAATGGTCCACCTCTCCGGAATCGGTCTTTATCTCTATGTGGTTTGCCGTGACCCTCTGCACGACGCCGTCGCGCTTTGCCAGCACGACAACACCAGAGTCAACGGCTATCTTGTACTCCATGCCCGTGCCGACTATCGGACTTTCGGTCTTCATCAGCGGCACCGCCTGCCTCTGCATGTTGGAGCCCATCAGCGCACGGTTTGCGTCGTCATTCTCGAGGAAGGGTATCATCGCCGTTGCGACGGATACGACCATTCGCGGCGATACGTCCATATAATCGGCAGCGGAGCTTTCGACCTCCATAAACTCGTCGCGGAAGCGCGAATTTACCTTCGGGTTCTTAAAGCGGTTGTTTTCGTCGAGCGGCTCGTTGGCCTGCGCCACAACGTAATCGTCCTCTACGTCGGCAGTCATGTACTCGACCTCGTCCAGCACCACACCGGTTTCCTTGTCAACGCGGCGGAAGGGCGCCTCGATAAAGCCGTATTCATTTATTCTCGCATAGGTAGCGAGGTAGTTTATAAGTCCTATGTTCGGGCCTTCCGGCGTCTCTATAGGACACATTCTTCCATAGTGGCTGTAATGGACGTCGCGCACCTCAAAGCCCGCGCGGTCTCTCGAAAGGCCGCCGGGGCCGAGAGCCGAAAGGCGGCGCTTATGCGTAAGCTCTGCCAGCGGGTTTGTCTGGTCCATGAACTGCGACAGCGGCGACGAGCCGAAAAACTCCTTCACGGCGGCGACCACCGGACGTATGTTTATGAGCGACTGCGGCGTTATGATGTCCATATCCTGCGCCTGCAGCGTCATTTTTTCGCGTATTACGCGCTCCATGCGCGAAAAGCCTATCCTGAACTGATTCTGCAGCAGCTCGCCGACCGAGCGTATGCGCCTATTGCCCAAATGGTCTATGTCGTCGGTGGTGCCCACGTCGTGCGCAAGCCCGAGCAGATAGTTGACGGTGGCAAAAATGTCGTCGAGCGTTATGCATTTGGGCATGAGCTCGTCAAGCCTCTGCTCAATGGCCTCCCGTATGTCCTTCTTCGTCTTGTTGTTTTCGAGTATATCCTTGAGCACGTCAAAGCGGACCATCTCGTTTATTCCGAGATCGGTCACGTCAAAATCTATAAAGCCGTTTATATAGACCATGCCGTTAGATATTACCTTTACCTCGCACTCGTTGGCCTCGGCGTCGACCACCTTTATATACGCTTCCTTAACACCCTTGGCTCCTATCTCCTCAGCGCGCTCCTTGGTGAGTATCTCGCCGGCGTCGGCTATTATCTCGCCGGTCATGGGATCGGCTATGGGGCGCAAAAGCTCTCTGCCGGCTATCCTCGGCGCCAGCGACAGCTTTTTGTTGTACTTATAGCGTCCTACCCTTGACATGTCATAGCGGCGGCTGTCAAAGAACAGCGCCTCAATATACGACTGTGCGCCGTCCACCGTAAACGGCTCGCCGGGACGCAGCTTTTTATAAACCTCAGACAGCGCCTCCTCAGTATCGGCGGCGGTGTCCTTGTCAAGCGTGGCCGAAAGTCTCTCATCCTCGCCGAGCACGGCCTTTATCTGCTCGTTCGACGAAAGTCCGAGTGCACGAACGAACGTGGTTATCGGCAGCTTGCGGTTTTTATCTATACGAACATATAAAATATCATTCTGGTCAGTCTCATATTCAAGCCATGCGCCGCGGTTGGGTATGACCGTCGCGCTGTAAAGGTGCTTGCCGGTCTTGTCTATGTCATAGCTGTAATAAACGCCGGGGGAGCGCACAAGCTGTGAAACTATAACGCGCTCGGCGCCGTTTATCACAAACGTGCCGGAGTCCGTCATGAGCGGAAAATCGCCCATGAAGACCTCGCTTTCCTTTATCTCGCCCGTCTCCTTGTTAAGAAGCTGCGCGGTAACGCGGAGCGGCGCTGCATATGTGGCGTCTCTTTCCTTGCATTCGTTTATGCTGTATTTAGGAGTGTCCTCAAGCTTGTAGTCGGTAAATTCCAATACAAGATTTCCGGTAAAATCGGTAATTGCAGATACATCCTTTAATACTTCCTTAAGGCCCTCTTTCAAAAACCACTCATAAGAATTCTTCTGCACCTCAATAAGGTACGGCATTTCCAGTACCTCTTTGATCTTTGAAAAGCTCATACGCGTGGTGACCCCGAACTGCACCGGTTTAACATTCGCCATAGGCTTTTGTTCACTCCTTCTTTATTCACAAAACATAATTTGCTTGCGGAAAGTTGCATTAAAAGCATATTGGTGGTATAATGATTTTACAGTCGTTTTTTGCTGTAAAAATTGTATACCACCCCATGTTATTGCAGCTTACTATTATATAATAATACATTTTTAAAGTCAAGCAAATTTTATATATATTTTTCTTTTCCTATGTATATTCCTCTTTACTGTGACAATAATATTATTGGATTAAAAAAAGCGTCTATAAACAGCGTTTGTGCTTTTTTTAGCCATTGCCGGCATTTATGCCGGCAATCTTTTTGTATGCAAATTTTGACGGTGCGCCGGCCGGAAACTCATAAACACGCTGGAAGCGGCGGTGTGTCTTACACATTGATTCAGTTCGCCTCAAAATTATATCTATTAATATGACCATATTCTGGCCTTCAAATGCCCTTTACATAAAAGCAGACATGACTATGTCTGCGGCGCGCTGTCCTACCGTCCGATGATTGATTTTGGCATGCCGCGGCCGGCATGCCTCCGCCGTTTAAAGCAGACATCATTTTTTAAGCTTTACTGCTTGCGGCTCGCTTCGTTTCCTGCCATCCGCCGACACGCTTTGCCCTGCGACTTAAGCCAAAGCCTTTTTGCCCGGAATATCCGTTGCCGGCCTTTGCAAAGGGCGCAATGCAAAAGTCTGATCACACTGCACCTCTGCGCCGGAAGAAGTCCGCATTCTGCTTTCGCTTTTTTCTCCGCCCGCTTTGGCTGTTAAAAAGCAGCCAAAGCGCCGCGCTGATATCGACAGTCAAACGCCGGCAGACATGCTAAACGAATGTCCGCCGGCGCAGCTAAACTCTAAATATGTAAAAATTTATATACTTATGTCGTGCGCAATTTTGTAAAGGTCATATTCAAACGGCTTTGTCATCGCAAGAGCTTCGTTTATGTCATAATCGACTATCTTGCCGTCCTTGTACGCAACTACCCTGTTGCCCGTTCCGCCGGCCAGCAGCTCAACAGCCCTGTGGCCCATCTGGCTCGCAATCACTCTGTCGCGAACGCTCGGAGAGCCGCCGCGCTGAACATGTCCAAGCACAGTAGCGCGTGATTCTATACCGGTTATCCTCTCAATCTCCTTCGCCATCTCATCGACATGGCCGACACCCTCGGCAACTACTATGATAAAATGCTTCTTGCCGGATTTCAGCGTCTCACGCATCTTGGATATTACATCCTTCTCAAGGTCAAACGGCACCTCCGGCACCAAAACGGCAGTGGCGCCGACAGCAATGCCGGTATGCAGTGCAAGGAAGCCGGCACGGCGTCCCATAACCTCAACAACCGTGCAGCGCTCGTGTGACTGTGCAGTATCTCTCAGCCTGTCAACCATTTCCATTGCCGTGTTCATCGCTGTGTCAAAGCCTATCGTATAATCGGTGCAGGCTATGTCGTTGTCTATCGTTCCGGGTAGTCCTACACACGGTATGCCTCTCTTCGACAGATCAAGTGCACCGCGGTATGAGCCGTCACCGCCTATTACGACTATGCCCTCTATGCCGAGCTCATGGCAGACGTCTACGGCCTTTTTCATGCCCTCCTCCGTCTTGAATTCAGGACTGCGGGCGGTATACAGAATAGTGCCGCCCCTGTGGATTATATCAGACACGCTCCTCAGATACAGCCGTGAGGTGTCGTTGTTTATCAGACCGTTATAGCCTCTCCTTATCCCTATTACCTTTATTCCCTTAAATATAGCCGTGCGGACAACCGCTCTTACCGCGGCATTCATGCCGGGAGCGTCGCCGCCGCTTGTCAGTACGCCTATCGTCTTCATTCTCTGCTTTCTCCTTTGGAAATCATTTATAATCAAAGATTATTATAATACATTAAAAACGGCAATACAATAGCTAAATTTTCATAAATCAAATTTTATCTATTGCTTACATATGTTTCTTTTGAGCTTTACAATCCATCACTCGAATCATTAAATGTTATGTAAACTAATTGCGTATAAAACGGCGGGAAGAGCTGTGTCTTCCCGCCTCTTTGTATCAAATGTGCAGGGTTATTTCTCGTTTACCTCTATCTGAAGCGAAACCATGTCGCCCATCATGCTCGACACGGGTATGCCGCACGTCATGAGCGACTTGCCTGAGTACTCAGCGCCGTTTACTACATACGTGCTGTTTTCCTTAAGCCCCTGCAGCCTTACATATATGGCAGGAGCATTGGAGTAAGCCCTTACCTGAACATAGTTTACAAGCGCCTTTGACTTATCCTCCGACAAGAACATCCATGCAACATACCTGTCGGTCTTGTACGGGTCGGATAGACGGTAATAGTCGCCGTAGTTTATAAGGTCGTAATATTTCTTGTATGTCTCGACCTGCTCTTTGACGATTTCCTTTTCCTCATCAGTCATGAGATTCGTGTCGAGCTCATAGCCGAAGGTGCCGGCCATGGCTACCACGCCGCGGGTCTTGAGCGGAGTTATGCGTCCTACCTGCTCATTCGGGCTGACCGACACATGCGCGCCCATAGTCGAGACCGGGAACATAAACGAGGTGCCGTACTGTATGAACAGCCTTGCGAAGGCGTCGGAGTTGTCCGAGGCCCACGTCTGCGGCGCGTAGTAGAGCATTCCAGCGTCAAAGCGGTTGCCGCCGCCGGAGCATGTTTCAAACAGTATGTTCGGGAAGGAGGACGTCAGTCTTTCCAGCAGGTCATAAAGTCCGAGAACATACCTGTGCATTACCTCGCCCTGACGCTCTGCCGGGAGCAGTGCCGTCCACGCGTTTGCAATCTGGCGGTTGGCGTCCCACTTGAAATATTCTATATTTGCGCTGCTGAGCACGCTGCTTATGGAGTTGTAGAGATAATCGACAACGTCGCCGCGCGACATGTCTATAACAAACTGGCAGCGTCCGAGCATGCCGTCGCGCCCGGCGGTGCGCAGCACCCAGTCGGGATGAGCGCGGAACAAATCGCTGTCCTCGGATATCATCTCCGGCTCAAACCACAAACCGAACTTCATGCCCATGTCGTTTATCTTCTGGCAGAACTTCGTAAGGCCGCTTGGCAGCTTTTTCGTGTTCACGAACCAGTCGCCGAGCCCGCTTGTGGCATCGTCGCGCTTGCCGAACCAGCCGTCATCCATTACCATCATCTCAATGCCGAGCTTCGAGGCGTCCTCGGCTATCTTGAGCAGCTTCTCCTCGGTAAAATTGAAGTACGTTGCCTCCCAGTTGTTGATGAGTATCGGGCGGCGTGAGAGATGGTACTTGCCGCGTGTGAGGTTATGGTGGATGATATTGTGATAGTTGCGGGACAGCTGTCCGAATCCCTCACGGCTGAAGCTCATTATGACCTCAGGCGTGCAGAACTCGTCTCCGGCGTTGAGCTCCCAGCGGAAGGACTCCGGCTGAATGCCCATGTTTACGCGCACCTGGTCACCCTGATCCTTTTCCACCTCCGTCATAAAGCTGCCGCTGTAAACGAGGCAGAAGGCATAGCAGTTGCCCTGCGTCTCGCCGGTGCTTTTGTCACAAAGTATAAAAAACGGAGTCTGCTGAGAGCTTGAGGAGCCGCGCAGGCTGTCCATCACGGTTTTGCCGTGGCGCAGCGAGGTGCGCTCAACAAATTTTTCACCCAGCTGCCTGCCGTAAAAGGTAACTATGTCGAAATCCGGCACTATATTGTAATCAACGCACATGGACATGGCGCGCTCGAGCCATACCCTGCCCTTGCCGCCATTCTTAATAACGGCGCTGCGGGTTATTATATCCTTTTCCTCAAACACGGAATAGTAAAGGTCGACGCCGATTCCGCTTATCTTATCGAGAAGCTCCACCTTGAGTGTCTGCACCTCATCACTGCTGCCGTAGGTCGCCGGAAGTCCCTTAATGCCGGGCTTGCCGTCTATTATCTCATAGCCGTTGTATCTGAGGTCGCAGTCGCTGCTGCCGTCGGTGTTTATAACGTGCAGCGAGGGCGAACGATAGTCGCCGGAGCCGTACGTCGAATACTCCTGCGGGAGCGTGTCGAGCGACCAGTCAAATCTGCCGTTCATCTCGTACGGATGGCCGGAAAAGCCTCGCCACAAATACTGGATAAACTTGCTCATGTCCTCGTCGTCGATTCTCTCGCCGTAATAAGTATGCAGAAGAAAGCCATACTCGTCGACCTTCATCTGATATGTAATGTTCTTTGTATGCAGTGTAAAGAGCTTTTTGTCAAGGTCAGTCAATATCATTTTCATACTCCCCCTTTTTCTAATCAATTATATTTGATATTTACCTCTAAGGCAATAGTTATTTTCACAAATTAACGCGCAGTCAGACAATATTTTCATTAGCACGCGCATCGCTATTACCCGCAGCTGCACTGCAATGCTTAAGCCTTTATCGTCATAGGCGGAGTCTTCTTTTCAAAGTCTAATAAAACAATTTTTTCGTTTATATCCTGTTTTCCTTTACTTGATATTCAATATAAGGTATAATAAAAACGAAAAAGAAAATTTAAGCTCCGGGTGGTGAAAGCAATGAATAACAATAATATTGGTAAAAGAATAAGAAAGAGACGTCAGGAGCTCAACTACTCGCAGGCACAATTAGCCGAAATGCTTGGCTATAAGTCGCGTTCGTCCATAAATAAAATTGAAATGGGTGAAAACGATATACCGCAGTCAAAGCTGAAAAACTTTGCTGAGGCGCTTAAATGCACACAGCTGTACCTGCTCGGCATAGACGACGACTGCGGACTTGAAACCTGCATTCTTAACGACCCTGACGCTGACGAATATGCTTGGCCAAGCAAAATGAAGCTTAATCGCAAAGATATATTGATAATAAGTAAAAATGAGCAGGAAATACTCAAAAAGCTTCGTCTGCTGTCGGCACAAAGTCATCAGCTCGTAGAGGACATGATTAATATTTTGTGCAATGAGCGCAGATAACGTATTCTGATATGCAAACCGCATTCGGCATGATACATATCGGCCGCGTTATTGCCTCTTATCAATCTCTATACCATTACGGCGGCAGGTGATGCCTTTGGCTTCATCAATCATGCGGCGGCATACTTTTTGCGAGAAAATATCTGCGTTTGTCCTTTAAGTCGTCTGCTTTTGGTGCCAAAACGTTAATCCGCATTTAAGCCTTTATTAATAATTTGCTGTTTTAAAACGGCTTTTTTGCCGCGCTTATAAAATTTAAGCGCATATGAATTTTTGTGTTTCTTTATCACATCCTAATATCAAAACAAATTGGGATGTGATATTTTTATGTGTGGAAATGTCGAAATAGCGAAAAGCGTATATAAAAATTCTCAAATGGGTGTTGAAGCCATATCCACCCTCGTCAAGACAGTAAAGGATGAAAAAATGCTCGATGAGCTTTATTCAGAGCTTGGAGAATACAAGCGCATAAACGAGCGCGCGAAGGACACGCTCACAGGGCTTGGCGAGCAGCCTGAGAGCATAAGCCCGGCGGCAAAGGTATCATCTGATATATCCGTAAAGATGAACACACTGATTGATAAAACCCCGTCGCACATTGCGGAAATGATGCTGCAGGGCAGCATGATGGGCGTTATAAAGTGTACAAAGCTTATCAAAGCCCACCCGAAAGCGAACAAGGAGTGCATCTCTCTCGCAAATGACCTTTTAAAGCACGAGGAAAGCAATATTACCGGGCTGAAGCGTTTCCTGTAAGACGTATTGCTTTAATAAACCGGTTTCTGAGCAAAGCCGGCCGCCGCATACCTCGGCGATATCTTATGACAGTTATAATATTAAGTAAAAAGCGGCCGGTATTTTCGGCCGCTTTTATCTATTTGCACATAACATCAACAGGTGTGATATATCATCGGTATTTATCAACAATAAGCCTCATGTCGCCCATTTTGCGCTCCATGTCTTCTGCGAGCCTGAACTGGCTGCGGCACCTGTCGAGATTATGCTGAGCATAGGCAGTTTTGAAATACACATCGCCGTCGAGATAATCGGTGAGAAAGCGCATGCCGCACTCAAGCGTCATGAGCAGCGCCGAAAACGGAAGATAATCCTTCTCCGTGCCGTTAAGTATCTCCCCTGCCTCCGACAGATAGCCGCGCGTATAATACTCAAAAAGCTCAAGGTCAAGGCCGACCCTTGAAAGGTCTCTCTCGTCCTCAGCCGCTGTGTTGGCGCCAAACCTTATGGAGCCGCCGAAGTCATACAGTGACAATCCCGGCATTACGGTGTCGAGGTCGACGACGCACACGCCCTCGCCTGTATCCTCGTCAAGCATGACGTTGTTAAGCTTTGTATCGTTGTGCGTCACGCGCTCGGGTATCCTGCCGCTGTCCTTAAGCTCCAGCAGCACCGGCATAATATCCCTGCGCCGCTCGGCGAAGCCGAGCTCGCGCTCGCAGTCCGCCGCCCGCGATTTTATGTCGCACTCGGCCGACGTCATAAGCGCGGCATACCTTTTGCGCGTGTCGTGAAAGCTTGGCAGCGTTTCGTAAAGCTGCGAGGCGTCGAAATCTGCCAGCATTCGCTGAAATCTGCCGAACGCCTTGCCGCTGTGATAAAACAGCATCGGGTCGTCGGCGCTCTGGTACGTCACCGTGCGGTCGATGTATTTGTACGCCCTGAAAAAGTCGCCGCTGCCGCTTATGTAAAAGTTCGGCCCCTGCCTCGTGGCTATAAAGGTAAGCGTCTCGCGCGACGGGTCGCCGCCGGCCGCAGCTATCTTTTTGCGAAGATGCGACGTGACCTTCTCTATATTGCTCACTACCTCGAGCGGCGAGGTGAAGACCTTATGATTTATGCGCTGAAGCAGGTATTTGAACTGCCTGCCGTCACGCCGCGTTTTTACAAGATATGTATCGTTGATATGCCCGCAGCCAAACGGCTCAAGCGATATTATTTCGCCGTCAAAATCGAACTGCCCGGCAATTTCGAGCATGTGGTCCGCTGCAAGATTCGTCAAATGCATCGCCTCATTCGGTTTTATTGGGTATTTATTTATGATACACCATTTATATCACTTTTACAATGTATTTTTACCCATAACATTATATGCGCGCCTCCGCTTTTGTGCCTGATTTTCGCTAATAGTCCGCTTTGCGCACAAATTCATTATTTTATCTCGGCACGCCATGCGGCTCCGCTGACATTTAACAAGATAAAAGATCTAATACTTTATTGTGTTAAAAACGGCTCCGCCCGCCGGTATATCGGCAAAGCAGAGCCGTTTATTTAACTCACAGCTGAAATCAAGCTTATCAGGCAGTGTTACCTGAGTTCTGTGCCGCCCCACTCAATTACCGTGAAGCCGCTTCTCTCAAAGGTGTCAAGCTGCTGCTCCTCAACCTCCACCGGAGCATCCAGCGCCCTGAACGTCATGAAAACGCGCAGCACGCTGTCCGGCGCAGGCGTTATCTCAAGCTCCGCGTTGTCGGTATACTCCTCGCCCTGAAACGCTATGAGATTATACTCATTGTCCTGCATCAGCGGCAGCCAGTAAACTATAAATTCATTATACTCCCTCGGCGTAAGGCCCATGTACTCGAGCTTTTCCTGAAGAAATGCCTCAGTGTCCTCGCCCTTTACCACAAAGCCCTTGCTCATGTCGTAGTCTACATTGCTCGTGCCGTCCCAGAACAGGTACGAATATTCGCGCCCGTCCGCGGTAACAAGCGTGCCGTCGGGATTGGCGGTTACGGTCCAGCCGTTCTCGCTATACTGCGGGTATGTGCAGTCAAGCTCGCCGTTAAAGCTTAGCTTGACGTTCACCTCCGTGCTCTCCTCAGGGTATAGATATATTACCGGTTTGGCGACGGTTCCATATACATAAGAGGTGCATGAGTCATCAGATGAGCTATCCGACGGGGTGCCGGCCTCTGCTCCGGATGTACCGCTCTCCGTGTCCTCAGACGAGCTGTCTGACGAGCTTACAGACTCGTTTTCGGAAGTGCTGTCAGATGCAGTACCGGAAAAAGACGCGGACGAGCTGTCCGACGGGTCGCCTGAATCGCCGCACCCAACCGCGAGCGAGAAGATTCCGCATACTAAGACAACCGCAATTATCCATTTTAAACGTTTCTTCATCAAAATCACCCCTATGTATTTATTAAATATTTATAATATTTATTGCATAATATCACCATTTAATGTGTATGTCAACCTGATGCTTATATAAATAAAAAAGCCGGCAGTCAGTCCTGCCGGCTTTTTTTGTAAAATTCTTAACGCAGACGGTATTTCATAATGTGCTCTGTTTTGTTATACGCGTATCACCGCTATTATAAAACAGATGCGTGGGATAGGCGCTTTTTGTGTTTTATGGGTGCATTTGGATTGTATCTCACGCACATTGTTTTGACAGATTTTGCTAATATCTTTTTAAGATTAACAATGTGGTGGTGTGATATTTATAGGCTTAAAAAAATCAGACAGGACATTTCAATAGGACCGAACATACTCAGACACCGCCGCATGATGGATTTGAGTCAGGAGCAGCTTGCCGCACTGATGCGGCAGCGCGGATGCGACACTACACGCAGCAGCCTGTCGCGCATAGAGCTGGGCAGCTACAATATCAAAGTGAGCGAGCTTATCGCAATATGCGATATTTTAAACGTTGACTTCAACGAGCTTATCTGCCCGCAGAATTCTATGAAATATCAGCCTTAGCGCTTAAATAAGCCCTCTTTCAAAATAAAAAGCGCCCTCAAAGAGCGCAAACAAAAACTTATTTTAAAAGCCCATTTAAGTTAACAACGAAAATTTCGTTATTTGCCGAGGCCCGAAAACAGGGTATTAAAATCAATCTGCAAAATATCGCATATAGCAACTACATAACTGATTTTTATGTTGTAATCTCCCAATTCAATGTGTGATAACGTGCTACGATCAATATTACAGCCTCGTTGTTGCATGAGGTCAGCCAACTGATCCTGTGTTAAATCCATTGCTCGGCGATACTTACGGATATTCGGCCCAATGGCCATATCTTGTTTCAATTTTTGAGCCATGAATATCCCCCTTTATATTGTTTACATCTTATTAAATTAATAGTAACAAATTTTTTTGCCAAAATCTGCGTGTAATAAATCTTTTTTGTGTATAATACACGCTTATAGGTGCTTTTGTACGCAAAATGCGTAAATTACATTGTAATTTAATGCACGCATTGTAGAAATCATTCACATATTTTGTGAATCAAATTCACTAATTATAGCAAAACGGGGTGCGGAAAATGAAGGTCGCTCTCATCTGCTCAAAAAGCATTTCAAAAAACGCACTCGGCGGCGGGCTGGAGCAATATCTGCCCGATGAAACCTCTCACATCGTCACCGCCGCCTGCTCCGGCCTTTCGGTTCCCGTGTACGAATACTGCAAAAGCCGTTTTCTCCCACTCACCTCACTATACGCCGGCGCAGACCGCGACCCCCCCTCTTCCGCCGCTTTGCGGAGACCTTGCTCGACGGCGCAGACATGCTCGCCGCCTTTGCACCCGACGGCGCCGTGCCGGGTTTTCTTCTGACATATGCGGTGCAGCTTGCAAGGGATTGGGAGATAACGACGCGTGTTTACCATCTCAAGATAAGCAAAAGAAAAAGGCTGCCGCACGGCGGACTGTGACACATTTGCCGATTTATCATAAAGGAGGCTGCCCGCATGAAGCGAAGAGAGTACAAAATAAAATTCGAGGACAATCTGTTAAACGAGTGGGAAATAGTACAGTCCTACAAGGTCAACCGCACTGAAGTAATCTTCAGCCGATTTGAGAGCAACGGCGTGCACAGCATGCGGCTGTCGTTTGTCAAAAACGGCTCCGGCAGGGTGCCGCAGGACATAATCGACTACGCGCTCAGCTACTTCGGCTTTGACATGCGCGTCACGGCGAAGTACGACGAAATGTGGCCGCATCCCGAAAACGGCTCCATTGTCGACACCGTCAATTTCGAGCAGATATTGAAGCACGGGTAGTTCTCTGCGTACGTCAAAAAATTTTACAAAAACGAGTTTATAGTTATATAATATCGAAATTTTAGTTATTAAAACGAAAAATTCGATTATTTTTCTTTGTTATATCGATTTTTTTCGTTTATTTGAGGTTAATATTATCATGTTTTTCGTTGCAAAAATCTGTGTAAATTTTTATATTGGCGAAAATTTACGCAGATTACCGAATAAATATTACCAATCCATGCCGCCGTTTTAAGGCGAAGGCGCAATTAAAACGGCCATCGGGAAAAGATTTATTATATTATGATATTGACAAATCTTTCGCTATAAAGTAATATTGTAATGTTATCTGCATTTTTGCGCGGCTGTTTACATATTTACTTTGCCGCCGATGTTGAGATGCATCTGAATAAAATGTCCCTGTAGCTCAGCCGGATAGAGCGACCGCCTCCTAAGAGAACCGAGTGTGTTCCCCAAACCGCCTACACAGGCGATAAAAATTGAATATGCGCCAGTAGCTCAGTTGGATAGAGCGTCCGCCTCCTAAGCGGAAGGTCGGGGATTCGAGTTCCTTCTGGCGCGCCACTGACAATGCCGAAAGCCTTGATTTTAAAGGATTTTCGGCTTTTATTATTTTTCGCTCTTTTTTGGCTGTCTGCTAATTGCTAATCATTAACCCTAAATTTTAGCATCTAAACCTATCATTTAGAGGAAAATTTTGCGTCCGAATTTTTGCTAATACATGCCGTATTATAAGTGGTATTTTCTTCTGATTTTCACACCATTTGCTAATACGGCGTATTTTGCTCATTTAAAATCTGCTAATAAATTTAAGTCTTATTAGCAAACTGGACGGATTCTAACGCCTTTTTGAGCAGTTCGGGATTGCTGTTTAACAAATTCACGACCGCCTGAAGATCGGGTGCAGATGTTGTTGCCTGTGATGTTTCTTCTGTCTTGCCCTTGTAAAAGGACTGCTCCATTTCATCAGCCAGACGACGGCGATCTTCGTCAAGGATATGGGCATACCGCCTTGTTACCATTTCAGGAGAGTTCCACCCGCCGTCGCCCTGTACCGTTTTCAAGTCGCCTTTGGAAAGACGGAGCTTTACACCTGTGCTTGTGTGCCGCAGGCTATGAAACACTACATTGTCAACATTGATTGTGGGGTCGTTCAGCTCAGTTAGAACTTCCTTAAATCGCTTGTTTAGATGTTCGGTCATAATCGGGCGGCCGTTTGCTTGACAAATGATTAAATCGTAATCCATATAACCGTCGTCACCTAACTCTTGTTTTAATTTCATCTGTATTTCTTTGAGTTTTTCGAGTTTCCTTACAACGGTTTCGGGAATATAGACGGTACGAATGCTGCCATCCGTTTTCGGCTGTTTCAAAACAATCACGGTGCGAGTACCTGGATAGAGGTTCGGGAACTTAAAAAGTATATCCATTTTTGGCAATTTTTCAATCAGTTTCCTATCAACACGGTCAATTACACGGTCAATATAAAGAATCTGTCCCTCGCTGTCAAAACGTTCCCATTGAGCGCCGCCGACCTCTCCGCCACGCATACAACAGGCAAAAGCAAGCTGAATTGCACAGTGCATAACATATAAATCATAAATTTCCGGACGGTCTGTACAATCCAAAACCCGTTGTAATTGTTCGGGGGTTAAGGCGTCCCGCTTTGATTCCTTGTGTTCCGGCAACGTAGCGTCCAAAAAAGGATTTTTTGCGATATACTCCCACTTTTTCGCTTGATTAAAAGCACACCTCATAACCTTGTGTATATCGTGAATGGTTGATGAACTTATATGTTCCCGCTTTGGCTTTCCCATATTGGCAGCAGGTTCAGCCTCGTGCAACAAAAAATGGTAGAAGTCATCGACAGTCTTTGTACGAATACTGCGCAACTTTTTGTCGCCCAAATATGGATGAACATAATTTTCGAGCAGCCCTACATTACCATCATAGGTCGAAGCTACCCATTTCTTCTCACCGTATTTTTCTATAAATTCGCATAAAAATTCGCTTACGGTAATATCGTTGCGGTCTACATGGATATTTTGTCCTTTTTCATATTCAATAGTCGCCTTGCGAGATTTTGCACTTGAATAAGTTAATCCTGATTCCCAAACTTGATGACGTTTTTTACCCTCACCTTCGTAATAAACTACAGCATATGTTTTGCCTCTTTTGACGATTGATGCCATACTGAATTCCTCCTATTTTTCGATACTGTCAAGCCAAGCATCAAACGAAGGTTTAGAAACTCTAATGTACTTACCAACTTTTACAGTCTTAAATAAAGATTGCTTACATATAACATAAGCCATACTTTTGCTAATCTGTAATATTTCAGCAATTTCCTGGACTGAATAAGTTCGTTTTTCTGCTTTAACTTGACTGCTTTTGTCGAATTCAACTGCCATCCTTTACTCCTTTCTGGCAGTTGTTGTGAAATAGCATGGCCCTAATCATGACATAATTATTATAGTACATTTAGAAGTAAATTCACAACAACCGCCTATTTAAGATAAAATTTTGAACGTATATTTTAATAATTGCGCCGCCGAACCATTTCCTACGCTTATTTCAACCGTGTATTTACAGGCAGACGCTATGCGGCATTTAATCTATGGGTGCGCTCATATCATCGCTGCACTATCCGTAAATCCTGTATAACTTTCGGCGGGGGTTATTAAATTGTCAATGTGCTTTGCAGATAAACAATTAATTTATCTGTTCATATAATAAATATAAATAACTACTTGAAATTCTGCTATTTAGAAAAATATTTTTATATTTATATCTTTAATTGTTATAAATGATACAATATATAGTATATTTATACTTGACAACTGCAATATATAGATATATAATTTTATTGTAATTGATTTTTGTGCTTTTATTATTCTATTTGTTATTGCACATGTTGTTTTGTTTGTATGATAAGTCAGTAGTGTAATTGTGCTTAATAGCCGTTATATTACTGTTTTTTATTTTATCCTTATTTGCGAGAATGACACCAGCCTGCATTTTTGTGGGCAATAGTACTATGTGTGGCTATGCGTGTTGTTCTCGCTTTTTTATTGCCCAAAAAGCTATATAGCTTTTGGATAAATATTTTTGAAAGGTGGAAATACAAATGAAAGAAAGAAAAGAACGATACATTTTAAAAAAAGGAGATTTACCTATTAGTCTAAAAATTAAAAACAGATGCAAGATTAATCCTCATCACTTTAAAAACAAATATATTTTGCTTAAACGAAATAGGGGGATATAAATGTCTATTAAAACAAAAAATTATGAGCCGTTAGTTTTAGTTGAAACAGCTCATTTATCAGAAGATGAATGGTTAGAATATCGAAAAAAAGGAATTGGAGGTAGTGATGCAGCTGCAATATTAGGCGTTTCACCATTTGCAACGGCACGGGACCTCTATTATGATAAACTAAATCTTTTCAAAGGCGACAGATATGAAAGCAACTGGGTGGCGAAAAAGGTTGGGCATCTGCTTGAGGATCTGGTGGCTGAAATTTTCCATGTGAAAA
The DNA here is from genome assembly GCA_944412495.1 of uncultured Clostridia bacterium. Classification (GTDB taxonomy): domain Bacteria; phylum Bacillota; class Clostridia; order Oscillospirales; family Acutalibacteraceae; genus Timburyella. The sequence goes on along the minus strand of CALYBL010000017.1, from coordinate 99,926 downwards.
CAGGATATAAGGTTTATCAGATAAAGAAGATGTTCTATCATCCGCAGAATCCATTTATGCTGGCGGATATCGATTATTTCATCGACCTACCCAACGGGAAAACGGCCATCTTGGAGATCAAGACAACCCATTACCAAGCGAAAGAGCATTGGTGGCGTGACGGCGAGGAAACTGTGCCGGTCAACTATGAGGTTCAGGGACGGCATTATATGTGTGTCATGAATATGGATGAGGTGTTTTATTGCTGCCTGTACGGCAACAGCGAGGACGATGTCATAATAAGGCATATTGTTAGGGATACAACGTATGAATCTGAATTGATTGCGTTAGAAGAATATTTCTGGAACGATTATGTCCTGAAAAAAATCCCTCCGCCCTATACGGAAGACGGCGAATTAATTTTAAATAGTGTCCGCAATTATTTTGGAACAGCTAACCCTAATGAGCCGCCTGTAGAATTATCTATACCTATGGCAAGCAATATTTCTCGCTTGTTGGAATTACAAGCTCAAAAAAGATTGATCGATACTCAATCAAAGAAATTAGAAAGTGAGATGAAACGCATACAGGGCCGTGTTGTTGCTGAAATGGGTCAAAGCTGTACGGCGGTCTGCTCTGTCAGCGGCGAAACTTATACGGTCACTTATAACCCAATTCGTAAAACTGTCATCAACAAGGATAATTTGATACGTCTGCAGGCGCAGCACCCGGACATTTACGAAGATTATGTTACCATTTCGGAAAGCAGAAGATTTTATGTTAAAAGGTCGCATGAAGATGCGGCTTAATTTTTTATGTAAAGATAATAGTTTTAATAAAGGAGTGTAAATTGTGAGTTATATGTGTACTTACGACAGAACAATTTTCTATAATCCTGTCAATAAGTATTGCGTCATCAGTGTAAAAACCAATGACCAGAGCGTACCGCAGCAAGCTCGCAGCGCATACAGACACCGAGATCGCCTAATTCGTTTTGTAGCAGTGGGATATGAACTGCCACAGACAGATAAAGTGAGTATGGCGCTCGAAGGTGAATGGACGACTGGAAAACACGGTTATCAGTTGCAGGTGGAAAATTTCGAGGAAATCGTTCCGCAGACCAAAGCCGGCGTACAGGGATATCTTTCTTCCCGCCTTATCAAAGGCGTTGGAGAAAAAACCGCTTCGCTTATTGTCGGCCGCTTCGGGGCGGACGCTTTGAAGGTACTGGAAAACGAACCGGAGCGTTTGCTGGAAATCCGCGGGATTACATCTGATAAACTGCAGGATATTAAAGCCTCCTATACGGAAAGCCGTTGTCTGCGTGATATTATGATTCTTTTGTCTCCATTTCAGATAACACCAACCGCTGCTACAAAAATTTATGAGCATTTTGGTGCCAAAAGCGTAGATATTCTGCGTAACAATCCCTATGAGCTTTGTCAAGTTTCTGGCTTTGGATTTAAACGTGTTGATGCTATTGTCCGCAAGGGTAATATGCCATTAAATTCTCCCGTGCGAATTCATGGGGCAATCTATGCCGCGCTTGAGGTAAAACGTGAGGGAAATGGGCACTTGTTTCTTGACCGAAAGACATTGCTCCAAACCGCTTATCAGCTGCTGAATGAACGCCTGCTCCCACAGGTGCGGGTTAAGCCTGATGAAGTTATAACCATTTTGGAAGAGATGATTTTAAAAGGCGAAGTTGTCAGTAATAATGATAGAATTTATCAGACACAACTTTTCGTATGTGAAGATGAAACAGCAAGAAAAGTGGCGCAAATACTGTCTATTCGGCCTAAAATAGCAGATATAACAAGTGCTTTGGAAACAGTACGTCATGGTTTGGGCCTTACACTTTCACAACGACAGACTGAGGCAATATATATGGCTTTCCACAGTAATCTGTCCATTATCACCGGCGGCCCAGGCACAGGAAAAACGACCATCCTCCGCGCCATAATCGAGGTATTCAAAGCCCTTTACCCGAATGAAAAAATTATCCTGGCAGCCCCGACAGGCCGGGCCAGCAGAAGAATGGCCGAAAGCACGGGGCGAAATGATGCCAAAACCTTGCACAGCCTACTTGGACTGCTGGGTGACAATACCTCAAATATAGAAAGGCAGAAAAAGCTTTTGGACGCCGGACTGATTATTGTCGATGAAACCTCCATGATGGATATGTGGCTGGCTCAGCAATTCTTTAGGAGAATTCAGCCAGACACCATGGTAGTTTTGGTAGGTGATGTCGATCAGCTGCAAAGTGTCGGCGCCGGAGATGTATTCCGTGAATTGATTTCCTGCGGACAGGTACCCGTTACGGTACTTGACGAGGTCTTTCGCCAGAAAGAGAACAGCCGCATTGCTTTGAATGCAAAAAAACTTAATGAGGACAATGCTTATCTGGAATACGGCGATGACTTCGTCCGCAAAAAGTGCAAAACGCAGGAAGAAGCGGCAGAATTGATTTGCCAGACTTTCTGCGAAGAGGTATCAAAACATGGTGTCGAGCATGTACAAATTCTGTCGCCTTTCCGTTCGGAGGGGCTGGCTTCCGTAGAAAAACTCAACGAGTGCATCCGTGAGATGGTGAATCCTCCTACCGATGAACTTCCAGACTTGAAAGTAGGTAATAGATACTTTCGTATTGGAGATAAGGTTATGCAGACTAAAAACAATGAAAAAGCATCAAACGGCGATATCGGTTTTATCCGCAGCATTGGCCTTGATAACAAAGGCGTAATGAAAGTTAAAATTGAATTTTCTGCCTCTCGTATAGTGGAATATGGAATGGAAGAAATGTCAAATATGGAAATCGCTTATGCTACTACCGTTCATAAGTCAATGGGTTCTGAATACGACATAGTAATTATGCCGATAATTACAAGCCATTTAATTATGTTGCAAAAAAATCTGATTTACACAGCTATCACACGCGCAAGGCATAAGGTAATACTGGTCGGCCAAACCAGCTTACTGTTTAGAATTTTAGAGCGTGAGAAACGAGCTAAAGAAAAAAACGAAAATCTCCATAAACGCAACACCATGCTCGGTGAACGGATTTGTAAGTATATGCATCTTTATAAAAATGAAAAATTAAAAAATGTTGGATAAAAAATAGTGCAGAAAAAATGGTATATTTTTATGTTTATAATTGAAAGGAGTCTATTTTATGGAAAAATTAGAAAACAATACAATGTATGAAATTTCAGCTGTATCGGAATTAAATAAAGTAACGGGATTTAATCCTTTAAATTTTATAAAAAATACAAAAGAAGGTCCTAAGCTTGATTTATCATATAAAAAGCTTTGGTTTAGACTAAAAAGGCCTGAGGGGCGGATAAAGCTTATTGCCCTAAGAATTACTGAACAAGTTGCGATCATTGAAGCACAGGTATATTTTGATAAAAGTAATGAACCAATTACGACATTTACTGCGCAGCGAAATGCTAATGAAAGCAGTAGATATATCGAAGCGGCGCAGCATGCAGCCATTGATGAAGCATTAACTGATGCTGGCTTTGGAATACAATTTATAACACCAAATCATGAATTATCTGATAAAATCACTAACAATATTGAAGCGGATAAACCTAATGAAACAAAAGAAGAAAAAGGTATAGACATTCAAAATAAAGCCGAAAAGCAAAATATTGAAGAAAAAATAATTAATATGACAGAAGCAGAAAATTTTGAAGAAATTAATGAAAGCAATACAAATTCTCAGCAGTTACAAGGAAGCCAGAGTGAGGATAATGATAAATTACCACTATATACATCTGATATGTCAGTAGAAGAAATATGCTCACTTATGACACTTGATGAGGCAAAAAATATAATAGTTTCTGAAGGAACTTGTAAAGGATGGACATTATCGGAAGTAGCAGATAGACGTCCTGCCAGTCTCAAATGGTATATAAACGGCTACACCGGAGATAACAACATCTTACGAGCTGGTGCAAAAATTATGCTTGAAACATTATAAATCAACAATTAGTTTAACTAAAGTATAAAAGAGGTGGTCTAATTATGAGTCAGCCAGAAGATTTTCCATTTCAAATTGAAGACATTGTTCAGATGCTTAATCTTAATATAAGGCGAAGAATGACTAATGGTGTATATGTTGACTGCCCATTTTGCGGAGATAATAGAGGTAAAATGAATGTCGATTATATTAAAAATGTTTGGAGATGTAATTATTGCGGTGAGTGCGGCGGAATGTTATCGTTATATGCAAAACTTAATGGTGTTAATAATTCCATTGCATATAGACAAATATGTAATGCAATATCAAATGGATATGATATTTCTGAACATCAAATAAAAAAATCGAAAAAAGATTTAAAAAAAGTACCGCAAGCACTCCTTGCCGATAATCGAGTAATACATAATACATTTTCTAAATTACTTACAATGCTAACACTCTCCGAAAAGCATAGAAATCATCTTAAGGAAAAGCGCGGATTAAGTGATGAACAAATCAAATACCTTGGTTATAAGAGCACGCCGCCATTTTATAATGGACGGTTACTTGTGGACCACCTAATTGCAAATGGATGTACAGTAGAAGGCGTTCCAGGCTTTTATAAAAGGAATGGTAAATGGACTATTAATTTTACATCTAATACATCGGGAATTTTATTGCCTGTTCGTGGAATTGATGGTCTAATACATGGATTTCAAATACGACTTGATATGCCTATAAAAAATAAAAACGATGTGTCCGATAAAGAAGGAACCAAATATATATGGTTATCTTCGTCTGGAAAATATATGGGTACTTCCTCTGGCAGCCCTGTTCATTTTGTTGGTAATCCATTTTCAAGGACGGTATATGTAACAGAAGGGATACTAAAGTCTGATATAGCACATTGTTTGATGAATCGTACTTTTATTGCTATTCCAGGTGCAAATAACACAGCTAAACTTGATCTATTGTTTGCTATTCTTGCTCAAAATGGCACACAATTAATTATTGAAGCGCATGATATGGATAAATATCGAAATGAGCAGATAGAAAAAGGAGCATCAAAAATTTTTCTAATATCTAAGAAATATGGAATGGAATGCCGCCGACTAATTTGGAATCCAAATTATAAAGGAATTGACGACTGGCAACTTGCACTCAGACAAAAGCAAAATATGAAGAAAGGAGAGAATACGAATATTAATGTACAACAATCCTCCAATCAGGTTAAACAGTGTTATCGTATCTATCAACTCGCATTAGATACTGGCACAGTTGATTTCGCATTTGGAGGCATTAAAATGTTACATAAAGCAGGATATGAACAGCCGCCAGCAGACCTTTATCAATTAGTTTATGACGGTGTACTATCTTGTGATAATGGAGATGAAAAAAACAAACGGCTAAAACAAATTTTTGAGAAGTATCAAGATGAATTGCCAGATGAATATTTAGGCAGGAGTATATCTCCGTCTGATATCCTGGAACTATATGACGAAGAGAAACGTGAATATTACTATGTAGATAAATCAGGATTTTATCCGGTAAAGTTTTTGCCAATGCTGGCAAAAGCATTAAATCAAAGTAGGAAATAAAGCTTTATAAGCAAAATAAGAAAGGTGCAGCATGAAATTATTATGCTGCACCTTTAATTTAGTAAAGGAGTATAAGTATGGGATATTTTTCAGATTTGAATATTGAATACGAAAACGACAGAGAGCAATTATCATCTAACTGCCAAATAGATACGGCAAATAAGAATTACGAGCAAAGTGTTCAGTCAAAGCCTGTTGGACAGTCAAATTCAATTGAAGCGACATCAGATGCAGATAAAAAGACTCAGGCTGCCGAACAAAATGAAGAAGTTAAACGCAAATCACACGAAGAAGCTGAGGAAAAACGAAAAGCTGAATGGGAAGAACAAATAAAAGCAAAAGAAGAAGCTGAATGGGAAAAGGCTATATCAGTAAATAATGATATTCTTATAGAAGCTTCTGTAAAGCGACTTGGAGAGGATTATGAACGCTTTACTCGACGCAATATGAAGCAATGCGTAACAGAATATGTCCAAACAAAATGCTATGAGGATTTGAACTTTGCAAAATATGTTTTACATCCGCGAAAAAATTTAATTAATTGTTTTAAATATATAAATAGAAAAGCAAAATCATACTTAGATGAAGAAATGAAAATTAATGATGAAAAGCCCATTAATGGCATTTATGGAGGCGATGTCCCCGACGACCTATGCTATAGATGGGCAGAAGATTATTTCTTGAATATGGATATTGAAGAGGACAAAGATAAAGGCGAAAAAATAATTATTTCAAAACCACATTTAGCTACTTCAAACCAAAGGGCTAAAAAGAAAGCAAAACAAGAAAAGAAAAGTTCAAAATTAAATGAAGTAAAAGTTAATGAAGAACAACTTACATTATTTGGAGGTACTATATGAAAATTAATAAAAGAGCCTGCCGCAAATATGCAGACTTAAACAAAAAAATGAATACTAATAGTGGCCTTTTAATCTTTAAACAAATAAAATACATTATACGAACATCAATAAAAAATGTTGCCGGGCAGCGCCTACTTATACTTTATTTTTATGTAAGAGAAAACGCTGCAAACGGTATATTTACCCCAGAATATACATTATTTCAGTCAAAAGAAGATTATATAATACTGAAACAATGCGACAATGGAAAAACAAAATGGTTGATTTCAAGATTAGACTATATAAATAACGGCAAAGAATTTGATTATACAAACTGTGCATTTTATACTTCAAATGATGAAAAACGTGTTTTGAATTTTTGTGGGACAAACGAAAGCAATGGTTATCTTGCTATCAAACAACTTCAAACAAGTATTTTTTATAAAAAATGTAATCTCCGTAAAAAGAAAAAAGAGCAGAAAATTATTAAGCGTATGAATGGCATATCTCCTCTTCCGCAAAAATTTAGAAATTGGGCTCAGCATGAAATATTGCCGAGTTACGTGTTTTATAATTATAAAAAGAACAGAAAAAAGCAAGAAGGATATTGTACAGCCTGCAAAAATAAATTTATTGCCAATAAAGCAAGGCATAAAAAAGCCGGGATTTGCCCTGCTTGTGGCCGAAAAATAACATATTATGCTATAGGAAAAGGCATTAATTTTTCTGATAGAAATACAGTACAGATAATACAACGAATAGGAGATGAATTTATCTTACGAATCTGCAAAATATTTATGTCATACCGCGATTATCTAAATCCTGAATTTAGTATGATAGAAAATGCACGCATATTTTTTTCATATAAAAATAATCGCTTAATGAAAGAAGCATATCACTATTTTTATAATTCTGGGATATATACCAATTGGAGGAAAGGATACCGTCCTGTCATTAATAAATATTATTATAATTTTGAAGCAGATGTTTGTGGTCACCTATTTACTCCGAATTTAAAGAATGTACTAAATAATACTCCATGGCAATATTGCCAGATTGGAACATTCTATTTAAGTTCCAAGGAGCCGCTTGAATGTATGCCATATCTTGCATCTTATTTGCGTTATCCTTTTATAGAATATTTAGTCAAATTAAAGCTATTTAATCTAACTTCAGATATTGTATATAGAAATAATTATATAACGGCAATTAATCTTAACGGCAAAAATGCACATGAAATTTTGAAGATTGAGCGAAATATATTGCCAATTCTTCAAAAAGCTAATGTTAGAGAAAGGACGTTATGCTTAGCACAAAATCTTTATGATAATAAAATCCGTTTTGATGAACAAATATTGCTATGGTTTCAAAATAATGAAATGACAGATATTAAATGCGTATTGTTTTGCCTGAAATATATGAATGAAAAAAAGCTTATAAAGTATATAAATGAACAATATGAAAAATTAGGACAACCTGTTAGCAAGTATAATAGATATTATAATAAAAGCAGTGTTTTAAATGAATATCAGGATTATTTGCAGTTATGTAAAAAATTAGACTACAATACTTTTAATCTTTTTCCGCGAAACTTAATGATTGCTCATGATGCAGCGAGTACAATGTTTAATAAAAGGAAAAAGCAGATTTATAATCGCAAAATTAAAGATAATTTTGATAGTCTATATAAAAAGTACAATTTCAGCAAATTTGGCATGACTATCATTCCACCCAAAACATCTGATGAAATAGTCTTTGAGGGCCAGGCTCTCCATCACTGTGTTGCATCATATGTTTCTAAAGTAGCAGAAGACGAATCTATTATCCTATTTCTAAGACGGACACAAAACCAAAATGAGCCGTGGTATACTATAGAGATAAAAAATAATAACGAAATCACGCAGATACGCGGTTTCAATAATGAATCACCAACACAAGACATAAAAAAGTTTATAAATGAGTGGCAAAGGAAAAAGTTAATACCTTTAGCAGCTACTAATAAAGCTGCGTAAGCAAAGCAGCAGAGAGATAAATTCTCTCTGCTGTTTTATTATATATTTTTTACAAAATTTTGCCAATTAGTAGCTACAGCCAGTTCGACGTCGTTATTTAAAGCTTTAAAGTGCTGTTTCCCGCAATGAATTTTTAACTGCTCAGTTATTCTCATATCAAACCGGTCTGTATTGCCCTTTGTCTCAATGACAAAATACAGCTTTTCCTCGCCGTCTTTATTTAAATATACGGCCCAATCCGGATTGTAAGCACCTATTGGGGTGTCAATCTTAAAGCGGTCTGGAAGTTTAAAAAACATTTTAACATTTGGGTCGTTGTCCAGAGCAAGTGCAAAAGGCTTTTCTACCGTTGAACTATCATAAATTATATAATCATATACACTATTATTAACAGCAACAGCATTGTTATCGAGATTGGCTATAATTTCTCTACTATCAAAAATTTCAAGCGCATAATATTTCTCGCCCTCAAGTTTTATATAGCGAATGCCATCTATAGCAAGCTCATGCCGTACATGCTGTATAATATTAATACAATTTTCAATAAACATCTGAGGATTAATAAAAAAGTCGTTTATACGTCCGCTTTCTTTTAAAATCCTAACAATAATCGACTTAGGAATATGGGTTTCTTCTCTAATGACTGATAATATATCTGGTAATACGGTATAGTTATTCTCTATATTAGTAGTCTTCAAATATGTTTCTCTTTGTATTACTCCTGAATTTTGTATGTCAATATCTGCCGTTTGCGAGACAATACGTGCTTGTGGAAGCTTAGGCATATTTTTTAATTCTTTTACTGCATTAATTATAAGTTTATCCGTATCTATTTGTACTCTATAAGTAGTTTTTTGCCTGATGCGCTCCCATAATTCATTGAAAACTGGATCGGCAATAACATGTTTCTTTAGATGCACAATTACATCTTTTGAAGCATCGCGGATAGGAGGCTTGCGGTCGGCATTTCGAATTATTTCTTCAAATCGTTTTTTTACTCCCTCATATTTTGACGGTAGGTCAAGTGTATCATTAAGCAGAGCATTTTTCATGGTATCTTTAATTTTGCCATTTTTAATATATCCTTTGTTTTCAAAATGTGTTATTAACTCTTCAGCTTCTTCCGTTGATATTGTCTTATCCTCACTTACTGTTTCTACGTAAGTTTTACCAGTAATTTCATCAGCATCAATAACCTCTGTATTTTCTATGGCGTTTTCAATAATAGGTTTAACATTTTCCAATTCTTTAGGTAATTGTATTTTATCAGGCTCAATATTGCTTTTTACTTTTCCGCATTCATCAATAATATCATTCGTTTTAAGTGCTTGGATAACTTCTTTGGCTTGTTCCTCTGTAACGCTTTTTTCAATTTGTTTTGTTTCAGTGTATGTTAAACCGGAAAACAAACTGCTCTGTAATATACCAAATTTAACACCTGTATCCTGTTCGATTTCCTTTTGCAGCGTATTTGCAAATTCAGAGAAACTTTCATTTGCAATAACGTGCAAAATATTAACATTTTTATCTTCAATGCGTTCACCGTCTTGATTTACACATAGTCTAAGACCTCGGCCTATTTTTTGTCGGCAAGTAAATGTGGAAGTAAATGTGGACTTTTGATTAATAAGCGTGCAAACTTGAAATACATTAGGATTGTCCCATCCTTCTTTAAGAGCAGAGTGTGACCAGATAAAACGTAGAGGACAATCAAAGGACAACAACCATTCTTTATCTTTCATAATGGTATTGTAAGTGTCATTATCTGCTGAAGTATCGCCCCTTGTATCCTTATAATGTCCTCGTTTGTCCTGCGAAAAATAACCGTTATGTATCTTTGTAACATCTTGTGAAAAACGGCTGCGCAAAGGGGCATACTTATCTTTTGATATTAGTTCATTAAAGCATTCCTCAAACATTTGAGCATAGATGCCCTTACCGCCGTTTTCTGTACGATATTTGGCAACCTTATCTATAAAAAATAACGATAGAACTTTGACCTTTTTATTAAGGAAAAGTAACTCTTTATCTAAATGTATCTCTATAGTGCGTTTAATTTGCGCTCTTTTTATGAGATTATCATCTATGGAGCCTATAGCCTGCCCGAGCAGAACAACTTCTGTATTTGAAAATTCAATGCATTCTCTATTCGGAGTACAGTCAATGCCTTCTATTATATATCCGTTATACATATCCCTTTCGCCGGATAATATATATATATCATCATTAGGCTTAACAGTTTTTATTTGCCGTTTTACCTTTCCGCCCTTAACCAGCACATCAAGCTCAATTTTAGCTGAAAATCCGTTTTCAGCAGATACTGCCAATAATTTTATGTATGGCTTATTAAAATCATTTTCTACAGTGTTTGAGGAAACTGCAATCTGCTTAACTAACCCCATCTGATAAGCATCAACCGGAGTAAGCCGATAAAGCATATTAATCTTTTCTTTATGAGTAGCAGAATAACGAAATACACATAAAGGATTAAGAGATGCTATTGCTTCTTTAGCTTTAGGAGTAGTATCAACACTTTGCGGCTCGTCGATAATAACGATAGGATTAGTATCTTGAATATACCTCATTGCAGTTTCGCCGTTTAATTTATCCTGTGCCTGATTGATGACATTCTCAGACTTTCGGAAAGCATCTATATTAATAATCATTATTTCAATATTTGTGCTGGTTGCAAACTGACGTACATCAGAAAGCTTGGCAGAATTATAGATAAAATATCGGCATGGGACATTATCATACTGCATACCGAAATGTTCCTTTGTCATTTCAAAAGATTTATATACGCCCTCTCTAATTGCAACGGACGGAACTACAACAATAAATTTTGTAAAACCATATCGCTTATTAAGCTCATAAATTGTTTTAGTATATACGTATGTTTTACCTGTACCCGTCTCCATCTCTACAGAAAAATTATGTCCATATAAATCATAAGTCAAGGGGAGATGATTGCGCTTTTGAATTTCATGCATATTTGCCATTATAGCCTTTTCATCCAAAAGCAACGAATTTCCCGTTCCGAAATCATTAAAAATTTTGGTTTGCTGCTCCTCTATAATCGAAAAAGTTGTTTTGTTTTTCTCTTGCCCAACGAATAAATCAATAACAGCATTTACTGCATCCGTCTGATACTGTTGATTTTTAAATTTTAACTTCATTTAAGCTCACCATCGTTTTTATATTTTTAAACAAACTTTAATGTAATATCTCTATCCTTGCAGATATAATGTGCATTTGCCATTGTCGTAGCATCATTAAACGATTTTTCGCCCAAAATAAGCTTTGCAGGAGCATAACTGCACATTTCTTCAACCATTTCTGGTGTTATGTTTTCAGCAAGACAAATAAGCAGTAAATAGTCATCAACAACATAAGCTTTTTTGCCTTGTACATCTATTTCGCTTATCGGTGAAGTGAGTGGCAGACCAACTTTAAGAATGATTTCATATATCATATCATGGTCGGTTCTATCAGGTTTTACGGTGTCAAGCATATCGTTTAGACGGTTAATAAATTCTAACTGTTCAGCTTCATTTGTGACAGGAGTTCCGTCCCATGTTTTTAAATTTGAAGAATCCAATTCAAAAACTTTAAAACCGACATCCGGCAGCGGCTTTTCTTCTTCGCCAAATTTTAATTGCTGATTTGATTTCTCAGCTTCTGCAAGGATTTTTGCACCGGCACGGCGAATACGTTCCATACCTATATCGCAGATATTTTTATAGCCAGCCTTATATGCGTCTGATTTTTCATTACATAGCTCTGGTAATTGTACCATAATAAATTTGCGGTTGCCGCCGTCTTCGACATTCAGCTGCATGACTGCATGGGCGGTCGTGGCAGATCCACTGAAAAAGTCAAGTATTATATCTGACTCTTCGTTTGCTATAAAACTTATTAATCGTTTAAGTAAATCAACAGATTTTGGCATGCTAAATATATTTTGACCGAATAATTTTGTTGTATATGAGCTACCATTAGGTTTCAAATCATCCCATAAGTCGTTGAGTAGTACTTTGTTTGAAGGTGCAACATAGTGTTCGGGCTTATTTGTACTACTTTTTCTGAGCAAATCTATTTTTTCAATCCCTCTATTTTTTAAAGTTTTCAAATACCATTCATCGATTAATTCTTGAGAGGGATTATCGTCATTAAGCTCCAAAAGCATATCATTATAGTTTTTGATAGCTTCATAGCTTCTCTCTTTAGACCAACGCCACTGTCCTCGTTCCGGCGTTATGCCAAAGAGTTCATATCTCATAGTTGGTCTATCAGTACCTCGCCAATGATTATTCCATGAGCCAACTGGTGTTGCTGTATCATCTTCTTTATATATTTTAGAAAAACGTGTTGACGAATTTTTTGAATACATTAAAACGTATTCAAAACCACTATTTAATCTGTCAATAGTTTCAAATTGAGCTTGTAAATTCTTTGCTCCACGCCGAATTATAATAGTATTTCTGAAATTTTCCTCACCAAATACCTCATCGCATAATTTTCGGAGGTTATGTACTTCATTATCATCAATACTGATAAATATAACGCCGTCGTCCCGCAGCAAGTTTGCAGCAAGCCGCAGACGCGGGTACATCATGTTCAGCCAGTTGGTATGATATCTTCCCATTGTTTCTGGATTACTTTTAGTGGCCTGCTGCGTTACCTCTTTATATCGTTCCAATGGATCTTTGAAATCATCCTCATAAACAAAATCGTTTCCCGTGTTATATGGCGGGTCTATGTAAATCATTTTCGCTTGACGGTAATATGATGTTTGCAGTAACTTTAAAACCTCCAGATTATCTCCTTTGATATATACGTTTTGCGTAGTGTCAAAATTTACGCTTTCATCTGGTTTCGGGCGCAGGGTGCCTGTTGACCTGCGCTGCGCAAGCCGTAGAGATTCCGACTTTCCCTTCCATTCAAATTTATATTTTTCAAAATCGTTATCGATATACTCACCGCACAATGATAACAGCTTATCTATATCCAGCTTCCCCTCCGCAAAACATTCAGGGAACACTGTGCGCAGCTTGTCCATGTTTGCCTTTTCTATATCCATGCTCATTCCTTCAATTTTGTCGCTCATGTGTGACCTCCTGATTCCCATATACTTCAATTAAATAATGCCTTTTAACTTTTGCTGTAATTTGACTGTTATTTGTAATTTCTTGTATTTGCTTTTCTAATTCAAAATCAAGCTTTGCTGCATGCAAAAATAGATGCTCTTCTTTTTCCATAAGCTCCTTTTGTGCTAATTTAAGCTGACGTTCTGCCCGCATTTTTTTAACTCTTTCGTTTGCATGCTCTACTTCATATTTAAGTTCATCAACGTGGGCTTTAATATCATTTAATTCAAGTTCAAGATATTCTTTCTTTTTAGTAATTTGAAGCTTAATCTGTTCGATCTCTTCCGAATTAGCGCTTTCATAATCTTCTATATATTTTTTTATGTATTCATCTACAGGTACATAATTATCAATTTGATGCGGTTTTGGTTTTGAAAACATACTTCTGTCTTCAAAACTATGTCGTGTCGGCCTATATTTTAATCCATTACTTTCGGCCATTCGCTTCTGATTTTCATCAATTTTAAACTCTTCTTTATAGCTTAGCACCGGAAGTGACATTATTTTTTTGCATTCTTCATTATTTAAATTTTTACCGGATTCTGTTTGTCCCGTAAAGACATAATAATTTATATCAATAGGAATAATACTGTCCTTAGGCACAATTGATATACAATAAAGGCCTATGGTGCTTTTTTCAATATCAGAATCGACGGTTAACGTACCGTATTCCTCACATTTTAAATTTTTAAAGATGCCATTGGCTAAAAATCCTGTTATGGTTATACGGCCTTGAACCGGCTTGAATTTACTTCCTATGCCATATTTTGATATACTATAATATTTTTGAAACTTCGGCTTTTGCGGAAATCTGTCTATCATATATGTAAATAATAACGGAGAATTATCTTTATCAATTAGATTAATGGTCTTTAGTTCATCATCAATTTCAAATACTTTTTCGTCTTCGTTATATTGCTCAAAGAAGCACTTTGCTACATTCCACAAATCTTCATTAAGCTTCTCAATCTCATTTTCAATATATTGAGGTACAAGTGTTACTTGATCAGATATATCTTTTGTAAAGGTGGTAAATAGCATATTTTCAGCCTGTTTGGTAATTTCCTCGTTTTCATTTTTGTTTTCCTGTAAATTTTCATGAAAATATGTTTCTATATCATTTATTGGCCTTAATTTTGATAAAACATCATCGATATCCATATCAAAATTACCAAGTATGGTATCTGACATCCCAAATATAGAATCAAATTGCAAAGTTCGTTTATTAATAAGTTCTAAATATCTTATGTCTGCAAAATTTTCTTTCTCAAATAGATTTATAACAATTACATCAGATTTCTGACCTTGTCTGTGGCAGCGGCATATTCTCTGCTCAATTTCGGGCGAGTTAGTAAGCAAATCATAATTTATAACTGCCGGACAAAATTCAATATCAAGCCCTTTTGCCATCTCATCATTTGATATCAAAATTTGTATCTCTTTTTCATTTCTGAAACGTTCCATAATGGAATAATCGCGTACATTGGATTTATTGTATATAAGTACTTTAAATCCCTTTTCTGTAAGCAAATCGTACATTTGAGACATTGTATTTAGATTATCGACAAAAATAATTGCTTTCTGATTAGCTTTAAGCTTCCGAAACCGGGCAAAACATTTTTTTATTATTTTAACTAAGATTTCCATTTTAGTGCTTATTTTAATGTTTTGAGCCATATTATACAGTTCATTTAGTAGTCTAAATTCGCTATTGTAAATTTTATTTGCAGCCAAATCTTTTGTATCAGGCTTGTTATTGATTAGTCTATTTAATGCGTTCTTTAGTGTTACCGCAATAGCTTGAGTCGATGACGATAAAATATGCCCCCACTGCAATGTCATATTATATATATCTCTATCACTTTTATTTGGATATGATATGCTTTCCGGAGATTTAATATATGACATTATTCCATCATATAATTCTTTCTCTTCTTTAGTAAAGCCGCATCCTAAAGTTAAAGGAATTCTATTTGTAAAATTCGCATATCCAGAAACCTGAGATTTAAGTGTGCGGAAACAATACTTGGATATCCAATTACTAAGTTCGTGGTAACGATCCGGGCGGCGAAAATAATATCTGTAAAATTCATTTGCTTCATATGGCAATATATTTTCATCTATGAAATATATTAAGCCGTATATGTCCATAATGCTCATTTCTATCGGCGTTGGAGTAAGCAATAATTTATAGCTGTTTTTGGTAGCTTCCTTTAAAACATTTGCTGTCCTATTTTCACCAGTATATGCTTTGTTGAGACAATTCGCTTCGTCAAATATAGCAATGTCCCAGTTTATCTTCTTTATATAATCTGATTTTTTCATCGCAAAGTCATAAGATGTTATTACAACCGCGTCTTGTGCAAAGGGATTATCACTGACTAAATTATCAAATATATCTTTGGTATCGAGAATAAAATAAGGAATAGAAAAACTATTTTCAATTTTTTGCTTCCATTGTGCAATCATATTTACAGGAACAATTAATAATTGACGTTTTTTACCATAGTACCAAAGCTGCGTGGAAATCAATAGCGCTTCATATGTCTTACCAAGAGAGCATTCATCTCCCAATATACAGCCGTGCAAATAAGCAGAACGCAAAACAAAATTTGCTGCTGCAACCTGATATGGATATATCTCAATATTCGATGAGGCCAAAGCTGGTATAATACTATTTTTCCCTTGGTAGTTCTCTAATGTTCTGGCAGTATAATAGGCGTGGAACGGGGATTGCATTTAGTTCACTCCAAGCGTAAAATTTAATTACATTATAATATTTATATAAAATAAAGTAAAGGAATCAGAAGAAAATTGTATTTTTATGGATTTAAAAATTAAAATATTAGATGCAATAAAAGAGAGAACAGAGTTGATATCAACTCTGTTCTCTCTTTTAAATTACTTTACTTGGTATTCTTATTTTCATGAATTTATGCTTATACTCTAAATAGTTCTATGCAACGGAGAAATATTATACACAATTCTTGATACAAATCTTTGTCTAAGCTTCCTTCTATTATTGATTCTTTTAATAATAGCGGCTGATACATATTAAATATCTCTGCAATTGCAAAAGGCTTCCTTTCCTTAGCTTGTAGTAATAATTCTTTAAAATTCATTTTCATACCCTCCTATTATTTTACGTAACTTCTTCAGCGCACGGTAATAAGCAGCAGCTACCCCTTTATATCCCATGTGCAGTTCAATAGCGATTTCAGAAAAAGTTTTTCCTTCAATTACATGTGCTAAAAGAATGTATCGTTCTTTTTCTTTTATAATTATAAGCGCTCTTTCCAACATATCACTATCATTAATATGTTGTATGTAATCCGTCTGAACTGATAGATAATTTTGATAATTGTCTATATCAGTTTCGTATATGTATATTTTATTCATGCTAATAAGATATTGAATTTTTCGCCTTTTTATAGATTTAGAAAGATAAGCTGTAAATTGATTTTGCAGAGAACTAATTTCTGAATTATCATTTGCTTTATACATAAAACACCCTCCAATTTTTTAAAGTTCTTTTTGTGAAATAAAATATTAGGAGGGGCTCGAATGCATATATTATTGAGATATCGGCGTATAAAACATAAAAAGCCATATATGCCTAAGAAATATCGTTCAAAGGCGTATATGACTTTAGTAATATAATTTAATTGCTGTATCAGTTCTTCATTATGATAATAAAAATGAAGAAAAACTTCAAAATAGTCTTTATAATAAATCCAAAAAGAATTCTTATCTATCTATCATATGTACAATAATATATATAATTTAATTAATAAATTCATTTTCCCCAACTCCTAACTAAAAGCAAAATTATAATAGTATTTGTGAATTATAATCACAAATACTATTATAATAACATTTTATAAAATTTTAGTCGAACATTGGCGAAACAATTAAAATTATAAAATTTTATGTACTTAAATTGTTTTTTATATATTTTTATTTATATATTGAAAATTTTAGTGAACTATTATATAATTATTGTAAATAAAACACACATAAGCAAAACAAAAAATTAAAAAAATAATGCTTATTCGATTATTTAATTTAGAGTATAAATTTTATATTAATTCAATTGGATATCTCTGAATTTATAGATAACGAGTATGAAAAGAGGGGTGTGCTTTGTGGCAGTATTAAAGTTACTTGGCTATGACCTAATTTCATTCATCAAAAACAAACTAAATATTTTGCTGATATTAATTATAGGTATAGCTGTTTCATCATTTGCTCTTAGTTTTTACTATTGTACAACTATTACAGATACAGAAAACACCTATCGATTTGATACTGGCTCGCGTGAAATAAAAGCAATATTTTCTCAAAATATCAATAGTGAAAATCTTATTCAGTTTATTGAGAGTAAAAAGCAAGAGGCACAAGAGATTAATTTATTAGACAATAACGCCTTGTTGTGTTGTATGCTTAATTTTCACCAAAGCTATGAAAATATAGAGGTGCCCAATTCTCTCGGAATAGTAGGAAGATATACGGTAAACAACCCAAATTTGAAAAGCGGAAAATGGTTTGACGAGAACGATATATCACAAAATAATATAGTAATTAGTCATGGCATTATTGTCCCTGACGGTGGAAATATCCTTTCAATAGACGGCATAAAATACAATGTAATAGGTTCTATTAGTGACTCATATTATCCCAACTGCGTGTTTATGGAAATTAATAGTTTTCTATCTTCAGAAAAAAGCGTGGCTGCTATTATCATTACATTAAACCAGGTACCGGATGCAGCACAGATCGCCGGAATGGAATCAGACCTTAGACAACTTGACGAAAACCTTGAATTTTTTGCACCAAGTGTAAGTGCTAATAACATTGATATTTTAATGTCTTTTTTAAGATTGCTTACCGTACCGATATTGATAATAATTTTTTCATTTGTATCAATATTTTCTCTTTATCGTTTTTGGCTGGTACAGTGCCGCAAAACACATGCCGTATATAAAATATGTGGAGCTAAAAATTCAACTTTTACTCTCTATTTAATACTCGAAATAGTAATAATAACGGCGGTAGGTTTTATTATTGGAACAGGAGCATTTTACCTCATATTTGAATTAAGCAACCCCACAGAAATACTTCGTGGGCCTAAATTGTGGGAGCTTATTATGCTTTACGCGGCAGCCCTAATTATCAGCTTGTTTGCTTCGCTTCCGAGTATTATCAGAGCTGCCAAGCTGTCACCGGTGGAGATGAAGGAGGGGCAGAGATGAAATTTTCTAATCTTTTATTCATATCCATGTTCAGATTTAAGAAAAATGCTTTTGGGTATCTTCTCGCATGCATTGAAATATTCATTATAGTAATACTTTTAATATATGTATTGTCTACAATAAGATACTATAATATACCGATAAATACTCTGGAGAAAGTTGAGTCAAGCCGGCTTATAAACTATACATATAATAGCATGGATAAATCACAAGACGAGTTAATAGCTGCTATTACTAATGTTGAGGAATATGCAAAGACAAGTACAGATATAAGTCGGATTGGGCGGTCTGGTACCCTGCATATTTCTATTCTCAAAGATGGCGTAGAAGATAAAAATTTGGAAACATTTTACGGCATAGCAAACACAGACAATCCCGATCAAATTGAAATGTACAGCACAGGCGGAGCATTGGCATATGACCCACTTATCGCCGAAAAGTTCCCTCTAACTCTGGAAAAAGGCGAGCAACTTAAAGACTATAAGGCTGATGAAGGCTGCGTGCCAGCAATACTTCACAGTAAATTTATTAATACATTTGATATTGGAGATATCTTTACTATTCGTTTGCAGTGGACAGAAATATATTCGAGTGAAGAATATAAGATTTCATATGCTGATGTTAATGTGCAGGTAGCAGGCTTTCTTAATAAAAGCAATTATCATACAGAGATAGGCGCCGGGGGCAGTTTCTTTACCGCAGATATGCTGGTTACCAACGAATTTCCATGCGAAATGATTATATTACATGATGATAATGCGCCTTTCCCGGTAGATGGATATACATACATGTCTCCTACAGTTTTAATAGAAGTTTCTGAGCAAGAAGGGGCACTGGAAAATGTTATAAACGAACTCAGCCCAACCGGCTTTGCTACTCCACTCGGTAATGTTATAGATGATTCAATCTATATGTTAAAACAGCAGACGGCAGAGCCGATAATTAATCTCATAATACTTATTATTGTAGCCGCAGCAGCAATAGGCGGAATAAACGGCATGAACCAAATATCTCAGAAAAAAGACTTTGCTGTTTATTTTATATGCGGTGCAACCTGGGGCGAGTGTATAAAAACTGATATACTCAGAAATGTTCTGATAATTTCCGTGCCGGCCGTTCTGTCGGGTTTGTTAAGCTTCTTCTTATTACGCTCATTACCGAGCAACGTATTAAGTATATGGGATTTCGTGTCCGCAGTTGGTGTAGTTACGGCGATATATCTGATATCTTCACTGTGGTACATAATAAGCCTTAAAAGGATGAAACCGGCCGACAGTGTAAAGGAGTGGGAGAATTGAACATATTAGAGCTTAAAAGCGTAACGAAAACCTATAATATAGGCAGTGAAAAGCCGGTTTATGCGCTAAAAGGTATAGATTTTGCAGCAAAATCAGGCGAAAGCATTGCAATTCAAGGAGTTTCCGGCTCAGGTAAATCTACACTGCTTAATATAATTGGATGTCTGGACTCACTTACAAGCGGTGAATATTATCTTGATGGTGAAAAAGTACAGTTTTCAAATAATAAGCATATAGCCAAAATACGTAATAAAAAGATAGGTTTTGTCCTACAAAATTTTGGCCTATTAAACGACAGGTATGTAAGCGACAATATTGCTCTTCCGTTGTTGCTCGGCAATATATCCATAGGAAAGGCTGATAAACTCGCTTTAAGTGCAGCAAAATCAGCGGGGATAGACCAGCTTTATGATAAAAAAGTTAAAAAACTATCCGGTGGTGAAATGCAGAGGGTAGCAATAGCACGAGCTATTGTTACAGACCCAGAAATTATACTTGCAGACGAACCGACCGGTTCTCTCGATAAAGCTACAGGCAGACAAATAGTTGAAATGCTGGTTCAGATGGCACAGTCAGGTAAAACGGTTATTATTGTCACTCACGACGACAGTGTTGCAGAAATGTGCAGCCGGCGATTTTATATCGAAGACGGGCAAATTCGTGAAGTAATTTGATTTGCCGATAAAGTTAAAAGTAAAGGAGTGTGTTAAAAATGAGGAAAAGATTAGCCAAAAGAATTGCGGTATTTTTGGCTGTAATGATTGCAGTAACCTGCGGAGCATTTATATATGCCTCTGCGGCTCAAGAAGCAAGCGACGATTGGATTTCTGGGCGGCTTGTTGTTACAAGAGGAAGCGGTGCTTGGCCTACTTCACAGATAAGAGGGACAACATCAACATCACATCCGGCCACCAACAATGATTTGCGCCTTGAAATGTGGCTTGTTTATGATACCGACAATGGAGAAGAAACAACATGGAGTAATGTGCATGAGGCAAAGAATTCTTCAAAATTAGAAAAGACACTTGCCGCGAAAACTAGATGGGGCCGACGCGGAAACGCACATCATTATGGTACATGTTATCATTGCGGCGTTTATAAATATGTTGAAACAGATGTAACTATGTAGAGATTTGTATTTAAGATGTTAGTAAGTAAATAAATTATTATCGGCAAATCAATTATTAAAGCGGTCAAAATTTGGCCGCTTTTTCTATATTGCTTTTTATAATAAAAGAAGAGCAGCTAAATTTAGCTGCTCTTCTTTTATTATAAATATATCTAAGTTACTTAGGCTTGGCAAATTGTTTGTTTACCCCAGCGAATATGAAAATTTCCGTCTTCGTCTTTTTCACGACACATGAGCATAGACATAAGGTCATAATCCACACCAAAGCGGTCATAGATTTCATTCAGATTAGTATCCTGTCCTTTCATAAACAGGTTAATCTTTTCTTTCGCCAACACCATCTGCATTAAATTTGATTCGATACTTCCCCCATATGTAACAAAATAAATATCTTTCCATTCAGTTGAATTGTAACGAACAAATCGCATATAGAACTGGCTCATTTTTGCATTGTTGTAGTGCAGTTCCGGAATAATGACCTTATTCACATACTCGAAATTGACGCTTGACGGAAGGCTCTGCTGTGTACACAGCAGAATCCCGTTTCCACTATCTTTCAGAGTTTTACGTAGCTTTCTCCTTTGTGCAAAGCTGGTCGTTTCGCCCGTGACTGCAAAAATAGTACGATCCGGGAATGTAGTTTCCAACGCAGCTTTATAGGCATCTAAAACGATCTTATGCCTAACACCAATAGCAACAATTTCATTTTTAAACTGTCTGACCAGTTCCACAACACGGCAAATCTTAGTTGGTAACTCACCTTTATATTCTAAAACTGTGTTCGGAGCAGCACTGATTCGCAAAAGCAGCGTAATCTGCTGTATCAGTTTCATCATGGAGTCTTTACGGGAATTTCCAGTACTGGAAAAATAATTATGCTGCATCTCATAAAATTTTTTTAATGCTAAATCGTATACATCTTTTTCAGCATTGGTAAAAGATAGTGGCACCTGATGAATCCGCCGGATTTCCCTGCCGACGATTTCAGGGAAGGTCCTGGTGATGACCGTCTTACCAAGAATTTCACTAAGTGCGTCTGCATTGTAGATATCCTGTGTGCGTTGTCCCATACCAAACACCGTAATTTTCTCCGGCAAATGGGAGGCGGAAAACAGCCTGTAACCCTCTTTATAAGCAGGGATTGGCTTTCCAAAATAGAGATTGTTCTCACTGGACATAAAATCAAAGCTGCGGTCATAATGGTAAATTTTTGGACTCCACGACAGCATGTTAGCCGAATTGTTATACAATAACTCCAGTTGCGGAGCAAACTCCGAAATATTATTCCGTGTACTTGTGCCGGTTGTCAGTAGCTTAACACGACAGCGCCTAAAGCAATCCAAGACAGCTTTGGCACGGATACTGGAAGGGTTAGCCATCTCATCGCTTTCATCAAAGATAAGATGCAGCTTTTGGTTGTGCATCCGCACCCACCGCTTAATCTGACGGCGGTATGTACTAAGCTTATTCAGCGTAATGAGGACAAAATCTCCTTTTTGGATTTTCTGTAAATCCGAAAGCTGTTTTATAAAAATATGAGATAAGCCGTAGTTTGGCAAAACCACATCCCAGTTGTTGCGGATAGAAATAGCAGTGGATACCACCCAGGTATGGTGGATGTTCTGCTTTTTCATCCGGTACAGCCCCGAAGCAATACCGGCCAATGTTTTGCCACTGCCCTGCTCCCATTGAAGTAAGCCATACCGCTTTTGCAATATCAGGTTTAAATCATGCCGCTGGATATCGTTGAGGCGTATTTCCTCGTTATTTTCCGCATCCCACAGATGAAAATTTGCCAGCCACTCGCTGATCTCCGGGTCTTCTTCCATAGTGGCAAAAGGCTGGTTCTGTGAGATATATTCCTCCTGCTTTCTGCGAATTAGCCGTTCATAATTTGGAAACTCTCCAAACCCGTCGGAAGAAGCAATCTCGTATATTGGAATAGGCACACGCTTTTCCTCTGGAATCTGCCGATATGCCTTGCTGCTGTAGCCCTTGTAGACAAAATCATAGTCTCGTTTTACCAAGGCAATTTTGTCCTGCGGAGGTCGGGCGTTCTGCTTTTGAAGGGTGCGCTTCAGATAAGCAAGCACCTTAGCCTCTGTCAGTCTCTTTTGGGTCCATTCCTCATACTTCATGTCTTTCGGCTGCCTTTCCGTGCAGAACTGGTAAAAATACTTATAACATTTGTCATAGTTATCCTTCAATTTTGGATGGCATTTTATCTGATATAGCATTTTTTGCACCTTATATAAAAAAGCCGACGACATTTCCCTTTCCTTCGCAAGTTCTCGCACAGCGGAATAACGATTGTTTTTCAACTTTTTTTGGGCATCTCGAATTAAATTTTCGTAAATCCACGATGCTTCTTGTGTACAGTCAAATCCGACTGTTAATATACGATCTACCTTGACATGATACGGTCGCTTTTCTATGTCAGAATTGCATTTCTGCCAAAATTGCAGCTTAGTCTGATAATGTTGTACACCAACAGAAGTAAAAGCATTTGCAGGTAAGGCGATATGCCCCAGAAAACTAAAGTGTTCTTCCATCTCTCGGATATATGTCCCATCAGTAAAATCATCCGACAAAAAGGATGCGGGAACAATTAGTGCCAGAATTCCAAAAGGCTTTAACAGTTCCACCGCTTTCCGGCAGTAATACAACTGCGAAAGAACATTTTCTCCATCGTTTACCAACCACCGCAGATTATATGGGGGATTTCCGACAATGTAGTCAAAACGGGCAGATGGTTGGTAGGAGCGTATATCACAATTTTCTAAATTTGCCTTTGGATAAAGATACCGTGCCACTTTATACGCTTTTGTATCAACGTCACAACCATATAAATTTTTTTCATTTGGTAAAAAATTAAAAAATGCTCCTGAACCACAAGTTAAGTCTGCTATAGTTGCGTCTGCTGTTGGAGATAATGATTCCGCCACCAGGCGGCAAAGCATAGGCGGGGTAAAAAATTGTCCGTTCTCAATCTCTTTCTTGGCCTCGCTGTACGAAGCGTAATTTTCATAGTTTTGCCGTTGCAGGCCGTGCAGGCCGCCATCGCCAGTATAATAATTATAGACATCATCAGGGCAAAACCCGTTTTCCTTTATTTTGTTATTTTCTATTAAATATAAAATTCGGTCATTTATTTCTTGTCGTTTATTTTGTGGAATATTTTTATTATAATATGTATATTGCATTCTTACCACTCTTTCTACGCCTCAAAATATTCATAAACAAAACGATTTGCATAATATTTAGATGTAAATTTTATATCTACCCTTCCATTTTTATAAAGTTTCATTTGTTTAACCTTATCGCAGTCAAGCGGTATATTAGAATTATTTATTTCAGAACATTTTAATATTGAATTAATACATGGTGGGTACTTTCCAATCATTCCTGTTTCAAAGAGTGCAAGTGCAAGCAATATTTCTTTAAAACTTTCGCTAATTGTCCATATATCTAAATTTATATGTTTACGATGAAAGCATACATAGTGATTAAAGGCAATAGTATCATTTTTTAATTCATAAATCGGATTCCCATAATAATCGATAGATGCCTTTTTACACTTCTCTTTAATTTCGTCTATTGCTCTCTCCTGAAAAGTACGGCCATTGAGCTGCTCGAAAATTTGCTTTAAAATGTCTTTATAATCAATATTAAGTAAATATATTTCTTGATAGTACTTTTTAAACTCTTCGCCGTTAGCTTTAAAGTAAAAACGTTCGGGCTTATTAGGTAAAATTTCATTATATATTTTATTTAAGTCGATAGATATATGATAATTGCGGTTAAAATATTTTACTATTTGTCCAATATATTCAAAATGTACACGTTCAATTTTATTTTGAACATTTTTGCTGGTAAGGTTATTTATATCGATATAAATATCTAAAGGGTATGAGTTGTCATCGATATTTTTAAGAATATTAATTTGACGTCCTTTAATGTTTTCTAAAGCAGCTTCTAATTCTTGTAAGTCTTTTTTAGCAGTTTTATAGGCTTTATAATGTGTTTCGCAAAATATTTTATCCTTATCAGATATTCTATTATCGTACTGTGCAGGTACATTTAAGTTATTCAAATTATTTAATGTATCCATTTTCTTTTCCTTTCAGTAAATTTGAGTTTTTTAGAGAAAGAACGGCATAGTTTAAACTATGCCGTTCTTTCTTTTACATCGTATTAAGCGCACAATCTTAAATGCATGTGCTCTTTTATTTCATTAGGGTATACTAATAGTGATAAATTATAAATTGAATTAATAGTTTCAAATTGTACATAATATTTATTTTTCTTAATTATCTTAACTACATCAGATGTATAGATATAGGCACTGCCGCATATTATAACGGCTCGATTGCCTATCTGAATTGGAAAGGCCAATTTTCCGTTTATATTTAAAATCTTTTTCATATTCTTTTATCTTCACTCCTTTTAAATACTTCAAGCCTTAATTTAATCAATCATATAGTTCTTCGATAACAATTTCATATACATCGCTTAACAATGAATTTATATCGTGAAATTTAAGATTAACTTTTTTAGCAATTTCATGCATTGTTCTACCGTTAGCTTTCATGCGAATAATAGTCATTTCGCGTTCAGAAAGTTTAAATGCAAGTGAATGCAATAACAATTCAATTTCAAGCTGTGTCATTAAATTGTCTTGTTTGCTTGTTATTTCTTCCCAGCGCAGCCCATTTTCGGCTCCAATGGGAGACTGTAAACTAACAGTATTTGCATTACGTTTATAAGCTTTCATAGTTCTATAATAATTATTAAGAGAACTTTGCATTTGCCTCCACGCTATTGTTGAAAAGGCATATTGTTGATACAATTCATGTTCGCAATATTCTTGGACAGCTTGTAAATATCCAAATATAATAATGTCATAATAAGTGTTCATAGATAAATTCTTTTGCTTTAAAAAGCCATAAACTAAATCATGATTTTTTTCGGCAAATCTTTGTTGCTCTAATGTTAATGGTTGCATATTATCCTCCTATAATCAAAAAGGATACTGCGGCAAAGCCGAACAGTATCCTTTAACTATTATGTACATAGCATTAAGTATGTAACTGATTAATTATGCTGGTATATTATCTCGAGCGCCGTCAATTATGTCGCTATTTGAGATACAAAAGTGTCCATTATCATCAATATAATTATCTCCATTATTAGAATAATTTTCTGCATTTACTTTTTCTAAATCGTTTACCTGCTGTTGGAGATATGTTTCAATTTCTGAAGAAAAGCTATTTATATAATTCCTGACATTTACAAGCTGACTACCTGTTAAATCACATACATTTCGAAAAGTAGCCACACTATATGGATTTACTCCGTTGTCTATACGTTTTAGCCCAATTTGGATTATACTGCTCCACGTTGGACGCCTGCGCATAACAAAAGACATATTAATAAAATCATTAAAGGCTTTTA
Organism: uncultured Clostridia bacterium; assembly: GCA_944412495.1. GTDB lineage: Bacteria > Bacillota > Clostridia > Oscillospirales > Acutalibacteraceae > Timburyella. The sequence continues at coordinate 73,254 of CALYBL010000017.1, read as the reverse complement.
GACTGGTAGGTGGTAAAGTTAAGATTACAGGCATATATTCACCATTACGAAGTATATATAAATGCCTCATATTTTTACATGCTTTCCCTTTGGTCGGATTTCCTTTAGAATCTACCCCTGTTCCAAATTTATTGAATTCGCAGATGACACATGCACCACCTGGTGATCCATGTCCAACGACACCATCTACAGAACTACACACAGGGATTTCATTATCATCATATTCTGAACCTTCTGGCCAATAAACATTTGCTTTATGATGATAAACTATTATACCTTCAATGTTTTTGGCATAGTCAGGATTTTCGGGATTATCGCCTGGAATCTCAAATTGAACAGCACCGCCAGCAGGAATTTTAATCCGTTGAAATTGTAGCTTAATTCCATTATAGTTTTCTGACAGATCTTCATCGGAAAATTCGTTTTCTATCATATCTGGAAGTATAAAATCATTATTTTTCATTGTCATTATTTCTTCATTACGCATAAAATTATTTCTCCTTTTCTTTTACTATTTCATACAAATCTATGCAGCCATTTCATTTATGCGATTCCACTGTTTGCTCGGCATTGATAAAATATTATATCCAATGGCTTCTAAAGCTGTCGCCCGGTCATAGCTTTCAACATCTTGGCTATATCTGGTAACTGCATTTGACAAACCATATAGGCTTAAATCTTTGCCCTCAATCAGATGCTGCAATACGCCGGGATGTTCCTCGTCCGTAATACCGAAATCACGGCTTGCCAGACGGACCACTTCCGGCACGTTTGCCGTATTCATTTTGGCAGTTGTAGCTTCCTGCATCATACCAACAACACGGCTGAAATTCGTTTCATCGACCGCCGCACGGACGGTATCCTGAATCTTCAGCATAAATGCGTGATCGTCTGCCGCCAATGTTTCAGCGGAATAGAGCAAAAAGTTTTCGTCCGCCGAATTGATGCGGCCTACATGATTGCGCCTGGTTGCGGCATCGTTTACTACCATGCCGTTTTTGCACACCAGCCGGTAAACCAAAGGCTGGATATTGACCGAGCCAAGCCCTACCTCGCTGTTGCTGATAATGACGCCGGCCTGCACAATATCGCCAGGCACGACTTCCTGCTGGAGCCGCGGATTTACCACCTTGATATACATTCTGTCCTCTGTAATCTGACAGCTCTCAAACCGTGCGTCCGGTATTTCACCGATAATCGGCAAAACCGCCTCGGCTATCTGTAAATGGTCCAAGCGCAGATAACGGTTGCTGAGAAAGGCCCGCGCCTTACCGTCCAGCACCCGCAGCATACGCTGGGAATCGGAACGATCAAACCAACTGTTGACATTAACGGTCAACAGCTCGGGATTTTCCTCCCGCATCTTCTCGTAATATTTAACAGGTATATATAAATATCTCCCAATCTGCCGGTGCGCATTTGGGCCTATATCCAAAGGCTCGATACGGTCTGAAGCATTCTCGTCCAGTATGCGCAGGACAACATCTGAGCCGAAGTTCTCCATCTGCAAGCGCCGGGTGCTGACGATATAATCCTCCTTGAATTCTTTCTGGCGCAAAATTTCTGCTGCCAGTTCCTGGATTGTCAAACCGGATTTCATCATTCATCACTCCTTTCTTTCCGGTTTTGTCTTTCACCAAGATAGAATCATTCCGTTTTCTGTAATATCAGCGGTCATACCTTCGCGCTCAAAAACTTTTACAAGCCTCGGCCAGTAAACTTTTTCGGGTACATTTTCAAATGCCGGACGGGTAATTTCAGAATCCGCCTGCTGAATAGCAATTTCTCCATTCTCTCGGATTGTCAGACTATGGTATCCACGTGAATGCAGGTCATTAATCAAGTTTTCAAGGATATCTCGTCCTTGCTTTTCATACCAAATCTGAGGATCTACCGGCGTCTGCTTAGGGAATTTTATATTTTCATCAACCTGCCTGGCTTCGACCATCGGTACGATTTTCAGCAGTGAACAGCTGATATCTGCATTCTGGTCAAAACTGACATCGGCATAGTTAAAATCCGGTACGCCGTACAGCTGGATTCTGCCAGTGCCGCCTTTGGCGACAATTTTCTCTGGAAATTCCTCCAGCCACTGCCAGGTTGCCTCCGGATAGGCCGATTGTAAATAGGCGGAAATGCGGAAGTTAACATGTCTCAACAGGACAAGACTAATTGGATCTGAAACATCTGGAACGTCAAAAATTTTCTTTTGAGCTTGCTTATTGCTTTTTTTACGAAGTTTTTTGGCCTCATAACGATACTTCTGTGCTTTAAGATAAGGCATTAAAAATTTCGTTATCGCGTATATTGCCCACATTCCAAAAGCAGCACAAAATAGCCATATTTGTAAGTCTCCACGGATAAACGCCATAATTGCCAATACTGCTACGATGAGCACGGATATACCTGTCCATAAACTTGTTTCCTTATTCATTCTTATCTTCCTTTCTCGCCATAATTTAGGCATAAAATAAAAAAAGAGGAACCGTATGCGTTTTCACCTTTTGAAAAACACAATACGGTTCCTCTATAGCGCCAGCTGTTATACCGGCAAATTTTCTCTGTCTCCATCGATTACTATCATCGTTTCAAAGGACGATTTTTCCGGAGATTTTCTGTCTGATAGTTGTTTTACTGTTCCATTTAATACAATAGGAACAATACCCCAGTTATCAAGAAATACTTTCAGCCTTTTATCTGTGGCAATACCATCTTGTTTGGTATATACCTCCAGCTCCAAAGAGCCGGAAACCCAGATAAGGCTGCCTTTCTTTACGTGGGCGCGGACAAGCCTTTCAGCATCGTCACCAATCGCCCATATTTGAAGATTCTGCGTTCTTCTATGCTCCTTGCTGCCAATAGTTTCGGCTACATTAAAACGCACATAAGTATTATTATTGATACTGGTTTTCAGTTCCAAATCATCTGTTACCTGACCGATAACATAAACTTGCGCCATTTTTCTCCTTTCTGCCTTTCGGCTAAAATATCTATATAAAAAGTGCTAACATACAGTTTTACCCCTTAACTGGGGAAACTAATACATTAGCACTTACTTACAAACACAAAATTAAATGTGAAATGTGGAAATACTTCCACGATACAAACCAACACGGTTAGTAAATCCCAAAGGATTAAACACAAAAATCAATTACAATATTATTGTAATACTATATATTGTATTTGTCAAGCTTATTTTATCAATATATAGATATTTGCGATTGAAATTATGTATAAATACATACTTAAGCAATTATCATGCATATCAAAAACGGTAATATATAAAAAATTTAGTCTGCTTTTTCTGATGGCTTAATATCGTCTGTGTTACCACTGTGTTTTTCTTCGCTTAATTCTTCATAGCCTAAAAAGCAATCGGAAGATAAAGCCGAATCTATGTATTCATTACCTATTTTTATATTATTAGAAGTTTTAAAATAAAATCGATAACGAGTACCTATTTTAATTTTAGAGTGTTTGTTCAGTAATAGTGTAGATTCTGTGCCGTTATCGTCCATGATTTTTATCTTACGGTATTTTCTGAATAACTTAGGGATAATACTAACACATGTTCCATATACAGTTTCATATTTATGCTTAATTATAGTGTAATAAAGCATTATTACTTTATATATGCTGAATATACAAATTGCTATACTTAGATAAAAAGTTATTCTATCATTTGCGAATAAATATATAGCAAATCCTATTAATAAGCAAAGCAAGCCAAGTAACACAGTTAATAAAAGTTTTCGTCGCAAGGGCATGGGGATATTTTTATATATATTCATCATTACACCCTTTCAAATATAAGCTGTTTCCTTAGATAAAGGTTGGCAATAGAAGTAAGTACAGGATGACATTCTCTGAGATATCGCGTTGCTGCTGAAATATTATCGCTTGTAGTATATTTGTCGTAGTACAATGTGTCTAAAATGTCTTTGTCATTCTTTAAGATAAGTTTATCTTTTGAAATACAATTAATAATTTCTGCTGTAGAAAGAGTAGCTTGTTTTGCCAGCATAATTACTTTGCTTTCATCTGCCGAACGTTTATCTCTTTTTAAGAGTTTTTTTGTGACGGAATAAGGGCGATTATAAAATACAGTTAAACGAATAAAAGATATAAATTTCAATAATAAGCTATCGGATATAGGAATAATATATAAATCGGATAACAAATCATAGAGAGCATCTATTGGTTGATCACCTATACCTTCTGCAACTAATCCACGCTGAATAAGACGGCATAAGCATTCTTCAAAACTACGTTGAGAATAAAAGTCTAATTCAATTATTTTGTGATTATATAGTGCTTTTATATGCTCGACAGGAAGTATCCGCCAATTCAAAACAGACCACACAATCATTTCTTGAATATCCAAAATCAATTCTTTATTTTTTAGAATTACTTTTGGATAATCTTTGCCACCTACAGTATGTTCTTTATATTGAAAACGGCCAACTGCTGTATATAATTTTTCCATTTGCAACGTCCTTTCTAAATCTTAATGATTTATGATAATTAATTCATTTTTATTTATTACTTATGCTGCTTTTCTTTGATTTTTATATACTTCATTGCATATATTTATTAATTGATTGCACATGTAATCGCTGAATTTAGCAATATGCGCTTGTTTGTCGTTAAGACCAAGTTTGCCTTGCATCCACTTATATGCTTGCCATTTTGACATTAACCCACTTTTCCATAACCAGTCAAAGGCTTTATGAGCTTCAATCCGCTTATGTCTTAACTCACCATTTGCTAATGTGCCCATAGGCAATTTGCTCTTTTCATGAGCTGCTACATATGCATCGCACTTAGGATAACGGTTGCAGACATAAAGATACCTATATGATTTTGCCGCTGCACCATATACGTCACTTGAAGGGCGCAGCGTCGCTTTTGCACCGCAATACGGACAGTGTATATTTACTTTAGTCATGTTAATCATCTCCAATGTTACATATCGTTATAACGCCTTATGAGTTGTAAAATACTGCATTCTTTTGGATTATCTATATTCCATTTAAGCCACTTCATATACAAATTTTCAAAAGCCTGTCTATTTATTACACCTGTACATTCCTCCTTAATAATAGGTTCCGAAGTTAATTCTTCAAAACAATTAACTGAAAACAATACTGGTCTGCAATCGCAAGTTGCTGTCAAAAGGTATCCTCGGCATAAACTATCTGTATATGGGCAATCGTGACATTCAACGAATATGGCGTTACGCCAGTTACCTTTGACAGAACTTAAGAAATCATATAATAACCTATATAAATCCATAAACATCTCCTATATTAACAGCCATTAAAAGGCTGATATATTATTATAGTAAATTTTGAAAAAGATCACCTATTTACAAATAAAAGGCGTCAAAATTTATATTTTGACGCCTTTTATAATATTGTTTATTAATTAGACTTTTTATGATGTTTAAATCCTATTACACTGCAAGTAGCTATTACTGTTAATGCGCCTGTGGCAAGACATATCCATAACCAAATATTTGTATTATCACCTGTTTTGGGATTATGAGTTTCTGGATGACTTATTACTCCAGATTGTGGTTGATTTGTAAATCCGACACCTGCTTCATTTTCAATTTCTTTTATATCGTTACTGTTTATCTCAAAGTAATAGTACTTATCATCTGCAATAAATCCCTCTGGACTTTTTTCTTCAAATAGAAAATATCCATTATATTTTAATTCATTTAACTGATATACTCCTGTTTGAGTTTCAATAAGATTGCTAACAAAAGTGTCAATTTCATGGTCATATGTTTTATTACCATTAACATCAAGATAAATGCTAAAAACAGCGCCGGATAGTTTGTTTTCTGGATTATTCTTATCCACTTTTATTACTTGTACAGTTCCAGTTATCCATTTATTAATTGATTTGATTTCAATACGTTGTGCCTGCTCAATCACCGTTACCCGGAAGAGTTCTCCAGAAAGAACAAATTGTGGTGGACAGGACAATTCCTTGATTATCCATTCCCCAAAAGGCACTCCTAAAAATGCAAATTCGCCAAATTCATCAGATTCGTCAGTCATCAGGGCATTTTCTTCCGTGAATTCGGTTTTATCCGGTGCAAACAGCCCAAAGATTGCTCCGGCAACTTCTTCGCCGTCCTCATTTATTTTCATACCATAGATATTTCCGCGAATCAATTCATTTTCAATTGGTTCACCGTCATTTACGCTGATGTGGACGGTGGATATATCCTGCCCTTGGTAAGAAAATTCAACCGTATACTTTTCATTAGAGATAACGTAGTGGCTGTCGGTTGCATACTCCTTGACATACAGCTTCGAGTCTACCGGTATGTCGGTTTTGAATGTTGCCTTGCCGGTTTCATCGCAGTATAGGATTTCCAGCAGCCCGTCTGCCGGAATGATGCTGCCATCCGTAGCAGTAAGCTGCTCGGCAGCGTAGAGGCCCCAGGCAACGTTCTGAATTTCTCCGTTTATTCCCAGACCGAAACCCTCGTCCTGTTCCAGAATTTTTTGCAGATCAATTTGAACTTTCTGCCTTTCGTTGGTAATATGTGCTTCGGCAAAGGTGATCTCCACATGCTGACCAGCATAGGAGAGTGTTACCGTGACCGGTTCCGGATTGAGCGTCATGCCGTACGGTGCTTTCCGTTCAAAAATTTGGTAAGTGGACAAATACAAAAGTTCACTGACCGCCCAGCCGTCAGGTCCGGTGGTTAAGGTTGTTACCGTTTCGCCTGCGTTGTAACGCAGTACGCCACCTGAAATGATATCCTTTGTGGCGACCACATCATAGATGCTGCCACCCAGACCGGCTTTGCTGTAAACCGGCTGATACAGGAGTGGGCTGTTCCCACCGCCGGAGGTAGTAACGCTCGAAAATATCTCACCGTCTTTATAAAGGGAGATGGTGCCTTTCTGCGGTATGTTCTCTTTTTCCACTATCACAACGGTCACGCCGTCCTGCTCACTGGCGTTCTCCGCAGTAATATCGAAATAGACCGGAGTGGAATCCAGTACATAGGGTTCCACCGTTTCTACTTCAACCAGCGAATAGCCCTTGCCGTAGGGTAAATTTTCTGGAGTGATAAGTGTTCCATCTTCCGCTGTGTAGAAAGTATCAATCTCCACAATTTCTGGATAGGTTATTGTCATAGTGATTTTGTTTCCTTGTGGGTCGTATAGTTGATAGCCATGTCCAGACGAGGAAACTGTGTTTCCGGTTTCGGCATCCTTTTTAACGATTTTGATGCGGCTCTCAAACTGCTTATTGTTCAAAAGGTATCGGTATACTTGTCCATCCTCAGAAATATATACATCAAAATCCTTGATAAATTCTCTGCCGTCCCAGCCTTTGGTCTGATGAATACGGTACCAGCCATAGGGTACATCCTTGCTCTCAGCATAACCAAATTCATCACAAATCAGGATATCCCGTTCGCTCTCCTTGGCATTTTCGTAGGAGCCGGCAGAACGTAAGTACATCTGAAATTCTGCGCCTTTCTCGGGTGTCTCAATCTGCGTGGAGCCATCATCAGTGTGTTTCAGGATGGCAATCCGGCCTTTTATTACATCTTCATTTGCATCAATAGCAACTTCGTTGTACTCTAGTTCGTACAGCTCCGGCTCGGCGCCGACGTCGTAAACCTCCGGGTTCAGCAGGTAGCCCTCGCTGGATTCTATCTCCTTGATGGTCCAATTATCACCACAGGGATACCATTCTGTCGCAAAATCGCCGTTCAACCCTGTAAAATAACTGTCTATCAGCTGGCCGTCCCTGAACACGCCGTATCCGGCCTTTTCAAGACTGGCGTCGCCTTGGGCGGTTTCGGTCTCACTGTCAGATTTCGTTAGAATGGCACGCCATTTCTTCAGCACATTGTCAAAAGACTTATATGTTACTTTATTCCATTCAACCGTAGCCTGCTGTGGGTCGGGGATAACGTATTTGTCCTCCGTACCCACCTCTTCGAGTGTATATGGTGTATCTCCGGAAATCAGGACATCCTCAAAAGTAGCAATGCCATTCTCATCTGTTACGGCGTATTCGTTTACCGGAAATCCCGAAAAACTTATACCAAAAAGATGAAAAACTTTTCCTTCAATAAAGCCATCTTCTGAAGTCTTTGTAACACTTAATTCCCCGCGTTTGAGGACATTATTGAAATTTATTGTTGTAGTTTCCCCAGAAACCACCGTTACGGTTTGCTTTTCAATTGATTCATATTTATCCTGTGTCAGCTCAGTTATTTCGTAATTTCCGGGACTTAAGTTGTCAATAAATATTGTACCATCATTTAAAGTACAAACAGTTTGTTCCATATTATTGCCACTAATATGAAATGGAATATTAGAAATATTACCATCTTCAGACGTTTTTTTAATTAAAATACTGCCGAATGATTCTGCTGTAAAATTTAGATAAAATTTAACCGGATCGCTGGCACCAGTAACCATTGTTTGATACCCTGGGCTTCCCCATAAAAGGAGTGGAGTATCAGATGAATTAATATTCTTCTTGTATTCTATACAAATCGGTTCTTGAATAAATTCTTTTGTAGTAAATGTATATTGATTTCCATTACGAGTTATAGAAATATTGCTTTCACTTGTGTTCAAAAAATCGATACACAGATTGTTTTCATCTGTTAATGTTACAGAATATTGCTGTGCATTAGCATCATATTTTAGCTCATAAGTTGGTGCTTCTGCCTGTTCAGAAGCTGCAAAGCTTGGAATGGTAGCATGTTGTGCCATCTGCTGTAATATCCAGTGATATGCAGTTTCAAAGCTTTTTCCTTCTATAGTCTTATAAAACTGATTTGCTTTAATAGGTCCATTATCTTCAATTTGAGTTGGGCTTTTTCTTAATCCCTGCTCATATTCCCAAATGATAACCTGAGTTGCAAAGAAAAAATCATCTTGATTAATTCCAGCTATCGGTAATGGCTTATTGGGCTGCCAACCGACTGATAGTGCTAAACAAATTCCATATTTTATATCATTAGGAAGATTCATAAAAAATTTAGAATTATTGCCATTTTCGGAAGTATAACGCTTTCCATTGCCAAATTCTACTCCATTTTCAATGCAATAAACCCATTGCTCGTCAATATTATTTTGGGTGTACAAGTACATATGAGCTCTTGCATTGGAATGGCCATCCTGCCGAAAATATGTTGTACCATCTTCTTTATAGATGAGAACATAATCCTCCGGATTATGATATACCTTTGAGTCATCTGCACCTACAAACTGCCTGCCGAGACGGGCATATACCTTTTGCCCCTCGGCATAATCAAATGCAAACACATTGATTGGAATTGCCATCATTATTAAGATAATTGATAATATTAGTGTAAGTAATTTTGTGCCTTTAACAGAAAAAATTTTTTTCATTTTTTAATCCTTTCTTGTTTAAAAATAAAAGACATTCTATTAAAGAATGTCTTAATTTAAAATTATTAATTTGATAAATTAGAAACAGTATAGTAGTTTTCCTATAGGTTTTGTTTGATAATTCGTGTAATAATTCCGATAGCTATGCTGCGCTCTTCATCTATTTTGGTGACTACAAAGCTGACATCGTCCTTTTGACCGGGACGTCGGTGGTCATAGCAGGAGTGTGCGATTGCATTTACTCCATTCATAAGCCTTATGTATACTACGCCATTATGTACATCAGTTACTTTGCCGGCATATTTGCTTTGTACTCGACATGCCTTTAGATTATCATAATTATTGCTGTCTGAAGTACTTTTTACATCTGCTTTTATAGTAATATTTTCTAAATTATCTCTATTAATATCGATAACACGGATAAGAATTTTATCACCTACAGAAAAAGAGTCATGTGCATCACCAATCCAATTCCAAGACAAATTTCTTGCCATAATGGAACATTCAACGCCGAACGCCTCAATACGTATAGCCTTTTCAGCGACTGAAATAATCCTTGCCTGAATAATCCGTCCTTCGTAAATACGGTATTTCCCAGAAGCGTCGGTATCCATATAGAAAATTTTGCGCTTTTTCAACATGGCTTCTTTACGGCTGGCGACAATACTTCGGGTTTTGGAATCAATACCTTTAATGATAAAATCAATTTCCGCACCCAGCATGTTGCTCAACAATTTATTTTGCCTAACAATCATATCGTTATATTCTTTTCCTGATAAATCATTTGGCATATTTATTACCATTTCTTTTAATGGAATAACAACCCTATATCCTTTATAATTAACGATTGCTATTGTTCGGCCGTTATCTGTTTGTTCAATTCCACCAAGCTGCCCTGTCAACAATTTGTGAGTACGATAAGCATTATGAATTTCATGCCAATTAATATCTGCAAGTCTTTCCTCAGTATCAACATCATCACCAGCTTCCAGTGTTAGAATGGGCGTAGGTGTTGAAATAAAGGTTTTATCTGACGATTCCATATTGGCCTGCACATCTTCCTCCGGCAACGCGGTTTCTGATGTTTCAGGGATGGATATGCTGCCGGTCTCCTCAACAGCCGCTTTCTTGCGGCGGGTACGCTTAGGCTTGGGAGCTTCCATAGCTTCAGCGGGCGCTTCCTCGGGGATTTCTGAAACCGGAACCTGCGCGACGTCTGTTTGTTCATCCATTTCCTCCGTTTCAGCGGCCGGAATCTCAGGCTGTACCGTCAATTCCTCAGCCGCTGCTTCCAAATTTTCTGTGTTCTTTTTTGCCATAGGTTACCTCCTTAATTAATGATTTTCAGACGACATGATATCGTCCTTGGTTGCCGGAACAAAGCCCGGCTGGGATTTCTGCGCATCCGGCGACTTTGGCTTTCGGCCGGTAAGTTTCTTAGGCTTCGACGGCATGTCCACCTCCTTTCTTTGAAATTTGTTCCACTCAGGTATATGTATAGAAGCTTTGCATGACTTTAACTTAGTTGCTTCCGGATGCCGAGTATAGTCTAACTTATCTACTTTTAGAATCTTTCGTCCGCGAATAATGACCAATGCCTGAGTGACCGGAAGACGTAATACTTCATCCGTCGTTAAAAGCTTGCGCCGGCCGACGCCGCTGGTTTCACGGTATTCCGGCGTGTAGTTACTTACCCTCCATGTGTTAAGCTGTTTTGCTTTACTCTGCACATATACGGATACCTCACCCGACCGTTCGCTAATGTATTCCGCTGTCAGCGGATCGGAGCAGCCAAGAAAGTACTGGATGTCGCAGTTTCCTAAAATCTCCTGCCACTGATTGTATGGATAACGATTTTGTAATCCGGCAAGATTTTGAAACACACAACTCATGGATATATTGCGGGAACGGATAACGCTGATTTTGCGTGACAAATCGGGAATGACCCCGCAGGCGGTCAGTTCTTCGCCCAACACATGCACTGGGACAGGCAGCTTACCGCCCGGACAGTTTTTATCGGCGTATCTCACCAACTTAATAAAACAAAAGGCAATAAAAAGGGAACTTAAAAAATCAAAGGTACTGTCCTGGTCGGAATTGACAACATAATAGGCACAGGGCTTTTGCCCCGGCAGCTCCAGGTCGATTTCATCAAAGTTCGTCATATTGCAGATTTTCTTGTTTTGAAAAACCTGCAAACGCGAGCCGAGGCCGATGATAACGCCGCTGCGCACCGTATCGGACGCCTGCTTGAAAATCGCATAGGGAGCTTTGGCCGGGTGGGTGGAGGGGAGCAGGTCGAGCAAACTGCTTAGTTCTTTTTCCGACGTGTGCGTGATCAGCCTGTAAACCTCTTCCATTGTCCTGTGTCCCTCTGGGTATCCTTGCTCCACATACAAAACCAAAGCCTTGAGGAGATTCATTTCTGCGCTGTCCCAGAAGTGGTCGCCCCGCTCGCTGCCGGTATTTTTAATGATGACGTCACAAAAGAGCTGCGCCATCAGCTCATCACCTTCAATCTCCGAAAGGCAGGCCCAGGAATCCGAGTGTTCTGGCGATACCAGATTGAACACACGGACGGTATAGCCCTGTTCCTGCAAGTAGCTACTGGTGGTTTCGTACAACTCAGATTTTGGATCGCAGATAATCAGCGATTCCTGCTTGGATTCGTCGTGCGCTGCGGCCGCCTGAAGAATACGGTTGATACAGTAGGCACGGGTCTTCATTGACCCGCTGGCGCCGTACACAGCGATATTCCGGTTAAGCCGGCTATCCTCCGGCACACACACATACTTGCCGTTTAACGTACCGAGAATGGTGCCGTTATGATGCTTCAGGCTGGGAACCAGATCCAGCACTTCTTTTGCTTCCTGTTCAGACAGGAATCCGGAAGTGCCATAAGTGCCTTTTCTGGAATAGATAAAATTCCTGTCTTTGTCATATTCTCCTGTATCTCCGTACCCCATCCGCATTACAATGATAATGAGTAGAGACAGCACGCCGATGCAAATAAAAACGCCGATTATCCCATATGGAAAAGTGAATATCGTCTCAAAGCAAGTGAATAAAGAAAATGACGGCATTTCCGGTGATGTCCCACCTCCGGGTGTGCCGCCTGCGTTCTGCCATTCATTGTAGTTTCGGATAAACTGCGCGATGTACCCGCCGCCGAAGAGCAAGGCAAAAAGAAGCGGCGGCAGGCCGAAGAGAAGCGAAAACAATCTTTTGCGTTTTAAGGCTAAAACCTCCTTTCCCATTTTCCAAAGTTTATAGTTTGAAACCGTATCTGCTCCCCGCAGCAGCGGCGGAGAGCTTCCGCCTGAAAATCAAAACAGATAAGCGTACCAATTTTGTCTTGAAGCCTGAGCGCCGTATCGAACCGCTTGATGCGGGGCAGGTCGCAGGTATAGGCGAAAAGAACAGGATTGCCATTGCTGTCGATAGCGTCGTTTTCTATGGTAAGTCTCTCGTCCTTCTCCCACAAATCTGACATCAGGAGAGCTTCCATCTCTTCGGACAGTTCCGCGCTGCACATCATCCGCAGCAGCTTTTCGCCTCTACGGTCGTTGGTGATAAAATAAAAATGCTCATAGTTGCCGTCAAGAAGAAAATACTGCTTACCGCAATTATTGATTAATAAATCATAAGCAAGCTCCATATTATCTGCTAATATTAATCCTTTTATATCTTCAGAAAAATAATGTAAACATTGATGTTCACTACATAGAATTGATTTTATTAAAGCTTTCATCCTCATTTCTGCTTTATATTCCCATTTCATCAAAGACCCGCCCAAATTATATGTAATAAAAACATCTTGGTTAGTTAATAAAACTCCTACTGCACGAGCACCTTTAATTTTTACGAATTTTAATCTCATTTCTTTTATTTCACGGGAATTATAAAATGCCGGGCTGAATTTATTCATATTTACATTATATGTCGAAGAAAAAATGTCTGGTTTTTCATCTCTAAATACTGATATGCCTGCATTTACCATAGTAACTGTAGCTTCAGCAATACGATGAAGCCTAAGCCTCCTTGAAAATTCAGTTTTAATATGATTAGTATCGCCAGAGCCTTCTAATGCAAGCTCGAAACGTTTAGGATTTTTATTTAAAAGAAATGATTTAGAATATGAAGTAAGCCTATATCCACGAAGCTTGTCTCGGTAGTAAGTGCGAATAAGTTGTTTTTGTTTTAGGCTTTTTATAATATTTGATTTATAGAAGTAACCACCAGGCAGACGATTTAATTGATTGGCAGGGAATTCGCCCGATATGGCAATTAATTCAAGTAAATGATATGATTGTGTATGACTGCTGGGGAAATTTTTATTAATATACAGATTAATTCACCACCTCACATAAATTTACCTATACTGCTATAACTAAGGTAAAATTTTTGAAATCAAGCAATCAGAAATTCCTTTACGTCTATACTTATTTATTATTTTTAAGTATGCTATTTTATAATGCAAAAAACTCTAAAAATTGGACATGCTTTTTCGTCTTTTTTCCCGTTCAACAAGCCACTTGATATATTGGTTTTTCTCCATAATAGAAATACGAGTGCAGTCATTGTCGCCAAAATCTATAGTGTTATAAATGTCGCATAAGTACCCCGTATCATCTTCCATAACGAAAGTGGTAATCACATCCAATAATTGCTTTAGTTCTAAATTGTCATAATCTCTTATCCTTTTTATATTAAGATTTCTATTATAAACGTGAGTAAAACAAATGACACAATGATGAAACCGTGGCATATTATGAGTATCAGCATAATTGCTTAGAGTAAAATATACTGGGTCGATCAGGAATTCCGCACTCTGCTTTTGTTTTTTTGGAAGTAAACACGGCAAAGTAATTTCGAATATTTCATTTTTTTGTTCTATTTGAATATCTTGTACAATCCCAGCAGAAATAAGATATTTTGGCTTTTTTAAATTTGTGCTACTATATAATAAATGCCGCAATCTGCACGTAATTGTTTCGCTGCGCAGTGCGGCATCTGTAGATAATATTTCATAATTATCCGGGTATTTAAAAATATCTGAATTATTCATCGCATAAAGTGTACTTGATAATTTTGATATTTCTTCCTGTATTTGTAATATTCGTTGCGATATAATATTTTTATCCATATATATTCTCCTTTACTTATAATATGCTATGTTTCCGGAATCTATATCAACGGTGCAAAATGCAGCAGCAGGAATATGAATATGTTCAATTTGTTGAAGTTCTTCCACGATAATTATTTTTTTGCTATCGTCATCCGATGAAGATAATTTATGCTCTATAAGCGATTCCTTATCAGGAGAAATATAGATAATTTCATATATTTCTCCTGACGCAAAAAATATAATTTTTACAGGAAAATCATCTGGAGAATGATACTGTACCTTTTCTTTAAAATCAATCAGTACCCAGATAGCTGCAAGCATTTCTTTATCCGTTTTAAATTCTGGGCTGTCATAATAAATATCCGTTATTGGATTATAATAAATACGACCTTGCTTAACCAGATAGGATAGTAGATTATTGATTGTGCTTTCATTTTTTGAATACATATGTAAAAGCTGCTCTTTGCGTATACAATGGTAATTTGATATATCTCTAAGCAATTCAGAGGCTTCCTTGCCATAAATTTGTTCCCGTGTTTTCATATTTTATATCTCCTTATAAAAAAAGCGCTCGGTAAATAATTTATCCGAACGCTTTTTGTATTAAAGTATTTAATTGTAATTTATAGTAGTTTTAAATAATCTCTTGCGCCATAAAACAAGCGATAAATAATTACTGTTTTTGATTTTTCATTCACCTTAAACATCAGTACATAGTTTTTTATGACTGCTTTACGAAAACCTTCTTTTTCTAACCTAATATCATTGCTTTTAGAATAAATGAAAGGATTGGTTTTAAGGCTTCTATAACACTCTTCGACTCTGTCAAGAAAATGGCCAGCAGCTACTGGGTTTGTAAGGTGAACAGCTATATAGTTAACAATACTGTCTAAATCGCTCTGCGCAAGCTCTGTTATTACTAACTTATACATTATACTTTTCCCTTACGTTTTTTAATCCTTGATCTGCATCAAGAACATTTCCGTTATTAACTTCTCGTTCAGCAGCGGCTAATTTTTCATAAGCGTCGATTAAAAACATATTACGCTCATATGTTTCCATACTCATAATCACCATATCTCCGTAGCCATTTTTTGTAACAAAAATTGGTTCTTGAGTTTCTTTGCATATTTTTGAAAGTTCACCTGTGTTTTTTAAATCGCTAATAGGTATAATATGCGGCATAAAATCATCTCCTTATACTGGCTTTATTATACCATAATTATACCCCGATTTCAACCAAATTATTTGCTTTAATTTATATGTTTTTCTTGTTTAGTTTTTTCAATTAATTCTTGTAGTTCGCGTCTATCGGTTGTAATTAAGCTTTTTTCGAGAGAACTGCACTTAAACTCCACCGTGATATTATTATTGTTTGAACTAATTAGCCCATTTCCTCTTTCAAAATGAGTGATTTCCATGACCTCAGCTTCGGATAAGTGAAGAACGTTTTGTACGCGCTGAGCTTCCTCGTCTTCCAGATTCAGCACGATTTTAATTTTACAATTGTTAATGATACCCTTGCCGTATTTGCCGTCTTCCAGCGCGAAAAAGTCGTTAAGGTCTTGAGTAGCACAAATTGCTGATCCTCCATAACCTCTAATAATTTTGAAAATTTCCAATACATACTCAGCTGCAAGTCGATTTCCACCTCCACCTATCAGTTGCCAACATTCATCGATAAAAATAGCCTTTTCTACCGTTCGATTTTCTTTAGCTTTATCCCAGACAAAATCAACAGCCACAAACATTCCCGCTGTAAGTAGATCGCCACTAAGTTCTGAAATATCAAGTACGGTATACTTGTTGGATAAGTCTACATTGGTCTGCTGATTGAATGAACGAGCAGAGCCGTGGACGAGGCGATTTAGGATATTAGCCATTCGCTTAGTTTCGGCAGAAGCAGCCAACACCTCATACAAATCACCCAATATTGGCATTTCTCGGTAATGGCCAGGATTTTGTGGGTCGTTCAGTGAGATGTTATCGTGAGTGATACCTTTCTTATTGTAAGTCTTAATCATTGCTTCATCAAGAAGTTGCCGTTCCTCATGATTCATATCCGGTATCAGAAGAGAAAAGAAAATGTGCAATTGCTGGATTTTAGATGCCAGCGCCGATTTTTCTATAGCTCCGCCGTCCAGCAATTCATCTACTGATTTGTCCGTTTGCCGTATTTCCATGACATTGATGCAGTTTTTGGATGCCGGGCTGATTTGAATAAATTCTCCGCCAATATTTTTACAAGCACGGTGAAATTCATGGCCTTTGAGTGGTGCAATAATAAACACTTGAATTCCTTTTCTTCTCATACGCAAGCCCATAAGCTGCATAGTAAAGGTCTTTCCCGCGCCGCTGGTTCCCAAAATTGCCATATTCGCATTCTTATAGACCTTGGAATTGAAGATATCCACAATGACAAGGGAATTATTGATTTTATTCGTCCCGAGCAGAATGCCGTTGTCGTCGCAAAGCTCAAAAGCCGTAAACGGGTAGCAGCTTGCCGCCCCTGAAGTTAATACGTTTCGTTTTGAACGTCCGTATATGTGTTTTTCCAGGCTGGTAAGAGGAAGTACCGATAAAAAAGCCTGCTCCTCCCGGAAAGAGCAGGTACTGACTGCTAAATCCTGCGATACCAGCAACTTTTTCATTTCTCTTTCGCGCCATTCCAAATCCTCTGGCGTTTCGGCGGTAATGGTAATGAGAATGTTCATATAATAGAAATCTTCATTATTTGCCAAACCATCTTTGAGAAAATATCCGCTGCGGATTGCCCCGTCCAGATCGTCAAAATCGGTGTTGGTATCGCTCGCTTCTTTAATTTTTGAACGGTTAATTCGTAACTGCTGGCCCAGCTTATGTATCATACGTTCTTTAGGCTGCTTTGTCAGAAACAGGTCGATGTCTATGCCGTCGCCTGCGTTTACCAGCAGGCTCAGCCACCCGGCCGGCACTCGCGATTTATATCCATTAGATGGAATAAGCAAATATGAGTGGTACAGCCCGTCGATGCAGATGTATTTAGCATGGGTAAAATCAATAGTTTTCGGCGCAAAAAACTCGGTGCAGGGGATAGTGTCGGTATTTTTGCCTCGCTCTACATATTTTGAAACGATATTCTCCACACGGGTTGGTAGCGGGACGCTTGAACTTTCTTGCCGACAGAGAATATTGTATAATACATCTACTGTAAATTCATCCTCATTTTCCGGTGTCAGTACCTCGTTACCGCACTGTTTCAGATAATTGACTGCCGTACGGGCAGCTATCTGCAAAGATGATACTGCATCTGCTTCTTCATCCATCCCGCGCCGTCCAAACGCCTCATATTCAAAAATAACAAAAAAGCGGCGGGTCGTTGCCTCGCGGGAACCGATGTGCCCCACCAGCTTAAGGTAATCCTCTTGGAGCATACGACAATTGATATCTGTTTCATGTTCCATTTCTTTTTCTACGATTTCTACATGCTTGTTAATATCTGCACGCTTTGTAAGCACTTTGAACTGGATTTTAACCGGGCTGATCTTGAGATAGGAAATAAAAGAATAGATAATGCTGCGCTGTTCTCTGGCACTGCGCAGCAGGAAGTTGATGGGTTCTACTTCAAGAACTTTGATATACCTATGGTCTTTAGTATAGATAATACCGTTTTCAATCTTATCAACAGGGAGAAAGGCAGCCACTGGATTCAAAAACGCTGATTCCGGTTGACGACGCGGCCGTGTCTTCTCTTCCTGTTGTTTCTGCTCGTGAGGCCTTGATTCCTTTACCGGCTTTCCTTTTTTGGCCGAACGCTTTCTGATAACCCCCAAAATCTCAGTCATCATGGATGGCTCATTGTTCTCGACCTTCTTCTCTTCACAAACCGCTTTTTTGATTGGTTTCTCTTTTTTTACCGGCTTTGCTGTCATTTCCTTTTCAGGAACGATACCAACTACACGCCGATTTTTCAGCCATTTAAAAAATGCGAAGATAAATGACGAAAGACATTCGCCTGATACTCCGAATAGCCCAAGAAGTGCAAGAGGGAGAGCCGTCAGGCATAAAAGGATAATTCGTATCGTTAACGATATATTTAGTAAAAAAATTGGCAATCCGGCCGCTATGGCAAGAATAGCGCCTTCAATAGCATTGCGTAATTTAAAAAGCCCACCAAATAAAGTAGATCCCTCAATAAAATTCGGTGGGATATAATAGGTCTCAAATTCAGAATCTTTTGATTTGCTCATGGGTGCCTCCTAACCGATAATCCAGAATGGTCCCTCTGAGGAAGCATGTTTACTGGCTTCGTCGAGGATGATGGACAAATCCCATTCCTGCTGGCTGCGCGCATAGCTTGCCGGGTCAGCAACAAGAACTTTTTCGTTTATGACACCACGCAAAACAATAAAATGTCCGGAACTTGTGAAATGTCCTTTTGTCATAATAGCTACTACCAATTTGCCATTAGCGAGGGAATCAACTATTTTTTGCCCTCCGTTTATATCACAATTTTCTACAGGAAGATTCCAGTTCTTAGAAGCGGCTGATATAAGACTACGGTATGAACCGCTTTGACTACACCAATACCCATGCTCATAAGACCACTTTGCCATATCTACTGGATCAACGGTTTCATCGGTAAGAGAAGAAACTACAATCGCCATAGCAGTTGGACCACAGCCGTAGCCACCGATGTTATCCGTACCATATGGCTTAGAGGCATATCGTTCATCAAGCTGATTAAAGTATACAACGTCTGTCTGTCCATCAGTAAACTTAATATCACCGAGGGAATTAATAACGTTATATTCGTCAGATGACAATTCTTGAAACATACTGTCTTCGAAAAACGTGCTAAGATTTTGGGCGTAGTCTTTTGCTAAATTTTTTTGTTCGGGAGTTAAGCCAAATACATTATCAGCAAAGTAAGCTTCACCATTATATACTATAGTATAAACTGCCCATTCTTCAGTTACTTCTGTTGTGCTTATAGTTTCTTCTCCGGTATTTGTATCAACCGTAGTAGTAGATGATGCATCTGTACGAAATTCTATCTTTTTAGTGTAAGAATATAATTCTCCTTTAGCTTCTCTGAGCATGTCTTCCATATCTGTAATAGATATAGTTTCAAAATCTTCATTTTTGTAAGCGCAATACTGAGATATAAAAGCATTAGAATTATAATTTGGAGAATTTTCATGAGGATTTATTATCTCTTTTTTCTCAGCTCCAGAAGCAATAAAGTCACTATCAATTTCTTGTAATATTTCCGTAAGTGCTTCCGACAAAACCGTACTAATAGAAGAAGAAATATCTGCCATATTTTCTGTTATCGCAATATTGTCGTTTAATATAGGTACTTCTGAATTATCCGGAGAAAATGCATTCATAAGACCACCAAAAATTAATGCCGGCAGCATTAGTATAAACATAATTGGCAACATTAAAGCTACAACAGTTGCAATGACAATTTTTCCAATAGCTTTGCGGTTACTGGTTATAAATCCTGCTACTGCCCCAAAAGGTCCGCCTGCCGCAGCTCCCTTTGCTATGCCTGCTATAGCTTTTCCTGTTTTCACGGCTCCTTTTACCATATTTGCAGTATTTGCGCCTTTGGCAATAGAATTAGATAGTTTATTTTCATCTTGTTCCATTAAGTTTTATCCTTTCTCTTGGGCGGATCCGGCAACTTTTTAACGATACTTTCGTTGTAAGCAATAGAGCCATCAGGTGTTTTATATGGTTTGCTTTCTACAACATCAGTAGCATATTGTTTATACCACTTTACACCATCAGCAGAAGTAACTGTCGTATAATCTTCATTGGGTTCTTGGTACTTATCGGCATGATACATTCCAATAGATATACCATCTGGATATTCCGAAGAAAATTCTGTAGCTGTAATTTGTCCTCCGCCGATTTCTACATTAGAGTATGTTGGTACATCTTCATTTTCATTACCGGCATATCCCATGTATGAAGATAACGCCGACGAAGCTTTTTCGCCGGTTATAGTTCCAGTGGATGAAGCATTTCCAGTTGCTACTGAGCCTATAACACGGTTAGCAAAGCCACCGCCTTTGTTCATAGAAGATGAAAAGACTTTTCCACCAAGGCCACCACTACCATTCCCGGTAGCATTTTTAATCGCACTATTATGAAAGCTGCGGCCGACCACGCCGGCCAGACCGCCTTGCATAAAGCTATTTTGAGTTGTATTTGATGAAGCACCCTTTGAACTGCCCATGTGTCCGTTGCCCATTGATGTAATCGCGGCTACACCTCGCGTTGCAATTAACGCTTCTGCAAGCATCGAACCACCTGTATTTCCGACATTTATGCCAAGCGATGACATAAAGCTATCAATTTTTTGTGAAATTTTCAGAAAACCGATGGCGCAAAGAATCCATATAAAGACGTTTCCTGTTACTGATTCTCTTCCTACACTATCTACCTGCTGTTGAACTTCACTTTCAGTTATTGCAAACGCGGGTAGAGAGAATAAGGTCATTATTATTGCTAAAAGTAAAAAAATGATAAAGAATTTATAAGTGAATTTCATACCTACCTCCAATAATTAAAGAGATAATGGATTGGAAAGGAATGTCCCAACCATGCTTGTAAATATTCGTAAGCACCATGCATTCATTAAAAGCAAAAAAATCTGTCCAGCAAACATACGACACCATGATTTGAAAATTCCTGATGTCGTTTGCGATGCTCCCATTGCAAAAGCCACCGGAGCAGTGAATACCAGCACGCCCAGCAGGACATATCGTTCGGCAGCCTCAAATAATAACTTAATGTAATTCCACGCCAATATAAGCACAAGAATTAAAGTAATTATTGCGACCGCACCACTTGCGCATACGCCAAGGATTACGGAAACAACTGAATTGAAATTTGCAAAGTCAAGTGGCGGCAATTCAGATGACAGTATCCAATCATACGGAGTTCCACCTATGGATAATATTAAAGATACAATTTCATCAGAAAAATATGCGAGCAAAATAAAAATAATAGAACGTATGGAAAGCTTAACCGGATCTTCTGCTTCAATGCCTGCTGATAATCCATAATTCTTAAATAATTGCCAAATCCAGTTGAGTAAAATTAATCCTATAGCTAAAGCAACAAAAATGTTATACATTGTTTCTGCTGCTGGAAAATACCGTAAGAATGTACCCATATCGCAGCCCAGCGCGCCTAAAACCGACGTGCTGATTAAATCCAGCCCATGCATGACTTGTTCCGCTATCCACGCCACAATCCCGTCTAATATGCCCACGGCATCACCTTCCTTTTGAATTCATAAAACGTTGGATTATAGGTGCTTACGGGCTGCCCCATTTGCCGCCGGCAAAGAAGGGCGTGATGTAGCTGACGATGAAGCCGAGGCCGTTTAAAATCGCCCACGTGATAATAATCCGCTTGAGCCATGAACGTGATTCATCTACTGTTTTGCCGCTTTTTGAAAAGTTCATCATAAGCAATGCAATAGCAGCTGTTACGACTGCGGCAATGGTAGAAATCAGCAAAATTTGATTGTAAACATCCTGCATTATTTCTTTTGCCTTGTCCCATACCGTCGCGGCGAAGACCGGCTGCAAGAAGCAGGCAAGCATACATACCGTCAAAAATACTGAATATAGTATCCTGCTGTAATTGATATGATTACGGGACTTTGACGGTATTGAAATGTGTTTGTTTTTCAAATATTGATCCTCCTTAAAATTATGTTAAGTTACAAATTTAAAAAAGTAGCATGCTGGCCGAATGCCGATTACAGACAATAAAAAAGCACCATTTTAAAAATGGTGTTCTCTGGACTGCAACCGGCTTTAAATATAATTTTCAGCATCATCATTCTAACATATGGAAATTTACACTACAATCGCAAAACTGTGCCAATTTTATGCGATATTGTGCCAATTCAGTGACTAAAATAATTTATAGAGAAAAATGCTCTAAAATTTTGAGGCTATCTCTGGAAGTATATCCCCACAAGACTGACGAAAGAGCTTCAATTGCATCTTTGCGCTTGCGAAAATATGTGCGGTAACTTATGTCTTGTATGTGTGGACGAAGCTGCTCAATGATTTCATCCGTATTGTTATACTGCTGAGGGGATAGATAGCTGTAATATAATATCCAATAATAGACTTCACCAAATTTGTGCTTGTTTCTCAGCAAATTAACTGCGTTCTCCATTAGCTTAAGCATTGTATAACTCCGTTCAATACAACGCGCATGTTCTTCTATTCCAGAATCAAAGTCTACGCCTGCAAGATATATTGATTCCAAAAAGTCTTCGATTGAGCTTCCGTATTCAATTTGAAATTTACGCCGTACTTGTTGCACCGACAATTCCAAGCTCCATACTACATCGCGATATTTTCTTAATAGCGTCCATGTGTCATGATACAATGGATTTTCCTGTATTTTGTCTTGTTTTATACTCATAAAATCGTCTCCTGTTCAATAGGATAAATAGATATTTCAAAATTAGCAATCTCTGTATGTTTACAATATAACTTAAGTAAAAAATTAAGTACCATTATATTTTTAGAGTTATATATTACTTCCTTGCAGTCGTTTGATAATGGTAATAACTTATATGAAAATTTTGAACACAGAAAGCATGTAAAAGCTTGTGCTGCAAGAGTTTCTTGAATTTTCTTGATAATTATATCAATATACAATTTTGAAACGCTATTTTTCTGTGAAACACTTGCATCTGAGTTTAAGCTTTCAAGAGCACTATCAGGATTATCAGGAAGATTAATATTAATATTTAATGCCATTGAAATTTCTTCTTTATCCAGCATAACATCAGATATTTGAAACATAGTAGATAGATAGTTTCGTAAATATATAACCGTTCCGTGCGTTCCGGGAAATGTTATAACAGAAATATATTCCAAATCGTGTAGCTTATGCAAATATCTGCAAACAGTAGATTTAGACAACCCCCAGCGTTCGGCAAGTCTTGAATATTGAGTTAATGGATTACCGCTACCATTTCTAAAATACACAACTGGTCCAGTCTCAGAGCCTTTTACAGAATTATCGTTGTATATTGTATTAATCCATAAATCCAATATAATATCCATTTCTGAGCATCGTCGTGTACTGACTATTTCAGCAGCAATTGTAATAGGCAAAAAGAAAAAGCCATCATCTTTTTGGCAAGGTGCATTATAATCGAGTACTCGGTTAAATTTGCACCAGTTGATAATTTTATATTTAACGATTTTGCCGTGGCCAAGTATTTGATATGTAATTAAATTTCTATCCTTTAAATCTTTTAATATAGATAAAGCTTGACGATTATAACGAGTACGAAACCATTTTGATAAATCGCTTATTCTGCATAACCATTCACCAGGGAAAATAGTGTAATTTATGCCTTCTAATCTCCGATATGACATACGAAAATTTGCATAACATGAAAGCACTATATATGAAAAGAGACCGGACCCTACGCTTACGCGAATGTTCCGATCTCTTATGAGAAGCTGAATAAATTGCCTATAAATTCGGCAGCGTGGATAATCCACAATTTGTTTTAATTCTAATTGGTATTCTGACATAATAACCTCCTTGATATTTTATACAATAATTTGAACGTAGAATATTTCCCAAATATATGCTATAATAAGATTGCAATAATTTGCTAATTATAACATCATAAATCAAGATTATGCGAACAGAGTTAATAAATACTATAAGATAAAAGAAAGTACAAAATGCCTTGTAATTACAAGCATCAGGCGTGTCATGATGGGCCAAGCTGCTTCTAAAAAAATATAGTCTTATAACTCCTAAGCGGTAGGCCGGAGGTTCGAATCCTCTCAGGGACGCCAGACTGAGTCTGGACGCAGTTCGCGTTTAGGCTCAGTTTTTATTTTGCCCTCTCAGCCCGCGGCGTGAGTGATATTTTTCGCTGCTCCCGCACTGTAAGGCTGAGCCTGGACGCGTGTTCGCATTTGGGCTCGGTTTTTATTTTGCCCTCTCAGCCCGCGGCGTAAGTGATATTTTTAGGCATTTATTTCATCGCCGCCGCAACATTCATAGCATACGTGCCTTTAATTGGGAATTTGCATATTAAAAATTCAAGGCAGATAAGCCCTTGACTACATGTTAAAGCCAAATACGACAAGATAGATTGAGCATTCTTCGCCATCTATCATACATTAATTATTAGGTCTGCAAATAGAATATAATATCCGGCAAAGCTTTATTCCTATTCGGTTTACTTCTGCTTTAAAGCAATCGACTTACACAAATATAAAATATTAATTTGGTTTATTCGACGATTTTTTATTTATAATATTATTTTTCCCCATACCAGCAGATATATGGTATAATTATAAAAATGAAAATTTGGAGGGTATACAATGAAGCGCATATTAAAAGTATTTTCCGTTTTTGTTGGGACAATAGCCTTGCTCGGCTCTGCCGCCTTTTTTGCTCCTATTTCGCCGCTCGCCGATGACGATGATTTTGCATCTCTTAGCACAAGGGAGCTATACTCCGACAAAATCACGCATATTGATATGCCTTATCGCCTTTATGTACCAAAAAATTATGATGCCTCAAAGGAATATCAGCTTATAGTCTATCTTCACGGCGCCGGTGAAATAGGCAATGATAACAGTATGCAGATAAAAAATAACATGCTGTTTGAAACACTTGTGAGCGATGAATACATTGATGAACATCCATGTATTGTTGTCGCGCCGCAGTCGGATCAGTGGTGGGGCGGAAGTCAGCTCGTTACTGTTATGAGCATTCTTGATGATATAAGCTCAAAATACAACATAGATAGTGAGCGCCAGGTTTTGATTGGCTATTCAATGGGCGGAGGCGCAGTATGGGATATGCTGTTTCTTTATCCGAACTATTTTGACGCAGCCGTGCCCATTGCATCAGTAAGCACATCCGGAAGCTGGGAAAGCATTAAGAATATACCAATATGGATATTTCACGCAACGGACGACAGCACGGTCAGCGTTGACAGCTCACGCGAAATGTATAATGCTATGCTCAGCGTAGGAGGCAACGTATTTATGACCGAAAGTCCCAACGGCGGACACAGTCAGAATTTTATCGCTTTTAATAAAACGGCGCTTTACAACTGGCTTTTCAGCGAGGATTTCAAGCTGCCGTCACGCAAAACCGAAAATGGGCTTACGTCAGATGAGGATGATTTCCCGATGACAGCGGTTATAGTCAGTGCGGCAGCGGCCGTTGTCGTTATAGGAGGCGCTGTATCGGCAGCAGTGGTCATCAAGCGGCGCAGAGCAAAGAAAATATTTACCGATTCCGACGGAGGAATGTAAGCTTCCGGTGCAAAATGCAGTGACATGTACGGCTATTTTCATAATAGCTGCCGGCAAAAAAATAAACAATTAAATATCCGCGGTTTTCCTGCATACATATAAAAACAAAGCATTTTTAACACTCAATGTTTGAATTTCGGCAGATCATCATATGCGGTTAAACGGAGCTTGCGTAGCTCTGGCTTTTGTATTCCCCGATATCGCCTTAGTCACTCAATGGAGCACCGATATAGCATATCATTGCATCAAACGCCCCTCTCAGCAAACGAAATACTGTACAGCAGCGGTGTTATCGGCTTCGGCCTGCTGATTTCACTCGACACTTCTCCGTAAAAGCCAACTTTATTCTTGAGATGCATCTTACTAAGGCTTGTATGATGCCGTGAATGCATAACACCGGATTTAGGCAGCGCGCCTTACAAGGAAGCAAAAAGTATTTTTAACGGAACCGGCGCGTCCTGACACGCCGGTTCCGATTCGTTTAAAGACTCCCTTCCTATCTTCAAGGGTATTCGGATTTGCCTCACATAGGTGAAACAGGCCAACCCGCACCCGCTTCCTTCCCTTCTACTTTGCCGGGCTGTCTGCCATGATCTTGCTTACAAGCTCATTGAGAAGAGAGTCGTCTGGTTTCGGAATATCTAAGTGCTTGTTCCCCGGCTTCGACCCGCATCTTTGCCACTGTCCGGATTTTCTTGCCGGTATTCTTGGCGTAGTAGTCGTCAAATACATTTTTGAACACCGCAAAATCATTTTCCGCTTTGGTACTCTGTCCACATCGTCATTGATAGCGATAAAGCGGGAGTCATAGGCGGGAAAGATGAAATCCTGCAGCCGCCACATGCAGGAATAGTCTCTGCCCGGCCGGGACAGGTCTGTGACAATCACAGCGGATGCGCTGTAATCCTCCACATATCACATCATCTCCTGTAACCCCGGTCTCTGAAAGCTGGTCCCTAAGAAACCGTCGTCCACAAAAAATCGGGTGTTCCGGAATCCATGGTCGGCGGCATATTTGCTCAGTATGGCTTTTGGGGATGTATTGTGTAAAGGGTGGTTTTTACCGCCTGACACACAATGACCCGCGGCTCATTTGTGGTAAAGCGAAGCAGCCAACCGAAAGGAGTACAGACGGATAGCAAACAGGGACATGACCACCGATGGGCGGTCATGTCCCCTTTTTTCACCCATATAAATCTGTAGGAGTACAATACATATTGGACAAAGGGAAGAAAAAAAGAGAATAAAAAAGTAGAAGGACAGAGCCTTCATAGGGTATAGTTAAGTTGCGACACCAACAAACCCAAAAAAGGAGCTCTGTCCCTCATGAGTAACAGTATAACACAAGACATGCGGTATCGGCAATCTTTAATGCAGTATGCTGCCAAATATGGTGTGAGCCGGGCCAGCAGAAAATACAACAAACGCCGGTCATATATCTACTTCTGGAAGGCACGTTGGAATGGAAATGTGGCATCCCTGGCCTGTCAGTCCAGACGCCCGCACCACCATCCCAACCAGCACACAGAAGCAGAGCTCAAGCTCATCCGGGATTTGCGAAGACGAAATCCCACATTAGGCATGGTGGAGCTTTGGCACCGGCTTCGCAAACGTGGTTACACCCGCTGCCCGGAAAGCCTGTTCCGGGTTATGCGCAAACTGGGAATGTTCCCACAGCCAAAGGCCAAAACACCCTACAAAGCAAAACCATACGAACAGATGCAGTATCCCGGCCAGCGTGTGCAGGTAGACGTGAAAGTAGTGCCGCTGAAATGTCTTGCAAACCCGGAAGAGCGCCTGTACCAATATACTGCAATCGACGAATATACACGCCTGCGCTATCTGGGTGCCTACCCGGAGCAGAGCACCTATTCTTCCGCCGATTTCCTGGAGAAAATGGCAGCCTGGTTCAAGCGCCGCGGTGTGCAGGTAGAGTGTGTGCAGACAGACAATGGGTTTGAGTTTACCAACCGTTTCTCCAACAGCAAAAGAGGCCTGCCCACACGCTTTGAACTGACGGCAGCACGGCTTGGAATCCGACACAAGCTGATCCGCCCCTATACGCCAAGACACAACGGCAAAGTGGAACGCAGCCACCGCGAAGACCAGAAGCGTTTCTACAACACACACCGTTTCCTTCTCTCTTGCCGATTTTGCTAAACAGCTTGCTGCTCACCAAAAAAGTTCCAATGACTTACCTATGCGTCCTCTCCATTGGCTCTCTCCTATAGAAAAGCTTGCTGCTTTTCTTCCTTCCCTTACTGTACAACATGTTTGACAATCCTACAGCTCCGGGCATGTGCAGCATTTGTAACTATCAAAAAACTATCGTTCCTGCTTTTTGCACTTGATTTTTCTCTGTGAAAGCTTAAATTTTTCATATTGCTTCTGACGTCATCTCTCACGGATAGACCTTATCTCAGCTTCTTTGCCGAGCAGATTTGCGACATCCCGCTTGCTGTCAAGCATCATCATCGAATCGTATTTCTCGCCACAGGCGTCCTGCACACGGTCAACCGCAAAGCGTTTTTCCCAGCTGATGGCAAGCCGTTCACGCATCGCATATCTGTAAAGTTGCGTCGGAGCCGAAATGCTATGCTTGCTTGGTGTAGCTGATTAAGGAAAAACAGAGGAACGGAAAAATCCGATTGCTGAGAAAAAAGCTCCATTCTATCAGACACCAGAAATGCGTAATCTTACCCGCAGAATTTCGGAACTGACAGAGAAATTGGAAGAAACTGAAATCTTAAAAGGAGCTGCTATGTTCTTTAAAATGTACCGATAATCCCTGTATTCCGGACGCGAAGGAAGGGATTGTCAAAGAGAAGACAACACTAAGATGCTGGGAGTATCAAAGGCAAAAATATTCTGCGCACTGAACAATTCTCTGAAACAGTACAATGGACTGAAAGAACAGGTGTCAAAGTTTTATGCTGATGATGCTTATTCATACGGTGTTTACCTTACACAATAAAGCAGAGCTAATAGTGAAAAATCTTCTTCCTATTCATATATCGATATGATAAATATATTGATATTGACTATTTTGTATTTAACTCTTTTTATTAACTATCGTCTAAATCTGAACTGTCAGAGAGGCAGAAAAGCCGCGGACTGAAACACAGGATATGGGTGCCCCAGAGCGTCAGCTTTGCCATACTTTGAAAAAACCACTCATAGATATTCTCCTTTAGGATGACAAAATGAATCGGGAGCCTATATGTATTCAGTCTGCCGCCTGTACAGACAATTATAATCTGATTTTTGGAAAATAGGCGTTTGAAAAAAACATCATGGCTCCTTCAAGCCATGATGTTTTTTCCAGATTTCAAATTTATATCCGATGACGCAAATGATTTTAACACTTTTTTCGCCTGTTATAAGCAAAGATTCCCGTTGCGGCACATGCGGAAACCGTCAGTATTAAAATGCACAGTATAATATTGCCGTCATCACCGGTTTGCGGATTATTGCCGTCTTTATCTGTGTCGCCGTTTTGTTTGTCGGAGTCCGACGGATTTGTTGGGTCAGATGGGCTGGTCGGGTCAGATGGGGCAGCCGGATCGGTTGGATCGGTCGGGTCCGTCGGGTCCGTCGGGTCGCTCGGGTCCGTCGGGTCAGTCGGGTCGGTTGGATCAGTCGGGTCGGTCGCAGCAGCAGTTGCTCCGAAATACAGTTTACCCTCAGTGAGCGATCTTGCAATTACCGTTTCCTCCGCAAACGGAGAGCCTTCAAGCTGAGATGCATCTGCATCCATCTTATCCCAATCCAGCTCCCAGGTATCCTCATCGACAATCCAGTCATCCAGGACACCAATGGTAATCTCGGCGCCTTCAGGACGGACGATAAGCTCTCCCTCGTAGTAGATGCTGTCAGTGTATCCTACTGCGGCCAAAGTTCCGCTCGAGATGATGATGTTTCCGCCTGTGCCGTCGTCATCCTTCAATGCGCTGAGGCCATTGCCGAGCCAGTCATAGTTTGTATACGCGCCGTATGCACCGTCGGCGCGGACAGAGCCGCCCTTTATGACAATATCTCCCGCTTTTGCTGCGATAGCGGTTATGCCGTCGCTGGCGCAACCGCCGCTCGCGTTTACAACGGTATCTTCGCCCGTGATTGTGACGTCGCCAGTTTCGCTGAAAATGCCGCCGGAATACTGCGGCTCAACTCCGTCAACGGTGTATGAAGCGCCAGTGGCTGCTACACTACCGCCGTTTATGCTTATATCACCGTAGGCGTAGATGCCGTCCGCGGCGCCGTGCTCTGAGAGTCCCACCTCCGCGGTGACCTCGCCGCCGTTTACGTTGATGCTGCCTGAGGCGGTTATTCCCGCGCTTGCCGCCAAGTCAGGGTCATTATTATTTACAGCTCTTCCTCCGAGCGCATTTACGCTGCCGCTTTCAACGGTAATGTTGTCGTCTACGTAAATACCGGCGCTGTAATTGGCCTGATTTCCCCTGGCGTAAACCGTCGCATTTTCGATTATAACATCGTGATAGGCTTCGATGCCGTAGCTGTAAGCGCTGACGCCTTCGTTCTCATCCACGGCCACTCCTCCCAAAGCAGAGACCTCGCCGCCGGTGATGATAACGCCGTCGGAATATATGCCACTGCTGTAGACGTAATCGCCGTTGCCCGAGGCCCAGCCGCCGGTGGCGGTTACTTTACCGCCGGTGATGGTGATGACCTCATAGGAACTGATGCCGCTGCTTTCCGCGTAATCGCCCGTAACTTCGCCGCCGGTGGCAGTTAATTCGCCGCCGTTTATGGTGACGTCATAGTAGGTATTGATGCCTATGCTGTAGGCGTTACCGCCGTTGCCCGAGGCCCAGCCGCCGGTGGCCGTGACCTCACCATCACTTATGGTGACGTTTCCGTTGTAGGAATATATGCCATAGCTGTCAGCGTATCTGCCTGTGGCCGTTCCGCCTGTAACCTCCGCCGTGCCGGCGTTAACAATTATGTTGCTGTCAGCGTCGATGCCGTAGCTTTGCGCGCCATTGCCCATGGCTTCGCCGCCTTCGGCCATGACGGTGCCGCCGCTTACAGTAACGTTGCTGGCAGAGGAACTGAGGCCCTTGCTCCAAGCGATAGAATTATCGCTCGTGGCCGCTCCGCCTGTGGCAGTTACTTTGCCGCCGGAGATATTGATGCTGCCTTCCGCTTCGATTCCGCAGCTGTAAACATAATAGTGCTCGCTCATGACTGTACCGCCCGTGGCGTTCAGAGCGCCGCTGCCGGAAATAGCGAGATCACTGTCGACACAAATACCATAGCTGTAATCGCATACAATCTCATAGTCATCGTCCGGACCTTTGACAGTGTTCTCTCCGACCAGCTCGATCACAAGGCCGGTTTCACAGTAAATGGCGGCCGCTTCGCCGTTAAAAAACTCGTACGAGCCCTGTGTGACCGTCGCATTATCAAGCGTCAGGGTTTCGCCGTCCCATTTGATGTTGTAGTTATTCTCGTTTGCGCCCGCGGTTGTCACTGCGCCGTCCTCATCAGTCAATGCGTAGGCGGGGTCGTCTGTACTGCCTGCCAGACCCACGCCGCCCACATAGATGCCGTAATTGGTAGGGGGATCGGGATCTGGGGATGCGATCTCCACGACTTCGCTGTGGAAGTATTTTTCATAGGCAACAAGGTCGGTGATATCTGTTTCCTCAGTAAACGGAGAACCGCTGATTTCCGCCGCGCCGGCCTCGTCACCGCCTGTCTTGACCTCGATGGCCTTGCCGGCCTGCGGGGAAACGGTGATGTTTTTAAAAGCATAAATAGCCTCTCTGACACCCGCGGCAGTTACCGTGCCGCCGGTTATGATGACGTTGCCGTAGGCATCAATGCCGTGGCTGTAGGGGTTGCCGTCCGTGGCTGTGGCCTCGCCGCCGGTGGCCGTGACCTCACCGTTACTTATGGTGACGTTTCCCATGTCGGAGTATATGCCTATGCTGTAGGCGTTACCGTCTGTACCCGTAGCCGTAACTTTGCTGCCGGTGATGGAGACATCGCTACGGGCGTAGATGCCGTAGCATCCTGTTGCCGTTACGTCGCTCTCTCCGGTAATCTCGATAGACGTATCCGCCCATACAGCGGCGCTTGAGGACGACTCCGCATATGCTTTTACTGTAGAATTGTTGATCTCGATGCCGCCTTCATATGCGTAAAGGGCATGGTGTGAACTGGCATTTGTCCTTGCCGTTACGGTACTGCCGTCGATCTGTATTCCCTGTTTGGCAGAGATCGGTGCAGATTGACTTGAAACAAGATTGAGCTCAGCGCCGTTTATAATGTTGATGGTCTCATCTCCATCTTCCACAGCGATGCCGTAATTTGCCTCGGCATAAATGCAGCTCGCGGAGGAATTTATGTTTAAAGAGACGCCGTCTATCGTTATTTTCTTTGCCCAGATCCCCTGCTGCCGCAAGCTTCCTTCTTCGATAATGTTCAGTGTTCCGCTCCCCTGAAGATAAAGCGCGTTTGCTCCCAGTGATATTCCGTATGTGTCGGTTATATTTATCGTATTTTCGCCCACAACATTTACCGTCAGATCGTCGCCTTCTTCAAGGAAGTTTCTGAAAATTCCGCTGTTTAATACCGCGTTGTCGAGCGTCAGGGTTTCGCCGTCCCATTTGATGTTGTAGTTATTCTCGTTTGCGCCCGCGGTTGTCACTGTGCCGTCCTCATCAGTCAATGCGTAGGCGGGGTCGTCTGTACTGCCCGTCAGCTCCACGCCGCCGACGTAAATGCCGGATTCGGACTCCTCGGAGCCGGGGTCTCCCGTGCTGGTTGTGGTGACGGTGAGATCAACCGATTGGAACGCACTTGCATAGTCGGTTTTATAATCGCCGTTGTACTGCTCGCTGAATACGTTCAGGGTATAGCTGCCCTCCGCAAGCCCGGCTGGGATGGTAATTTCCAAGCTGCCGTTCTCACTGCTCGGCTGTGCAACCCGCCCGTAATACAGCGGCGCTCCATTGGTTTTGTCTGCGATAATAGCCGATATATATTCATTTGCTCCCGTCTCTGCCCCCGTATAGTTGAGCGCAATGGTGCCTCCGGGATTTCCGCTGGAGCTCGTCTCTGCTACATCAAAGCTGCGGCTGCTGTCCAAAAGCGTCAGCTTCCACTCGCTTCCGTCATAATCGCTCACCGCTGCTAAGCCCGTGTCCATACCGCTTGCAGACTTGCCGCCTTGGGCGGCAGATGTGAAGAGAACAGAGTTTGTATCTAAATTAAAAGCAGGGCGGGCTCCCGACTGCGTATTTAAATTATCGGCTACCACGGTACCATTAAATATGACGGAACCAGCACCGTTCCAATCACCGACTTGTTCGCTAGGCGAGCGAAGCCACCAGTGATCCGTGGATATCCGCGCATCGTTATCTATAAAACCGTATACGCTGTTTTCCACTTCCCACGCCGACAGGAAAAACACCTTATCGCCGTTCAGGATATTTTCAGAGGCGACGAAATGCTCCGTTGGAGTGCTGCTGCTGGTATGCGCATCATCGCTTTTCGTGGTCGCCAAAACGGCGGCCTGCTCCGCCGTGCTGAAGCTGTTGTTGTAAAAATTCCCGCACCAGACTTTTGCATCACTGTCCTGCCATGCACTGCTGATCCTATCGCTGTCAAAACTTGTTGTTCCTAACAGATCTTCGGAGAGCAGGAACAGCCCGTCGCTCCCGTTGTTGGCCGTATCATCCAGCACACGCCATTTGATGGGGCCGGAAGTCGTATATTCGTCCGGAGCCGTCCAGTTGCCAAAGTAGATATAATCATACCCGGCTGTGCTGTCATAGCCGCTGATGCTGCCAGTGCCAAGCTGAATGGCCTTGCTGTCCGTCCCCTCAGCAAATATTGCCATTTGCGGGCAGAGGGAAAAGAACAGCGCGCAGCAAAGCAGCAGGCTTAATAATCGTCTTCTCTTTCTCATGTTGTTTCCTCCTTCTTTACGCTGGTTTCAGACTGCGCCGGCTCTGGGCCGGAGCGCATTTTTCCGTTGTGACATACCCCCAGCAGTGTGCCGGAAATCTGACGGTAGTAGCGGCAGGAGCCGCAATCAATACTTGATGGGTCGTCGTCTGCCGGCTCGCTGTATCGGCAGGCATCCTCAATGGTCAACAGGATGGGGCGCCCCTCCGGAGTGTATGCCGGGTTTTCGATGAGGAGGCTGTAATCCTCCAGATATTTTTGGGAGTGCTCATCCCAATGCATGGGAATATCCAGAATAGCACCCTCAATCTTATATTGTTTGGTCTTTTCCATTCCCTATCCCCCTTTTCGTCCGCGGCATGAACAGAACACTCCTCACGCCAATCAAACGGCGAGGACGGCCAGCATCAAAACGTCGGTGAGGGAGGCGGTGCTGTTTTGCCGCCCCTTTGCTTTTTACCAACTACATGTAGGCTTGAGGGAATACCCCCTTTCCCGCAAAAGCGAAACTTTTGCAATAGAAAAAGGGCGCGTCACGGCCACGGACAAACCGTAGGCGCAGCGCGTCCTCTGAAATGACGTTATGAAATTGTGCGCAGGGGAAAAGGGCAGACTTATTCTGCCTGTTTGTCTGATTATGAGTAATAACTTCCCTTTGTCAGAGCCGTTTTTATAAAAATTCATCTATTGCCCCGCTCTCCTTCGGTAAAGACAGCAGCCGCATTCTTGCGCGGCTATGCTGTTACATCCTTATTATACCGAAAGAAAAACGGCATTCCTATTACCCGTTTTTACCCCTGAAATGGGTAATGCCCGCGGCCTCCCGCGGGCATTACCCCTATGGCAGCATATACTGCTTCAGCTCTTTTCTTGTTTCCACATTCAATTTTCTCATCGCTTCTGAGATATGGCTTTTGACCGTATTCACCGAAATATGCAGGTGCTCCGCAATTTCCTGGTTGGTCCAGCCTCTGGCCGCCAGCATCGCCATGGCAAATTCAGTGGTGGTCAGATCATCCGCCACATCGTGCCCTGTAATTGGGTTATGAACTCTACGCCACCCGGAAGAGAAGCGATAGGTTATGTCTATTATGCGCTTGAAATCTTTCGGCCAATTGGGCTTAATGACCGCCTCCAGCATCGCTCCCAGCAGGCCATGATGCTCTCCAAAGCCTTCGATGAGGTCATCCGGCCGGGCAATTTCCCACGCCGTCAGAAGATGGGCTTCGGCCCGGTCGGGCTGCTTCAGGCTCATGTAGTCCATTACTGCTACCAGGTTTAGGTAAATGGCAGGAATTGGGTAACGCGCCGCACCCATGGCAAGGGTGGCCTCCACTATTCCCGCGCTGCGCGCGTACTCTTCTTTCAGATAGAGGTAGTGTGCCTGCACATACAGGGCGAATGCCCGAAGACCTGGCGGCAGCAGCGGCAGAAAGCTCTCGACCTCCGGCAGCGGCAGATGGAGCAGCACCGCCCCCGTCGATGCGATAAAAGCCGACGCCGCCCGAAGCTGGGGCGATTGCTCTCCTGCGGCGGCAAGGGAGGCGTTTAACTCACCCAGCGCAAATCTGGCCCGCGGTATCTCTCCAATGGAGAGATTGGAATAAGCATAAAGCAGGCAGGCGGAGAGCCGCGCTCCCATGTCGGAACTGGTGAGGTAAGACTCCGCCGTATCTGCTGCCGCCTCCGGCCGGCCGCTGAAATAGTAATACTCTGCCTTGGCAATGTCCCGCTGAGGGCCAACAGCCATCGCTTCCATGGTCTCCCGGCAGTGACCCGGAGCGAAGGACGCATTCATCAGTGGCATTAGGTCGGCGTGATCCAGCAGACTGCCGGAAGCCGCCTCTGCCGGAGTGGATTTCGTCTGCTGACGCGTCCTGCGTGGATCCTCAGGCTTTTCTGCATCCGCAGGAATCGCCCATGACTTTCCAAACCTCTGTGCGCCGGGAATACGCCCCTCGGAACAGTATTGATTGATTCTCCGCCCGGACACACCCCATTTTTCCGCCGCCTCCCGGATCGATAGATAGCTTTTCATTCTGCCACCGCCTTTTAAAGGTAATACCCCTGTCAAATTCATCATTTGTATATGTTTTTTATTTTTATATTATATACGGATGTTCGCAGATTTTCAAATTTTTTCTAACCAGCAAGCAATGCAAACATCTTATATATTTTGAATTTTTGACAGGAGGCCGCCGTTAAAAATACTTGCTGAGAGGCAACCCCAGGTTTACTGCCGCATTCAGTAACGGCCACATATACCGCGGATACAGAAAATTTGAAACAAGCAAAAAACTCTATGTGAAACAGCTTAACCACTTGCATAGAGTTTTCTTATTTTCCGTTCATTTGGTACAGATCGGTATTTTGGCAATGCCTTTTTATGCTCCACGGCTGCCGTGCCGGGCGCTTTTTGCAGCTATACTATTTTTATTCAATATAATAAATACAGTCATCAGGGAGCTTTCCGCCGACTAAAGCAGGTTCGTATGAGTAGAGCACCTTAAGAAAGCTGTCGGCATAATCTCTCATCTCCTCACCTGACACGAAGAAAGCATTACAGTCAGATACAGCCTCCTCAGACACGGCAGAAGCTGTGCCGGAGCCTGTTATTATTCCGTATTCCTCACACAGACGCACCGCTTCGCTCAAATTCTCAGAGACATAATCTATCGATTCTCTGTACTCCTCCAAAAACGCATCAACAGCGGCACCGTTTTCCTCTGAAAATTCGCTCCGCACAATGACACAGCCCATGGCAAGTATGCTGCCGTCATCATTTTGTCCGGTAATTTTTT
This sequence comes from uncultured Clostridia bacterium, assembly GCA_944412495.1. Lineage (GTDB taxonomy): Bacteria > Bacillota > Clostridia > Oscillospirales > Acutalibacteraceae > Timburyella. Next base: position 36,653 of record CALYBL010000017.1, on the reverse strand, counting down.
CCCATTCCTCAGACAGCGATATCACCGTTTTAAAGCCTTCACGGCTGCCAATCATAGCGGCGATATCCGCCTCGGCCAGCAAGACTGTTTGTGCAGTATCGCCGGAAATATACGCATCAAGCTCGTCCTGACCTGAAATATATTTCTTCTCAATACCGCTTTCAGGGTCTATCCCATTCTCGGACAAAATATAGTCGAGCACATACTCGGGCATAGCGTCATTTGCAGCGATATACACCGTCTTTCCTCTCAAATCGGCTATACTCTCTACCGAGCCGGAACCGTCAACGATGGAAAGCGCGCCTCTTGTATTGAGCGCAAGTATTTTTATACCGCCTTGTGTGCTGTTGTAAATTTCGGCAGCAGTGTGTGTAGGAATAGCCGCTATGTCGTATTTTCCGCTTACAAGGCCGCTGGCAATGTCATCTGCCGAGTCGGATATGGTAAAGCTGTAATCGTTTGCCGCCGTCCCGCTGTCAGACTGCTCCATAAGCCTTGCCATGCCTATGCCGTAAAAGCCGGAGAGTGCCGCAGCTTTGACCTTTGTCTTCTCAGCCGAAGAAGAGGACGGCGGCAGTATTCCGCTTTCGCCGCCGCATCCGGCAAAGGGAAAAACCATTAGTGCGGCCATGGCAAATTCAAGTATTTTAGCGCTGACTTTCATTATCTGTTTCTCTCTTCCCTGCTTGTCTGCTTGAGATAAGCATTTATAAAGCCGTCCAAATCGCCGTCCATGACAGCTCCTACGTTTCCCGTCTCAAAATTCGTGCGGTTGTCCTTGACAAGCGTATAGGGCATAAACACATATGAGCGTATCTGCGAGCCCCATGCAATCTCCTTCTGCTCGCCCTTTATGTCGCTCAGCTTTTCAAGATGCTCCCTTTCCTTTATCTGTATAAGCTTGGACTTGAGCATCTTCATGGCTACCTCGCGGTTTTGACGCTGGCTGCGCTCGTTCTGGCAGGCCACAACTATGCCAGTCGGCAGATGCGTTATCCGCACCGCTGAATCCGTCTTGTTTACGTGCTGGCCGCCGGCACCGCCCGAGCGGTATGTGTCTATGCGCAGATCCTCGTCTCTTATATCTATTTCGATGTCGTCAGATATCTCGGGCATAACCTCGACGGCGGCAAAGGAGGTATGCCGACGCCCAGAGGCGTCAAACGGAGATGTCCGCACCAGCCTGTGCACTCCCGTCTCACTCTTGAGATAACCGTAGGCGTTTTCGCCCTCGATAAGTATTGTTGCGCTTTTTATGCCCGCCTCCTCACCGTCGAGGCAGTCGAGCAGCTTGACCTTAAAGCCGTGACGCTCGCCCCAGCGCATATACATTCTCATCAGCATCTGCGCCCAGTCCTGCGCCTCCGTGCCGCCGGCGCCGCCGTGAAGCGTGACTATGGCGTTGTTCGCATCATATTCGCCGGTGAGCAGCGCCGCGAGACTCTGCTGCTCTATATCCTTTATTATGCCGTCTATATTCGTTGTTATCTCTCCAAGCAGAGAAAGGTCTTCCTCTTCATCCGCCATGTCTATTAAGTCTTTTGTGTCATTAAAGCGCGCCTTAAGGCCGTCGAAGTCCTCATATGTCCCCTTAAGCCGGCTTATTTCCTTTACGGTCTTCTGCGACTCCTCCGCGTCGTCCCAAAAGCCCGGCTGCATGGTCTTTTGCTCAAGCTCCCCTGCACGGCTGCGGACATTCTCCAAATCAAGCGCGTCCTCCAGCTCATCAAGCTGCTGTCTATACTCCATAAGCCTTTGCCGCTGCTGCTCATATTCTATCATAAAGCTACCTCTCAAATCTTAATAATATATATTTTAAGCTGTATCTGCGGCAATTATGCCGCTGTATAATATACTGAATTACCTGCCTGACGTCCGGCAGCACTTATGCCCATTCTTAGCTTATTACTATGCATGCCCAGCCGTTGCTGTCAGACTTTCTCACAACATGAAAGCCGTTTTCCGCAATGTGCCGCTCGACCTCACCGCTGCGCTCAGATATTATTCCGGAAAGCAGCGCTATTGCTCCGTCTGCCATATATCCGCGAAGCTGCGGCAGCAGCCTTATTATGACATCCGCTACGATGTTTGCGGTTATTATATCGAAGCTGCCGCCGGCAGCGCCGGCAAGGTCGCCCTGAAGATATGTGAGCCTCGGCGAGCAAAACCCGTTTATCTCCCCGTTTTCTCTCGCGGTCTTTACGGCCGCGGCGTCTATATCAACTCCGCATGCTCTGTCAGCGCCGAGAAGCAAAGCCGCTATCGACAGTATTCCGCTTCCGCAGCCTATGTCCAGTACCGTGTCGCCGTCCTTCACATATTCGTCCAGCGCCTCCAGGCAGAGACGCGTCGTCTCATGCGTGCCGGAGCCAAAGGCCGCGCCTGGGTCTATTTTAAGCACCCTGCGGTTTTTCGGCGCGTTATATTCCTCCCAGGTCGGACAGACTGCGAGCCGCTTTCCTACATCAAACGGCTTGAAATATTTCTTCCAGTTGTCGGCCCAGTCGCTGTCATGCACCTCCGATGTGCTTATGCTGTATTTTATCCCCGCTGCCGACAGCAGAGAGTTCAGAGCGCCAAGCTTTTCGCTTACATCCGCCGCCATACTCAAATACATGTGTATCACTGCCGATGTCATGTCGCGCTCGAGCAGGTCTTTCTCAATGAGGTCGGAATGCGCGATTATTTTGCTCATTTCCTCCACATCTGAGTAGTCCTCGGTATATATGCCGCTGTCCGACACCATCTGGCATATCGCCTCTGCAGTTTCAAGAGTGTTGGTATCTGTCAAAACCCTGATTTCCTTAAAATCCATTTTATTCATCCTTAAAGCTGTTATTATAGCCGGCGCATCCCCTTAAGGCTTACTCATACCTCGTCCGGATTGCAGGCTGCCAATACGGCGTTTGCGCGCCGCTTTCAATCTACGCAAAAATGCCCGCTTAAACGGCGAGCATTTTGTGTGGGAAAATATGCAATTACTTATTTTTGTTGAATATTGTCATTATATCTATGTAGTCGTCATCATCGGAGTTTTCGCCCGACTGCTGACCGTCAGCCTCGTAGCCGGGTATGACATTGTTGCTGCTTTCGCCCTTCTTTATGCCGGAAGCGCCGGTGGCTATAACAGTGACGCGTATCTCGTCACTGAGTGAGTCGTCAAGTGCCGCACCCCATATAATATTGGCGTCGGCATGAGCCGCCTGCGCGATGATGTTGGAGGCTTCCTCTACCTCCTCCAGTCCTATATCCGGAGAGCCGGTTATGTTTATTATAACGCCCTTGGCGCCGTTCATGCTCGTCTCAATAAGCGGACTGCTTATCGCAGCCTGTGCGGCAACCTCCGCCTTATCCCTGCCATTGGCGACGCCGACGCCCATATGAGCATAGCCGGCGTCCTTCATAACAGCCGTTACGTCGGCAAAGTCGAGGTTTACCATCGCCGGCACCTTTATAAGCTCGGATATACTCTGCACGCCCTGCCTTAACACATCGTCGGCAACCTCAAATGCGTTTGCGAGAGTTATCTTTTGCTCTGACACAAACTTTAAGCGCTCATTGGGAATTACAACAAGGCTGTCGACATGCTCGCCGAGAGCCTCTATTCCCTTTTCCGCCTGATTCATGCGGCGCTTGCCTTCAAACGCGAAGGGCTTTGTAACTATACCAACGGTGAGTATGCCCATTTCCTTTGCTATCTCTGCAACAACAGGTGCCGCGCCGGTACCGGTGCCGCCGCCCATGCCGGCAGTGATGAACACCATATCAGTGCCCTTGAGCGCCGCCGCTATCTCGTCCCTGGATTCCTCTGCTGCGCGCTGACCCATTTCCGGCTGTGCGCCTGCGCCCTGACCCTTGGTTATCTTCTCGCCTATCTGTATTTTATGTGTAGCCTGAGACAGGTATAGTGCCTGCCTGTCAGTGTTTATCGAAACAAACTCCACTCCCTGTACATTGGCGTTTACCATCCTGTTTACGGCATTCCCGCCGCCGCCGCCGATTCCTACGACTTTTATCTGTACTACATCGGCCAATTCATGTGCAATTTCAAAGGGCATGTAAATCTCTCCTTAAGGTTGATTATAATATATTTCCATCATGTTGATAACAAGCCATTTATACAAAGAATATATTAACATAATATATTTCAAAACACAATAACATTTTTTAATAAAATATTTGTTTTATCAGAAAATTATCTTTAGTGAATTTAATATATTTGTACAAAAAAATATATTTTGGTTATTTCCGGCAATAAACACGCATATGTGACAATGTTTTCATAATATCACGGTAAAGCCCGCCTCATCCGACATTTATTTTTCATAGCTGTCGCCGCCGATTACTTATTATTCGACATTTTCAAAAACATGACAGCCTATACGCCCATTGCCGCAGCCGGATAAATTCTATTCCTGTGTGCCGTCCGACGCGGGAGATTCGGAGGGCACAGCACCGTCCTCAGATGGCACTGCCGGCGAGGTGCTTTCTGTGGAGCTTCCGTTTTCAGATGATACACCGCCGGCATCAGGTGCCGCCGGCTCGGCTTCAAACATCTCCACCGACCCCTGCGTAAAATACACCGTCGAATTTCCGGACACCAGCCAGCTCAAATCGAGCTTTCCCTCCTGCGAGGAAGCGAGCTGATTAACCAGCATTTCCTTGGCATATGACATTTTGTATTCAAGCTCTGCCGTCGAGCCGAAAAGCATATATATCCTGCCCTGATATGTTATGCGTATATCCATCGCATCGCTTAGATCTATCTTGGTTACATCATTTATCCCGTGCCGCGCAAGGCTCTCGGTTATCTGGCTCAGAGCATTGGCCGTATCTTCATCTGCAAGCACCGCTGTCTTACCGCTCTCCGGAGATGTGAGCTCGATGCCTTTTAATACTGTGAGACCAGTTCGGTCGGCTTCGGGCGCGGCGGCTGTATCGAGAATTTTAAGCTCACCGTCTAAAATAACGCTGCTGTCCTCCGTCACATATTTTGCCTGCGTTTCCTCCACCGTTATGACGAATTTGGGCGGGAATATCGTGTAAGATATCTCGGCCGAGCGTATATACGGAAGCTGTGTCACAATATTGCTTTCGCCGCCGGACCTGCCGGTGACAAAGATATTGTCACCCGTTTTCAGTGATGAGGCAGAGATTATCTGCTCTGCGCTGTAACGGCTTGTCCCGACTACTTCTATGCTTTCAGCCCCAAAAAACACTGTGCAGCACAGCGCCGCCGATATTCCCAGCACAACGACTATCAGCATAATATAAAGCAGTATCGGCGAACCGTGCCGCCGGCGTTTTTTCTTGTTTTTTCTGCCGCTTTTCCGAGCGGGCTTGTCCGTTATCGGATTGGCGCTTCTCGCTCCAGCAGCGCCTGACGGTCTGGCCGCCGGACGCACGCTCCCGGACGTACCGCTTGCCGGCGCGGCTCTGCCGGCGCCCTCCATGCCCTCAATTTTACTCGATGACGGCATACCGCTGCGCCTGCTGCCATAGCCTGATGTGCCGCCCGCCGTTTTCCTTTGTGGCAAGCCGCTGCCGGCGGCATTTCCTGCGCGTCCTACTGAGCTTCTCTGTGCCGTCTGTGCGTTCTTCGTCAGAGCACCTGACCGCTCCCTGCCCGATGACGCAGCGCCTGCGCGGCTGTTATAGGAGCGTGCGGGCTCCGTCCGCTTTTTCTCGCCGGAGCTGTTTTTTGCCGCGGGTGATTTTTTCGCGGTGCTCTTGCCGTCAGGCTTTGCTTTTTTATTCCCTCCGGCAGAGCCTGATTTATTTTTGCTGTTTGCGGATTTTTCTGTGCGGCCGCCCGCCGAGGCACTGCCATTGCCAATTTTGCCGGACGCACTGTCGGCGGCAGAATCGCTGTACAGTCCGAAATAATCATATTCGCCCGGCTGCACATACCTTCTGCCGCTCTTTGCCCGGCTCGTTCCGCCGCCTGACGCAGAGCTGCTTTGACTTCCGGCTCTGCGTCCGCCGTTATTCGATTGAGAGCTGAAATTTACTTCTCTTTTCATCAACAATCACTCGTTTGGATATCCGTTCTCCCGGAGATGGGTTATTCCTCCTGAGCGTCCTCCGTCCTCTCTATATCAGCACCTATCGAAGACAGGGCGCTCTCTATTTTTTCATAGCCTCTGTCTATGTGATGCACTCCGCTTATCACCGTTTCTCCCTCAGCCGCGAGCGCTGCGACCACCAGTGCGGCGCCGCCGCGGAGATCGCCGGCCTCTACCGCGGCTCCGGAAAGCGATTTCACGCCCTCGACCACCGCAACCTTGCCCTCGACCTTTATCTTTGCGCCCATCCGTATGAGCTCTGCGGCGTGGTTGAACCTGCTTTCAAATATCGTCTCCACAAAAACAGAGGTGCCCCTCGCCGTCGCAGCCATCGCCATAGTGGTCGGCTGAGAGTCGGTGGGAAAGCCGGGATAAAACATGGTCCGCACGCTCTTTATACGGCCGAGGCGCTTGGGAGACGTCAGCCGTATGCTTCTCCCGCTCACCTCTATGCCGCAGCCCGCCTCCGCAAAGCACGGAAGCACCGGCCTGAGGTGCGCCGGTATGATATTTGTCACCGTTATATCAGAGCCGGTCACGGCCGCCGCCGATAAATATGTAGACGCCGCTATCCTGTCGGGTATTACCGTATGCTCGGCGCCGTGCAGCGCCTTAACTCCCTCTATGATTATGCTGCTTTCCCCGGCACCGTGTATATGCGCGCCGCAGCCGTTTAAAAAATCCGCCAGGTCGCTTATTTCCGGCTCGCGCGCGGCGTTGTGTATCTCCGTCCTGCCCTCGGCGGTGCACGCCGCAAGCATTATGTTCTCTGTAGCGCCGACGCTCGGAATGGGCAGTGATATCTCGCAGCCCTTAAGAGGTGAATCGGTATGGCAGAGAAGGTGGCCATGCTCCTCCTCAATGGTGAGGCCGAGCTGACGCAGCGCCTGAAGATGTAAATCAATCGGCCGCGGCCCTAACTCACAGCCGCCGGGGAACGAAAGCTCTGCCCTGCCGCACCGCGCTACAACAGCGCCCAAAAACACTATTGACGAGCGCATCTCCCGCATCAGGTCGTCTGGTATCTCGCAGCCGTCGGCACAGGTTGAGTCTATGATGACGGTATGGCCAAGCTGCACTACGCTGCAGCCAAGATGCTCGAGTATGCTCACCGCCGCCTGAGTGTCGGTAAGCGACGGGCAGTTATGTATAACGCTTTTACCTTTGCTGATAAGAGCTGCCGTAAGAATGGGAAGAGCGCTGTTTTTCGCGCCCTGAACCGGAATTACGCCTTCAAGCCTCTGACGGCCCTTCACTATTAGTTTTGACATATAACGCACCCTTTCGCATAGCACAGGTAACCCTGCATTTCCATACTATGCGAAGCCAAAATGCGCCGTGTCAGCCCACCGAGTGGTACAAATCAGTCAAAACCTTGTAAATTTTCTCGTTTGAGTCCAAAATCGCGCCTGAAAATGAAGCGTTTTCCATTTTTTTAAGGATTTCTTTATTTCCCAAAATTTCGGAAATTTTCTTTATAACTGCGGCGGAATCGAGGTCCTTTTCCTCAAAAACGGCCGCCGCGCCCCTGTTTGCCAGCGCCATTGCGTTGTGATACTGGTGGTTTTCCGCCACATTGGGCGACGGTATGAGTATAGACGCCTTACCCAGCGCCTGAAGCTCGCTTAAGGTTATAGCACCGGCACGGCATATAACTAAATCTGCCGCCGACATCAGTACGTCCATGTTGTTTATGTATTCCTGTACATGTATCTGCGGATTATCCTTGAGTATGACGCCCTTCTGCTCAAGCAGGCCGGGCATCCACTCTATGCCGAACTTGCCGGTCGCGTGGAAATGGTAAAATTTCGCGTCCCTACAGTGCCACTGCATTACGTCGGCAATAGTCTCATTAAGCCGCTTTGCGCCGAGGCTGCCGCCGAATGAAAGTATCATGGGACGCTCGTCAAGGCCAAGCTCCTTGCGGGATTTCGCCTTGTCCGCCTTGAGTATCTCGTCCCTTATCGGGTTTCCAGTCACTATCACCGGCTTCTTAGGCTTGAGACATTTCTCCGCCTCCGGCATGGCACGCATCAACCGGTCAACCATCTGCGAGAGCACCTTTGTCGTCACGCCGGGAAAGGCGTTCTGCTCCTGTATCGCCGTGTGAATCCCCAGCTTTGCGGCCTTTCTCAGCACCGGTCCGCTCACATACCCGCCTGTGCCCATCACTATGTCGGGTTTAAGCTGTTTAAGCAGCCGCGCCGCCTCTGCAGACGAGGTAAACATATGATAAAACGCGCCGATATTCCGCTTTATGTTAGTAAGGCTTATTTTGCGCTGAAAGCCCGCCACGGTTATGCCGTAAAAATCATAGCCGGCCTCGGGCACGAGCTTTGCCTCCATACCGGTCGCATTGCCGATAAAGCTTATTTTGGCGTCGGGCCTTCTCTTCCTTATGTATCCCGCCACGGCAAGCGCGGGATTTATGTGCCCTCCCGTGCCGCCGCCGGCAAACAGTATATGCACACACAGCACCTCTTTCATATTTGCCAAAGTCCTGCACCTCAGCACGGCCTTGACCAAGTCTAAAATGATAAAAGCGGCTCAGCTACGCTATCGCTTTTCCAGATTGCATTTGCGTGATATCGACAAAACAACACCCATCTCCGCCAGCAGCATTAAAAGCGCCGTGCCGCCGTAGCTGAAAAACGGCAGCGATATGCCGGTATTTGGTATGGTATTCGTCACGACCAATATGTTGAGCGCCGCCTGAAGCCCTACCTGGAAGGTGAGCCCCACCGCTATGAGCGTGCCGAATTTATCCGGCGCACGCATGGCGATTACAAAGCCGCGCCACACCAGCAGCACGAACAGTATGATTATGACCAGCGCTCCGATAAAGCCGACCTCCTCGCAGACTATGGCGAAGATAAAGTCGTTCTGCGGCTCCGGCACCCACAAAAATTTCTGTATGGAGTTGCCAAGCCCCCTGCCCCAGAAGCCGCCCGAGCCTATGGCGTAAAGCGACTGCAGCGTCTGGAAGCCAAGGCCCATAGGGTCCTCCTCCGGATGCAGCCAGTAGGTTATCCTGTCGCTGCCGTAATCGACTATCCCGGTGACAATCGCCAATATGCCAAGTCCTATGCCGGCAATGGCCGCGATACCGACATATTTAAGCTTTATGCCGCCCACTATCATCAGCACAACGCCCATCATGCCTATAAGCAGCGTCGCCGACAGGTGCGTCTCAACAACTATAAGCCCGCATACTATGAGCAGTAATATCCCCAAAAACAGTATGCCGAAGGTAAACCTTTTCATCTGGTCGTAGTTTTTGGAGATAAGATGCGCAAATAGAATGACTATCGCAAACTTTGCTATTTCCGACGGCTGGAAGTTTATAGGACCTATGACAATCCACCGGTGGAAGTCGCCGACGGCCGGGTCAAGTATCAAAACCACTATAAGCAGTATCACAGACAAAACATACAGCGGCCACGCGGCCTTTCTGTATATGTGATAATCCACGCGTGACAGAAAATACATTATGCCGACTCCCGCCACGGCAAAAATCGCCTGCCGGCTTATGAAATGGTAGCTGTTGCCGTAGTAGGAATAGGCATAGACATAGCTTGCAGAGAAAAGCATAATAAGCCCTATGGTAAGCAGTACCACGACAAGCGTAAAAAACGTGATATCCATTTTTCCGGTCTCAAAAAGCCTGAACCTGCGCTCGGACGGCTGGCGCTGCGGCCTTTTTATATTCCTTTTTCCGTCCAATGCCATTGCCATTACCTCTCTTACTGCAAGCTCCGGTATACGCCGGGGTTTTATTCAAAAGACTCAGCCCTCAACTGCGAATGTGCAGAGGTGAGTCGCGCCGGTCAAACGCAGCACTTTCTGCGCAGCTTCTCAAATGCACATTTTATTCTCACAATGCGTTCCAAGCGTGCATTGATTGGCCTTCACATATCACCGCCGCAAAGCGAATACCTGGCACGTTTTGACGGAATTCTTCTCCGTCAAAATGGGACTCTGCCTATTAAAGCCCAAAGCTTCATATATAATAAAGCGCCTGCCGAAGCGCCGCGCTCACGGACACGTCCGTTTCTATAATCGGTTAACAGTATGTCATTTTGCGCCCAGCAAAAACAGCAGCAGCGCAACAAGCGAGCCTATCACTGTTATCGACGAAAACACAAGCACTATCTTGTTCTCGCTCCAGCCGGACATTTCAAAATGATGATGTATCGGGCTCATTTTAAACAGGCGCTTCTTTGTGCGCTTGTAATACGTCACCTGAATAACTACCGACATGGCCTCGACAAGATATATTATACCACTCAAAAACAGGAATATCGGATATCCTGAGCCAAATGCGAGCGCCACCACCATGCCGCCCAGAAAGAGCGAGCCGGTATCGCCCATAAACACCTTGGCGGGGTTCATGTTCCAGACCAAAAAGCCCACACACGCGCCGGCCAGTGCAGCAGAGAGCATGTTAAAGCCGTATCTTGACTGAAGTATCGAAAGCACCATAAAAAACACGGCAACGATGAAGGTAACAGACGAGGCCAGCCCGTCTATGCCGTCGGTAAGGTTAACGGCGTTTACAAAGCCGTATATGAATATCAGAGCTATCGGCCAGAACACAAGCCCTATCCCCGACGAAACGTCTATCGTGCCGATAAACGGTATCTTCGTATACCTCATGCCGCCCATGTAGATAGACACTAAATACGCCACGGCGACAATGAGCTGGAGCATGGTCTTCTGCCGTGCGCTGAGCCCTAAATTGCGCTTTTTTACTACCTTTATATAGTCATCGATAAAGCCTATGGCGCCCATGCCTATCGCCAAGCCTATGCCGGAGATAAGCGGTATGAGGTCCTCAGAGCGCGAGAATTCATTCAGAATTCCCGTAGCGTTTATGATGGGCGCTATCGCAAACACCGCCGCCACGGCTATTATCAGGCCGATGATGAACATAATGCCGCCCATGGTCGGTATGCCCTGCTTCTTCTTGTGCCATTTCGGCCCTATCTCAAGAATAGTCTGCCCGTATTTAAGCTTTCTTAGAATTGGAATTACAATCTTTCCCGAAAGGGCTGTAGCCGCAAAGGCTATAAGCGCCGCCGCAACAGGAATCATGCCGTCCATATTTTCCACCTCTCCGTTTTATACGAAAACCGTGCGCACTCCTTGCCGCCGCATTATCATGCTGCGGCCGCGTCCGGTATATTCTCCACATTTTATGATATATTCTGATGCGCCCGATGTCAATCAAAGATATTTTCTCTGCTGGCGCAGGTAGCGGAACACTCCTCAGGCGCATTGCTTTATAAAAGCTTTTGCTCCGGCCGGCGTTTTATTACGAATGCTGCCTGACACAGGCGGCGTCAGCATCGGATACCGGAACGCCGAGTCAAGGCTTTAGCCGGTACTGTTTTGCCCGTCTGAGCGGCTATGCAGAATGCCTCCGTGTTAAGCACGGCTTAATCATAGCATGCTCAGCGCTTTTGCAACCTCTTTGCGCTCATCAAGCTCTATGACCTTGCCTCCCTTAAGAATCTGATATGTCTCATGGCCCTTTCCGGCGAGCAGGATTATATCGTCCTTTTGAGCGTGCTGTACGGCATAATTAATGGCCTCTATCCTGTCCTCAACCACTACATATGGAGTATCGCAGCCCTCAAGCCCTGTGAGTATATCCTTAATAATCCCGCCGGGCTCCTCGTTTCTCGGGTTATCAGAGGTTATTATGACAAAGTCGGAATTTTCGGCTGCCGTTTTGGCCATTAACGGGCGCTTGCCCTTATCCCGGTTGCCGCCGCAGCCAAACAGCGTGACAAGCCGCCCTGACTTTATGCCGTCAAGCGCCTTGCATACGTTCTCAAGCGCATCGGGCGTGTGGGCATAGTCTATTATAACAGTAAAGTCGCGGCCGGTTGGCACTACCTCCATTCTCCCCTTTACGCCGCCTATCTGTGACATAGCCCCGGCCACATCCCCCGCCGGCATACCCAAAAGGCATGCACTTGCCGCCGCCGCAAGGGAATTATAAACGGAGAATCTGCCGGGAAGCCCTACCGTTATGCGTGTTGAGGCACCGCCGTGCACAAGGTCGTAGCTTACGCCGTCTGCCCTTATTTCAACATTCTCAGCGGCAAAGTCCGACGATTTGTCCTTTAAAGAATATGTTTGTACACGGCACTTTATTCCGTCGATAAGCTCGCCCGACTTCTGGTCGTCCTTATTTATTATAGCTGTGCCGCACATAGAAAAAAGCATTTTTTTGGCAGCGAAATAATTTTCCAGCGTGCCGTGATAGTCGAGATGGTCCTGTGTGAAATTAGTGAATATCGCCTGCTCAAATTGAAGCCCGTAAACCCGCTGCTGGTCGAGCGCCTGCGACGACACCTCCATGACGGCATACTCGCAGCCCGACTTGAGCATGAGCGAAAACAGTGAGTTGAGCTCATACGGGTCGGGTGTAGTGTATTTCGCCGGCAGCACCCTGTCGCCCATCATGTTCTGTATAGTGCCTATGAGTCCGCTTTTCCTGCCGAGCTTCTCAAGTATCTGCTTTATTAGAAAGGTAACGGTTGTCTTGCCGTTTGTTCCGGTGACGCCGATAAGCTTAAGTCTGTCGGCGGGACGGCCGAAATAGTTTGCACACATCACCGCGTAGGCCCTTCGTGTGTCCTCAACTATTACCTGCTGCGGTATGCCGGTATCGTGCTCCGCGATTATCGCGGCGGCGCCCATATCAGCGGCCTGCCTTGCAAAATCGTGGCCGTCGGCCGTGCGGCCCTTTATGCAGACAAACACGCTGCCCTCCCTGACATTTCTCGAATCGGCGGTTATTCCCGTGATTTCGATATCCGACATATTGCCCGCGTTTATTATATCGCCCAACCTCATACTGACCTGCTCCTTCTGATATGCTGTATATATTTTTATCTGCCTGATGTGCCGTTATGCCGCAGAAGGCCGGAGATATGCCAAGGCCATCTCCGGCGCTCTTATAAAAGCATGCCGCCCTTATTCATGATAATGCACCGAACGCCGGCGGCAGAACATATTACCGTTAATCGCTGGAATCGTTGTGGCGGAAGTACACCGTTATGGTTGTTCCTGCCTCCACCTGCGTACCCTCGGCCACGCTCTGCTGATACGACAGCAGCTGGCTGCCAGACACGCCGGTGCCGCTGAAGCTCACGTTTATCTTTGCTGCCGCCGCCGCACTGTTCACCTGCGCCGGTGTCATGTTAAGCAGATTCGGCACCGTCGTCATACTCTTCTCAAGCGGGTCTCCGGTATATAACACGACCGTGCCTCCGTCGGAGATGCTCTGCTGACCTGACGGCACCTGGCGCTGCACAGTGTCGCCGTCGCCTATTACCGTGGCGTTGAGTCCTGCCGCGCTTATGGCGCTTTTGGCTTCCTCTACCGATTCCCCCTGAACGTCAGGCACCTTTATGTCCATTTTTGCAAGCTCTTCTTCTGTATATACTGCCTCGATTTCCAAATACGGCAATACTTCTTCAAGTATCTGTCCCACCACCGGAGCGGCTATGGCGCTTCCGTAGTAGTTGTCAACATTGGCCTCATCCAGCAGAACTATTATTGCTATCTCCGGATCATCTGCCGGTGCAATTCCGCAGAAAGATGAGATGTACTTGGTTATCGATCCGTCTTCATTTTTCAGATTCTGCTTCTGCGATGTACCCGTCTTGCCGCCGACACGGTATCCCGCCACATAGGCGTTCTTGCCGGAGCCGTTGGTAACGACATTTTCCAGCAGCTCGCGCATATATAGCGACGTTTCCTCGGATATAACCTGACGCTTTACCTCCGGCTCGATATTTTCCACTACATTTCCGTCGGAATCTATTATCTGCTTGACTACGTGAGGCTGTACGAGATATCCGCCGTTTACTGAAGCTGCAATTGCAGTTATGAGCTGAATGGGCGTGACGTTTATCGTCTGGCCGAAGGACTCCGATGCAAGCTCAACCGGGCCCATCTGCTCGGCGGTATAATATATCGACATTTCCTCGCCGGGGAGGTCTATGCCGGTTTTTTCCGTAAGTCCGTATGCCTTGAAATATTTGAAGAAGGTTTCGGCTCCAAGTCCCTGACCCATAAGTATAAAGGCAGGGTTGCAGGAATTCTGGAAAACCTCCATCAAATTCTGGTGGCCGTGGCCGCTTCTCTTGTGGCATCTGAATATTGTGTCAGCTATCTGTATGCTGCCGGAGCAGTCGAAGGTGGAATTGGCGTTTACCACACCCTCTTCAATCGCCGCAGAGCCGGTGACAATCTTAAACACCGAGCCGGGGTAATAAACCTCTGTAATGGCCTTGTTTCGCCATTGCTTATACTGCGCCTCGGTTATCGCCGCGGTTTTCTCCTCTCCTGTCAGTGTTTCTATGTAGGCGGCATCATCCGCGTCGTATATGGTAAAGGGCTCGTTTGGATTAAAGTCGGGCTTTGTCGCCATTGCAAGTATCTCGCCGGTGTTGACATTCATGGCTATGGCACAGCCGCGCTCCTGCACGTTGTTGTCGATAACGGCCTTGGACAGCGCATTTTCCACATAATACTGTATGGTCGAATCTATCGTCAGCACCAAGGAGTTGCCCTCCTCAGCCTCGATAATCTTCTGATATGTAAACGGCATATCCTCACCCTTCGCGTTTTTGGAGGCGATTATCCTGCCGCTCACGCCCTGAAGCACGCTGTCATACTGGCTTTCAAGTCCGTAAAGGCCCTGATTTTCGGTGCCGACAAAGCCCAGCACCGACGACGCAAGATTGTCATTGGGGTAATAGCGCTTCGTCGTCTCGCTTATGCCTATGGTAGAGCCGAGTCCGTGCTCGGAAATATAAGCGCGCACCTCGTCGGTCTCCGGCTTTTCCACCTGGCGCTTTATTATCTCATACTGATTGTTTTTGAGCGTCTTCTCGCGTATGGTCTCGGCGTCAATGCCGAGTATCTCCGAGAGGCCGTTTACAACCAGCTCCCGCTCCTCCTCGGTCTCAATGTCATTCGGCGATATATATATCGTCCACGCCGTGCTCGAGGTGGCGAGATAATTCATATTTCGGTCGTAAATGGCGCCGCGCTTGGGCTCTATCGTTATATCCTTAAGCTGCTGCGAAAGCGCCTTCGCCTGATATTCCTCCGCGTCCACTACCATAAGGCCGAACAGGCGCACGCCTATCGTGCCGAACGCCAATATGCACACCGCTATCATTATCGCCAGTATTCTTTTCCACATTTCCCGTGTAGGACCCTTCGCCATTTTGTTACCACCCTTGTGAAGTTACATTTAATATATCATTAAATTGTATTTAAAGCACTGGGAAATAATTACACTTATATACTCCAACACGAGAGTCAAAACGTTTATGCTCCAACTCTCGTGTTATATATTTATTCCCGTACGGTGCCGCATCCTCCGCTTTGCTCAATTCTGAGCCCCGTCGGTCACAGCCGCATCCGCAGTCTCCGCCGCGCCTGTAGTATCGCTGTCTTCAGCCGTCTGTGCTCCGTTTACGCGCACATAGCTTACCTGCCCCGCGTCCGCCTTCTGCATGCCGAGTGCGGCGGCCTGCTCCTCGATATTGGCCAGGGACATCTTATTCTCCAGCTCCATGCGCAGGCGGTTTTCTTCGCTTTTTAGCACATCTGCCTGCGATTTGAGCTCGCTTAGCTCGCGGCTGGCGTCGGTCACCTCTATCCTGAGATATATCATGGCGCACACCATAGCGACTATCATCATTGATACGGCCATCGTGCTCACTCTCGCCCTGAGTGCCGCCGACGCGGCCCTGCGGCGCTGCTGCTCCTGCCTGTCTTTCTGCGCCGGAGTATCAGAAATCCTTACAATCTTGCCCTTTTTGCCCTGCTTTTCCTCCTTGCGCTTGGGCATGAAAAGCTCGAAGTCATAAGCCGAGGACGTATTATATTGACCGTAGTTCTTTCGGGAAGTATTCACATTTAATCCTGCTTTCCGATTATAGTTTTATTATGGTGCGCAGCTTGGCGCTGCGGCTGCGGTTGTTTGACTCTATTTCCTCTTTTGACGGTACCAGCGGCTTTTTGTAGAGCAGCTTACCCTTAGGCGTATTCCCGCACACGCATACCGGGAAATCCTTCGGGCATGTACAGCCCTGACAGAGAGAGGCAAAATACTGCTTTACCACCCTGTCCTCAATGGAATGGAAGGTTATCACCGACAGCCTCCCTCCGCTTTTAAGCAGCTCAAAGGCCCTCTCAAGTCCCGCCTTTAGATGATAAAGCTCCTCGTTTACCGCCATTCTTATAGCCTGAAAGGTCTTTCTCGCCGGGTGACGGCTTTTACGGTAGGCCGCCGGCACGGCCGAAGCGACTATGTCGCTGAGCTGTCTTGTAGTTTCTATCCTCGCCTTCTGTCTGGCGCTTACTATCGCCGCGGCTATGCGGCGGCTGTATTTTTCATCGGCATACTGATAAAGAATGTCGGCTATTTCCGACTCATCACATCCGTTGACAATGTCGGCGGCGGACCTGCCCTGCTTGTCCATCCTCATGTCAAGCGGTGCGTCGGAGTGATATGAAAACCCGCGCTGCGTCTCGTCAAGCTGAAAGGAGGAAACCCCCAAATCCATCAGCACGCCGTCAGCCTTGTCTATGCCCGCCCGCGCTGCGGCCTCGTCTATCTGCGAATAGTTTATATTTATTATTGTTACATTCTCAAAAGCTTTGAGGCGCTCGCCTGCCGCCTTCACGGCGTCCGGGTCGCGGTCGAGGCATATCAGCCTGCCCGGAGTGAAAGTCCCCGCCGGCGCTTTGCCTTCCGCCTCGCCAAGACGCCTGGCAATCTCAAAGGAGTGCCCTCCTCCGCCGGCTGTAGCATCTATATATATGCCTGACGGCTTTATGTCCAGCGACGCCACTGCCTCATTGAGCATCACCGGTCTGTGATTGAATTCCATATATCCTCACCGCAGCCTAAAAGCTTTTGCAGCCTGATTTTATAATGACTTTTTCTTCTTGCGGCTCAGTGTCAGCCGTAAAAAGCAATCCTGCCCGCTTCTTAACTCTTTTAAGGAGAAACATCCGACGGACTGATGTTAGAAGCACAAATAGCGTGTCCCCAGCGCCGGCAAAACCACCGTCTTAGAAATCTATCTCCTCGAGTATATCCATCACTACATCGGAGGATATCTCCTGATTCTCGCGCTCCCAGTTTTCCTTGTTCCATATCTCTATGGTGGCACCGGTGCCGACTATCACCGCCGAATCGGTAAGCCCGGCATACTGGCGCAGCGTCTGCGGAAGCAGCACCCTGCCCTGAGCGTCGCATTCCAGCTCGGCAGCACCGGAGTAAAGAAAGCGCTTTAGCTTTTGTGATTTTGAGTAGGGCTGTGCCGATATCTTCTCCTCAAGCTTTGACCATTCGCTCTGAGTATATATAAACAGGCAGTGCTTGCGCTCAAGTCCCTGAGCTACGATAAAGCTTTCGCCCATACCCTCCTTAAATTTTGCGGGTATGAACATCCTGCCCTTTTTGTCTATGTTATGCTCGTATTGCCCGATAAAGATTGTCAGCACCCCCTCTTTTAAAAATTTAAACCACTTTAAACCACTTATCTCCACTTTGCTCCACTTTTTGTTTATTATAAGGCCTTTGGAAAATAAATTCAATAGTTAACATAAATATTATTTCATCTTTTTTTGAAAAATTGTGCAGCAAAAAACGGCCGAACACAATATATTGTGTTCGGCCGTTTACGACATATTTATATGTTTATTTTTACATAATATAAACTTATAACTCAAATCTCCTTTATTTACCGCTTATTTTGCAAAAATCAGATAAACGGACAGCCGAATCCGAAAAAATCCGGCTTGCAAAATTTAGCATGAGCAGATTTACATAACAGCATGTAAGTAAAGGCGATATAGGACTTACAGCAGTTTTAAATCGGAATTTATAAAATCCGCAACGCCGTCGTCATTGTTGCTTTTGCATACGTAATCCGCCACCGCCTTAAGCTCCGGCTCCGCGTTCTCCATAGCTATCCCTATCCCGCTCGAGCGCAGCATGCCTATATCGTTTATATAATCGCCGAAGGCCGCTATATTCTTCATGTCAATGCCGTATCTTGACGCCAGCACCTTTATCGCATTTTCCTTTGTCGCACCCTCGCGCAGTACGATGCAGACGCCCTTTTCCACATCCTCTATATAAAAGCCGTCGGGGATTATTTTCTCAAACACCTCACGCGACTCCGGCGTCGGCAGAGCAACCACTATCTTTTCCGCAGGCTGCGGCGGGGCCTTAAAATCGGTATATATGTACTCGCGGCCCGGCCAGTATCTTGTTACGTCGAAATTGGCAAACATGTCGTCCTCAATCTCAATAGCTATGTTGATTCCGGGTATCAGCCTAAGCGACTGCGACAGCACCCTTTCCATCGTGCCGGTGTCCAGCCCCGTGCGGTATATCACCTCACCTCCGTCAAGCACGACACAGCCGTTATGCACGACTGCGCCGTCAGCTCCTATCGCCTCGGCATATTTTTTCGCATGATGCCAAGACCGCCCCGTCGCCACTGCAATCTTTACTCCGCGCTGCTTGAGGCGTGCAAACACCTCCACCGTAAAGCCCGATATCTCGTTGCCGGCCTTGAGAAGCGTGCCGTCAAGGTCGGTTATTACCATTTTTGTTTCAGATAAAATTCCCATATGTCTCTCCGTGTATAATTATCTTTGTTTACTGCTGCTTTAATATGCGTATGCTCTTGCGTCAAAATTGCTTACTTTACGAATGTCAAGAAAGCCGCCAATGAATCAAATTATATGCAAACTAAAACCACCAGTAAGCTGGTGGTCTGTTTTTTGCTTTAATATACGTCTGTTCCCAGCACACAATTAGCCATACTCTCTGCCTTAGAGACGCACCGTCACTTACCGAGAGCTTAGCTAAGCATCTCTCGGCCTCAATATTGCTTCCTCCGCCGCTCTTATAAGTCCGCCGTCCTAAAATCTTTAAAGATAATACAGTTAGCTGTCAAAGCATTAAAGGCGCCAACCTAAAAGACCTTCGTCTTGATTTTCCCGTATCATTAACACAGGAAAATCAAATGAAGCCGCGGCAGGCAAAGCAGCAGAAGCATGTAGCTCTTAATAATAAAGTCAGGTGCTAATCGTTTCGTCCGGCAGGAGGAATCTGCTGCTTGAGAGATGCGCGCACCTTCCGCACCTCGGAAAGGTTCGTAGTAAGCCCCTCATCGGCACGGCGCATGATGTCGTCGACAAACTCCTGCGCCGCCTTGCGCATTTCACGGCTCCTCTGCTGTGACTGGGCTATAATATCCGCAGCCCTTGCCTGCGCCTGGCGGGTTATCTCCTCCTGCGCAACTAATGTTTTGGCCTTCTCCTCCGCCTGATGTATTATTCCCTCGGCCTCGCGCTTTGCCGTGGTGATAATGTCGGCCCTGTCGGATACTATTGAACGTGCCTGCTTTATCTCCTGCGGCATATTGAGCCTTATGTCGTCTATCAGTATCCTTATCTTCTCGGCGTCAACAATGCACCGGCGGCTGCCGAGCCCCAGCCCCTTATCTATGACCTCGTCCAGCTGGTCAAGTAATTCTTCAACGTTCATCAGTATTCTTTCCTTTCCATTAAGCGAATTTTTATATCATTAAGCACCTGGTCAGGTATGAACGGACTTATGTCCCCGCCCATGGAGCCGACCTGCTTTACCACGCTTGAGCTTAAATACATATTTTCTGCAGAAGTGGTCAAAAAAACCGTGTCTGCCTGAGGATACAGTTTTTTATTCACCAAGGCCATCTGAAATTCATACTCAAAGTCCGACACAGCACGCAGGCCCTTTACAATGGCCTTGGCCCCCTTGTCCCTCACATAATCGACGAGCAGCCCGTCAAACGAGTCCACCTCAACATTGGGTATATCTTTCGTTACTCTTTTTATGAACTCCACCCGCTCGTCCACGGTAAAGGTGGAGGTTTTTGACCTGTTGTGCGCCACCAGCACTATCACCCTGTCAAACATGTCCGCCGCGCGTTTTATTATATCAACGTGTCCGACCGTTATCGGGTCAAAGCTGCCGGGGCATATCGCCGTCACCATGCTCAAATTACGCGCCACCCTTTTTATATATGCTAATAGAGGTTATACCATATTTATATACCTTGTAAAGTCCTATACCAGCCACGCTGTCCCTAAGACATACGCCGCTGGGGTGCTCACACACAACAATGGCATCGTCGCCAAGCGACCTTTCAAGAAGTCCGAGCACATCGTTTATGATATTCATATTATACGGCGGGTCAATAAACACTAAATCAAATTTCTGTCCGCAGCGTCTTATATAATCCTCCGCCGTACCGACTACAACCCTCGTGTTGCCTGTAAGCCCCGTCGATTTTATATTGCGCCTTATAACGTCAGCCGCCATGCGGCTTTCATCGACAAACACGCAGGACCCTGCACCGCGGCTCATGGCTTCAAGGCCCATCTGGCCGGTGCCGGCGAACAGGTCCAGCACGCTGCGCCCCAATATATCAAACTGTATTGCGCTGAAAACAGCCTCCTTAACCCGTGAGGTGGTTGGCCTTACGCTGTCCCCCTCAAGCGACTTCAATGGCTTGTTTTTCGCAATGCCGGTTATTATACGCAAAAATATCCCCGCCGTAAAGTAAAATTTAGTTATAGATATTATCACATCAAAGCAGGGGTTTTGTCAACACCTGTTTGTGATTTTTCGAGCTGTTTGGCACATATGCGGCACATATATCCACTCTGCGACGGCACTCTCGACAAAATCCGCCAAGGTCTCGGATATATGCAGAAACCGTATTGCTCAAAAACATATCGCCGACATGCACTGCCGCTCAGGCGTATCCGCTATACCGTATAATTATAGCATATTCTTTTGTGCGGTATATAAATCCATAAAAATGCGGCGGTATCTCATCATAGCGTAAATATGCAGCAATGTGCGGCATATACCTTATCGTCTCCGCTCATCAAGTCATTATAACAATTTTGCCTGACAGCTCACATTGCATAAAACCGCCGCTCTGGGATATGCTGCAAATGGCAAAACACACAGCCGACATATGCCAAAGCCCGGTCACAGCCCGTTTTGCAGCGCCCCGCACTCTGTTTATTGTTTATACTTCAGCCGTTTGGGCGGCGGCGAAAGGAAAATATCCGCTCCCCGCCATTGCACGCCCGTGTCTGCGCGCCGAATACCATTACACAGCGTCAAGTGCGGTCCTGCGTATCATCTCCATGCTGCTTGCCGCCGTTAAAATACTCAAATATTTTTTCCGCTGCCGGCCGGCTTATACCCTTAACGGCGCAAAGCTCCTCAACCGAGGCCGCTTTTATCGCCTTCATCGATTTAAAATGCTTAAGCAGCGCCGCCGCACGGCTTTTCCCGACGCCCTCAATCTCCAGCAAAACCGACGACACGGCCGCCTTTGAGCGGCGCTGCCGGTGGTAGCTTATTGCAAAGCGGTGTACCTCCTCCTGTATTTTGGAGACAAGGGTATACGCCGCGCGTGTGGATTTGATGGCTATCTCACTGCCGGTGGTGGTTATGGCGTTGGTTTTGTGCTTTGAGTCCTTTACCATGCCGAACACCGGAATGTCAAGGCCGGACCTTTCTATCGCCGGCATAACGGCCGACACCTGTCCCTTGCCGCCGTCCAGCAGTATCAGGTCCGGCAGGCGGCCGAAGCCCACGCCCTCGTCCTTGTGCTTCTCATATTCCTCCAGCCTGCGGGAGATGACCTCGTGCATTGATGCGTAGTCGTCCTGCCCCCCAAAGCCCTTTATCTTAAACCGGCGGTAGGCCGACTTGAGCGGGCGGCCGGACTCGAACACCACCATGCCTGCGACGTTCTCGCTGCCGGCAGTGTTCGATATGTCGTACGACTCTATATACATCGGCGGCCCGGACAAGCCAAGCAGTCCTGCAAGCTCATTCAGCGCCGCCGTCTCGCGTGCCGGCCGGCCGGTCTTATGCGCCAAATGCTCCGCCGCGTTCTTCTGGCACATCTCCACAAGCTCAAGCTGCCGTCCTTTTTTCGGTACCGATATCTCCGACTTTTTGCCGCGCTTGCCCGACAGCCACCGGCACAGCAGCTCCTCATCGTCGCACTCGCCGTCGAGCACCACACGCGAGGGCACGTCATCACGTACGGTATAATACCGCGCTATGAACTCGGCGCGCGCCTGCTTCGGATTTTCCACCCTGTCCAGCATAAAGTGCTCATCGTCGGCCAGCCTGCCGTTCTTAAAGCGAAAAACCTCAAAGCAGGACTCCTTTACCCCGTTTGCCAGCGCTATTATATCCTGCTCCGATATCGGCGACATTATGACCTTCTGCTTTGCTGTCACCTTGCGTATGGAGTAAATATTATCCCTTATTTTAGCGGCTCTTTCAAAATCAAGAGCATCGGCGGCTTTGCGCATCTGCGACTCAAGCGCCTCTATACTCGACGCAGCACCGCCCTTTATATACTCTGCCGCGCGCCGCACCGATTCATCATACTCCTCCTGGCTTATCCTGCGCGCGCATGGCGCTGAGCACAGCTTTATGTGGTAATTGAGGCAGGGGCGCTCCTTTCCTATATCCCTCGGAAAGACCTTGCCGCAGGTGCTCAGGCGGAAAATGCTGTTTGCCTCCTCAACAATGTTTTTTACAATAAAGCTCGACATATACGGCCCGAAATACTGCGCGCCGTCGTCCTCAACACGCCTTACGGCCGTTATCTTGCCGTAGGGCGGCGGCGATATCCGGATATAATTATAACCGCTCTCATATTTGAGCAGTATGTTGTATTTTGGATTATACTGCTTGATAAGCGAGCATTCGAGTACCAGCGCCTCATGCTCGCTGTCGCAGAGGATATAGTCAAAGTCATCGACGTTTTCAACCATCTTCTTGACCTTTTCCTCGTGGTTTTTATCAGAGCCGAAATATTGGCTGACCCTGTTTTTAAGCGCCTTGGCCTTGCCGACGTATATTATTTTGCCGGCCCTGTTCTTCATGAGGTAAACTCCCGGCTCCAGCGGCAGCGACATGGCCTTTTTGCGCAGCGCTTTTATTTTTTCGTTCATAGGCAAACCCTCGTTTAAAAGCTTGGTATATGTTGTATATATTATTATCACTGATTATGCCGACATGCGCCGGAACGGCATAATATGGAAATCCAAGGCAGTAAAAGTCATGCGGCAAGCAATAAAACACATATAAAGCAAAAAAGCGCACCAAAGACGGTGCGCTGCAAAGTGCAAAAAATTACTCGGCAAATCCGGAATTCACAAGGTCGACAAGGCCCTTTACAGCCTGCTCCTCGTCTACTCCGTCAGCGATTATCCTTATGGTCGTACCGCCTATTATGCCCAGCGAAAGCACGCCGAGCAGGCTCTTTGCGTTTACGCGGCGCTCCTCCTTTTCGACCCATATCGATGACTTGAATTCATTCGCCTTCTGAATAAAAAAGGTAGCCGGTCTGGCGTGCAGGCCAACCTGATTCTGAACAACTACGTCTTTAACGCACATTTAATGACACTCCCAGTCAAAAATTAATTTCTCCAATCCCTTTTCATAACCCTTGAGGCACAAGCCGCCTGTCTGCAAATTCCGTCTGAATACACGCAGACATTCACACTATTAATTTTACCTCTCACAAACCAGCCATGCCAGCGCCTTTGCTTAAAAGGAACAGCCTCTTAAGTGCGGCAGCAAACACAGTTTGATTTTTATATATTATACCACATTTTTATTTTACGTCAAATAATTATCCGCCGTTTATACAAACATGACATTAAATTCTATATTAATATCAAATATTCACTTTTAAATGTCCACAACTTTGTATAATTTACATACGCTGTCCTACTCCGCTTCGAGCTTTTCTATATACTCCAAATCCTGCTTAGAAAGACTTTCGCGCCTTAAAATATCCGGGCGCTTACACAGCGTACGCTTCAGCGACTGCTCTCTCCGCCATTTTTCAATATTAGCATGGTGCCCGGACAGCAGCACCTCCGGCACCTCCCTGCCGCGCCAGCTTGCCGGACGCGTATACTGCGGATACTCTATAAGCCCGTCAAAATGGCTGTCGTCCTTATAGCATTCCTCAGCCGACAGCACCCCGTCGACATGCCGCGCTATGCAGTCGGCAAGAACCATTGCCGGCAACTCACCGCCTGTCAGCACAAAGTCGCCTATGGATATCTCCTCGTCGACGATCTCTTCGATAAGGCGCTCGTCCACGCCCTCGTAATGCCCGCACAGAATTGCAATATTATCAAGCTTCGACAGCTCATGTGCGCGCTGTTGCGTAAGCGTTTTCCCCTGCGGTGACATGTATATGAGATACGGCTTTGTCTGCGTCTCAGCGCATATTGCCATAAACGCGTCGTATATCGGCTGCGCCCGCAGAAGCATGCCCGCGCCGCCACCATACGGGTAGTCATCCACCGTGCCGTGCTTGCTGTCGGTATAATCCCTGAAGTTCGTATATTTTATCTCTATTGCTCCCTTTTTCCTCGCACGGCCTATTATGCTCTCGCCGAGCACCGCCTCGCACATTTCGGGGAACAGTGTGAGAATGTCAATCCTCATCATCAAAAATCCCTTTCAGCGGCCGTATAACAGCCCTGTTTTCGCCCAAATCAATATTCAATACCACGTCGTCTATCGCCGGCACAAGATACGTCTTCCCGCCGCGCTCAATGTGCCATACGTCGTTGGCACCCGTCTGCGATATGTCAACAAGCCTGCCAAGGCAGTCTCCGCTGTCGGCGTCATATACCAAAAGCCCCAAAAGGTCCTGTATGAAATATTCGCCGTCGTCAAGACGGGCATCGTCCCTGTCGATATAAAGCACTCTGCCGCGCAGCCTCTGCGCCGCCTCCGGCGTATCGATTCCGGCCGCTTTTATCAGCACCATGCCCTTGTGCACGCGCACCCTCCTGCAGTCGATGCGCTCTCCCCCGTCGGGCAAAAGATAAAAGCTTTTAAACTGCGTCAGATATTCAGGGCCGTTGCTCCACGGCTTCACCTTAAACTCTCCAGCAATGCCGTGGACGTTGACTATCTGCCCCGTTTCAAGATACTTTTTCATCCCATTCTCCTTATGCGTAATATAGCCTTAGCGGCCGGCCCCGACGTGGCAAATTGCATCAGACTGCATGCCTTAATATACTGCCTCAGCCCGCACGGCCGTTATACAGCCCGACGGTGCCGCTAATGCCCGTATGCCCCGCGCTCAGTCACGGCCGCTCCTCTTGCGGAATATGAAGGTAAGAACGAACATAACGGTCAGTGCTACGACTATCGACGCCGACGACGATACTCCCATGTACCACGACATTATAAGTCCTGCCACCGACGACACGAGCGCTATTATTACCGAAAGCACGTGATACTGCCGCACGCTGCGCGACACATTCCTCGCCGCCGCCGCGGGCAGTATGAGCAGCGAATTTATCAGCAGTATGCCCACCCATCTTATGGAGAGCATGACGACCACGGCTATGACGGCGCAGAACAAATTCTCATAAACGGCCGTCCTTATCCCCCTCGACGAGGCAAAGGTGCGGTTTATGCTCACCAGCAGCAGGCGGTTATATATAACGCCCCACAGCACAAGTATCACTATCGTCGAAACAAACAGGAATATAAGCTCGGACTTTGTCACCGACAGTATATCTCCGACCAGATAGGCGGAATACTGCGCTGCGCTCTGATTTTTTGACAGCAGCATGAGTCCAACCGCGATGGAGGCCGAGGCGAATACGCTTATTACCGTGTCTGTAGAGGCTGTGCCGGAGGTACGCACCTTGTTTATTATAAGCGCCATCACCACACCAAAGGCAATTAGGCTTATAAGCTCGTTTTCGACACCGAACATTATTCCGAGAGCTATGCCGGTGGTAGCCGAATGGCCAAGAGCATCTGAGAAAAACGCCATTCTGTTGTCCACCGCCATTGTGCCGATAGCGCCGAACAGCACCGAGCTCATAAGTACGGCCAAAAGCGCGTTAAGCATAAATCCGTTTGATAAAAAGCCCAGCCCGATATGCGACAAAAATTCCGTCAATGCGCGGCACCTCCCGTAAAATAAGCGGCGCCGAACACACGCTTAAAGTCCGCCGACATAAGTATATCCTCGGGACTGCCTATAACTGCCCTGCCGCCGTCAATCATTACGACGTTGTCGGCATAATCCGATACCAGCTTAAAGTCGTGCGTGACAATTATTATTGCCATGTGATAGGACTGTCTCAGGTCGAATACGCGCGTATAAAACTCCTGTACAGCGTTGATGTCAAGACTTGAGACCGGCTCGTCCAGTATCAGCAGATCCGGCACCGGGTCAAGCGCCATGGCAAGCATGATGCGCTGAAGCTCGCCGCCGGACAGCTCCCCTATCCTCCGCCCGGCAAGCTCGGCGCAGCCAGATGCGTTAAGCAGATCCATAGCCGCCGTTTTGTCTCTGCGCCTGTGGCCCAAAAATGCCGGATATTTGGATTTTACCGCACAAAGCAGGTCTAAAACGCTTGTCGGGGTCGATTTGTCGAAGGAAAGCTGCTGCGGAACATATCCGATTTTTATATCCCTTGACGGCCTGCCGTTATGGTCGGTAAAGCTTATTTTGCCCTTGTACTTAATGTCGCCGAGCAGCGTTCGTATAAGAGTGGTCTTGCCCGCGCCGTTTACGCCGATAACAGCCGTTATCCCTCCGCATTTAAGCGTGAGATTTACGTCCTTTATTATGTCATGGCCAAAGCGCGACACGCCTACGTTTTCGAGCCTTATAATATCAAGCCCGCATTTGTGAATCTGCATTTTTCCTCCAATTGCTTAAAATATATACTCTTCCTTAAACAATAATTATAGCACGTATTTGAAGTCACGGCAAACTGACTGCCACAATCGTCTGCTCTCTATGCATATCACCGCCGCGCGGAAATGAAGAGCATTCCATTGACTCCATGGTCAAAGACCTCTTTAATATGTCGCTTTTGTCCTTGCTCGCAAACACATGCAGGCGTGTATTTTTACACTGTCCGCCCGTGATATTGCTCTTTGCAGAAACGCCGTTCCCCATGCAATCAAACCAAAGCAGAAGCGTAATGGATTCACAGCGTACTTCAAATAATCTATCAAAAATTTCTGCCGTTAAAGCCCCAGTAGCTTACCTCTTCATATTTAACATAAATTCTGTCTGAGGGGATGCCAAGCTCCGACGACACTATCTCCGTCAGCTCTGCCGTAAGCCTTTCATACGCGTCCGCGCTCGCTTTGCCGAAAAGCTTCACCTCAATAAATGCCGACGGCAGCTCATTGCTTCCCTTAAAATACAAGCGGCAGCTGTCCTCAAAATCGAGCATGAGCCAGTTTTCGCTCTTGCCGGGTATTATTGATATTGCCTTGCCCATGCGGGATTTTATGGCCTTTTCCTGCTCCGGTGATATTGCCGTGCTGGACATAGTGTGAATGAACGGCATGATTATTCCCTCTTTCTATAAATTATATTTTTATTAAGTCTCTGTCTTGGGCGCATCGGAGCGGCGAGCTCCGAAGTATAACAAGTGCCAAGCTGATAGCTTCACTCAGCGGCTTTCCGGCATTTTCGCCTCCTCAAAGCAGTGCCGACTCCCAATCGGCGGCCTTGAAGCCGACCAGCACCCTGCCGCCGCTTACGGCTATCGGGCGTTTTACGAGCATGCCGTCGGTAGCAAGCAGCTTTAACTGCTCCTCCTCCGTCATGCCGGGCAGCCTTTCCCTGAGCTTTAGCTCCTTATAAAGCAGCCCGCTGGTATTAAAAAATCTTTTTATCGGAAGTCCGCTTTCCTTTACCCAGCCGGCAAGCTCGTCCTCCGTCGGGTTCTGCTCCTTGATGTTGCGAAGATCATACGAGATTTGGTGCTCGTCAAGCCACGCCTGCGCTTTTTTGCAGGTAGTGCATTTCGGATAGCATATAAAAAGGACTGACATAAATAAAGCTCCTTTATAAAAATAAATTTGACTCTTTCAGTTAAGTATAACATATATATTCCCGTCTGAAAAGCCGAAGCTGCAAATTTCCCGCTGACGCGTCCGCGCAACCGGACCTTACGCTTCGGTGCAACCTGCGGTTGCTGAAATGCCAACTGAAATATGTTGTACCGGGCGCCGTATGCTGATAAAATAATGATATAAAATTGCTTTTGAGGGTGAGCTGTTATGAATATAGAAACCGCCAACAGACTTCTTAAATACCGCAAGAAAAACAATTTGTCCCAGGAGGAGCTTGCTCAAAAGATAGGCGTATCGCGTCAGGCGGTCTCCAAATGGGAGCGCGCTGAGGCTTCCCCGGATACCGACAATCTTATTCTGCTTGCAAGGCTTTACGGAGTAACGCTCGACGAGCTGCTAACGGGTGCGGAAAATTCGGAGTATAATAAAATCGAGAAGCAAGAAGCGTCTGCCGAACAATCACTGCCTGCAGCAGAACGTGGTGAGGACAGAAAAGAGTTCTCGTCGGAAAGCGGCGGCGCCAAGAGCGAAGACTTTCGCGCAAGCACAAAAGCCGGCGGAATTCCGATGGTGAGCATTACGAGCGAAGAGTCAAAATCGGGCATTGCGGATATCCCCGCAGATGGCACAACTGTGCGTATGCCGGCAGACGATGAGAACGACGGCACAGACAATGAGCCATATGAAAAGGCCGTGCATGACGAACTGCCCAAAGGCACTGCAAATAATAAGAGTAAGCGAAAAAGCTTATGGTATATGCTGCCATATCCTATAATTGTAACCATTGCATTTTTAATATGGGGCTTTTGCGGCGGCTGGTCAATCAGCTGGATAGTGTTCCTTACCATACCTCTCTACTACTCACTTATCGACGCCATAGCCAAACGCAGGCCCAGCATCTTTGCATTTCCAGTGCTGATAGTAGCAATATATCTTCTGCTGGGATTGTGGAAGGGTCTGTGGCATCCATACTGGATATTGTTTTTGATGATACCGGTGTATTACGTCATATGCGAAGCGTTTGAAAAATCAAATAAAAATTAGTGCTGAAACATCCCCCGGTTTTCAGCGCGCAGTTTTAAGAAAACAAACAGAGGGACGGCCGTACGGCCGTCCCCAGTAAAAAGTCTCTTATTTCACCGCCCAATTATCCGGGGGATGTTTTTCAGATTATATTTTAATTATGGCACGTACAATCACGTTATTCCTGCCGTTCTGCCTTAAAGCCTATTGACCACAATATTATTGAAGCTATAATGGATATAAATATAATGGCATACATGAACATGTATCTAATTTCTGCAATCAGTACAGTTACCATTGCGGCGCCGTATACCGCGAAAAATATGTATGAGGCTATCTGCAGTCTGCCGTTTCGAATACGTTCTTTTTTTATCATGGACATAATAAGCAATACCGCCGTTGATAATAATATAATAAGACAAACAATATTAAATATTTTGCTGTTATCAAAGAAAATTAAACCACAGCTATACACCAAATGATATACAAGCAGCATTAAAATATACAGCTTATAAAAAACGCCTTTCATACGCCCATCTCCGACAAAAAGCTCAAATTTAATTATATATTACATCAAAAAAATTGCTTTTTCAATATCAAAATTCATGCAAATTATTAAATCAAAGAGCAGACAGGTAAAATATTCTCATAACCTGTCTGCCCTTTAATTATTTATTCAAACGCAAAAGCAAATAATGTTATCAGTCCTCAAAAAGCTCCTTAACCTTTTCAAAAAAGCCCTTGCGCTTTCCGTAATTTTTGTCAGTCGTGTGTGCGTCAAACTGCTTTAGCAGCTCAACGCTCTTGGAGTCGAGATTTTTTGGCACCTCTATCACCATTGTCACATATTGGTCGCCGCGGCCGGCACTGTTGAGCCGCTTTATCCCCTTGCCCTTCAGGCGCACCTTGTCTCCCGGCTGCGTGCCCTCGTTGACATGGAACTTAACGTTGCCGTCAAGCGTAGGCACGACTATGTCCGCGCCCAGTGCCGCCTGGACAAAGGTTATCGGTACATCGCAGTAAACATCGTAGCCCGACCTCTCAAATATCGGATGCGGGCGCACATTCACATGCACATGCAAGTCGCCGGAGGCTCCCCCGTTTACTCCCGCGTCGCCGCCGGAGCGCACCGAAAGTATCTGCGAATCGTCGATGCCGGCGGGAATATTCACCTCAGTCGTGCGCCTTACACGCACTCTGCCGCTGCCGCTGCATGCGTGGCACGGGCTGTCTATAACCTTGCCTGCGCCGTGGCACTTGTCGCACACTCTCTGCGTCTGCATCATGCCGAATGGGGTGCGCTGGCTGACGCGCACGTAACCGCTGCCCTTACAGTCGGGGCAGGTACGGCTTGAGGTTCCCGGCTCCGCACCGCTTCCGCCGCAGACATCGCAGTTTTCCACCCGTGTGACGTTCACCGTCTTTACACAGCCCTTAGCCGCCTCTTCAAACGATATCGTGACCGACGCGGAAATGTCGCCGCCGCGCCTCGGGGCATTCGGATTCGCGGTGCGTCCGCCGCCGCCAAAGCCGCCGCCGAAAAAGCTGTTTAATATATCGCCGAGGTCGCCGAAATCCACATTTCCGTAACCATAGCTGCCGCCGCCCGACGCGCCGTAGCTCGGGTCAACACCGGCGTGACCGAACTGGTCGTATTTTGCGCGCTTGGAGCTGTCGGACAGCACCTCATACGCTTCGTTTACCTCTTTAAACTTGGCCTCGGCTTCCTTATCGCCGGGGTTTAAGTCAGGATGATATTTCTTCGCGGCCTTGCGGTATGCCTTTTTTATTTCATCCTCGCTGGCGGACCTGTCGACCCCCAGCACATCATAATAGTCTCTTTTTTCAGCCATTAACGGTCTGCACCCCTAAAATTTATATGTAATTATAGCTTGCTTGGGCGGGTAAATCCCCCGCCCAAGCGCAATATTTGAATATATTATAGTACGCTTAAGCTCATGCCGCCGTTTCCTTTGTACTACTATGCACAGGCGGCAGCTGTGTTTATCGCCGTAATATCACACCTGAGTCCGTGTTTCATATCACGCAAGTGTCTGTGCCTTTTCCGCGGTCTGTCGGAGTGTCGGAGTATGCGCCGCACGCCGCGCGGACGTGCCCTGCGCGGGCTGTGCCAAGTGTATTATGCTACCGATATTCAAGCCGAAACACGGTACGCTTTTACCGTCACACTGATATTAGCACGGCATGTGCATCTAACACATGCTGCATGCCAATGCATCAGCCGGCAAGGAAGAAAGCTTAAGCTGCGTACCTATCGCTGAGCTGGCCGATTATTTATTGTCGTCCTTTTTGTCTACATCCTCATAATTTGCGTCATAGACATTAGAGCCGTCACCTGCACCGCCCGCGTCTGTGTTATTCCCGCCGGCTGCGTCTGCGTTCTGCTGCTGCGCCGCCGTTTCCTTGTATATTCTCTCCGAAAGGGCGAATATCTTCTTCTGAAGCTCCTCCTGCGCCGACTTTATCTTCTCAATGTCGTCGCCCTTGAGCGCTTCCTTGGTTGCGTCGACAGCCGCCTGAATATCCTTCTTCTCGTCCTCCGTCACCTTGTCGCCGAAGTCGGCAAGCGTCTTCTCGCTCTGATAAACCATCTGGTCGGCGTTATTGCGGATGTCCATCTCCTCGCGGCGCTTTTTGTCCTCTGCGGCATACTGCTCGGCCTCCTTGACCGCCTTGTCGATGTCGTCCTTGGACATATTTGTGCTCGCGGATATAGTTATAGACTGCTCCTTGTTTGTGCCCTTATCCTTGGCGGATACGTGGACTATGCCGTTTGCGTCTATGTCAAATGTTACCTCTATCTGCGGAATGCCGCGCGGTGCCGGAGCTATGCCGTCAAGCTTGAACATTCCCAGCGTCTTGTTGTCGCGGGCAAATTCCCTCTCGCCCTGAAGCACGTGTACCTCAACCGACGTCTGGTTGTCGGCGGCGGTGGAGAATATCTGGCTCTTTTTGGTAGGAATTGTGGTGTTGCGCTCAATTATCTTCGTGCAGATGCCGCCCTGTGTCTCGATACCGAGGGACAGCGGAGTAACGTCGAGCAGCAGCAGACCCTTAACGTCGCCGCCGAGCACGCCGCCCTGTATCGCGGCGCCTATCGCGACGCATTCGTCGGGGTTGATGCCCTTAAACGGCTCCCTGCCCATGAACTTCTTTACAGCCTCCTGCACGGCGGGTATGCGTGACGAGCCGCCGACCATAAGCACCTTGTTTATGTCGGATGCACTAAGTCCGGAGTCGTTAAGCGCCTGCCTTACGGGGCCCATTGTGCTTTCGACCAGATCAGCGGTCAGCTCGTTGAATTTTGCCCTTGTAATAGTGGTTTCAAAGTGCTTCGGGCCGGACGCGTCGGCCGATATAAACGGCAGGTTGATGTCGGCGGAGGTTACGCCTGAAAGGTCTATCTTCGCCTTTTCCGCCGCTTCCTTTATCCTCTGCATAGCCATTTTATCCGAGGAGAGGTCGATTCCGTTCTCCTTTTTAAACTCGGCCAAAATGTAGTCGATTATCCTCTTGTCGAAATCGTCGCCGCCGAGGCGGTTGTTGCCGGCCGTGGCCAGAACCTCCTGCACGCCGTCGCCCATTTCTATGATGGACACATCAAAGGTGCCGCCGCCGAGGTCATATACCATTATCTTCTGGTCGTTTTCCTTGTCTATGCCGTAGGCAAGCGCAGCCGCCGTCGGCTCGTTGATTATCCTCTTTACCTCAAGGCCCGCTATTTTGCCTGCGTCCTTTGTCGCCTGACGCTGAGCGTCGGTGAAGTACGCCGGTACGGTGATGACGGCCTCGGTAACAGGCGAGCCTATATAGCTCTCGGCGTCTGTCTTCAGCTTCTGGAGTATAATGGCCGATATCTCCTGCGGGGTGTATTTCTTGCCGTCTATGTCAACGGTGTAATTTGTGCCCATCTCCCTTTTTATTGAAGAGATAGTGCGGTCGGGGTTGGTTATCGCCTGACGTTTTGCGACCTGTCCGACAAGGCGCTCGCCCGTCTTTGAAAAAGCTACGACGGACGGTGTCGTCCTCGCGCCCTCGGCATTGGCTATAACTACCGGCTCGCCGCCTTCCATAACCGCTACACATGAGTTTGTTGTACCTAAGTCAATTCCTATTATCTTTGACATAATTATTGCCTCCTGTTTTATTCGTATTTTATTAAAATTAATTTGTTTTTCTGTAATGATGCCGTCCGTTTAGTCTGTGCAGCACGGCTGCTGCATCAATGTTCCGGACGCTCTGGTCAATGTCAAGTGCCTCCGTACACCAAAGTGCACCTCTGTTTTTTAATTCGCGACCTTTACCATGGCCGGACGTATTACCGTGTCGTCCATCATATAGCCCTTTTGCAGCACCTGCACGACCGTATTCTCCGGCACCTCCGGGTCTTCCTCGTGCATGACCGCCTCGTGCAGTGCCGGGTCAAACGGCTCGTTTTCGGGATTAATCTCCTTAAGCCCGAGCTTGTCAAGCGCTTCCATCAGCTGCCGTATCGTCATCTCTATCCCCTTTGCGTAGTCCGGCGACGATGCGTCGGCGTCGGCAGCCCTCAGCAGATTATCCACCGACGGCAGCAGCGCCTTTACCGTCTGCGCCTTGACAAACGCGCTGACCTGAAGCTTTTCACGCTCGCTTCGCTTTTTATAGTTATCAAATTCCGCCGCCGTGCGCAGCAGCATATCCTTTGCCTCGTCCAGATCCCTTTGCAGCTTTGCCGCTTCATCGTCGGAGGAGCTGCCGCAGTCGCACGCAGCTTCACAGGCCGTCTCATTTTCAGCCGCTTTTTCCGCAGCCGTGCCGGCCGGAGCCTTCTCTTTTTTCTTATCCTGCTCCTTGCTTACCTTTTTGCTGTCAGCCAAGTTTACACTACCCTTCTGTAATTATTTTGCACGCCCAGCGCGCTAATCTTCAAAATATTTGCTGAATACTTCCTTTATCCTGCTTTCAAATATTTTAGTAAAATAATCTATTTTTGGAATAATTCTTTCGTAATCCATCCTCAGCGGGCCTATTATGCCGAGACTGCCGGCCGACGCCTTGCCGAAGCTGTACTTCCTGACAACCACGCTTGATGTTTTCAGCTCGTTGCGGCCGGTCTCGTCGCCGAATATGACGCCGACCTCGTCGCCCGCGTTCCCGAGCAGCGATAGCATATCCTGCTCACTTCTCAAAAACTCAAATATCGAGCGCGCCCGCTCGCCGTCAAACTCGTACAGCAGGTGGTCGCCGCCGTTCATTTTAACGTGCGATTTTCCCGCCTCCGCAGCAGCCTGCGCAAGCGCCGTAAGCATCGGCACCACCATCATTACGTCAAGCGGTAGCGTCGCCGAAACGGTCTGCACATAGGACACACTTATATCCTCTATTCTGCGTCCTAAAAAGAATTCCTTCACTATGTTCATAAAGGCCTGCTGCAGCTCGGGAGTAATATCGCAGCTGAGCCGGTAGACCTTGTTGCGCACAGCGCCCGCGGAGGTAAGCAGTATCACAAGTCCCGTCCTGCCGCCGAGCGGCACAGTGTCCACATGGCTGACAACAGCGCTCTTGTCCGACGGTGTCGTCATAAGCGCAGCATAGTTGGTAATGGCCGCGAGCGCCTGTCCTGCGCTTTCCAGCAGCCTGTCGGGGTCGTCCGACTGCGGGAGCATGCTGTCTATCATGCGTTTGTCCCTGCTGTTAAGCTTCTCCGCTCCGGCAAGGCCGTTGACATACAGCCTGAAGCCCTTGACCGACGGCACACGTCCTGCCGACGTGTGCGGCTGTACAAGATATCCCATCCCGATAAGCTCGCCCATCTCATTGCGTATGGTGGCCGACGAAACGGAAAACGGTAGTGCCTCGCTCAGCGCCTTTGAGCCTACGGGTACGCCTGTGTTTATATACTCCTTAACAATTGCCATAAGTATCTGCAATTGCCTTTCTGTGGGTTTCATGATATCCTCCGTTTAAAATATAAGCTTATACATTTAGCACTCACATACCACGAGTGCTAACAAGTATAATTTACCACCTTTCGGCAATATAGTCAATAGTCCATTTGTAAATATATTGTTAATGCTGAAATTTTTATAGCTTATCTTTTGCCCCGCCTTTGTTATTATAACGCAATATTCTATGTTCCCGGCCGTTTCGCTTTTTTGAGGTGCACGCATTCAGCCAGATTGATTCATTGTTTTCACGGACTTGCTTATGGCCTTGATATGAGGTCTATCGTTTCGGTATATTCACCCCTTGTTCGGACAAACAGGAAAAGAGCAGGCAAGGTGCAAGCCTGCCGCTGCGCGGGTGCGGATTATTTTCAAATGCTCGCACGCCGCCGTCCTGTGCCGGTGCGTGGTATTGATCATGCCGTGCCCCGCTAAGAGGGTGTATGCATCAAAGGCAGACTGCTGCGCTTTTTCTGCTCGCCGGCCGTCCTAATTTATTTTGCGCATAAGTCTGAGCTTTATAAGCGTTAATCGGCATACGCAGCCGTCACAGCCCTTCTTCGTGATATCAGCGGCCTTACGCGGCGGCCCTGAAATGCCATGCGTGGACAAACATTGACCGCCTGCCGCTCATGCTTTTATATAGAGCACCGTGCAGTTCACTGCCTGCAGCAATATCGGATGCATATGCTGCCGGCTCGTCGTGCACTGCGAAGTCACCTGCCCGGACTACTTTTCTTAGAAAGCCCGCCGCGATATTTTTTCACCTAACGACGATATCCTATAAACAGCGTAACGCCAAAGGCTGTGCTGTCTGCCATTACCGCAAAGCCTCTTTGCCAAAATTTTTATGCGGCTCTCACACTTCCCTGCAATCCGTGCCTGATTGCTTTTATCGCACCGGCCAAAACCGGTAAAGCCGCGGCAAAGCTTGCGTCCGTCGCCGGCGCCATGAAAAGCAGACAGTCAAAGTCAGTGGCAAGCCAACAGCTTGCAGAAGCTTACCAACATCCTTCCGCCCTAATTTCTCAAGGCGGCATTCAGCATGCCAACGCATCATAGCCCGATTGCCTGCAAACGGATTAAGTCGGGCGGCGGCAGGATGCGCAATTAGCTTTGGTTTGCTGCCGACTTCTGCTTTTACTTTACAAAAACCTATTTTCCATTAAAAACGCCCAAAGCTTTTTCTGCCTTCCCCAGTAAAGCTGAGGTATCCTTCCTATTGGCGGCAAAAATATACCGCGGTGACGGACTGACTCCGACACCGCGGCAAGATCATGATTATTTTTGAAAGCTGAAGCTTATAAGGCTTTATCAGGGTTAAGCTGCCGGGAGCTGAACACAATATGGTTTTAAGCGGCTGATTTACGCACATGCTGCGTTAAAAGCCCCGTTAATCTGAAAGAATTAACTGCGTTTTATGCCTTGCCTGCACAAAAATCAGCACGCTTAAAGCTGCACGCACCGAAAATGATGGCGGCGCGGAGGGCTTTTTGTTTTTGAGACCGCAGGCGGGCTGCCGCCCGGCAAGGGCAAAAATGTGAAAATGTGCCGCGCCGGCGCTTTTTCGGCACATCGGATTCGCTTCCCGGCAGCTTAATC
>CALYBL010000016.1 GCA_944412495.1 uncultured Clostridia bacterium | reverse complement strand
CTTCATTATCTATAAAATAAAAATGCAATTTCTCAGCAAGAGCTCTCCCCAATGTGCTCTTTCCAGCGCCATTTAAGCCGCATATCATAATTCCTGTTCCCATAAAGTTCACCGTTAACCCGATTTTTTGTTTTGCCCCAATTATAGTGGTCTTTTATTTTCCTGTCAAGGCATTCGACAAAAGCCAAAGTAAGACGGTTTCCTTACGAAGCCTCTCCCTTCGCGGGGAGTTTCCTTATTTTTATGTCGCTTTAGATAAAACAGTATAAAAGCTTTATAGGAATGTCACTTACTAATAATATCTACGGCAAGCACTATTTTACCGGCATATAGAAGCCTATCTTATCCTTAAGCCTGTGCAGCGTGTCGTTTGCTATATCCGCCGCCTTTTCGGCCGCGGCGGCAAACTGCCCTGACATATACGTCTCATCGGCGATGAGGCGCTTATACTCCGACTGTATCGGGCTCAGCACGTCGACGACCGACTGTGCAACCGCCAGCTTAAAGTCGCCGTAGCCCCTGCCGTCAAACTCCTTTTCTATCTCCTGTGTGCTTTTCCCGGTGGCGCAGGAATATATATTTATAAGGTTGGACACTCCGGGCTTGTTCTCCTCGTCAAACCTCACCATTGCCTCCGAATCGGTGACGGCGCGCTTGAACTTCTTTATTATCACATCCGGCTCATCCAAAATAGAGATGAAAGCGTTTACATTGCTGTCCGATTTCGACATTTTCTTTGAAGGGTCCTGAAGCGACGTTATTTTTGCACCGGTGCGCGGAATATACGGCTCCGGCACCACGAGTATATCGCCGTAGATGCCGTTAACACGCTGCGCCACGTTGCGGGCAAGCTCTATGTGCTGCTTCTGGTCCTGTCCCGTCGGCACAAGCTCGCTGTTATACAGCAGTATGTCCGCCGCCATAAGCACCGGATAATCGAACAGGCCGGCGTTTATGTTGTCGCTGTGCGTCTTTGATTTTTCCTTGAACTGGTGCATGCGCGAAAGCTCGCCAAACTGCGTAAAGCAGTTGAGCAGCCATGTAAACTCAGTGTGCGCCGGCACATGCGACTGTATAAATATTATGGATTTTTCCGGGTCGAGCCCCACCGCTAAAAATACGGCATAAAGCTCGAGCGTGTGCGCACGCAGCTTTTCGGGGTCCTGCTTTACGGTAATGGCGTGCAGATCGGCCACTGAAAATATGCAGTCATACTCCTCCTGCATTGCGACGTGATTTTTGAGCGCGCCGAAATAGTTCCCTATCGTCAGTGTTCCGCTCGGCTGGATGGCGCTGAACACTCTTCTTTTTGCTTTGTCCATTTATGCCTCTCCCTGTTAATTTATTGTTTCATGTCACGCGCAGGCTTTTAAGTCCGCAGCTGTCAAAATAAAATCATGTCGATATGCGGCAAATTCCGTTCAAGCCATGCTTACTTGATTTATTAAGCTGCTTGCCCGGCATCAAGACTCCCGCACGTTCTTGCATCCTTTAAATTACAATTACCAGAAGTCTACCGCTTTTCCGTATTCAGCCGTCCGCAGCATTTTTAACAGCAAAAGCCTTCTTGCAAGCCGCTGCGCATGCTAAGCATCCGCCTGCGTCTATATGGAGAGCCGTGATATTCATTTATCGCGGCAGTGAGGCACGCATTTTTTTGCGGCAGCATAACCGAAATCTGTTTACAGCTTGCGGCACGCCTTAAAGGTCTCGCCTATTATCTCCATACCCTTAGTTATGTTTTCGTCACTTTCTGTGGAGTAGTTCATCCTGAAGGACTGCGACGGTGCATTGTCCTCGACCGAGAAGGCGTTGCCGGGCACCACTGCCACTGAATTTTTCACGAGCTTTAAGCAGAAATCCGTCATATCAACGTCGTCCGGCAGCGTCGCCCAGATGAACAGCCCGCCCTGTACCTTGTTATATGTTATATCCGGGCACAGATACTTGTCGGCAAGCTCCATCATCAGCCCGGCCTTGTGACGGTATATCTCTCTTATCCGGCTGAGGTGCCCCGCAAAATCGTACTCAGTTACGTATCTGTGTATAATCATCTGAGACAGGATATTCGTGTGCACATCCTCCACCTGCTTGCAGACAACCATTTTGGCCATAAGCTCCTTATTCGCTACGCCGAAGCCGACACGCATGCCCGGAGAGACCACCTTTGAAAAGGAGCCGGCGTATATTACCCTGCCCTCGGTGTCAAGCGATTTTATGGGAGGTATGTCCTCGCCCTCAAACCTAATATCGCCGTAGGGGTTGTCCTCAAGTATTATCACGTCATATTTGCAGGCAAGCTCATAAATGCGGCGGCGCTTTTCATACGACATAGTAATACCCGTCGGGTTCTGGAAATTGGGTATTGTATAAATAAATTTTACCCTTTTATCGGATTTCAGTATATCCTCAAGCGTCTCCATATTCATGCCGTCCGGCTGCATATCGACACCTCTGAGCCTGCCGCCGTGCGCCCTGAAGCTGTTTAATGAGCCAATAAAGCTCGGATCCTCGCACACGACTGTGTCGCCGCTGTCGCACAGCGCCTTTGAGGCCAGCGCCATCACCTGCTGAGCGCCGGAGGTAACAACTACTGAGTCATCTTCGCTCAGCGCGTTTTTGCCCTTCATATATTCCTTCAGATACTCTATCAGCGGCGGATATCCCTCGGTTATGGAATACTGCAGCGCTGCTATAGGGTCGCTGCGCAGAATATCCGATGCTATATCCGCTATTTCGCTGCTGGGAAAGGCGTCGGCCGACGGATTGCCGGCGGAAAATGATATTATGCCCGGCTTTGACGTCATTTTAAGTATTTCCCTTATAGCAGAGGGCTGCAGCGACGCCACGGAGCTGTTAAATTTATAATTCATAATAATCACCACGATAAGTATTTATTTTAATAGTATAATTTTACCACAACATTGCCGTCAATTAAAGGGCATATTTAAAAAGTCCGCATTTATTATTTTGATATGGGTACTGTATGCCGTGCGGTCATGTCCAAAAGCGCATGCTACTATGCCGCGCTGTTTTTAGGATATAGCGGCGGCGCCGTATACAATTCCCGTTAGATGCACATGCAGGGCGGGAAGAGCCCCGCCCTGCATGTGCATGATTTATGGGAGAAATAAAGAAACAAGCTGTTTTAAACCGGCGGCCATATGACAATAGTGACAGCACTACATAAAGTCATCGTTTAAGTGCAGTGCCACAGCCCATACCGTGCTTCGCCATATAGCCCCGTACTTTATATCCGAACATCTGCACTGCCTATGCTCCGTATCAATTATGCAGCGCAGTGAGAAAAGGATGATCTGCAAAAAGACATATATTCTCTTAAGTCTCGGCACAGCGGCCGTGTGTCAAAATGCCTTTTCAATCATCGCCGCGATTACCGTTATATCATCCTCATGCCCGTCGGAGCGGCGGCGGCGTGCGCCTGATGCAATATGCTCCGCAAGGCGCTGAGCGCTGTCCTCTCGCCATGCCTCAAGCTCCGCACAAATCCAGTCGGTGCCCTCGCTGGTAACTCCGTCCGACATCATGAGCACCACGTCGCCCGGTGAAAGCGTTATCATGGCGTGGTCGAAGCCAATTTCCCTGAGTATGCCTATCGGCAGCGACTTGCACTCCGCCTTTCCGGTGCGGCCGTTGCGCTTTATTATTGTCGGCACGGCGCCCGCCTTATACATGTCTACCCTGCCGTCAAACAAATCTATCTGCGATATGTCCATGGTGGCGGTCGATTCGTCCACCGATTTGAAAAGCATCGCCGAGTTTACTATTTTAAGCGCACAGTCAAGCCCAAAGCCCGCCTTTATAAGCCGGCTCATAAGGCCCGACGCCATTGCCGAATCCACAGCCGCGCGGCCGCCGCTGCCCATGCCGTCGCTTATAAGCATAAAGGCACGTCCGTGACCGTCGTTGAAAAATTCGTATGCGTCGCCGCACATGCGTGAGTCGGAGCAGGTAAGCTGCGCCGCGCCAAACTCTATATGATAATTTGCCCGCTCGCTCAGCGTCACTATTGTCTCACCCTCCGCGGCAGAAATGCACGGCAGGTCAAGCTGCCTGTCGCAGGCGGCCGAAAGCTCCTGAATAAGGTCTGATTTATTTATGCGGCTTCCGTCGTCCTCGCACTTGAATTCCACCGTCATGTGCTCGTCCTTGTCCACCGTGCAGCTTATCGACGACGCCACTATGCCGAGGCTGCACAGCGCCGAATCTATGCGCGCAGCCGATGCGTGGTCGAACCGCTCGGCATTCTCAAACTCCAGCGACATCTGATAGAGCATTTCGGCTATGCCGTTAAACTGGTCGGACACGACCGAGCGCACCTCCTCTATCCTGTGCGCCGCCGACTCCTTCATCAAATAATCACTGTAGTTGGTAAACAGCGACTGGCATACCTCCTCTATGCGCGCACACCGCTTGCCGAACTTGTCCGGAATCTCCTCCGGCACTATGCGCCCGTGCCGCCGTATCACACCGCACATTTCCATGAGCGCGTCCAGCGTTTCGCCCTGCACCGTCTCCCAGCAGTAAAGCCTGAGCGCACAGTTTTTGCATGCCTGAGACTCTATGCGCGAATATATGCTCTGCGCATCCGGCGCGTTTACCCGTCCAAGCCGGGCCGCTACCTCCTCCACCGTCTGAGAAACATCGGTCAGCGCATTCGACGCAAAGCTCAGCCGCATACACAGCGCGCGGCGCAGACCGTCGTCCTTGTGCATCTTTGCGGACGGTGAGAAAAACTCCGACAGCTTTACCGTGACCCTTGACGGCAGCGCAATAAACACTACGCTCGCCGCAAGCACCTCATATAGTCCCGCTACGACTTCGGCTGTCGCCCCTACTCTGAGCGATATGACGCCGTTTGCCAGTACGAATGCCGCAGCGCAGCCTATTTTGCCGAGCGAGGAAAACACCCCCGCTATAAGTCCGCCGAAGGAGTAGGCTCCCGCCAAAAATGCGTAATCGCCGCTTGCTAAGGACATTGCAAAGCCCATGGCTACACCGGCTATGGCGCCGC
The DNA here is from genome assembly GCA_944412495.1 of uncultured Clostridia bacterium. Lineage (GTDB taxonomy): Bacteria > Bacillota > Clostridia > Oscillospirales > Acutalibacteraceae > Timburyella. The sequence continues at coordinate 3,825 of CALYBL010000016.1, read as the reverse complement.
CGGTCTCCCTTCCGTATCTCGCCGCCGCCATTATGCATATAACTACGATTATCCGCGCCGGAGACACACCTGCAAGATTTATGCCCGCCAGCGACAGCATTATGAGTGCCAGCGTTATAACTATCGACACTATCTCCTGCTGCGACATGCCCCTTATGCCGCGCTTTGAGGACAGTGTCGCCGCCGCGCGGTGTATGAAATAGGCGCAGCCCGCAGCCATCAGCGATTCCACCGTGTACATTATTATATCGCCCGGCTCAAAGGAGTTTATTGACGCTACCGCCATGCCCGTTGCAAATATGGCAAGAAACGCCGTAATTGACGAAAACAGCGGCTTTTTTATGCTTTTTATAAATCCGCTGAGAAAAAATTTTACTGTCATGGCAGCGCAGACGGCCGCTATGTAACGAAACGGGTCGCCGCCCTGCCAGCGGAACAGATAGCCTATAACGGCGCCAAAGCCTGCCGACAGCACTCCTGCCTTCGGCATGGCCGCTGTAAATGCTACGCCAAAGGGCGCGTAGCTTTCAAATACCGACGTACCGGACAGCAGCAATCCCGCAGCAAAGGCAAATACCTGACCTCCCGCCATTTTCAGCCCGCCGGCGTACTGTTTTATTACATCTGTCTTCCTTTTACGTGCCGCGCTTTTCAATATATCCACCACCGTATGACGATTAACATAAAACTGTGGATATATTATATATCCCGCCTGCGGAAAAGTATGTCACATTATAATTGTAAAAATTTGGAAATTATTGCGCATTATGTAAACATGGCTCATATTATAAAAATTTCGCACTGCTATACCGAATTTATTCTAAAATAAATTTTTACGGATATTTTTAAAGGCCTCTGATAAGCTGTTGATACGTTTTTCATCCAGCTCTGTATGTATGGATTTTATAATTGCAAATTTCAGCTGCCTTTGCAAAATTATTGCTTTTCTTACGATACAATATTCATCCATTTTTGACTCCGGCATCTGCATAATATTTCTTGCCGGACAATTTTAATGGTATTTATTTCGAATATTTGTTTGCCATGGCATACCATATATGCTATAATGTGTATGTATTTATAGGGAAATACTCCTTTAATGCAGTTGTTTTTGAGGCGGCAGCAAGCAAAGACATTTGTTCCATGAAAGGAAGGTCATTATGGCTTTAACAGAAAAACAGCTAAAAGTGCTTGAATATCTGAAAAAGCAGGCGCCTCAGGGGATTCCGCCGACGGTGAGGGAGATATGCAAAAGCACCGGCATAAAATCCACCTCGAGTGTGCACGCTATACTTAACGCCCTGGAGGAGCAGGGCTACATTACTCGCGGTGCCGGCACCTCACGTTCAATAAAAATAGAGGGGATTTCCGCTCCGATTCAGGTCCCCGTCGTAGGAAAGGTAACGGCCGGCGTTCCGATATTGGCAGTGGAGCAGATAGATGAATACATCCCGTTTTCGGCTGAGCTGGCCAATGGACGCAGTCTGTTCGCGCTGAGGGTGAGCGGCGAATCGATGAAGCTGTGCGGGATACTCGACGGCGATATGGTGATATGCGAGCAGACATCTGCTGCCGAAAACGGTGAGATTGTAGTCGCCATGATAGAGAATGAGGCCACCGTAAAGAGATTTTTCAATGAGGGGTCTCATATAAGACTGCAGCCGGAAAATCCTGATTTTGAGCCGATAATCTCAAACAATGTCGTACTGCTTGGCAGGGTGGTTGCGCTTATACGCAGATATTGATACATTGTGTCGTACTCTATTACAATTTGTTATAATCCGCGCGGATTTCTGATTATGTAACGCTGAGATTATTACCATAAATTATATCAAAATTTTAAAATTGGCATTTAGGCGCCTTTAAAATCCGCCTTCCCGTGGTTTTTCTGTGGAAAACTCTGTGGATAATGTTAAATACGCTTCGTATAATTTTCGCTTTTTTAAATGTTATGTAAATTCCGAGAATAAAAATCATAAAGTTGGGGGACGCAAATGGTTATAGAGTGTATTTGTATTATACTTATAATATTCCTTTTAATATTTGCATTTCTTCGCTCGCACAGAAAAAAGTATGCAATTTCTATGATCCCCCTTGTGATTTTGCCAGCTATGCATCTTATAGCTTATCCAATATCCTACTATTTAAGCCGAACTTTCGGCATAATGGAGGGGAAGACTCAAAACGTCATAACGATAATTGCGCTTATCATATCATGCATCGCCCTTGGTATCATGTCCGGATTTTTCAATGTAAAGAAGAACCGCATAGCCTACATAACGATATGCGGAATATATACACTTGTGCTCGCTCTTATATTAATTCTTAAATAAAGCATAAAAATCTTTAAAAACGACTTGACTTTTCGCTTTAATTTATGTAAAATATTTTAGCGTACTCGTGATGCTGGTGTAGCTCAGTTGGTAGAGCAGCTGATTTGTAATCAGCAGGTCGGGGGTTCAAGTCCGTCCACCAGCTCCACTTTTTAACGCAGAGGCAAAGCAGCTTTGCTTTTGTCTGATTCATTTACCAGTTGGGACTGCGTTTTTTCGTTGTAAAAAGCGGAAAGCTCCGCTGCAACTGGACAATATGGGAGATTTCCCGAGTGGCCAAAGGGGGCAGACTGTAAATCTGTTGTCTTCGACTTCGGTGGTTCGAATCCACCATCTCCCACCAGTTGAAAATCCCTGACAAAATTGATTTTTTGTCAGGGATTTGTTATAATAAATTATCATATCTGAAAGGTGTGGTCTATGATGAAAAGTTTACGGTTTAGAGGTAGCTGTATTTAGCGGATAAAATAAAGTCCATTTTATCCGCTCATCAATATAAGGAAGAGGATTAAAAATGGATTATAAGACTATTATTGCAAATCTTACTGAAAGCAAATTTTTAATCAGTATGACCCCGATTGAAAAGGTTGTTGAAATCGGTTTTGCTGCTGGTATGGACAGCACCTCAACCATTCTTGACCTTTGTTGCGGATATGGTGAAATGCTTAAAGTCTGGAATCAGGCATTTGGCTGTAGAGGCGTTGGAGTTGACATTTGCCCGGAATTTATAAACGAGGGAAATATAAGGCTCCAACAAGAGCAAATCCAGAATGTTAAGTTGGTTGAACACGATGTACTGACATGGGAATCGGATGAACTCTACGATTACGTTTGTCTGAGTGGTGAAGATTTTGGAGGATTCGAAAACACCATAACTTTGCTTGAAAAATATGCAAAGCCAAATGGAAAACTCATTATCGGCACCAGATTTTCAAAAACAGAATGTCCACCTGCTGAACTTATTGATTTTGAGGGTGAAACGCTGTCGCTTTTGGCAATCAATGAGATTATTAGAAAGCACGGCTATTTTATTACATCAATGGCAAGTGACACAGATGCCGAATGGGAACGTTATATTATGTGGAGTGCCCGCAGACATTTGGACAATCTACGAAACAATCCAGATGATAATGAGTACAAAAATTGGTGTGATAAGTGGTATGATATTTATTTCCGTATTCGCAGACAGTTTGAAGGCTATGTCACATTAGTAATAGAAAAATTATAATTTAACTATCTAATCCTCAAAAACCATTGATTTTTCAAGGCTTCACGCCTGTTTTTCATTCAAACCTTATCTGTTTGCCCTCGTTTTTGCCCTTACGAGCCGAAACAAGGGCAACTTTTTATTCCCCGCCGACCACCTTATCCAGCAGCCTTACGGAAGTACGCTTCGCTTCCCTTGTAGAGTGAGCGTAGATGTTCATTGTGGTACTGACATCAGAGTGTCCGAGAAGTTCCTGCACATCTTTCGGCTTTGCGCCGCCGGACA
>CALYBL010000015.1 GCA_944412495.1 uncultured Clostridia bacterium | reverse complement strand
TCAAACTGTTGTATACTCTTAATCATAGGGAACACCTTCCTTTGTGCTATTGGTTTTGGTCGACTAATATAATAACACAAAACTGGTGTTCCCTTTTCTATGTGTCCTACAAAAATTTTACGCTAGCATTTGCCATCCATGTATGGGATGTGGATCCGTCAGGAAAGAGTGATGAGCAGATCGCGGAAGAAGGGCTGAATGCCATGGAAAACTGGATGAAGGAACTGGGACTTGTCATGAAGATTTCCGAGCTGGGTGTGACGGAAGAGATGATCGACGGCATCGCGGACGGCACACTGATCATGGAGGGAGGATATAAAGTACTTGACAAGAAGGAAGTAAAGGAAATTCTGAAAGCATCGATGTAAAAAGAATCAACCGGGGCGAAGGAAACTTTTGCCCCGGTATTTTGCATGTCGGCGGTCCGGTGTACAGGCTGTCTGATAAAATTGTGAATTCTTGTTCACACCTATTGACAAGGAGCGCTTCAGGGTATAAAGTTCATAAGAAAACAGTTTCCAAAGAAACTGTTTGAAGGAGAACGAAAAGGAGTGACAAGAATGAGCAGGAGTACGGAATTATTCATAGGAATGAGAAATTTGTTCCGTCTTTATGATAAACTGCTGAAGAAAGTGTGTATGGAGCATGATCTGACCGTGATCGAGGCCGATATCATCAGTTTTCTGGAAAATAATCCGGGAAAAGATACGGCGGCTGACATCGTGGAACTGCGTATGCTGTCAAAGGGAGCGGTCTCCAAAGGGGTGGAATCCCTGATTCAGAAGTCCCTGCTGGAGAGAATCCCGGATACGGAGGACCGTAGAAAGATCCATCTGAGGCTGATGCCAGGTGCAGGTCCGGTGACAAAGACGGTGGATGAAGTAAGAGACGAGTTCTTGAATACTGTGTTGGAAGGCTTTTCCAAAGAAGAGCTGGAAATGCAGGCCCGCTTTTACCGGAAGCTGTTTGAGAATACGAAAAAGGCGATGGAAGGAAGGGAATGGTCATGAGTCAGGATGAACGGAATCAAAAGATCGTAGAGCAAAAAGAAGGCGGCGCCGGGGACAAGGAATTTCTTCGGACAGAGCCTCTGGGGAAGCTGCTTCTCAGACTGGCGCTCCCTACGGTTGCGGCCCAGCTTATCAATATGCTTTATAATATTGTTGACCGGATTTATATCGGGCATATTCCCAAGATCGGCGCGACGGCGCTGACCGGAGTGGGAGTGTGCATGCCGCTGATCATGATTGTCTCCGCCTTTGCGGCGTTGGTAGGATATGGCGGTGCGCCAAGGGCGTCGATTTTCATGGGGAAACAGGATAAGGCATCGGCGGAGAAGACACTGGGCAACTGCTTTGTACTGCAGATTATCATTTCTGTCATTCTGACAGCCGTCCTGCTGATCTGGAACCGGGATTTCCTCATGGCGTTCGGCGCCAGTGACAATACGATTGAATATGGCGTCAACTATATGAATATCTACGCTCTGGGAACGATTTTTGTAGAACTCACCCTTGGCATGAATGCTTTCATCACGGCCCAGGGATTTGCAAAGACGGGAATGCTTTCGGTTCTGATTGGAGCGGTCGCCAATATCATTCTGGATCCGGTTTTCATTTTCGGACTGCACATGGATGTGCGCGGCGCGGCACTTGCCACCATTATTTCCCAGGCCCTTTCCTGTATCTGGGTGGTCAGTTTCCTGTGCGGGAAAAAGACGTTCCTGAAAATCAAGAAGAGCAATCTGGGACTGACACCGAAGATGATTCTGCCATGCCTGGCGCTTGGCGTAGCGACCTTTATCATGCAGGCCAGTGAAAGTGTGATTTCCGTATGTTTTAACAGTTCCCTTCAGAATTATGGAGGAGATATAGCAGTCGGAGCCATGACGATTCTTACCAGCGTCATGCAGTTTGCCATGCTTCCGCTTCAGGGACTGGGACAGGGGGCCCAGCCCATCATCAGCTACTGTTATGGGGCGGGGGATTCCAAACGGGTGCGGGCGGCTTTCCGGCTTTTGCTGAAAGCCAGTCTGGCTTATTCCGTCCTGCTCTGGATCCTGGTCATGCTGCTGCCGGGCGGCTTTGCGGCCATGTTCACATCGGATACACAGTTGATGGATTATACGAAGACGGCCCTGCGCATTTATATGGGCTCCATGTTCCTGTTCGGCATCCAGATGGCATGTCAGATGACGTTTAATGCGCTGGGGAAAGCGGCAGAATCCATTATCGTTGCCGTTATGCGGAAGTTTATCCTTCTGATTCCGCTGATTTATATTATGCCGCACATCCTTCGGTCCAATCAGACAATAGCGGTCTATATGGCGGAGCCGATTGCAGATCTGCTGGCGGTGACCTTTACGGCAGTTCTGTTCAGCGTTCAGTTTAAGAAAACGCTTCAAACTATCGAGCATCAGAAGCAGTCATAAGGAAAAATGCACAAAGACAAAAGAGTATTCTGTCAGTAATGAATAAAAATTGCGGACAGGGTACTCTTTTTTTGTGAATCTTACCGTGTGAAAAATTCTTGTAAGCATCAGAAACGAATGTTATATTTGAGTTAAGACTGTGTAAAGAAAATATAAAAATGTAAAGCTCATGAAAACTGCACAGTCCAATAAAATCAAAAGAGAAAAGGACAGGTAAAGGGAGAGACTTATGGACGTTTCATTTTTCAGCTTTTTTCACCAAGTCACATCAAATCCGATACTTTTGATCACCGTGATTCTTACCATGGGGGTCATTTTTGTGAACGGATGGACGGATGCGCCAAACGCGATTGCAACCTGTATTGCTACCAGATGTATGCGGGTGCGCCCTGCGATTATGATGAGTGCGGTCTTTAATTTCCTTGGAGTGCTTGTGATGACCGGAATCAACAGTTCGGTGGCTTCGACCATCAGCAACATGGTGGACTTCGGAGGGGAGACTAGTCAGGCGCTGGTAGCTCTTTGCGCGGCGCTGTTTTCGATTGTAGTATACAGTGTGGCAGCTTCTGCTTTTGGTATTCCAACCAGTGAAAGCCACAGCCTGATTGCCGGACTGACAGGTGCGGCGATTGCGATTCAGAACGGATTGTCCGGTGTCAACGGCGCAGAATGGGTAAAGGTGCTGTACGGCCTTGTGCTGAGTCTGGCACTTGGATTTTTTTCCGGCTGGATGATCTGCAAAATCATTGCGACAGTATGCGCTTCCATGGACCGGCGCAGAACTTCATCGTTTTTTAAAGGGGCACAGATTTTTGGCGCGGCATTTATGAGCTTTATGCATGGAGCGCAGGATGGACAGAAATTTATCGGTGTCCTGTTTCTGGGAATGGCGTTCTGCAATGGACAGTCCAGTGTAGAAGGCATGGAGATTCCGGTATGGCTGATGCTGCTTTGCAGTGCGGTGATGGGAATCGGTACCAGTATAGGAGGAGAAAAGATCATAAAATCCGTGGGAATGGATATGGTAAAGATTGAGAAGTTCCAGGGATTTTCGGCGGACCTGGCAGGGGCGTTCTGCCTGCTGCTTTCCAGTGTGTTTGGAATTCCTGTTTCCACCACACATACAAAGACAAGCGCCATTATGGGCGTCGGTGCGGTGAAACGGCTGTCCGCGATCAATTTCGGCGTTGTCAAGGACATGATGCTGACCTGGGTGTTTACGTTCCCAGGGTGCGGGCTGATCAGTTTTGTGATAGCCAAGCTGTTTATGGCATTGTTTTAGAAAACATAGGAGGAAAAAACATGGCAAAGAATCGGGATTCATTTTATTTTGAAACATTTACAGCCTGCGCGGAGATTTCCTGCCAGGCAGGACATATGCTGGAAGAGATTCTTAAGGATTTCAGACCGGAAAAACTGGAAGAGTATATTGCACAGATGCACAAGATTGAGAACAGTGCGGATATGAAAAAGCACGCTATGCTGGACAGACTGGCAAAAGAGTTCATTCCTCCGATTGAAAGGGAGGACATCATTGCGCTGAGTCAGAGAATCGATGATATTACGGATAAGATTGAGGATGCACTCCTGAGAATTTATATGAACAATATCACGGAGATTGAGGATGATGCCATTCAGATGCTGGATATTATTATCCGTTGTTGTGAGAAAGTGACGGAACTTACGCGGGAATTCGCAGATTTCCGCCATTCCAAGAAGATGAAAGAAGTCATTATCCAGATCAATGACCTGGAAGAAGAAGCGGACCGCTGCTTTATGAAGAGCATGAGGAGACTGCATTCGGAATGTCAGGACCCGCTTCATATTATCGCATGGAGAGAGATCTATATCTATCTGGAGCGGTGCGCAGATACATGTGAACACGCCGCAGATGTAGTGGAAAGTGTTGTTATGAAAAATTCTTAAAAAAGGGCTTGCTTTTTTTGAGAGGGTATGATAATATAATCCTCGGCACTGCGGTAGCGGTGCCAAGGAAATAAGGCTCCGTGGTCAAGCGGTTAAGACCTCGCCCTTTCACGGCGGTAACACGGGTTCGATTCCCGTCCGGGTCACCATGATAAGGGGTGAGGTTTAGGTTGTCTTTACAAGCTATCCTTACCCCTCTTGTCTTTTGACAGAATAAAACGGAACAGGAGAGATTAAATTGGACAAAAAGAAAATATCTGAACTTCGTCAGTTTTATCATGAGCAGCTGCTCGACGACTGCATACCCTTCTGGATGAACAGCGACCTGCTTGATAAGGAGTACGGCGGATATATATCCTCTGTCGACCGTCAGGGCAGAAGCTATAACGACGACAAGTCGGTGTGGTTTGCCGGCCGCGGGCTGTGGACGTTTTCAGCGCTGTGCAATCGCTACGGCAAAAGAGATGAGTGGGTAGAGGCCGCAAGGCTCGGCAAGGATTTTCTTGAGAAGCACTGCGTTGATACCGACGGCAGGATGTTCTTCCAGACGACCCGCGACGGACGTCCGCTGCGCAAGCGCAGATATATGTTCTCCGAAAGCTTTTATGTTGTCGGCATGGCGGAGTACGGTGCGGCCATGGACGACGAGGACGCGCTCCAGAAGGCTGAAGCCTGCTTTGACCTCATGCTTCGCATATATAACGACCCAAGCGCCGACCCGTTTAAAATAACGCCGAAGACCTATGCGTCAACGCGCAATGAGCGCGCCGCGGCGGTGCCTATGGTAATGGTCAGCTCGGCCCAGATACTGCGCCGCTGCATACCTGAAAAGGCAGCCTATTATTCCGAGATAGTAAAGCAGATGGCGGACGACATATTCAAGTATCATTACAAGCCGGACATGAAGTGCTCGCTTGAGACGGTGCTGAGCGACGGCGGCTTTATCGACAACCCCGCCGGCCGCACGGTCAATCCCGGCCACTCAATGGAGAACTCATGGTTTTTGATGAACGAAGGCATTTACAGCGGGGACCAGGAGATTATCGGCAAGGCACTCAAGCTGCTTGACTGGATGCTGGAGCTCGGCTGGGACAAGGAATACGGCGGCTTCTATTACTATGTGGATATAAGCGGGCGTCCCTGCGAGCAGCTGGAGTACGATATGAAGCTGTGGTGGGTGCATGACGAGGCGCTTATAGCTACACTTATGGCTTACGGACTTACAAAGGATGAGAAATACTGGCAGTGGTTTGAGCGTATACACGAGTATGCATTCTCTCACTTCCATGATAAGGAATACGGTGAGTGGTACGGCTATCTGCACCGCGACGGCACGGTATCTCACACGCAGAAGGGCTCTATGTGGAAGGGCCCGTATCATCTGCCGCGCGCACTTATGACGTGTGAAAAGCTTCTCTCCATGCTGGAAAATGGCGAGTCAATAAAGCCTGTGCTTTAATACAGATATATGAAGAAGCTTGAAATGTTCACCGACGGCGCCTGCTCCGGCAATCCCGGCCCCGGCGGATACGGCACGATACTGAGATACAACGGCATTGAAAAGGAAATAAGCGGCGGCGAGGCAAACACGACGAATAACCGCATGGAGCTCATGGCGGTGATTGCCGGGCTTCAGGCGCTCAAAGAACCGTGCAGCATCACGCTCTACACCGACTCAAAGTACGTTGCCGACGGCATTGCCAAGGGCTGGGCGGCGTCCTGGCGGGCAAGAGGCTGGAAAAAGGCAGACAAAAGCCCAGCGCTCAATCCCGACCTGTGGGGCACGCTGCTGGATCTGCTTGAGGAGCACGACGTCAAGATAGTGTGGATAAAGGGCCATGCCGGGCACAGAGAAAACGAACGGTGCGATGAAATGGCAGTGGCGGAGTCTAAAAGGTATGCCGCTGAGTGATGTGTGCCATTCCGCTTAGAAGTGCCGCACTTGAAATTTAAGGCGCAGACATGTATTATTATATATGTCTGCGCCTTTGCTGTTTTCGGCTCAAATAAAAAGCATCGGGGCTGAGATAGACGCATGGGGTTCACCATAACAAACGGCTTTATAGTCCGCATATAGAAAAGCTTTATTATAAAAATATAAAAGACAGGTATTTAAAGCGATAGCGGTGCACTTTGGCTTTTAAAGCCTGCACCAAATGACAGATACATATCACACAGTGCGTGCCTGCGGTTTATCGGCACCCTGACGTTCAAGACGCTTACGTTTTGCCGCATGCCTGACCTGCTGGGAGAGGAAGCAGCCGGCAATTACCAATAAATACACATTTCAGTGGGTGCTCCCGGATGTTCCGTGACGCAGTCTCAGCATTCGGCCTATGTATCCATCGGTGACGGCTCGCCGCTTGACGAATATTCGGCAGTGCTGATTTCGGTGGAAGCGATGTGAGAAGAATATAAAATATAAATTACAGTGTCTCGGCCGGACAGAGACGTTTTGAAATAACGCTGTACGGAGAATGGATAATTGGAGCAGGAGGAAAATAAATGGAAAACATCGAAGCAATAAGGAAATTTTTCAATAAAGATAAATTTGCGACAGATATGGGCGCCGAGATAGACTGGGTAAAGGACGGCTGTGCCGGGTGCAGTCTGACGATAGCCGACGGGCACAAAAACGCCGGCGGCTCGGTACAGGGAGGGGCAATTTTTACTCTTGCGGATTTTGCCTTTGCAGTTGCCGCCAACTCATTAGGGAAAATGACGGTATCCGCAAGCAACAGCATTTCGTTTATAAGCGCCTCTAAGGGCACAAGGCTTATCGCTGAGGCGACGCGCTTGTCGGATAGCAGACGCCTGTGCTTTTATAATGTCAAGGTTACCGATGATACCGGCGCGCTGATTGCAGATATGTCGGTCACGGGCTATATAAAGGATATTGACATGCCATTCTGATTTTTTCCGGAATGTAGGAATTCGCAGTGCCAAATAAAGGCGGCGGGGCGATAAGCCCCGCCGCCTTTTATCCATATTTAGCGCTTGTCCTCCGGAAAATTTTGAGGGGCTTTGGACAAAAGTAAAAATTTGACTGTATGAGCAGGCATCCAGCCGCTTAATTGATTTTTGCAGAATATTCTTATAAAGCTTTTTCTGCCTGCTCCCGATGCAGAAGAGGTTGACTGCATAAAGCGACTGTAGGAAGGCCAACCTCCCGGTTTGGTCCTGCCGGGCTGCGGTGCATCAGGCGGTCAAGCCGTGTCAAGGTCAAGTCACCACTGAAGCAGCAGATTACAAAAATCCCAAAAGGGACATGGCACCGGCGCAGTTTTTCAAGGGACCGGACTGGATAATATATTATCATATCATGCCCTGCTTTCAACAAATGGGTTTCATCAGATGTCGGCAGCCTGTGCGATGCGTTGTTTGCTGTCTGTATGTGTTTGCTTCGCATAGAAAGGCTTCACTTTGGAAAGCCTTTCTATTAGGCTTTCGATGCCCTCACGTTTCTATCGGATGTGTTTGGCTTATAGGATAACGAAAAGGCCGCCTGATTATTAAATCAGACGGCCCTTTAGGAAGGAGTTGAAAGATATTTCTCAGTCTTCGCTGTCGTCCTTGAACTTGTCCTTGCCGCAGCAGCGCTTATATTTCTTGCCGGAGCCGCACGGACACGGGCTGTTTTTCCCTACTATGCCCTTTCTTACGGTTTTAGAGTGCTCTGAGTCGGAGCCGTCGCTGCCGGTCTCGCCCGTAACCTTGGCAACCTGCTCGCGCTTTACATCCTCCTGACGGCGGACCTGTACCGTGAATATCATCTTAGTTGTGTCTTCCCTTATGGACTGCGTCATCTCATTGAACATGTCGTAGCCTTCGTTGCGGTATTCGACAACCGGGTCATGCTGGCCGTATGCGCGCAGATGTATACCACGTCTCAGCTCGTCCATGGCGTCGATGTGGTCCATCCAGTGGCTGTCTACGCAGCGCAGCAGCACAACGCGCTCAATCTCGCGCATAAGCTCGCTGCCGAAGGCCGTCTCCCTCTCGGAGTATATCTCGTGAGCGCGCTCGGTCAGCTCGTTTATTATGTCTTCCTTGGCTATATTGTTAAGCTCGGAGGAGGTGTACCTGAAGTCCTCGCTCTTGGTTATCCAGCCCAGGAAGTAGTCGCGCAGACTGGCGAAGTTCCATTCCTCGACCGTCTCGCCGGAGAGGAAGTTGTCGCATTTGTCCTTTATCGTCTCGTCTACCATGCTTATTATGGAATCGTGCAGATTATCACCGTTAAGCACCTTGTCGCGCTGCGAGTATATAAGCTCGCGCTGCTTGTTCATAACGTCGTCGAAGTCAAGCACGCTCTTTCTGGCGGCAAAGTTGCGGGACTCGACCTTGCGCTGTGCGCTTTCAATAGTATTGGAAAGCATTTTAGACTCGAGAGGTGTGTCCTCGTCGACCTTGAGCGCCTCCATCATCTTATACATGCGCTCGCCGCCGAACAGACGCATAAGGTCGTCCTCCGCCGATATATAAAAGCGGCTTTCTCCCGGATCGCCCTGACGGCCGGCGCGGCCGCGCAGCTGGTTGTCTATACGGCGGGAGTCGTGGCGCTCGGTGCCTATTATAAAGAGGCCGCCGGCGGCCTTGACCTCTTCCGCCTCGCCCTTTATCTCTTCCTTGTACTTCTTCTCAAGCTCGGCGAAAAGTCTGCGGGCCTCGATTATTTCCTCATTGTCCGTCTCACCAAAGGCGGTGGCCTCGGTAATAAGCTCCTCCGGTATATTGCGGCGGCGCATCTCGTTTAGTGCCATGTACTCGGGGTTGCCGCCCAGCACAATGTCGGTGCCGCGGCCGGCCATATTCGTTGCAATGGTCACGGCGCCCTTCTTGCCGGCCTGCGCTACTATCTGCGCTTCCTTTTCGTGGAATTTGGCGTTTAACACCTCGTGCTTTATGCCGCGGCGTTTGAGCAGGCCGCTTAAATGCTCCGACTTTTCTATCGATATCGTGCCGACCAGCACCGGCTGCCCCTTCTTGTGGCATTCCTCCACCTGATTTATAACGGCGTTGAATTTGCCCTTTTCCGTCTTGTATATGGCATCATGATGGTCAATGCGTATCATGGGCTTGTTTGTGGGAATCTCTACAACATCGAGCTTGTATATCTCCTGAAATTCCGCAGCCTCCGTCATGGCGGTACCCGTCATGCCCGAAAGCTTTTTGTACATGCGGAAGTAGTTCTGGAAGGTTATCGTGGCGAGCGTTTTCGACTCGTTTTCTATCTTGACGCCCTCCTTGGCCTCAATAGCCTGATGCAGGCCCTCGTTGTAGCGGCGGCCGAGCATGAGCCGGCCGGTGAATTCGTCGACGATTATAACTTCATTGTCGCGTACGACATAGTCTACATCGCGCTGCATTATACCGTGCGCGCGTATTGCCTGATTGATGTGGTGGGCTATAGTTATATTGTCGGGGTCGTTAAGATTTTCTATGTTAAAATAGGCCTCGGCCTTTTTTACGCCGGAGGGGGTAAGCGTGCAGGATTTCGCCTTCTCATCGACAATGTAGTCGCCGTCATAAAGCTCGTCGTTATCCTGCTTGTCGTCCAGCTCCGCCACCTTTACCATTTTGAGTGAGCGTGCAAATTTGTCGGCCTTGTAATAAAGGTCGTTGGACTTCTCGCCCTGACCGGAAATTATGAGCGGAGTACGCGCTTCATCTATAAGTATTGAGTCGACCTCGTCGACAATGGCGTAGTTGTGGCCGCGCTGAACCTTGTTTTCCTTATATAGAACCATGTTGTCGCGCAGGTAGTCAAAGCCGAGCTCGTTGTTTGTACCGTATGTTATGTCGGCGGCATAGGCCCTGCGGCGCTCCTCGTTACTCAGTCCGTGTACGATAAGACCGACGCTCAGCCCCAAAAAGCGGTAGACCTTTCCCATCCATTCAGAGTCGCGGCGTGCAAGATAGTCGTTTACTGTGACTATGTGTACACCCTTGCCGGAAAGCGCATTCAAATAGGCGGGAAGCGTCTCCATAAGAGTTTTGCCCTCACCGGTTTTCATTTCCGAAATACGGCCTTGATGCAGTATAATTCCGGCCAGCAGCTGTACAGGGTACGGACGCATATTCAGTACTCTGTAGCAGGCCTCGCTGCAGACGGCAAACGCCTCAGGCAGTATGCTGTCGAGTGAGCGGCCGTTCTGGATATCCTCCTTAAAGCTTGCTGTCATTTCGCGCAGCTCGTCGTCCGACATCTCCTTAAACTTGTCCTCAAGCCTGAGGATTTCATCCCGTATGGGCATTATCCTTTTAAGCTCGCGCTTGCTGTAATCTCCAAAGATAGCTTTTATAAGCCCCACAAAATCACCTCTCACCGGCATGGCCGGTTTATTAAAATTTAATTTGCTTTATTTCGCACAAGGCAACGCACAAATAAGCATGATGCTTCTATCAGACATAACTAAAGTTTATTATACCATAATATCCGCTGAATTAAAGTATATTTTGTTAATAATTTACCCGCCGACGCTCCGAAGAATGCTTTTATAAAAATCCTCGCTCTCAGCATGGCCTGCCACAGCTATATGCACATTGCTAAGGTCGATTATCCTGCCGGCCATGCCTTTGACATCGTCCAGCGTTACGGCGTCTATCTTGGCCATAGCGTCGTCCTCATCCTCAATGCGGCCGTCAATAAGCAGGCTGTGCCCGAAGCTTGAGGAGCGGGAGGCAGTGCTCTCCATCGACATAGCAATGGAGGATTTAAGGTGCTGCTTTGCGCGGTGCAGCTCCTTTTGAGTTATATCGCTTTTCAGCGAGAGCAAAAGCTTAAGCGTTTCATTGATAACGCTGCCCTGATTGGCGTCAGAGACTCCGGCCGACACGCCAAACACACCGGCACCTATGTGCGAGGTGTGAAAGGAGTATATGGAATAGGCCATGCCAAGCTCTTCACGTATGCGGCGGTTGAGCCTTGACGAGGAGCTGGCTCCGGCTATCGACGACATGAGCGCCGCCGTATACCGCTCATCGTCGCCTACCGGCAGGCCGGGGAAAGCTAATATTATGTTCGTCTGCTCAAAATCCCGGCCAAGCAGCGATATGCCGCCGTGGAATTCCGGCAGCAGATCCGACTCGCTGACAAATCCGAGATACGGCGCCGGAAAATGCGGCAGAGTGCCGGCGGCAATATCTGAGCGGGCGGACTGCGGGGAGCCTTCTGACAAAATACCGCCGCCGCATGATGCTGTATGCAAACTGTCGGTCATATTGCCGGGATGCGAAATATCTCCGTGCTGCTGAGACGCGGCGGATGTGATGGGAGATTGTGTGTGTAAAAGAGAGCCGCAGTCTGTGCTGACGCCGGACAAGGACATGGCTTTATTGCCCGGCGCGCCCTCCTCTGAGCAGGATAAGGGCTTTTGTTCAGCCGCATCAAAGCGGGCAAAGGCTTTTTCTATAAGCGAATATACGCTTTCCCTGTCAAACCTGCCGCTTACCGATACCACCATGTTATCCGGCGTGTAGTAGCGCCGCATAAAGCTGGTGATATCGCTGCGGGAAAGTCTGTTTACGGAAGTGCGGCTTCCAATTATCGGCCGGCCAAGCGGGCTTTTCTGCCATATACCGGCGCACATAAGGTCAAAGCAGACGTCTTCGGGGCTGTCCTCATACATGCTTATTTCCTCACATATCACGCCCTTCTCTGTGCGTATGTCATTCTCGTTAAACGCGGAGAAGAGCAGCATGTCAAGCATTATATCAAGCGCCGTTTCGACGTGATATGACAGTGTGTGCGTATAAATACAGGTATATTCCTTTGTGGTGAAGGCGTTGAGGCGTCCGCCTATTTCGTCCATCTGCTCGGCAATATCCGCGCAGGAACGCTTCTGCGTGCCCTTAAAGAGCATATGCTCGATAAAATGCGATACGCCCTCACAGCCAACCGGCTCATATCTTGAGCCGCAGCCTATGTATATATTGACGGAGGCCGAGCGCATATGCCCGTTTTCATCAAAAATTATTCTGAGCCCGTTTTTAAGGGTGACAGCTTCCATACAGTACCTCTGGTGTGCTTTTATAGGATAATGGCTTATATGCCAAGGGGAAATTTCTGTCCCGCAAAATCTTATGCTGTTACTGCGGCATTACTGGTTAATGCGCGGAGTTTACTGAACTTTAATCAAAATTGGAAACACCGTGCAAAGTCATGTCTGAGCACAGGCTGCGCGGCAAAAAGCTGTGTGGAATATACGGCCGTCTGAGTATATCACAGTAAGCTCCGCGCAGGGACAGCGGCACAAAAGCGCCGAAGCCGGATATGCGGCCTTGATAAAATGACGGCATGACAGCACTTGTTAAATATCATTTTCCAATGCCGTTTGCCCGGCATCTAAAACAGCATGTTAAACAGCGGGAGCTTACCCATAAAGGTAAACTCCCGTCAAAGTATAAGAAAAATTATCTGTTAAACCTGCCGCCGCGCTTCTGGCCTGAGGGGCGTCTGCGCGGAGATGATGAAACATCGTTTTCCGGCACTGCTCCCTCAACCTCTATGAGCGCATCGCGGCGCGAAAGGTTCAGTCTTCCCTGGTCGTCTATTTCTGTCACCTTTACGATGACCTCGTCGCCCTCGTGAACGACGTCCTCAACCTTTTCGGTGCGCTTTACGTCAAGCTGGCTGATGTGCACCAGCCCTTCCTTGCCGGGGGCAATCTCAACAAACGCGCCGAAGGACATAAGCCGTGTAACGCGGCCCTTGTATATCGCGCCTATTTCGGGGTCCTTGGCTATCGTCTCTACTATCTGAAGAGCGCGTTTCGCATCCTCGATGTCCATGGCGGAGATGTATACCATTCCGTCTTCCTCCACGTCTATCTTGCAGTTGCAGTCGGCGCATATCTTCTGTATAACCTTGCCGCCGGAGCCGATGACCTCGCGTATCTTGTCTACGTCTATCTTTGTGCTGAGCATCTTCGGAGCGTACTTTGAAAGCTCCTTGCGGGATTCGGGTATTGCCTTGAGCATTATCTCGTCGAGTATATATATGCGCGCCTTGTAGGTCTTGTCCAGCGCTTCCTTTATAATCTCCTCAGTAAGTCCGTTAATCTTAAGATCCATCTGGATAGCGGTTATTCCCTTGTGAGTGCCGGCGACCTTAAAGTCCATGTCGCCGAAAAAGTCCTCAACACCCTGGATATCCACCATCGTTATAAAGCGGTCGCCCTCGGTTATAAGTCCGCAGGATATACCCGCAACGGGAGCCTTTATAGGCACGCCGGCGTCCATCAGTGCGAGTGTTGAGCCGCACACCGACGCCTGCGAGGTGGAGCCGTTGGAGGAAAGCACCTCGGAAACAAGACGCAGTGAGTACGGAAACTCCTCGGTGTCGGGGATAACCGGCAGCAGTGCCCTCTCGGCGAGCGCGCCGTGGCCTATTTCGCGGCGGCCCGGGCCTCTGCTGGGCCTTGTCTCGCCGACTGAGTATGACGGGAAGTTGTACTGGTGCATATACCTCTTCGACTCCTCGTCGTCTATGCCGTCAAGTATCTGCGCATCTCTTACCTGACCGAGTGTTACGGTAGTGAGCACCTGCGTCTGGCCTCTTGTGAACAATCCGGAGCCGTGTACCCTCGGCAGCAGTGAAACCTCTGCCGCCAGCGGACGAATCTCATCCATGCCCCTGCCGTCCACGCGCTTGCCCTCGTCAAGCAGCCAGCGGCGCACGACAAACTTCTGCAGCTTGTACATGCAGTCGTCTATCTCCGCCTCGCGCTCGGGATATTCCTCGTCAAACCTCTCGTGCACCTCCGTATAAACAGGAGCAAGACGCTCCTCACGTATACGCTTGTCGTCGGTATCCATAGCGAACTTGACCTTGTCCTCGGCAAAGGCCTTGACGGCCTCGAACATGTCATGGTCAACGTCCTTTGACTCAAACGGAATAGTCGGCTTGCCGACCTCCGCTTTTATTCCGTTTATAAACTCGACTAAGCGCTGATTCTCACGGTGTCCGGTCATTATGCCGTTGAGCATCACTTCGTTCGATACCTCGTTCGCGCCGGCCTCTATCATAGCGACCAGGTCGGCGGTCGAGGCGACCGTTACATGCATTTCGGACCTGTCCTCCTGCTCGGCAGTCGGGTTTATGATGTACTCGCCGTCAATATAACCGACGATAACGCCGGATATCGGCCCGTTGAAGGGTATGCCCGAGATTGATATTGCGGTGGAAGCACCTATCATCGCGGCAAACTCCGGAGAGCAGTCGGGGTCGGTGGACATAACGGTGCAGACAACGGAAACGTCGTTTCGCATGTCCTTCGGGAAAAGCGGACGCAGCGGGCGGTCGATAAGACGCGAGGCGAGTATCGCCTTTTCGCTGGGCCGCCCCTCGCGGCGCATAAACGAGCCGGGGATTTTGCCTACCGAGTAAAGCTTTTCCTCAAAATCGACGGAAAGCGGGAAAAAGTCAACGCCCTCTCTCGGCTTTTCCGACATTGTCGCAGTGCAGAGCACCGCTGTCTCTCCATACCTCACAAGGCAGGAGCCGGTAGCCAGCTGAGCCAGCTTACCGACCTCTATCACCAGCTTTCGGCCGGCAACTTCGGTTTCAAAAGTCCTGTAATTTTCAAACATTTACTAAACCTCCTATTTTTACGGAGCCTGCGGTTTAGCAATAAAAACACAGCCCGAATGCTCGGACGGCCTTTTCACTGCTAAAAGCCGCATTCTCCAATATTTATAATGTTGATTTGCCGTTGTGATATACGGCATATGTGCGAAAGCCGCAAATCAAACGGCCCTGCTCCGCCAAAAGCAATTACTGTATCGCCGCACATACATGTCGCCTTACAGCGCCTGAAATATACCGCCGTGCCGAGAAGTGCGCCGTCCGCAGAGCCTGCATACCTGCATGCCGCACTGCCTCATTGCAGAAGCGCGGCGAGAGTCGGACGCCCGCTGCGCCCTTTAAGGCCAAGCTGCGGCGGAACCTGTTTAACCGTTCTCACAGCCGGTCTTAGTGCAAGCTGTATACTAAGATACCGCTGTGGGAAGCGCCTCTGCCGGCACAATAAGCAAGCAGGGCAGGCCGCTTTACACGGCCTGCCCAGATGATTACTTACGTAAGCCAAGCTTGTCGATTATCGCGCGGTATCTTTCAATGTCGTTTTTCTGGAGATACATAAGAAGGTTGCGCCTGTGGCCGACCATCTTAAGCAGGCCGCGGCGGGAATGATTGTCCTTTTTATGAATCTTGAGATGCTCGGTAAGGTCGTTAATGCGCTTTGTGAGCAGCGCAATCTGCACCTCCGGTGAGCCGGTGTCGCCTTCGTGCAGCTTATACTGCTCAATAAGGGCGGTCTTTTCTTCCTTCAGCATTTGTGTTTCTTCCTTCCTTTATAAATTGCCTAAAAACCAGGCCTTGGGTAAAAGGAATTCCTTAAAAAGGCATGCGCCCAAAGCATAGTAATAGGTTAGCTGATATATTTTAGCACAAATACACGGCTTTGTAAAGCATCAATAATGATTTTTCTTTTAAAGCCCTGAATGTGTAACGCTGAGAGCAGATGGGGCCAATACTGAAAATATGAGCGGATTGGCGCGGGAAAACAGCGCCGTTTTAAGGAGTCCTCCTGAGAAATTAACAATTCTGTTAACTTATTCAATTTTATATTGCACTGATTGTGAATATATATTAAACTAAAAACACAGCCAGATTGACATAATGCTTTTTGAGACGGGAGGGGATATGCCGTGAAGGTGAGGAAAAACGCGTTGGCGGTTATGCTGTGTGTACTGTTTGCGGCGCTGTCTTCGCTTTTCCCGTCAGCCGAAAGCTTTTCCGGCGAGAATGTCCGCCTCACGCTGCCTGACGGCTTTATACGCCTGACGACGAGGAATTTGTCGGACCACTTAGACCTGCTTCGCAGCCTTGGCTACAGCGAAAGCACCTTTAAAGAAGAGCTTAATTCCGACGGAATGGTGATGTTCGCCGTAAACGACGATGCGTCAAAGCAGATAAATCTTAAGATAACGGAGTCGGCGCTCGCCGAGAGGATAGTCAGCCTGAATGACCAGACGGACGAAAGGATAGAGGAGATATCGTCGGCACTTGAGCAGGGCATAAACGAGCAGGGCTATTCTGCCGTGCTCAGCCGGTCGAAGCTAATAAATTCTGGCGTCACCTATATCAGCCTGACGGTCAGGGTCGTAAACGGCGACCGGCAGTTCTGCTATATTCAGTATTATACCATTTTAAACGGGCTAAATTACTCGCTGGTTTATTATAACAATTCACCGGAGCTTTCGCAGGAGGAGCTTGAGGAGTGCAGCGCGATGTTTGAGTCGCTCACGATACAGAATACGCAGTCAGGCGGGGGAGGATATATGGAGGCTGTGCAGATAATAATCGCCGTCGTCGGCATAGCGGCCTTTGCCGGACTTGTCATATGGATAATAGTCTCCCTCGTTAAGGATTATAAGAGGCGCCGCCGGGAGAACTCCATACAGAAGCTCGACCGCAAATGACGCTTTGCGTGCTGCAGACGGCACGGATCACAAAGCCTGAGCCGCCGTTATCACTCAAAGCCTTTAGCTTTGTGCCCCGCGGGTTGAGTGCCCGTGTAGCTGATGCTGCACTGCAGTGCAGTACAGGCTTTGGCCGGTGATTAACAGAAAAGCTTATAGTCAGCTTCCCGAAGGAAAGCAGAACCAAACGTGGAAAAATATCGGGAGCCGGAGGATTTATGGCTTGCCCGCCTGACAGCGGAATACGAGGATTCGACAGCAAGCAGTGTGCCCATTGCGTGGCCATACCGGCAGCAGTCTGTTTATAGCTTGTGAAGACCGCTGGTCTGCTGCTGGCTTTGACTGCCGCCGCTTATACAAAACAGCGGATTTTTAACATGGCCGAAAAAGCTCTGCAAAATCCCGAGGCTAATATTAAACGCAAGATAAGGATTTTAGTTTTGCCTGCTCTTTGCAGCTGTCTGCTCCATAAGACTTATGCCGCTTTTGAAAAAACAGTTTTGATTAAAACGCCCGTCGGGGAAGCTTGTTCCCTACGGGCGTGCATTTTTGTCTAAGCGAAATGCTCCAAATGCTCACGGCCGCTGCCGGGCGTCAGGAAGCCTTGGCTTGAGGCTTCGCAAAGGGGAGAGCTTTTGTAGACTAAAATCACGGGAACAGGAAATTACCATATCATATAGACTGCTGTCTGACTGAGTCCGTTTGCCAGCAGCAGGAATAGTAAGCTGTAAAAGCCATTGATGGATGACATAAAAAATGAAGCCGCAGGTCCTTTAAGAGCCCTTGAGGACTTCGCCTGCGAATGCCATTAAGCTTATGCAAAAGCCTTCGGCCAAGCCGGAGGCTTTCGCCTCGTTAAGGCCCGATAAAGCCGCGTTTCTACCGGAGGCAAACAGAAGGCTTATAGTCAGCTTTCCGAACGAAATCATGGCAAACGTGGGGGAAATAATGATGCTGGAGGATTTATGCTTTACCCGTCTGACACGCGGAATACGAGGATACGTCGATAAATGCCTTACCGTTGCGTGGTCAGGCCGCCAGCAGTCTGTTCAGAGATTATGTAAACCGCCGGCATTCTGCTGGCTTTAGCTGCCTTGGCTTATACAAAACATCGGATTTTTTTGTTTTTATTATGTTTATATTACTGCCTTTTGAAACATACTAACAAGGAAAAAATCTATGTTTTTGAGGGGGAAGCATCAATGAAGGCAGTGATAATGGCGGGCGGCGAGGGCAGCCGGCTTCGTCCGCTCACCTGCGACATACCGAAGCCTATGGTGCGCCTGTGCGGCAAGCCGGCGGTTTGTTACATCTTAGAGCTGCTGTCGCGGCATTCGGTGACTGAGGCTGTGCTCACCGTGCGCTACTTAGCAGGAAGCATCATTTCGCATTTCGAGTCGAAGGAGTACGGCGGCATACACCTTGAATTTTCTGAGGAGACGACTCCGCTCGGCACCGCCGGCAGCGTGAAAAATGCCGTGAAGCCGGATGACGGGACGTTTATCGTGATAAGCGGCGACGCGCTGTGCGACATAGACCTTACAGCCGCGGTGCTTCAGCACAGGCAGACCGGCGCCGATGCTACCATTGTAGTTACGCGCGTGGCCGACCCGCGTGAATACGGCCTTGTCAGCTTTGACAGCGACATGACGGTGACCGGATTTATAGAAAAGCCGGGCTGGACGCAGGCCTCGACCGACGCTGCCAATACCGGTATATATATCATAAACGCCGATGTTATGGACATGGTGCCTCCGGGCAGGGAATATGACTTTGCGAAGGATTTGTTCGCCGACATGCTGCGCAGCGGCAGGAAGATATGCGCCTACGAAACAAACGGCTACTGGTGCGATATCGGCGACCTTGGCACCTATCTTTCCTGCCAGCAGGATTTGCTTTCCGGCAAGGTCCCGGGCGCGCTTTTAGAGACCGAGAGGACGGACATGAGCGCCGGCGGAGTATTCCTCAAGTCCGGCATGCCTCAGGGCGATTTCCGGCTTGTTCCCCCGGTGTATATAGGCAGAGAGGTAAAGATAGGCACAGGGTCTATAATAGGCCCCGGCGCCGTTTTGTGCGACGGCGTGGCAGTAGGCTCGTTTGCAAGAATCAGGTCATCGTGCGTGCTTAATGACGCATATATAGGAGACAGCGCACGCCTGACGGGCAGCGTGGTATGCGCGGGCGCGTCAATTAAAAGCGGCGCGGCGCTTTTTGAGGGCTCGGCAGTAGGCTCCGGCAGCATAATAGGCTCGGGAGCCGAGGTGCTGCAAAATGTCAAGATATGGCCGTCAAAGCATGTCGCTGACGGCACGAGAGTTAGCAGAAATCTGCGCTGCGGCGACGCGCGCCCCGACCTTTTTGACGACGACGGCATAAGCGGCGAGGCAGGCGTTGAGATTACGCCGGAGTTCTGCGCACGGCTTGGTGCAGCGGTTGCATCCTTAAAATGCGGCCGGCGGGTTGGAATTGCCTGCGGCGGCGGCCGTGCGGCCTCTGCCTTTAAAGCGGCGTTTACGGCCGGGGTGCTCTCCGCCGGCGCGCAGGCATGGGACTTCGGTGAGATAACGGAGGCGCAGGCATCGTTTTCCGCCGCCTTCTGCGGGCTGGAGATGACTGCCTATATTTCCGGCGGGGCCATATGCAGCATAAAGCTGCTGGGCGAGGCGGGGCTGCCCGCCGTACGTCCGGTAGAGCGCGAGATAGAGGGCAGGCTCCAGCGCGAGGAATATACAAGATGCAGCTGGAACGCCTACCGTGAGGTGTCTGACATGACGGGGATAAGCCTGCTTTATCAGCAGGAGCTGTACAGATGCGCGCCGAGAGGACTCAGCGGCTTGTCGGCGCAGCCGAGATGCATGCTGAAGCAGGGTGCGCGGCTGTTTGAGGACACGCTGGCAAAGCTTGGCTGCGACATAGGCAGCGGTATGGTTATGGAGCTTTCTGAAAGCGGAACAGCGCTTAGCATAAACGACGGGGAGGCAGGGACGCTTAACTCCGACAGGGTGCTGGCAATATGCTGCCTCATAGACATTGAAGACGGCTACGACCTTATCCTGCCGTATGACGCGCCGCAGGCCGCGGAGGCTATTGCAGAGAAATACGGCAGAACGGTGAAGAGGTACCTGCTGTGTCCTGCCGACTCCTCCGATAAAGAGATAAGGCAGGAGGCGAAGATCCGATTCTGGATGAGGGACGGCATCATGGAGGCGATAAAAATTCTCGATTACATGAAAAAGACGGGGCGCAGCATAAGTGAAATAGACGCCATGCTGCCGCAGTTCCGCACCGTTACCCACACAGTGGAGATAGAAGACCGGCCGTCCCAGCTGCTCTCAGGTTTTAAGTCGGATACGAAAATGCCGCACGAGGGAGTGATGCTCAGCCGCGGCGGCGGCAGTATAATGCTCAAGCCCAGCAAACGCGGCAATATGATAAAAATTATCACAGAGTCAGTAAGCACCGAAGCCGCCGAGGAGCTTTACGCGGAGATAAGGAGCAGCATAAAGGGACGGGAAATTGGCGAAAAATAGGCAATTACAGCCTGTCCGGTCGGCGCGGCAAACCGTAAAAACATTTTACCTCCCTTTTAAGGAAGGCAGCGATTTCATGAAAAATTGAAACCCTTTGGCGAATATACAAAGACAAGGCTCCCTCTGTAAACCACATAAGGGAGCCTTGGCCATTTAAGCGATACTCGGAACAGTCAGCCTGCGGCCTGCTTTAACTATTGACTGTTTCGGCCAATTTTGCTATTGCCAAAAGTAATATTTATCGTGTGATGCGGTGCTTGCACATTCCCGTTTTACCGCATTTAGGACAGGTTAATCTGCGTTTTGTAAAAGTGTGGCAGCCTTTTATATAGTCATTCGTACTCGGAACAAAAAGCCCTTTACAATGCGGACATTCAAAATAGCCGGCCTTAATGTCAAGCATGGCACACACTGATATCCCGGCCGCCGCCACAGCAGCGGAAACAATAATCAACGCAATTCTTATAATCGTCGGCAGGCTGATAAAGGACGCAATAACAATAAGAGCTACGACAGCAATAATCGTAATTATGCCGGTAATGACGGACTGCACCATTCTTTTTTTGTTTTCTTTATTTTCTTCCATTAGGCTTATCATATTTCCCTCTGCTTTCTTTTGATAGTCTGTCTCGGAAACTTTTTCACCCGAAAGCAGGTCGTTGACGGTAATGTTCAGCATACTGCATAAGGGCAGCATAAGAGACACATCGGGAAGTCCCTTTCCGCACTCCCATTTAGAAACGGTCTTATCGCTGATTGAAAGTGCGTCAGCAAGCTGTCTTTGAGTAAGGTTTATTGATTTTCTTGTTTCGGCTATAAATTTGCCGATTCGGATTTGATCCACCGGGTTACCTCCTTTTTGCCTATATCATAGGTGGCTATAGCCTAAATCACCACACACGAAACGTAGGATTCTGGATATCGACGCAGCGTAGAGTATAATATTCCAGCATAGTTTAAAAATTATTATATCACAGAATAATATAGAAATGTTTCTTTTGGGACCGGGAAGTGACGTCAAGCAGTATGATAAAAAGGATGGTATAGCCATTGGTGAAACCGGCAGATTTTCAATCATCACCACTTGGACTGAAAAGGGAAACTTTTTATTTTTCCTTGACATGGACAAGCCGAATAAGTTACAATTATTCTCGAATATGTGGCCGGATTTATTTTCTGGCGTCTGCTGCGATTAAATTGTGGATAAAATCAAGCGGACGCCGGACTTTATAAAAAAGGGCTTGTACGGAGCGCCGTTTCGGTATCGGACGGTCTGCCCTCATATCTGCCGTGCCGCGCCTGCGGACGAATATGCCATGCATGCAGCATTGCGTGCGGGCCTTAAATTTATGCTTATATTACATAAAAAAGCTGTATAAAGCTTTGCTTATCCGCCAATACATAATTTGGGGAGCTTTGAGACAGATACCGGCGAGCGAATCAACGGCGCGCAAGCAGGACGGCGCTTTGCGCGCATGCAGTGCAGAAATTTGCACTGACGTGGACATTGCGCGCAGGCAGGAGCTTATATAACAATAAATTAAATCGGAGCATATACATATATCCATATAAAAAGAATCATTAACGGAGGAGAAAATGGCAAACAACAAAAATAATACTTCATCGCAGCGCGGGCCTGCACAGGCAAAGGGCGCAGCAAGGAAGCCTGCCGCGCCGAAAACGGGCAAGAGCAGGCGGATAAACACTAAGGCTGAAAAAAACAGCACAGATGCAAAAAAATCAGCGGTTAAAAGCGCACAGAGCTTAAAATCCATTGCAAAGGGGAATGCTGCAAAGCAGAAATCCCAAGCAGGGCGCAAGACATCAAAGAGCAGCAAAAGGGTTCCCGCGCAGCCCGTCAGGGTGATACCGCTCGGCGGGCTGGGCGAGATAGGCAAGAACATAACCGTATACGAATACGGTGACGACGCCGTGATAATAGACTGCGGCATGTCCTTCCCCGACAGCGACATGCCGGGCGTTGACATAGTCATACCGGATTTCACCTATATAGTAAAAAACCAGGATAAGATAAGGGGACTCCTGCTGACCCACGGCCATGAGGACCATATAGGCGCACTGCCGTATCTGCTCAGGGAGGTCAACATACCGGTATACGGCACCAAGCTCACGCTGGGGCTTGTAGAGGGGAAGCTTAAGGAGCACGGACTGCTTTCCTCTGCAAAGCTTAACGTAGTCTCGCCGGGTGACGTTATAGACCTTGGCTGCTTTAAGGCGGAGTTTATAAGGGTAAACCACTCGATACCGGATGCTGTCGCGATAGCACTGAAAACGCCGGCGGGCGTGCTGGTGCACACGGGCGACTTTAAGATAGACACGACTCCCATCGACGATAAGATAATAGACCTTGCCCGCTTCGGCCAGCTCGGAAAGGAGGGCGTGCTGGCGCTGCTGTCGGAGTCGACCAACGCCGAGCGCCCGGGCTTTTCCATGAGCGAGCGCAAGGTCGGCGATTCGTTCTCCACGCTGTTTAAAAAGGCGGAGAAGCGCAGGATAATAGTCGCGACCTTCTCGTCGAATATACACCGCGTGCAGCAGATAATAGACGAGGCGGCGAGATGCAGGAGAAAGGTGTGTGTTTCCGGACGAAGCATGGTCAATGTCGTCGGCGTCGGGATAGAGCTTGGGTATCTTAACGTGCCCAAGGGCGTTATGATAGAGCTTGACGAGATGAAAAAATACCCGCCGGAGCAGATAGTCATAATAACGACCGGCAGTCAGGGCGAGCCGATGTCGGCGCTGCACAGGATGGCGCTGTCGGAGCACCGTCAGGTGACCGTCGGGCCCAACGACCTGATAATCATATCGGCGACTCCCATACCCGGCAACGAAAAGCTCGTGTCGAACGTTGTAAACGAGCTGCTCAAGCTCGGCGCACAGGTGGTATACGAGAAGATGTACGAGGTGCATGTGTCCGGCCACGCTTATCAGGAGGAGCTCAAGCTCATGATAGGCCTTGTCGACCCGAAGTTCTTTTTGCCGATACACGGCGAGTACAAGCACCTTGTAAAGCATATAGGACTGGCGCGCAGTCTCGGCATAAGCGAGAAAAATACCATCATACCGGAAATAGGCAAGATAATAGAAATATCGGAGAAGGGCATGAAGTTTGCGGGCACGGTGCCGTCGGGCAGAGTGCTTGTAGACGGGCTTGGCGTCGGCGACGTGGGCAGCATAGTGCTGCGCGACCGCAAGCATCTTGCAGAAGACGGGCTTATTGTCGCGGTGATGACAATAGACTCTGTGACGGGCGAAATAGTCGCCGGTCCGGACATAGTGTCACGCGGCTTTGTGTATGTGAAGGAGTCGGAGACGCTGCTTGATGACGCCTGCAAAGTGGCGGAACACGCCCTTGATAAATGCTATGGCTCCGGGACGAAGGACTGGAACGGCATAAAGACAAAGGTGCGCGACGAGCTGTCGAGATTTTTGTGGGAGAGGACCAAGCGCAGCCCAATGATACTTCCGATAATAATGGAAGTGTGATTGAATCGGAGCTCCGGCTCAGGCGCAGGAAGCTTAATATATGTGCAAGCACAGCGGCCGCATTGTTTAACACGGTGCGGCCGCTGTGCTTTTATTTTAAAATAATTGTCTATGCTGATATTATGTGTTATAATAACCTCACGGCGCAGACGAAAGCAAAGCTTTCGGCGCCTGAGAGAACATTGCAAGCTGATTTTAACGGCCTATAAGGGCTTAAGGGAAAAGAGAAAAGTGTAAAAATCAGCTTTAAATAACCTCACAGCGCAAACGAAAGCAAAGCTTTCGGCGCCTGAGAGACACCCGCAAGCTGATTTTTAAAGGACCTATAAAGGCTTAAGGGAAAAGAGAAAAGTGTAAAAATCAGCTTTAAATAACCTCACGCACAGACGAAAGCAAAGTTTTCGGCATATAAGAGTCTTCTAATCTTGCTTTTTGAGGTTTATCGGCAGGGCTGCCGTGCAGAAAAATATGTAAAGCATTAGCTAATTGCGCACAGTGTCTCGCAGAGGCTTGACCGTGCTGATATAATTTGAAGAGGGCCTGCATTGATTTTTGCAGCTGCAGTTCTCCCGCATATGCGGGAAGAGATATATAAGCGGACATATTTGCATAGGGATGTGCACTGACGCTTGAATAGGAGAAATCGGATGAAACGCAATATCTGGAACTTAACGCCTGTGATACTTGTGCTCGTTATAGTTATGCTTATGCAGACGGCGTATATCGCAGTGCTTGACTGGAGATACGCCATAGTGGCGGCTGCGGTGTCTCTGGCGGCGCTTGTATTTGTGTTTATAAGGCTCAGAATGCTCAATAAGGACATAAGGAAGTATATATACAGCCTTGCCGACGATTTGAGGCAGGAGGGCTCCGACATACTCAGCAGCTTTGCCATGCCGATCCTCGTTACGCACGCCACCGGCGAGATAATATGGTACAACGAGGCTTTCCGTACGCATGTCCTGCACGGGAGGGACGCTTACGGCGAGCATTACGGCTTTATTATAGGCACGGAGACGGAGGACATACTTCAGTCTAACCGCCGCGCAGACGTTGAATATGATAATAAGAGCTATTCGGTTTACCAGAGCGACTCTGAAAGAGACGACAGGCATACAAAGATACTGTATTTCTTCGATGAGACAAACCTTAAGCAGACAGCGAAGAGATACGGCGAGAGCCGGCCTGTCGTTATGCTAATAACGATAGACAATCTTGACGATGTCACCAAGGAATGGAAAAACAGCGAGCGCGCTGTAATATCGGGAGAGATTGACAATCTGGTTGAGAGCCTTGCGCAGGACTCCGACGCGCTGCTGACAAAGCTCTCCTCCGACCGCTATCTTTTAGTTATGGAGGAGCGCATGCTTGACGATATGCGCCGTGATAAATTTAAGATATTGGAGACAGTAAAGGGCCTGACGGTAGAGGGACACGCCGGAGGGCTGAGCCTTTCGATAGGCGCCGGGTGCGGAAGCACGCTTAAGGAGTGCGATTTAAACGCCCGTCAGGCGCTCGACATGGTGCTGGGCCGTGGCGGCGACCAGGCGGCGATAAAGGTCAAGAATGAATATAAATTTTTTGGCAGCGCCTCAAAAACGGTGGAGCGCAGGACAAAAGTCCGCGCGAGGATAGTTGCGTCGGCCGTAAAGGAGCTTATTTTAAGCAGCGACAACGTGCTGATAATGGGCCACGGCTATGCCGACCTTGACGCGCTGGGCGCGGCGGTCGGACTCTGGCGCGCGGTCGTCGAGCTGGAGAAAACCGGCAAGATAGTTATGACGCGGGCAAAATCGCTTGCGCTTCCGCTGCTGGAGCGAATGGAGCAGCACGGCATAACCGATGCCGTCATTGAACCGGAGCAGGCGCTGCACATGATAACTAAGCGCACACTGCTTATTGTCGTTGATTCGCACATAGCCGAGCTGCTGGATTCTCCCGAGGTGTTTAAAAAGTGCAGCACGGTAGTTGTGATTGACCATCACCGCAGGACGGTGGATTATATAAACAACGCTGTGATATTCTATCACGAGCCGTATTCGTCGTCGACCTGCGAGCTGGTGACGGAAATGCTTCAGTACATGGGCGAGCATTTTGTCGGCTCGCTTGAGTCGGAGGCGCTCATGTCCGGCATAATGCTTGATACCCGCAACTTTGTGCTGCGCACCGGCGTCCGCACGTTTGAGGCGGCGGCCTTTCTCCGCAGCAGAGGCGCCGACCCTGTGGAGGTCAAGCGGCTGTTTTCCGGCAGCATGGATTTATATATGACGCGTTCGCAGATAGTATCGTCGGCGGAAATAATAGGCGGCTGCGCGATAGCTACCACCGATTCCAAGGACGGGAATATACGAATAGTGGCGGCGCAGGCAGCGGACGAGCTGCTGTCGATATCCGGCGTCGATGCATCGTTTGTAATAATGCATATAAATGATATCGTAAATATATCCGCGCGCTCCTTCGGGAAGATAAACGTCCAGCTTATAATGGAAAAGCTCGGCGGCGGCGGGCATATGACGATGGCGGCGGCTCAGCTCAAGGATACCACGCTTTTCGAGGCCAAGCGCATGCTCATAGACGCCATAAATGATTATAATGAGAGCATTGCATAGAAATTTTTCGGCTGTCACATGAGCAGACGGCTGAGGCGGAGCTTAAAACAGCTTTGCAGCGGCTATGCCGGCTTTATCCGGCTCGTTTAGAAAGGCCGACTATGCCGGCGCGGCAAATAACTAAAGTATAAGGGCAGGAAGGATAACGCCGGATGTCTGCGGGAATGCGGTGAAGATGCTTGGCTTAGACTGTCTGACAGATTTAAAACACCGCCGTGCTTAATCCTGCGGGCTAAGCCGGGTTAACAGACACCTGCGGCGAACATGCCGGAACCAACTGCCGCATCTGCCGGCATGCACAGAAAATGCGGCCGCAAATAGCAAACAAAATTACATTAACTGTTTTTGACTATGGAACGGAGGATACAAATGAAGGTAGTATTTAAAGCAGACGTAAAGGGCAAGGGCAAGGCCGGAGAGGTAAAGGAAATATCCGACGGCTACGCAAGGAACTTCCTGCTGCCGAGAGGGCTCGCGGTGGAGGCTTCGGCAGCGGCGTTAAACGACATAAAGAACAAGGCGGCGGCAAAGGCGCATCATCTTGAGGAGGAACGCGCGGCCGCACAGGACATATTCGACAGGATAGACGGAAAAGCTGTCACCATACATGCCAAGGCGGGAGAGAGCGGCAAGCTTTTCGGCGCCGTTACCGCAAAGGAGATTGCCGAGGAAATAAGCAAGGCCTTCGGCGTGACGCTTGACAAGAAAAAGGTGTCGGTGCCGGCTGACATCAAGGCGTACGGCGCATATGACGTGCAGGTAAAGCTGCACACGGGCATGACAGCAAACGTAAAGGTAATGGTTACGGAGTAGCCCTTATGGCAAAGGAGTGTATTTAAGTTGCCGGAGCAGAATCTCTTTCCCGAATACGGACAGCAGGCGCCGTTTTCGCTTGAAGCGGAGCAGTCGGTGCTGGGCGGCATACTGCTCGACCCGCCCAGCATAACCCGTGTGGCCGACACCATTAAGGCGGAGCATTTTTATCTGCCGCAGCATCAGGCCATTTACAGGGTCATATTCGATATGTTCCAGCTCAGCGCAAGGATAGATACCGTGACGGTGCTGGAGGAGCTTAAAAAGTCCGGGCTGTACGACGATGCCGGCGGCAAGGCGTATCTTGTTCAGCTTGCGCAGACGGTGCCGTCGGTTGCAAATATAGAAAGCTATGCCGCAATAGTGCGTGAGAAGTATTATATACGTTCACTTATAAGCGCCGCGCGGGAAATCATTTCCGACGCGGCCGAGGGAACGGCGGACGCCGGCGTGCTTCTAGATTCGGCCGAGCAGCGCATATTCGAGATAAGGCAGGGCAAGGAAGTCACCGGCCTGAGGCATATAAAGGATGTAATAGTAAACGAGACGCTTGACCGCATAGACAAAATATCCAACCCCGAGACCCGCGCAGATTATATCGGAATACCCTGCGGAATATCCGACCTTGACCGTATAATAACAGGGCTTAACAAATCCGACCTCATAATACTCGGCGCGCGCCCCGGCATGGGCAAGACGAGCTTTGCACTGAACGTGGCTCGTAATGTGGCGGTGCAGCAGGGCAGATCCGTCTGCTTTTTCTCGCTGGAGATGACGCGCGACCAGTTAGCGCAGCGCATGCTGTCGGACGAGGCGTCGATAAAGAGCGAGAAGCTGCGCAGCGGCGACATATCCGGCCCCGAATGGACGCGGCTGATACAGGCAAGCGACGTGCTGTCAAAGGCGCCGATATATTTTGACGAGTCCTCCGGCATAACGGTGCCGGAGATAAAGGCGAAGGTCCGCCGCATGAAAAAGACCGATCTTGTGATAATAGACTATCTCCAGCTCATGCGCTCGGCCCGCCGGACGGAGAACAGGGTGCAGGAGGTAAGCGACATAACGCGGAACCTGAAGATAATGGCGAAGGATTTGGGCGTACCGGTGCTGGTCTGTGCTCAGCTTTCGCGCGGCACCGAGGTAAAGGGCAAGTCGCACCGCCCGCAGCTTGCGGATTTGAGGGAATCCGGCTCTATCGAGCAGGATGCGGATATAGTGCTGTTCCTTTACAGGGAAAGCTATTATCAGGCTGACGCGGATGAGGACGGCGCACCGCCGGACAACACTTCGGCCGAGGTGATAGTCGCCAAAAACCGCCACGGCGAAACGGGGACCGTCAAGCTGCACTGGACGGGCGAGTTCACCCGTTTTACGGCACAGGAAGCATACCGAAATGAAGGATAAAGCGATAAGCACGATAAAAAAATACAGCATGCTTCCTGAGGGGAGCCGTGTGCTTGTGGCGGTATCGGGCGGCGCAGACTCGATGGCGCTGCTCCATTTGCTGTGCGAGCTAAGAGAGTCACTCGGCATAAAAACCATCGAGGCTGCGCATTTCAATCACATGATACGCGGCGCAGAGGCCGACAGGGATGAGGAGTTTGTAAAGAGGGTATGCGAGTCTTTGGGCATAAGGCTTCACGTCGGAAGAGCGGACGTGCCGGCAGCTGCGGCGCAGACAGGCGAGGGACATGAGGAGTGCGGACGCCGGCTGAGATATGAGTTTTTTGAAGGCTGCGTCCCGGCGGAGTTTAAGATAGCGACGGCGCATAATTTAAACGACAACGCCGAGACGGTGCTTATAAACCTTATCCGCGGCACGGGCCTTAAGGGCATGTGCGGCATCCCGCCGGTCCGCGGCAGGATAATCCGCCCGCTGCTTGCCTGCAGCCGTGCGGAGATTGAGGAATACTGCATAAAAAACAATATAAGCTATGTGACCGACTCCACAAACCTTGAAGAGGTATATGCCCGCAATAAAATAAGGAAGCATATAATCCCCGCCATGCTGGAGATAAACGGCGCAGCGCTGCGGAATATATATTTTGCCTCGCAGCACAACCGCATGGACGAGGAGCTGCTTGAGAGCGAATGCCGCGCTGCGTGGGGAAGAATAAAGGAGAAAGCTCACGACGGCTTTAAAGGCGGGGTCTTGATATCGGAGCTTATTTCCCTGCCCGACGGGCTATTGGTACGGCTCTTCAGGCTGGCAGCCGGGGAATACGGCTTGGAGCTGTCGAGAACGGGAGCAAAGCTGCTGCTTGACATGGTCCGCCGCGGCACCGGGCGCGCCGACCTCGGCGGCGGATATACGGCGTCGGTGAGAAAGGGAAGGCTGTATATTGAAAGCTATGACGAAAAAGCGGTGGAGTTTGCCGATATAGATTTGAGCAGCGGCGTTTTTTTTGCTAAGGGGATAAAAATTTCCATAATTGACGCTAAGGAATTTGAAAAACTTAAAAATGTTAACAAAAAATTATTAAACTGTTCGCTTGACTATGATAAAATAAACCCCAATCTACATTTAAGGCAGCGCAGAGACGGAGACAGGATAACGCTCTTAAGGCGCAACGTCACAAAAAGTCTGAAAAAGCTGTTTAACGAGGCGGGAATTCCGCCAAGGCTGCGAAGCTCGGTGCCGATAATAGCGGATGGCAGTGAAAAGGTCTTATGGGTCGCAGGGTTTGGTGCGGATAAATCCGCAGCTGTGGACGGCGGCACGAAAAAGGTCCTGCTCATAGAGCCTTACGCTGACAAGGACGAATAGAGCGGCACTTCAGCACGGGGAAGCGGCAGGCTGTGAAGTCTGCATACACCGGCCGCGGCGAGACGAGCGCTTTGTGCGTCAGCGAAAACAAGTCGTCTTTGGCATAAGTCTTGTGAGATGCATCGGAATAAAGCGGGAGCGTCGCTTTAAACGGCTTTTTGTTAATGATAAATGCGGTGTAAAATTGTCCGGGCAGACATCATGCGGACACTGCCCGGTCAAAATAAATTTGCGGGGGTAGTTGCGGATGAATACGCTTGAACAGGCTGTCAAAAATGTAATTATCGATGAAAACAGGTTAAAGCTTATAATTTCGGAGCTTGGGCGCAAAATAAGTGAAGACTACAAGGACAAGAACCTTCTGCTGGTAAGCGTGCTTAAGGGCTCCGTGGTCTTCATGGCCGACCTTATGCGTGCGGTGAAGATACCGTGCAGCATTGATTTTATGTACGTTTCATCGTACGGCAGCGGGGTTAAAACCTCCGGCGTGGTTAAAATAGTAAAGGATATCGACATAGACCTTAAGGGCTATGATTTGCTTATAGTTGAGGACATACTGGACTCCGGCTTGACGCTTTCCTATTTAAAGGAGATACTGTCGGCGCGGAACCCGGCAAGCATAAGGATATGCACGCTGCTCGACAAGCCGTCGCGCAGGGTCGCCGACATAACGCCCGACTACGCAGGCGCTGTGGTGCCGGACGTGTTTTTGATAGGCTACGGCCTTGATTATGCAGAAAAATACCGCAATCTGCCCTTTGTGGCGGAGATTGACGAGAAATATATATGAACCCCGTTGCCTGGGATATAAGGAGTGGTAATCTTTGAACAAAAATGTCAGGAATGTTCTGCTGTATGTGGGCCTGCCGCTGGTAATCCTGCTGAGCATAATATTCGTTTCTCTTAACATGACCCGTACTGCCAGCCCGCAGTATTATGAGATTGTAGAGAAATTTTACAATAACGAGATAGCCGCATGCGAGCTCAATTTGTCGAGCCGCGAGCTGAGATATACGCTGCGCAGCGAGCCGGACAGAATCTACAGCTACACTGTGCCGGACGTATCTATTTTCTATAATGATGTCGGCACTCTTTTGACGGAAAATATGGAGCAGCATTCCGGAGACCCGAATCAGCAAATAGCCTACAACTATGTTGCCGGCAATAATTTATCATGGCTGACCAGCATGATACCGATGATTATAATTTTAGTGCTGCTGGTGGCCTTCTGGTACTTTATGATGAAGCGCATGAGCCAGAGCATGGGCGGAGACAAGACGCTCAGCTTCGGCAAGGCGAAATACAAGCAGGCGGCAGACGATAAGAGAAAAACAACGTTTGCCGATGTTGCCGGTGCGGACGAGGAAAAGGAAGAGCTCCAGGAGATAGTAGACTTTTTAAAGAACCCGCAGAAGTATAATGAGCTTGGCGCGAGGATACCGAAGGGCGTGCTGATGGTCGGCCCTCCGGGCACTGGTAAGACGCTGCTGTCACGCGCGGTGGCCGGCGAGGCCAACGTGCCGTTCTTCTCGATATCCGGCTCCGATTTTGTTGAGATGTTTGTCGGCGTCGGCGCTTCGAGGGTAAGGGATTTGTTCAACGAGGCGAAGAAAAATTCCCCGTCTATAATATTTATAGATGAGATAGACGCGGTGGGCCGTCAGCGCGGCGCCGGACTCGGCGGCGGGCACGACGAGCGCGAGCAGACGCTCAATCAGCTGCTGGTCGAGATGGACGGCTTCGGCGCAAACGAGGGCGTAATAGTCATGGCGGCGACCAACCGCCCCGACGTGCTTGACAAAGCGCTGCTGCGCCCCGGAAGATTTGACAGGCAGATAACGGTGAACTACCCGGATGTCAAGGGCAGGGAGGAAATCCTCAAGGTGCACGCCCGCGGCAAGCCGCTTGCTCCTGATGTCAGCCTTAAGACTATAGCACAGTCGACGGCGGGCTTTACCGGCGCCGATTTGGAAAACCTGCTTAACGAGGCCGCACTGCTCGCGGCGCGAAAAAAGCTCAAGGCGATAACCAATGAGCTTGTTGAGGAGGCCACCATAAAGGTTGTCATGGGCGCAGAGAAGCGCTCGCTTGTAATAAACGACAAGGACAAGATGATAACCTCGTATCACGAGGCGGGGCATGCAATAGTGTCGTACTTTTTGCCCACGCAGGACCCTGTGCACCAGATATCCATCATCCCGCGCGGTATGGCGGCGGGCTATACGATGTATCTGCCTGAGCATGACAAGGGCCACATATCAAAGACGAAGCTTATTGAGGATATATGCGGTCTGCTTGGTGGCCGCGCGGCGGAGCAGCTTACGCAGAAGGATATATGCACCGGCGCGTCGAACGACATACAGCGCGCAACTGACATTGCGCGCAAGATGGTGACGAAATACGGCATGAGCGAAAAGCTCGGTCCTATAATGCTCGGCGGGGAGCAGGAGGAGGTCTTCCTCGGCAGGGACTTCTCCGCAGAGCCGAATTATTCCGAGAAGACGGCGGCCATTATCGACGAAGAGGTCGAGAGCATAATCAAGAACTGCTACAACCGCGCGCTTGAAATACTCAGGACGCACATGGATAAGCTGCACAAGATAGCCGGCATCCTCTTCAATGAGGAGAAGATAGACGGCGACCGCTTCCGTGAAACGATGAACACCGAGGCATTTCCGGAGGGCAACGTCTGAGCTTGAGCGGTAGCGGCTTTGACGGTGCATGCTGCTGCATCGGTGCAGGTCTGCTCTGGCTTAAGCCGTTTGCATTTTGCAGATGGAGCCTGACGGCTGCATATAATTGCGGGGATAACGTAAGCCGTGTCCTGCGGGGCTGTCAGCTTTATGCAGCTTATGCTGCTGTAGCCTGTAGCAGGCATAGCCGGGGCTTGACCGCGGCATATATGGTGCGAGGGAACGGAGAGAACTAACCGTGCCCGGCGGCAGGGTAAAAAAGCGGCGAGCTTATCAAAAAGAGCGCAGCTGTGCTTAAAGCGGAAAGCCCGGTTTCAGACGGCCGGGCTTTTGAAATAATAATCAGCAATGCTGGGGGTAAAGCAATGGAAGAGATAGTGCAGGATTTAAAGCCTAATAAGGGCAAAAGCCTTGTTATCGATACGGACTTCGGGAGCTTTGCGAGGTATCCCGTAAAAACGCATGTGGTAAAATCCGGCGACTCGCTGGACGATATCCTGCTCACCTATGTCGGTGACAACCGGCGCGAGGGCGATATAATCTTCATGAGCGAAAAGATAGTGGCCATAAGCCAAGGCCGCGCTTTTCCGATAGACACCATAAAGCCGCGCCGAATGGCGAGGATACTGTCAAAATTTGTATATAAATCACCGTACGGAATAGGTCTTGGCATACCGGAAACCATGGAGCTCGCGATAAGGGAGCTTGGCATAGTACGTATACTTTTCGCCGCCTTTTGCTCTGCGGTTACGAAGCCGTTTGGCATACGCGGCGTGTTCTACCGCATCTGCGGCGAAAAGGCCAGAGCGATAGACGGCCCCTGCGACTGCACGATACCGCCGTATAATCATTATGCAAAGCTTGCGCCGGACAAGCCTGACAAGGTCGCGGCGCATCTTTCTGAGGTGACGGGCAACGGCATAGTGGTAATAGACGCCAACGACTTAGGAGTTGAGGTGCTCGGCCGCTCGTCGGACGCGATAGACATAGCCTTCTGCAAGCAGGTGTTTAAGGATAATCCTCTTGATCAGGGCGACCAGCAGACGCCGCTTGCGATAGTCAGAAAGCTCACCGCTGAGGAGGCGGAAAGGATAAGGAAAGCTGAGTCTGCACAAAAGGCAGAGGAGTCTGAGCAGCAGGACGGAGAGGCTTCTCGGCCGGAATGCCCTAAAGAGGCTGAGGCAAAAGCAGAAGAAGCTTTACCCTGCGATGGTGAGGATGCTTCTCCGGCCGGCGAGGGAGACGGCGAGCCGATAGAAAAGGGCACCTGCATTTCTGGCGCGGATTCACGGTCAAATCAGGATGAGGACGTGAATACGGATGATGACGCACATGAGACCGAAGAGGAAGAAACCGGGGAATCGGATGAAAAATCCGAATAAGCATCAGGAAAGCGATAAGCGGATGGAAATGATTTAAACACAGGATTTTATAAGACAATATATCAGGAGGAATACACATGAGCCATATAGACACAAAATGCGTGCAGGCGGGCTGGACGCCGAAAAACGGCGAGCCGCGCGTTCTGCCTATTTACCAGAGCACAACCTTTAAGTATGACAGCGCCAAAATGCTCGGCGACCTGTTTGACCTGAACGCGAGCGGGCATTTTTATACCCGCCTTTCCAATCCCACACTCGAGGCGGTGGAGAACAAGATAGCCGCGCTTGAGAGCGGCGTTGGCGCGATGCTTACGTCCTCCGGGCAGGCGGCGACGATGTCGGCCATATTGACCATATGCCGCGCCGGCGACAATGTCATTTCCACCAGCGAGATATACGGCGGTACATACAACCTTTTCAATATCACGCTGCGCCAGCTTGGCATAGACGTCACATTTATAAGCAACGACACGCCGGCGGATGAGATAAGGACGCTTGTAAAGCCCAACACCAAAGCGATATTCGGCGAGACGCTGAGCAACCCGTCGCTGAGGGTGGCGGACCTTGAAAAGCTCGCCGCAGTAGCGCATGAGAATAATATTCCACTTATAATAGACAACACCTTCCCAACGCCGATAAACTGCCGTCCGATTGAGTTTGGCGCAGACATAGTCATACACTCCACCAGTAAATACATGGACGGGCATGCGGTGGCGCTCGGCGGCGCTGTCGTCGATTCCGGCAGATTCGACTGGAAGGCGTCCGGCAAATTCCCGATGCTGAGCGAGCCGGACGAATCATATCACGGCACGGTGTTTACCGAGCAGTTCGGCAATGCCGCCTTTATCGCCAAGGCGCGCTGCCATATCATGAGGGACTGCGGTATGCAGCAGAGCCCGCAGAACGCATTCCTGCTCAATCTCGGGCTGGAGACGCTCGCTCTCAGGATGGAGCGTCATTCGCAAAACGGGCTGAGCATGGCCAAATACCTTTCTCAGCATGAAAAGGTGGCGTGGGTGGACTATCCTGGCCTTGAGAGCAGCAGGGATTATGAGCTGGCGCGCAGGTACCTCGGCGGCAAATGCAGCGGTGTTGTGTCGTTCGGCGTAAAGGGCGGTAAGGCAGAGGCGGCAAAGCTTATGGAAGCTCTTAAGCTCACGGCACTCGTCATACATGTGGCCGATGTCCGCACAAGCGCATTGCACCCGGCTTCTACGACGCACCGTCAGCTGACAGACGCACAGCTTGAGGAAGCGGGAGTAAAGCCTGAGATGATAAGACTTTCGGTTGGTATAGAAAACATCGAGGATATAAAGGCTGATTTCGAGCAGGCGCTGGCGCAAATTTAACACAGAATAAAGCAAATGCAGACAGGGTGTACGCTCTGCCTGCATTTTTGTTATCTGCTTGAGCTAAGCAAAGCACCGTTCGCCCGGAAAAATGAAAAAGCTTTGCTGACAGGCTTTCAAACAATATTTTTTGTGAAGGGAAAGCATGGGAAAACGGCAAGCCAATTTAAAGCTTATGCTGCAGCTATGTGGATTTAAGCTGTTTGCGGATAGCGGCGTGTGTAATGCAAGAGTATGTTAGACTTCTTTTTGAGAGCTACGCCGGCGTCCTTTGCTATAATGACCTATCAAGCCTCCGCTTCAGTGGCGGTCTTGACTCGTTTGGACAAAGTGCCCGGCCGCAGCGCGGCAGAGGGGGGGAGACTTATAGCGATGCAGCTTTCTTACAGAAGCGCTTATTTGCCTGATTAAACAGTATGCTGCGGCTTGATGAAGAAAATAGAAAAAGCTTATGGTCAGCTTTCAGAGGGGGCACATATCAAATGCAAAAAGTATCAGGCGCCGCCGACTGTTATTTTGCAGGCCTGTTTGTACAGCATGGAGAATTCGGCAGAAGACGTATTCAGTCATCTAAGCTAAGATATTTATAAGGAGCCGTTTGCCGCAAGAGCCTTTACAATATGTCCTGCGGCGCGGCGGCGCAGGCCGGCAGGAGACATCGCGGCTGTTTGCTGCCGCTGCAAAATCTCTGCGTATCACACCTTTTATTTTTGGAAATATGGTGTATAATTAATTATTACAGTCCGGCCCGGCGGCCGGGATAACGATGGGAGGTTTTGCTATGCCGGAATTCAGAATGAGAGATTTTTCGCTCGAGCTTGGCAAAAGGACATATGTAATGGGAATACTTAATATAACCCCGGACTCCTTTTCCGACGGCGGGCGGTATTATAACCTTGACGACGCGGTAAAGCACGCGCATTATATTGAGGACGCCGGCGCGGATATGCTCGACATAGGCGCACAGTCAACCCGGCCGGGACATACGCCCGTCTCGCCCGAGGAGGAGATACGCCGCTTTGAAAATCTTTTAAAGGAGATACGCGGCAGCATAAATATTCCCGTGTCCATAGACACGTATTACCCGCAGGCGGCCGCGGCGGCACTTGAGCTTGGAGTGTCGGTCATAAACGATGTATCCGGGAGGGTAAATCCCGGCATGGCGGAGATAGTCAGGCAGAGCGGCGCCGGCTGGATACTCATGCATAACGGGACACCGTCGCCGGACATTGCCGGGTCGGTGCACAGCGAGCTTGTGCGCATGGCGCATGAGGCAGAGGCGCTGGGCGTGGATAAAAGCAGCATCTGCCTTGACCCGGGCATAGGCTTTTGCAAGGACGACTTTATGCAGAATATAGAGCTTGTACGCCGCACGGACGAGATAAGGGTGAGAGATTATGCATATCTTGTAGGGCTCTCCCGCAAGCGTTTTGTCGGTGAAGCGACGGGCGTGATAATAGCCGACCAGCGCGACGTCGGCACGGCTGTGGCAAACGCCGCTGCGATAATGGGCGGCGCGGACATAATACGCGTGCATAATGTGGAGTACGGTGTGCAGACGGCGAGGATGGCGGACCTGCTATACCGCAGCAAGGAGAAAGCATAATGGATAAAATAATAATAAAGGGACTTAAGGCTTACGCATATCACGGTGTGAATCCGGAGGAAAAGGAGAAGGGGCAGCCGTTTATTGCGGACATAACTGCATATGCGGATTTAAGCAGAGCGTCACAGACTGACGACTTAAACGACACGGTGAACTATTCCAAAATGTCAAAGGCCGTGCGCGGAGTTATGCAGGAGGCGAAGTATGACTTGATAGAAAAGGTTGCCGGACGCATATGTGAGGAGCTTTTGGCTGAGTTTCCCGGCATAAGCGAGGTTGAGGTGACGCTTAAAAAGCCGCGCGCGCCGATGTCGGGTGATTTTGATTATGTCGCCGTGAGTCTGACGAGGAGAAGATAAGATGAGTGTCGCATATTTATCACTCGGCTCCAATATCGGCGACCGGCTTAAAAATCTGCAGGATGCTGTAGACGCGCTGTCGCTGCTGCCGGGCACAAAAGTAAAGGCTGTTTCTTCCGTGTATGAAACGGAGCCGGTCGGGCT
This sequence comes from uncultured Clostridia bacterium, assembly GCA_944412495.1. GTDB lineage: Bacteria > Bacillota > Clostridia > Oscillospirales > Acutalibacteraceae > Timburyella. The sequence goes on along the minus strand of CALYBL010000015.1, from coordinate 616 downwards.
CAAGGAGCAGCGCAGCTTTTACAACATCGCAGTAAAGCTTGAAACGTCGCGGACACCGCACTGCCTGCTCGGTGCATGTCTCGGCATAGAGGCGGCGATGGGGAGGAAGAGGGGAGTAAAAAACGGCCCGAGAATAATAGATATAGATTTAATACTTTATGATAATCAAAAAATTGACGACGCCGAGCTTACCTTGCCGCACAGGGAAATGAACAACAGGCTGTTTGTTTTAATACCCCTTTGGGAAATAGGCGGAGCAGAAAAACCCACTGTTTCTGCGGGAGGAGAGGTGATAAAGACCGAGTGGAAAATCGTCGTAAAAGGTCGCTGAGAAAAAATATTTGGAAAAAGACAAAAAAACACTTGACTTTATAGACCCAAGTGCGATATAATAACAAGGCTCTCTCGGAGCGAGTGAGGGAGCGGGAAGCACATTGAAAATTAAACAACGAAAGGACCCTAAGATTCTGATTGGTTCACCTGGAAGGGTGGACTAATTAAGAGGAAAGAGTACTTGAGAGTACAAACAGTAAGAAAAGGACGCAAGCGTAAGCTTGGGTAAAGGAGATTGGTAGCTGCTCTGAGCGTAAGTGAGGGGCAGATATTAATACAAAAA
>CALYBL010000014.1 GCA_944412495.1 uncultured Clostridia bacterium | reverse complement strand
AGTCGGGACTATATCTGCTAATTCACTCTCTCGGACTGAGTCCGGCGGCAATCCGTCCGCAGTCTGATACAGCCTTTCACCGCCGTGCACGAAAGTCGGGCTGCGTCTGCTAATTCACTCTCTCGGACTGAGTCCAGAGCAAGCTTCACATCGTGTCCGGCTTTTTATTCTCTCCATATATCCGATTTATCAGCGCTGGATTTTCGCCTGTACCTCTTTCCGCATAATCAAAATCCGTTTTGCTCTGGTACTTTGGCTTTAAACAAGCGTTGCTTTTTTCCCCCTGTTCCGGCATCTTTTCTAAGCCGCACAGCACCCGAAGCGGCACTCAAAGCGGCCACAGCAAGCGGAAGAGCACCGCGGACTTAAAATGATGTGAAAAACCGCCGCACTCCGGGCAGCGTGGGAGAAAGCGTGCCGGCGTCAGCTCAGGATAAAATGCTGTCACGGCATGCCGGCGGCAGAGGTAACTTCATTTATTTTTACCAGAACATAATTTTTTCCGGCTTGCACAGGCTGCATGGAGAGTAATCGTCGGGAGCAATGCTGCAAATTTTATTATTTATCATTGACCTTCTGCACATCACTACGTCGCCCTTATTTTTTCTGAGCTCGGTTACTATATCACAGCTTCCTCTGTGATATTCCTTGGATGAGGGCACCTCGCACATCATGCTGTCGGAATATATTATGAAAATATATGACGAAACAGCCTCTGAGGAGGTTTGCGTATCAGAGCTGATTTCAGCGTTCTCTGACGCATTGTTTTCCTCGGGATGTGACGGAGCAGCAGTAACTTCAGAGGATACTTCTTCCGTCTTCGCAGCAGAGGCTTCGGCGCGTTTTGACGGTGCGGCAGAACTGCCTGAGCTTTTCTCCGGCGGTGCCGCAGAAGATACTGGCGGCTTTTCCTCCTTATTCTGCTCAGCCGATGTGACGCCGGGAGATGATGCAGCTCTTACGTTCTACCCGCTCTCTTTCGAGGCAAAAATATCGCTCGGCAGCGTCTCGGCCTTTCTTACAGCAGACGGCGTATCATTGTTCGATGAACAGCCGTTTGTAAAGGCAAGTGCGGCCATTAAACCCAGCAAAATAAAAATAACTGCCAGCCTGATTTTCCTATCCATGATACACCTCTCTGAATTTATACATTTTTACTAACTATATCATAATATGTCGAATAAAGCAATATTATGTCTACAAATATTTTAGATTTATTTTTATTGGGATATCTGTTGCCGCTGTCTTAAAAAAATATTATAATTAGACCAAACTCTTACCGATGCGACAGAAGGTGTCATTTATGTACATAGCAGATCTTCATATTCACTCGCGCTTTTCGCGGGCGACCAGCAGGGACGGCGACGCTCCTCATCTGGATTTCTGGGCGCGCCGCAAGGGCATACAGCTTATAGGCACGGGTGATTTTACCCATCCCGCCTGGCGCGCCGAGCTTAAGGAGCAGCTTGTGCCGGCGGAGGAAGGACTTTATACCCTGCGGCAGGAGCTGTGCCTGCCCGGATGTATGGAAACACAGTCTCCCCGCTTTGTCGTAACGGGTGAAATAAGCTCCATTTACAAGAAGGACGGGAAGACGCGCAAGGTGCACAATGTGATAATACTGCCGAGCCTCGAGGCCGCTGATGAGCTTTCGGCGAGACTGGAGGCCGTAGGCAATATTCATTCCGACGGGCGGCCCATTTTGGGCCTCGACAGCAGGGACCTGCTGGAGCTCACGCTTGAGGTCTGCCCTGACGCAGAATTTATCCCCGCTCATATATGGACGCCGCACTTTTCAATGTTCGGCGCCTTTTCCGGCTTTGACAGCATAGAAGAGTGCTTTGGCGACCTTACGCCGCATATCCACGCGGCGGAGACGGGGCTTTCGTCCGACCCGCCTATGAACTGGAGGGTGTCGCAGCTCGACGGCCTGACGCTGGTATCGCACTCCGACGCGCACTCACCGTCAAAGCTTGGGCGGGAGGCGGACCTTTTCGACACCGGTCTTTCGTATCCGGATATGGTCGCAGCCATACGCACCGGCAGCGGCTTTGCCGGCACCATTGAGTTCTTCCCCGAAGAAGGCAAATATCATCTTGACGGGCACCGCAGCTGCGGTATATGCCTTACTCCGGCCGAGGCGGCAAAGATAGACAACAGATGCCCCGTGTGCGGCAAAAAGCTGACAATAGGCGTCGAGCACAGGGTCGAGGAGCTTGCCGACCGTCCCTCAGGCTTTCGCCCCGAATGTGCCAAGCCGTACGAAAGCTTAGTCCCTCTGCCGGAGGTGATAGCCGCCTGTATCGGCTCATCGGCGTCAAGCAAGAAAACGCTTGCACAGTATGAGGAGCTTTTAAGCGTGCTCGGCCCCGAATTTTACATACTGCGTGAGGCCCCTGCCGAGGACATAGAGCGCGCCGCCGGGCCATGCGTGGCGGAGGGAATACGCCGGCTTCGGGCGGGCAGAGTTATGCGCCGCGCCGGCTTTGACGGAGAATACGGCGTTATTTCTCTTTTAACGCCGTCTGAGATAGAACAGCTTAACGGGCAGCTGTCGCTGTTCGGCGTGCAGTCCATGCCCGAGCATGCGGAGCATAAAAAGCACGGTGACGTTGCTTTGGCAGGACGCGCGGAGAAAAAATCCGCAAAAGCATCTGTGGAAAAAACACAGCCCGCAGATAAAGCCGGCACGCTTAATCCCGAGCAGCTGCGGGCGGCTTCGGCAGGCGAGCGCATTGTCGCGGTCGTGGCCGGACCCGGCACCGGCAAGACAAAGACGCTTATCTCCCGCATTGAATATCTGATAAACGACGCCGGCGTACGTCCGGAGGAAATCACCGCCGTGACCTTTACGAATCAGGCGGCGTCCGAAATGCACGAGCGCCTTGAAAAGCGGCTTGGAAAGCGCGCTGCGGCCAAAATAACATTAGGTACCTTTCACGCCATATGCCTTGGCCTGCTCGGCAGCGTGCGCGTGATAAGCGAAGGCGAGGCGCTGGATATCGCCGAGGAGCTGCTGCGCAGCCTCGGCCGGAAAATGGGCGCGAAAAAGCTTGTGAGCGCGGTATCAAAAATAAAAAACGGCGTCGCAGCGCCGTACGGTGAAACAGGCGCAGAGCTGTATGAGGCCTACTGCGCACGGCTGCGTGAGCTTGGCGTTTTGGACTTCGACGACCTGCTGTCCGAGGCGCTTAATCTTAATACCGTCGGGCGCAAGAGCTTTAAAAATCTGCTTATAGATGAGTTTCAGGATATAAACGACATGCAGTTCGAGCTGATAAAGGCGTGGAGCATGAGTGCCGACAGCCTGTTTGTAATAGGCGACCCGGACCAGTCGATATACGGCTTTCGCGGCTCTACCGGCCGCTGCTTTGAGCGGCTGCATGAGGTGTTCCCGGAGGTGTGCGAAATACGCCTGACTCAAAATTACCGCTCGTCGCCGGAGATACTCAAGGCGTCGCTGCCGGTTATCTCCAACAATCCCGGCGGTGCGCGCGGGCTTGACGCCAACTGTCCTTCGGGCGAGGCGGTGCGAGTGGTCAAGGCGGCGGACGAATTCGGCGAGGGAATATTTATCGCAAAGGAGATAAGCCGTATTACCGGCGGTGTCGATATGCTGGAGGCTCAGTCCATCCGCCGCGAGACGGAGGTTATGTCCTTTTCGGATATTGCGGTGCTCTGCCGCACCCACCGTCAGCTTGAGCTGATAGAAAAATGTCTGCGCCATGACGACATCCCCTGCGTGATAAGCGGCAGGGACAGCTTTTTGGAGTCCGATGATGTAAGGGGCGTACTATCCTTTTTCCACTCGCTTGAGGATATAACCGACTCGGCGTCGGTGGCGGCGGCTCTGCGCCTGCTCTGGGACTGCCCGGCGGATTTGATTGAAACGGCACAGAGAGCATGCACCGCTCTTAAGGAATTTGATGTGTCTTCTCTGTGCAAGGTCCTTGAAGCCGCCGCGCGCCTCGGCACATCAAACAGAGACGGTGCAGCGGCGCCGGACGGCACGGCCGGCGGGCATCCTGACGGCGGCCTGTATGGCGTGGCACAACGTATCACCGAAACAGCGCCGGAAGACGGTGCGGACGATAAATTTGATTCACAGACGTCTGCCGCCGGATGCGGCACATGTGAGGCAAATACCGCAGAGGCCGGCGCTTTTTCCGGGCCGGCCGGAATGCACGGCGAAGGCATGACGGGCTGTACCGCCGCGGCATCTGAGCAAAGCCCATACGCAGGTATAGAATTCCCGCTTTCAGGCTGGCTTGAGCGCGCCGAGCTGTGGCTTCCGCTTGTAAAGGGCGAGAAGCCCCATCGGCTTATCCAGAAATGGGAGGATGAATACGGCGCGTCGGCGCCGCTTGATAAGCTGCGGAATACGGCAGTGTTTTACAGCAGCTTTAAAGAGCTGTGGAATGCGCTCATACTCGGTGAGGAGGCTGATTTGCGGCGCGCCTCCGGCAAAAGCGGCAAGTCCGGCGCCGTGTGTTTAATGACACTGCACGGTGCTAAGGGGCTGGAGTTTGACGCAGTATTTCTTGCCGGTGTGACCGCCGGCAGGCTGCCGCTTGAGTCACATGACGGCGTGGTGGATGTCGAAGAGGAGCGGCGGCTTATGTACGTGGGCATGACGCGGGCGAAAAAAGAGCTTATCATAACCACAAGCTCGCAGCCGTCTGTTTTTTTGTCGGAGCTGCCGGAGGAGGTCATACACGAAAGCGCCTCCCGCCGCAGGCCGCAGGCCGAGCAGCTGAGCCTGTTTTAATCCGCTTAAAAATGCTATACTGTAGCAATATCATATAATAAAAAGCGGTGCGCTTCGGGTCTCTTCAGCGACTATTTATCACTGCCGTATAAAAGCACATTTAGTAAAGTCATGATAACCGACAACCGTCAGACTTAGAAGACGCACTGAAAAGCTTTGTCACCGCCCGCTTTTAATTTATCCATATATGACCGCGAAAATCGGGGAGGATTTTCGCTTTATTCACGCTAAGTTCCGGCTTTTTCTCCGTTTCTCCCAAAGCCTTTGGCAAGACTTTTTTCCGCCGGATACGTTCGAACAAGGATACTGATGAATGCTGCGTATCTCAGCAGCTCGAAAGAGGCGTACATGTAGGGTAGATATTCTACTACCGGCTCCGATTTGCAGCACGGCGGTATTTTCCCAAGGAGAAAATGCATCAGACACAACAGGCGGTGCAAGCGTCTCCATTTATCCGTCCGGCATACGCTCCGCTTCCGAGACTATGACCGGCTTAAAGCAATCTATTATTAAGGGTGATATCATGCCTGTACACGACAGAGAAATTTTAACTCCGCACGGCGTCTGCCATCTAACGGAGGCGGAGGTCACAGTGACACTGCCTGGGCTTTGCCGCGAATATACCTTTGTGCATATATCTGATTTGCACATATCAGCAAGCGACGCCGGCGACAGCGACGAGGAAAAGGAGCGCGCCGCCTGCAGTGAGAAATTCTGGCGCACGCAGGGCTGTATTACATGCGGCCGCGGCGGAGACGAATATGTCATGACGCCGCTGGAGGCAAATGAGACCGTAGCCGAAAGGATACGCGAAATATCGCCGGACATGGTGTTTTTGACGGGCGACGTTGTAAATTATGCATCGCTGTCCAGCCTGCGCCGCGCAAAGGAGTATATAGACAGCCTCGGCTGCGGCTGTATTTTTGCACCCGGCAACCATGACGCCGTCCCAGACGCCATGCCGGACGAGGCGCGCCGCCTGGCGGCGGAGCTTGCCGGCGGCGACCCCGAGTTTCAGATATTATCTCTCAGCGGCTTTGACATAGCCGCCATAGACGATTCGGATATAAAAATATCGAACCGCCAGCTGCACAGGATGCAGGAGCAAATAAAAGCAAAGCGGCCGGCGATACTGCTTTTGCATGTGCCGCTGCAGGCACCGGCGGCGCGCGCGCCCGTATTAGAGAAGTGGGGCCCTGACTGGATGATAGGCGAGGAGCAGCAGTGCGAAAACAATCGTCTCTTTTTAAAGCTTATAAACGACAACAAGGATGTTGTGCGTGCGGTGTTTGCCGGACATGTCCATATAGCGACGGGCGACGACGAAATGCACGACGGCGGGATAGTGCAGTATACCGCAGCGCCGTGCTTCACTGGGTTTCTTCGCATAATAAGAGTTAAGGGCGCATAGCCCGGCCGCCGGAAATATTTTCATGTGAAGCTTTTGCCTATAGTCAATCTGCCGGTTTATTTTGCTCATGGCATTATTTAACGGCAATACTGCATGATGAGAGCATTTTGCTTTCCCGCACTCCACAAGCGGCCATACGACCTTTTTAACAGGCCATTAATCTGCAGTAAAGCTGCGCAGACAGTTGCCTGCCGCCATCCGCTGCGGCAAGCCAGAAGAGTCTTGCCGCATAATTTCTTGCTGCTCATAACCGGAATAATCAATCCCCGTTTTCTGGCGGCGGCTCTAAAGAGCTTTGGATTTGTTTTTGGATATTAATCGAATGAAAAATTCTTCTTCCCGTATTTAGTTGATTGGGCACAAATGAGCAGCGGCCGCTTTTTTCGACCGCTGCTCATTTATTTTTGCTTATATCAAGACAAAATCCACGGTTATGCCAAAAGCTTATAAAATCATTGCTAAATAAATCGGCTCACTGCTGCTACACATTACTAATTTGTGTACTATCCGATTATTGTCGTAGCCACGCAGCCCGATGCGCCTATACTAAGCGTATTACCTACAGTTGATATCGTAAAAGAAGTTAAGAGAACTGCTTCTGCTGCTACCGTTACAGTGCAGCAACCGTCAATATTCGTCCCGTCTGTTGAGCTCGCATATATTACCGCTGTGCCATATACTCATAACGGCCAGATTTACTGGCCGTTATGTCTTTTCAATGCTATGTCGATTTCAATTTGTAAAGGCTATAATCTTGATACACAATAAAACTTAAATAAATATATTCAGGATATCCTTTCAGTTTATATATCTTAATTCTTGAACCATCCTCTTGAACGACAGACCCCAAACACCCTCCTACATTAATTTCTATATTTTCATAGACCCTTTCATAAACCTCTCCATTATAATAAAGGGTACCGCCTCTTACTTCGCCTACAACCCTGCCGGTTATCAGAGTGTGTACTGAGAATATCAGTATAGGTAAAAATATCACAGCTGAGATTATCCCGGCAACAAGGCAGGTCCAAAATTTCGCGCTCTTCATTTTCTGCTCTTCGTTATAGGCTTCCATAGACAAACCATTCCGCAAATTCGTAGACTATCCCCCATATAAAGTAGAACAGCACAAGTGAGATAACTGTGAACAGCAGCTCCTGCAATATTGTTTTTAACACCTTACCATAATTTTTTAAATACATATCTGCTAAATATATCACGTTAAATACTAACACTATGCCACATGCTGCAAGGCAAAAAAGCGCTACCATCATAAAAAAGGGATAAAGGTGAGGATACGCATCCCTATCCATTATCCAACAAGTAATACCCAAAAGAAGGCCTAACATACCGAATGCTCCGTACAACACCGGGTACAGATATTTTTGAATATTCTTTGATTTCTGATTCACCTTTAATCCCTCCTTAAAACGGCAAAATATTATTTAAAGCTCCGAACATGTCCTGCATCAAATTACATACTCTATTACATATTGCACTATACCGATAAGCAGCCCTATAAAATAGGAGACATTTTTAAAATATTTAATAAAGAATTTATTGGGCTCTTTATCCTTTTTGCGATTCATAATATATCTTATAATGCATACTATATTCACTGCTAAAAACACAAAAAGCACCAGCAAAAGCAAAATACCAAGCGGGATAAACTGTTCTCCATCCTCATTTTGCACATTCCATCCCTTTGTGGCATTGGCCGCGAGAAGAAATCCTAAAATTGAGGCAGATACGGACCAATATCCTATAATTAAATAAAGAATATTAAATGATACTATTTTTATCTTTTGCTTAGTGCTCATATATGCCCTCCGGCATTCCTCACAATGGTTAATCGTCCCAGCGCTTTATCGCCTCAACTCTTTTTACTACTTCGTCCCTCATAAGCGCCAAATCTGTGTCTCGGTGTTCTAACTCTTTGGTTGACGAAAAAACAAAAATCGTCATAATCACGCCTAATAGTAATACACCAAAAATATCTGCGGCCGATATAGTGCTTCCTGATTTTAATTTTATTAAAAAATAAAGTATTATCGTAACAAGATATATCAAAATGGCAAGTATTCGAAAAATCCACTCATCTCTCCTGTAAATAGAATAAATTTTAACTACAGTTTTATTTTTTTCTGATAATACCTCGCCGACCACATAATAAAAGCGACAGCCGTCTATCGAACGCCCGCTCAAATTGTTGTCAATACTGATTTTTCCCCTTTTGGAGCAATTAAATCTTAATTCCGTCTGATTGCCGTCCGTGCTATAGCATACTCCGTTCTGCTGCCTTAGCTTATCTATCGTTCCTTGGCGGCTATCGTCTACTTCAATCGTAGTTTCATCAATGATTTTGGTAAAATACGTTGATTTCATCGCAAATTTCCTTTATTTTATATTCATAGGTCTTTACCATTAATAAATTATGCATGGTATACGGCACATCAGATATATCTGCATCATTAATTACGGCGTTACCCTTAATAAAGTAAAGCGCTAATTCCTCGAATAAGTCCTTATGTGTTCGAACAAATTCGACCTAAAACAAAAAATATTTTTAATACCATACTAATTTATTGGTAAATTGTACAAACATTATATCATATAAAACAGCTGATGTAAATAAAATCAGCCGTTCCTCTCGAAGCGGCTGAATAAAAAATAAAATTTTATGGACCTGCCACCGGCGGATAATAAAGCTTCACATTTAAAGGCTCAGTCGTCCCAATGCTCTATTGCCTTAACCCTTTTGACTACTTCGTTCTTCATAAGCGCCAAATCTGCGTCTTTATTTTTTATTTGATTGAAATATGAAAGGGCAATAATAATGTCAGCGACGCACAAAGCGACAACTGCCACAACAGCTAATGCCGCCGTTTTTAGACCGAATGAAAGTATCACAACAAGACTTAAGACCAGCATAATAACAGTTAAAGCAATGGATACAGCAAAGGAAAACATCATGGCTCTGCTTTCTATCGAGCAAATTTTGACAACCGTTTTATTGTTTTCTGAAAGAACTTTCCCGACAACATAATAGATTCGATATCTATCAGAACGTTGTCTCCTATGATTCCATACCTTAATGTCTCCTTTTTCCGAGCAATCGAATCTTAGCGGCACCTGATTACAGTCTATAACAGAACACTTGCCTCTTTGCAGCACAAGCTTATCTATAGTGCCACGATAGCTGTCGTTCACTTCCATTGTTGTCTCATCGATAACTTTTCTGAAAATATCAAATACCATAATACCCCGCCTTTATATATTTAAGCTTTTTCGATTTAATATAAGAATATTTTTATTTATGTTTCCCGTTTATTGGTAAAATTTATACATATCATATCATACAAGGCCACTGATGTAAATGGCTCCGGCCGCTCTTTTCAGGGCGGCCGGTTTCTCTTTATAATAATTTTTTAAATAATATACGCTAAGACAAAGAAAGATTTTTTGCTACATGATACCAGTTATCTTCTATTTTTTTCACTGAAAAGCCTCCGTCCTCCTCCGGTGAATTTACAAACTTGGGCTTTTCATCGTTAAATGAATAAACAAGAGCATATCTACCGTTTATTATTTCAAATGATATTCGTTCTTCATAATATTCAATAGTGTCCAAATATCCTTCGTCATCAAAGGCATCACCTATTCTGGCTGCAGCATTTTTTACCTCCAAAGGCATATCAAGCTCTTCGGCATTATAATACAATGACTGTCTGTTATAGCTGATATATCTTTGTTTATCAGCAGAAACGTTCTCTTCAAAAAATTCTCTGCAATAATAAGCGACAATTTTAATGCTGTCTCCATAGGTCTCAAAGTCAGCCATATACTGCCATTTGGTCTGATGTAAAAAATATGCAACAGGTATCACACATGATAAAATTAACACCACAAAGCATATAGTCACAAAAATTATAATGATTTTTTTGGACACTTTCATTAAATCAACCCTTTCTTAAATCGTGCCAGAAAACGGTACTTCAAACTGAATAACCGTCACAAACGGCTTATACGCTCCATTATATTCCTTATTATGCTGTAATATATACCAAGCCTTAAAGCCTCTTAAAAAACCAAATTTTTCTACATCAGCAGCATCTAACCCAAAATGGTCGTACAAAGTAAAAACAAGTGTTCCCGAATAGCAATTACCAGTTTTATTATAGGATTTTACTTCAATTTGATTACCCCATAAGCTATCCACGCATATTCTCAGTCCACTTGACGCCAATATTGTGTCATCTAAATCATCATAAACAGGTGCATAAATCTCCTTTTCTCTCATCATATCAACCAGCGGATTTGAATCTCTATTTTCGGCTTCATATTTTAAAGCACAGATGTCTTTATCATATTGGCACATAAGAGAATCAATGCAGGATTTTATAGAGTTTACATAATTTATTGTACTGTCATGCTCTGCCACTTTCTGGGTCAATATGGGATTGGAATAATTTGAACCCTCTCCTGACATGAAATGATTTATCATATCTATTATCACCATTTCTAATGGCGGTTCTGCAAATATAGCTGTACAAATAAACATCCAAGTATTATAAAAGTCTTCGGGCGTAGTACCAACAAAATCAGCCCAGTTAATCCAATCCATTGCTTTTAAATCATCTTCTGAAATATCATTATATTGCAAATCTTCCGGCAGATTGCAGTTTTCATCATATCTAAAACTTGTTTTTGTTTGATAAATCTTAAGCCTTTGTACCGTTATTTCTGACGAAGCGCAGTAATTTCCATTGGCCATTGTTACGGTTATCGTCGCTCTGCCTTCCATATTTGCCTGTATATGTCCTGAATTGTCAACAGATACCACATTCGGATTACTGCTGCTCCACAATACAGCTTTGTTATCTGCATACTCCGGACATAGCGTTGCAGTCAAATATGCGGTATCTCCTACGGTCATCGTCTTACTCGACGGGCTTACCGTTACCGTCTCTACTAAAACCGTGTATTTATCGACAAATTATATCTATATCATAACATATAAAATATACAATATAAATAATTTACGGCCGCTCTGAAAAGAGCGGCCGATTAAGATATGTAGCTTAGCGGTTAATATGCTGTCGCTTATTTAAAGCTTACTCCTCCCAGTGTTCTATCGCCTCGACTCGCTTTATTAATTCTTTCTTCATAACCTCTAAGTCTTCCTTTCGATTTACTATCTGATTATAATATACTCGGGCAATAATAATATCGATAACGGCAGAAATAATAAACGATAACACTGCCGGGGCCAATGCCTGCAGCCCCGCCAAAAAAATCATGAAAATGTTTGAGGCCGCATAAATCGTAAGCAAAGCAATTTCAAGTATAGCAACAAAAAACATTATCCTGTTTTTAACAGAGTATATTTTAATAACGGTCTTATTGTTTTCAGGCAACACCTGCCCGGCGACATAATAGATTCGAAGCTTTAGAAATAAAGGCAGCAATATATTATTTACAACTTTTATATTGCCTTTTTCTGAGCACTTAAATCTTAGCCTAAGCTGATTGCTGTCTGTTGCAGAGCATTTGCCCCTTTGAAGCAAAAGCTTACTTATAGTGTTCTGATAGCTCTCGTTTACTTCCATAGTAGTTTCGCCAAGAATTTTCCTAAAAAACATAGACCGCATAATAAACCCCCGCCTTTATTCAATATAACTTAAAGCTTGATTAATTTCGTCCGCTTTATATCTTACTCCATTTTTTAGTTCCATATAAACATCATAATTTATATCATTAGCGCAATAATTCAATGCCGGCCTATAAATATCTGGGATATCGGACATTGCTTCACCGATATCTGAAATGCTATCAGCAATGCTAATAATATTATATGCCCACTCAAAATAGAATTTTTCAGAAAAAAGGCTCATGCCTTCATCAAAAAAAGAATTTTGTAGTTCTTTTTTTGCATTTTCATCGCTTTCAAACATAGATAAAAACAAATATGTTGCTACTTCCACAACGTTTAAATACTCACTTATAGCCACAGGAGGCATCAAAGAGATAATAACTCCCACAATAGTATCAGCTATGCTTGAAATAATCTCCAAAACAGTTGATAGAGTAAATGTATCAAAAACATTATGCATTCCAAAAATAGTTTCCGACTCCGATACAAGATCTCGAGCAGGACCTACTCTGTCAGTAATATACCATGTTCCTTCTATATTTCTTGCAAAATACCGCGGCTTTCTGTTAAACAACAATTCAAAAATATAGTCTTTATATCTTATGGAGTCTTCAAGGCTTTTTTCCACCAATATTTTTTTGCCGTATCGGTTAACATAGTCCGCTACCCCATACGGGTCTATAGCATACAAAAGCTTGATTTCTTCATCCGTGTAATATTTGATATCAACATTATTGTTCGGAAAGTCCACATAAAAATTTTTATTAGATATATCATAATGCAGTGCATTATTCAAAAATTTTTCATCATAAATTGTATCATGATTCAAACATTCCCATGTTTTTCCGGATGATTCAAAAACAACTTTATTGAAAACACTACTTTTTGATATGGTTACTGACTCACGTTTAACTATGACCTGTGCACTTGCACTATATCCGCCGTCTACCGTGGTAGCTGTAATTGTCACTGTGCCAAGCTGCCTTGCCGTTATTATGCCGCTGTATTTCCCTACCGAAGCAATCTCAGGATTACTGCTGCTCCATATTACATCTTTATTTGTCGCATTGCTTGGATATACATCCACTGTAAGCTTAGCCGACTCACAAATAGTTATTATTTCTTTTAATGGGCATACTGTTACAGAGCTTACCGGGACAGGGCCCTTAACCGTTACAGTGCAGCAGCTCTGCAGATTGGTGCCATCCGTTGTTGCGGCATATATTACCGCTGTGCCTGCATTCTGCGCTGTTACAACTCCGTAAATATCTACCGCTGCTACGCTCGGCTCACTGCTCCACCACATTACATACTTTTCTGCTGCGTTCGCCGGGCATACAGTTGCAGTAAGCTGGACCGTGTCTCCTATCTCCATGCTCCTGCTCGACGGGCTTACCGTTACCGTCTCTACTAAAACCGTTCCGCTTACAACCGTTACCACACAGCAGCTCTGCAGATTAGTTCCGTCCTGCGTCTCGGCATATATCGTCGCCTTGCCTACACTCCGCGCTACCACCAGACCGCTGTCCGCGTTTACCGTAGCTACGCCCGGATTGTCGCTCCTCCACGTCACGCACGGGCACGTCGCGTTCGACGGCGATATCGACACGCTCAGATACGCCGACCCGCCTACCTTCATGCTCTTGCTCGACGGGCTTACCGTTATCCTTCCTACAAGTATGTCCTCTGTTACCGTTACTACACAGCAGCTTTCAAGATTAGTCCCGTCCGTCGTAGATGCATATATCGTCGCTCTGCCGGCCCTGTGCGCCGTTACAACTCCATACTGATTCACTGTCGCTACGCCGGGACTGTCAGTCCTCCAGCTTACATTCCTATTCTCAGCATTTGTCGGATATACCGTCGCACACAGCGTGTAAATTCTTCCCTTCTCCAGCGTCAGCCTCGGTATGTTCATCTCTATTGAGCTTGCCTTTACCGTCTGGCTTACCGTTACCACGCATGTGCCCTGATGGCCGCTCCCGTCCTGCGCCTTAGCATATATCACCGCTGTGCCCACGCCCATGCCGTATATCAGTCCTGTGTCCGGGTTTACCGTCGCTACTCCCTGATTACTGCTCCACCACGTCACACACGGGCATGTCGCATTCGCCGGACGCACCTCTGCGCACGCATTATTGTACCATTCTCCGACCTTTATGCTTATGCTCTTCGGATATACCGATATTGAGCTTACACATATCATTTTCTTTCCTCCCTATTATACACTCTCTTTAAATAATATACAAGTCAAAACATTACATTTATAATCATTTGTCTATCTTTCACAAGATTTATGTTGAACACCGTTTCCTTGCCCGAGTCATCGTTAATGGGATGACACTTCTTCCCATACTGCCAAACGGCTATCCTGTCGCGTGTTATCCCGGACGGTGCATAAGGTCCCCAGTTGTCGGGATGTATCAGATGTGTGGTTGTGATGCTGTCATACTCCTCAAGCGTAGGTGACAGTGCCCAGATAAGGCACTGACCAAACAGCTCCTTGTCTGACTGCATACCCCCGCTGTACTGCCGGTCAAAGCCAAAGGCCGAGTCGGTGTTCGCTCTAAAGCCCGGTACATACCCTTCTGACAAAATGGCTCTTGCATACCCTGCCATGTAATCTGTGGTAACGGACTCGCTCTCCTCTATCTCCAAAAATATTGCTGCTCCTGCCGGGATGCCGAGCTCCAGCGCCGCAACCGACGCCTTCTTCGCATCTATCTCTCCCTGCTCTGCTGTTGCCTTGCTCTGGGACGACGTGTATATCGCCGCTACCTTACAGCCCTTGCTGTGGATAAAATCTATCTCCTCCTTTGTCAGGCTGTTTTCTCCTGTTATACGCCTGCCCCAGAAGTTCGGGTATACCTTGTTCCTTGCAACCCATTCAAGCTCTGTCAGATTATTCTGCAGACGCGTATTGGCGCTTGACTCCGATTCCACTCCGAACATGAGTCCTCCGTCCCCTATGCCGCAGCCTGTCATTGCCGCCTCTGTCCTTATCTGCTGACTCGTATCAGCTATGTTCCCTGTATCTTCTATCCTGTATGCATTCCTGCATGCCATATCTCTTTCCTTCTTTCCTTTTTCTTTCTTTTCTTTTTCGCTGATTACCTCCCTACGAGGCCCTACTCAGCTCCTCCTTACTCTATTATTTATCCCGGTCATCCCACTTCCTGTTTTGAACGGAATTTTAGATTTCTTATTTATTTCACGCTTATTTGCGTATAATCAAAAGGCCGCGTCGGTAACTTCCGCTACTTTTTACACAACTTCTGCGGCTGAGTAAACTTATCTCTTATTGCCTGTGCCGTTGCATGCTTCCGTATCAAAAAAGCGGCAAGCCTTCCTTTTCAATTTTTGACCTATACGATAAAAGGGACGACAGCTGTGTCGTCCCTCAGTTTATAAGGCAGGCTTTGCTCAGCACTACCAATATTATGCCTTTATATTTTCCATCACCTTTGTCAAAAGCTCTTCCTCTATACAGACTATAAGGCATACAAGCTCCTGCATGCGTTTAAGCGTGGTCTCGCTTTTAGTCAGATTATATTTTAAATTAAGGCCCCTTGCTATCTCTGCTTTTTTTACAACCTCCGCATATTTCTCATACTCTTCGCTCTCGCCCTCAAGGCAGCCGGCTGCAAGCATGTAATGTATACGGTCAAGCATTATTTTTTTATGCTCCCACAAATAATAGAAGTACCTGACGTCAATTATTTTATTATTGCTCCTTACATACTCCAGATAATAATAAAGATTTTTCTCGGCATCTATACCATGGTAATAGTCTGAATTACCAAGCGTATATTCCTTATCAACTCCGCTAAGATAATATTCCAGCAGCGTTTTGCACCTGGTCGGCTCAAACTTAGGCTCAAAGCCGTTTTGAGGCGATATGATATTTAGTGTAAAATCATCATATTCATTTTCCCTAAGCGCTGTAATATAATCATCAAACGATATCTCGGTGCCGCCATAGTACCCCTCCTCTGTGTAGCTGGCAAGGCAGAAGGTCTCCTCTGATTTATCAAAGCCATACACCATGTTTTCATGGTCAAAGTGGCGCTTCCCATACGCCCTGCGCTTTGGTATATAATATTCGTTCGGTTTGGCAATGATATAGCAATTATTTTCTATCAAATCAGTTATCATTTCAATTACCATATGCTTTTTTTCGAGTATATATTTCGGCAAAATTACTGTATGCTTGTTGAATACTCCATCCTTGCCGTGCATCCAGTCATTATCCGACTGGTTGAATTCTGTAAAATCCTTTTTGCCGCACATCATGATATAGTTGTGATGGCTGTACATCCACGGCAGGAAGCGGTCGCTGTCAGCAAAAAGTATGCCCAGGGGAAAGGCATAGCCGAGATAGCCCTTTATAGGCGGGTCAAATGTTATTTTATTTATTACTTTTTCCATTTTATATTCTCCTGTATGTTAGTTAATGCTTAATTAAGCATACACGGCATAAAAGCTTTACTCCAAAGCAAACGCCTGAAGGTGCTTTTCGGAGCAAGCGCTGCCCTTTTTGCATCCTGTTTCACTCAAAATAATAACCGCTTTGCGGGTCCGCTATTCGTTTTTCGCCATAAGGCAAGCTTCCAGGGAGTTATGAGTCAAAGCACTCGGGAAGGTCGTCCTTTAAAAATTCTGCCGGAGAAATATACGGCGCTTCAATATGATATCCCCGTTTCTTGAGAGCGCGAAATTTAAAGTCAAGGAGCTCGACCGGAACGTACAGCTCCCCCGCAACATCAAAAAAGGATTTTTCGCTGTCATTTAAAAGCTTCAGCAGCTCTTCGTCGTCTATAAGCAGCTCGGCCGCAAAAAGATTCGCTTCATATTCCGCAGTGTTGACGCAGTCAAACAGCTCAAGCTCATGAAAGCCGTGCATCGCCGCGAGCTTTTGGTGCAAAACCGCATGCCCCAGTTCATGCGCGCACAGAACCTTGCGGATATTTTCCGTCGTTCTCTGGTTTATGACAATGGTTTTTATTCGAGACTGATAAAAAAAGTACGCTTTTATTTTTGTGCCGAGCTCCTTAAGCCTTACATTTATCCCAAGCTCGCTGCACAACAAAAAAGGGTCTCTCGTACCATATCGTTTTGCCAATGCTTGCGCCTTTTCGACTATATGTTCAATATTTATCATCTTGTGCTTTTTCCTTCCGTCCAGAACGTAAATCAGTCATCTCTTTATGCATTTCCGCGGCCGCTTAATCAATTTTGCAGCAATAAAAGCATAAATTTATGCCGCAGAAGCACAGGTACCTATAAAAGAGCAGTAAAACGCATTTTTGCAAATCAAGAGTCAGAATTTAGCCGCGATTTTTTCGCGGTGCTCTTTTTTTGCTCGAAAATTTCGTTCTGGCCTCCTGTTTAGATTCAAGATAAACCTCCATTAGAGACTGGAAGAATATGTCCTTGGATCTTTCGTCAAGCTCGCCCCCGGCAAAAAGCGCGGATGCACGGTTTAATACCTCCTCAGCTTCACGCACTCCCTTATATCCAAACTCCTCCTTTACGTTCGCAAGAAAAATATCTTTATCAATATTTTTCTTTGTATCGGTTTCGTCCCCGTCAAGCAGATATCCCACCGAAACATTTAATGCCTCCGCTATTTTGCGGATATTTCCGCTGCGCGGCATTATGCCGCCGCGCTCATAGCTGTAGAGAGAGCGTTCCGATATACCTGTTTTCCTCGCCAGCTCGCTTTGTGACAAATTGGCGGCAAGACGCGCCTGCTTCACTTTATCACCAAAAGTCATTGTAAAACCTCCGTTTTTTAAATACCGGAAATAAACTTCCGATTATTCATTGACAAACTTCCGGATGCCGTGTATACTTATACTGCAACTAACTTCCGAAAAAATTTTATCACAGAAGTTATCTTCTGTCAACCAATTTGCAAAAATATTTGTTTACAAAAGCCGAGTTAGCTTGGGAAAGCGAACCTATATCCCGCTAAGGAAGAAAGATACTATGTAATTTTTGCAGTAACACTCCGCCGAATACCGCAAGGCAGAAGGACGTTCAGGCGCTCTGTTATTGGGTTGCGGGGAAATGCCCCCGGCGCATATATTTAATAAAGAAAGGATGCACAAAGCCTATGGATATACCAAAGTATAAAGCAAGCTGTCCGGTTTGCGGACGAAATTTATTCAGGGGAGCACCGAATTCGTATATAGAAAGCTATTGTCCGAAATGCGGAAGCTTTCTCCAGATTACCTTCAGCTCCGCCGGAGTAAGCGCCACGACAGGCGATGCTGTTAAGCGGCCTCAGCCAAAATAGCTCCTAAGCCGCCCGTTAAAAATAGAATAGATTTGCCGAAGAGATAAGTTGGACTTGTTAAGCTGTCAAGATGAACCTGGCAAAGCAAAGCTGCTGCAGACGCAGTCATTTTGCTTTGCCGGTTTTTATTTTACTTTGTAATCCGGTCACTGACTTTCCGGATTGAGCTTTAACATTAATCAGCGAAAGGAGGGATAGCACGGCTTGGAAACGTCGGAAAGAAGAATGGCGATGCTGAAGCTGCTGTGTCGCCGAAGGCATGAAAAAATAGCGAATCTGGCCCAAGAATTCGGCGTTTCTGAGCGGACCGTAAGAAGGGACATCGAAGTTCTGAGCCTGAGCGAGCCCATTTACACACAGGCCGGAAGATACGGCGGCGGTGTATACGTCATGGACGACTACTTTATGGACAGGATGTATTTCAAGGACAGCGAGGCAGCGGTCTTGAATAAGCTGCTTGAACGCGAGGAAAGCGGTGTCGGACGTATGCTCTCCCTCAGTGAGATATCGGTTTTAAAAAATTTGATTGCCGATTATACCAAGCCGTCGCCGGCAAATAAAAAGGAAATGAGAAAAGTAATATGAATAAATACGAAAAGGAACTGTTTTTACAGCTGTGCCGCTTTGAGGAAAAAAGCAGCCGGCTTGAAATATTGACTGACAAATATGCCAGCGAAGAGGTGCTTGGATACCTGTTCTGCAACCGCATGCAGGCGGCCGCTTACGGGACGCTGGAAAAAGGCGGGCTGCTGAGCAGACTGAACCGTGAATTTCGAAATTCTCTCGCCGATGCATACAGGCAGAACCTTGAAAAAAACGAAAGCTTTTTTAAGTGCGCCGATATGCTTTATAAAACACTCAGCAGTCAGAAAGGCAAATACGCTATGCTCAAGGGCGCGCTGCTCTGCGGGCTTTATCCGGCGGGCTACAGGACCTCCAACGACATCGATTTGCTGACGCACCCGGAGAGCGTTACGGCACTTGGCGAGGCCCTCTCTGACGCCGGCTTCAGGCAGGGAAGCGTACAGGGCGGAGTGTTTAAGCCGGCAACCCGGCGCGAGATAATAGAATCCAAAATGACGAGAGGCGAAACCGTACCGTATATCCTGGAGGTCAGACTGCCGTACATGCGCTATTTCGAGGTCGATATCAACTTTTCGCTCGACTACAAAAACAGCGATACACAGTCACTCAGCAGCATGCTGGAGCGCGCTGAGGAGGTAACAACAGGCAGCGCCACCATTATAACGCTTGATAAATACGACTTTTTTATCCATTTGTGCAGCCACCTCTATAAGGAGGCCACGACATTGCCATGGATAAAAATGAGGAGAGATATGACGCTGTATAAATTCAGCGACATTTATCTGCTTCTTAACAGGCTCACGGACGATGACCTCCGCAAAACTTTGGAGAGGGCACGGCGGCTCGGAATGGGAGATATATGCGGCTGCGTCATACTTTGGACAAGCGAGCTGCTCGGCATACCGGAGGATAATGCTCAAAGAACGGCACGTGCTTATCTTAAGGGCAATTATGACATTCTGCATACAGTCATTGCTCCGTCTGAGCACAAGCGGTTTATTTACACGGAGAAAAATATCCAAAACCGCTTTTTTGCCAAAAACCGCGAGTCTTTGCTAAAGGAGATATAAGTAATGCGAAAACTAAATATGTACAAAAACAAAACCGGCGGACTGCTTATCACCTTCTGCGGGCTTGACGGCTGCGGCAAGACCACTATGCTTTCGCGGCTGGCAAAGGAGCTCTCGCAGACGTGTGAGGTATTTGTGACAAAGCAGCCGACCGACGCAGTAAGAAATTCGGATATATTCCGTACATACATGGACTGCCCGGACCACAGCGGCTACGACTACAGGAGCCTTTCGCTTCTGGCGGCCTCGGACAGGCTGCAGCACGTGAGCAAGGTCATTGTCCCTCAAATGGAAAAGGGCAAGGTAGTGCTGAGCGACCGCTATTTTTACTCCTGCCTTGCCAACCTGCGCGCCCGCGGCTTTGAAGGGGACAGATGGATATACGAGGCCGCAAAGTCGGTTATAAGGCCGGATATTGCCTTCTTCTTTGATGTTCCGGTTGAGACGGCGGTGGCGCGGGTGAGAAGCCGCCCGGAGGAAGAAACGCGGTATATCGACATGGAGCTGCAGTACCGGCTGCGGGACAACTATATTAGAATCTGCCGGAAAAACGGAGGAATACTGCTGTCTACCGAAGCTTCTCCGGAAGAAACATACACCGAGGTTATTTACAGAGCAAAAGAAATTATGGAGGCTAAAAAATGAACTTAACCGAAAAAGTAATGGAAATTATACACGGCGTAATAGAATGCGATGAAATAACGCCGGAAAGCCGGCTTCAGGAGGATATCGGACTTGACAGCTTCGGACTGGTAACTCTGCTTATTGAGCTTGAGGACGCCCTGATGATTGAGCTTGATGAGTCGGATATGGACCCGTTTGAGCTGGAAACGGTTTCAGATGTTGCTGAGATGGTTTCCGCCTACTGCGAGTCCGGCAGCGAGTGCGGCGAAAAAGCCGGCGGTAAAGCCGACGGCAAAAGCACCGGCGAAGCTGATAACAAGGCCGATAAAAACCGTGGAGATGAAGTCGACGGCAAAGCTGCCGGCGGCATCGGCAGTGAAGCCGGTAACGAAAGCATGGAGGATATCGGCGACAAAGCCGATGAATAACGTATGTTTCCTGCAATACGTGTCCGGCCACCACTTAAGATAAAAGTCCCGTGTCTGCACGGAGCACTGCCGGGCTGCGGACCTGTGCACGTCTGAGCAGAGGCTTTGCGGGTATCACTAAATATAAATCGTGCCTTTGTATCCAGCGCGGCACCGAAGGATGTCTTCTATCCAGCCCAGCAGGTGACAAAGTATTATGCACCGTCGAAAGGAGAAGCGCAATGAATCTATGGATGTATTTAAAAGAGCACATGCTCAGCCGACCGTCGCAGAAGGTCGGGGAAGAGGGCGCCTTTATGACGTATGAGGAGCTTGTCGTATATGCGGAAATACTTGCCCAAAGGCTTTCGGGAGAAGCACTGTGCGCAATATGCTGCCGGTCGGAAATGGCAAACGCAATGGCGCTGCTTGGCTGCTTTGCCGCCGGCACTACGGCAGTACCGCTCTCAGCACGGTATGGCAGCGCGCATGTCAAAAAAATCCTGCAGGCATGCAGGCCCTCCTGTCTGATAAGCGATATTGACGGAGCTTTGCGGATTTACCGCGTCGACGGCTGCAATGCTCCCACTTATGAAAGCATGCCCGCACTTATAATGTGGACCTCCGGTACAACCGGCGTGCCGAAGGGAGCCATGCTGGAGGAAAACGCCATAGTATCAAATGTTGAGGACATCTGCAAATATTTTAAAGCAGATGACTCAGATACAATTTTGATTTCCCGCCCGCTGTATCACTGCGCGGTGCTTACCGGCGAATTCCTGACGGCACTCGTAAAGGGCGCAAAAATCATATTCTGCTCAGAAAAATTTAATCCCGCGCTGCTGGCCAGACTAATAAGGGAAAACGACGTCACGGTATTCGGAGGCACGCCCACGCTTTTAAGCCTGCTGCTGAGATTTGCCCGCGAAAGCAGCCGGCTTCCCTTAAAGCATGTTGTCGTAAGCGGCGAATGCATGAGCAGGGATGTTGGGATAAGGCTCAGAGAGGGGCTTCCGGACTCCAAGATATATCATGTTTACGGGCTGACCGAGGCGGGGCCGAGGGTCAGCTACATGCCGCCCGAGGACTTTGACAAAGCACCCGACCGTGTCGGCGTGCCGCTCGCGTCCGTAAAGCTTGAAATACGGGACGCTTCGGGGAAAGCTCTCTCCAAAAACCAGCGCGGCATGCTGTGGGTAAAAGGGCCGAGCCTTATGTCCGGATATTATAACGCCCCGGAGCTTTCACGGGAAAAGCTGCGCAGCGGCTGGCTATGCACCGGAGATATTGCAGAGATAGACAGCAGCGGCTGGCTTAAAATCGTCGGGCGGAGCGATGACCTGATTATACGGGCAGGGCTGAACATCTATCCGCAGGAGCTTGAGGCGGCATTAAAGGAGGACAGCCGCACCAAGGATGCGCTGATTTACCCTTATAAGGACAAAAACGGCACAACGCAGATAGGTCTGAAAATCACGGGCAGCTTTAACAGCCGGGACGAGGTCAGAAAAATGTGCATAGAACGGCTGCCGGCCGCGCACATCCCGGCAAAAATTGAAATTGTAAGCAGTCTGGATAAAAACGCTTCGGGAAAAATTATAAGGAGGAATGAAAATGCTTGAATTTGAAAAGAAAATCCTTTTAACCAAGGAAGAATATCTCTTCCTGTCCGAATACCGCTATGCCGGCGGCAAAATATCATCTCAAATCAACCGCTACTACGACAGCGAGGACTTTGAGCTTAACAAAAAAGGCATTACCTGCCGCATAAGGGAAAAAGGAGGGTCATTTACTGCGACGGTAAAAAAGCACAGCGCAAACCACAGCGACTGCAGCGTTGAGGTCTCGTATTCCGTCTCGGGTGCAGGAGACGATTTCCTCTTTACGGACAAGGGGCTTAAATATCAAGGGAGCCTTACAACACTCAGAAAAACGCTTATCCCATCGTCGAATATAAGGGTAATGCTGGACAAAAATCAATATCTGGACACAGAGGATTATGAGCTGGAGGTAGAATATGAGCGCGGGCATGAATCGGCCGCTCTCCGCGA
The DNA here is from genome assembly GCA_944412495.1 of uncultured Clostridia bacterium. GTDB lineage: Bacteria > Bacillota > Clostridia > Oscillospirales > Acutalibacteraceae > Timburyella. The sequence continues at coordinate 69,670 of CALYBL010000014.1, read as the reverse complement.
GCTAACCGATGCTGCATACGATTTGTTTTTTAACGTTGTCATCAGCAATGTAAAATCTTTTACTCATCGCATTGGTCAGCGCGAAAGCAAATCCGAACGCTTTTTCAAAAGAAAGGCGGAGCTTATCACCTCCGGCACAGACAGAGACTGATAATATACAGCCTTAAGCAGCTGCATCGGGCCGTCACTGCCAAGTTATCAGCGGCCGCATGTTCCGACATCTTCTAAATTTGATAGAGCGCGAATCTCGGCCAAGCAAAACAGAAAACAAACGGAACATACAAAAACTGGAGTCGGCATACAGCCGGCCCCAGCTTTCATTTATTTTTCTGCTTCTACATCAATTAACGGAATGCGCTGCTCATTATCATAGGCCGCACGTGCCAGCTCAATAAGGCGCTCATCCCTCGTGTAATAAACGTCCTCAAACCGGCCTGTCGCGGCGGAATAATCTATGTCGCATATGGGGTCATTCACTAATTCGCCGTCCTTTATCGTCATATATCCGTAATGATTCTTGCCGCCGCCCACCGTAAAGGTCACTATGCCGGGATATTCCTCATCCCCTGTATAAAGCAGCTGTAAAGTTCCGGTCGAAAATCTGATATTCCCTATCTCTGTTATTTCACCTTTGCAGTCATAAGCCGTCACTACTGTATTCTGTGTAGCAAGCAGTTCTTCTGACCCGTCACCGTCAATATCCTTGAAGGCATAGCCATACCCTAACCAGCATCCGCCGTAAACATCGTCAAGCATCTTCATATAATCCCCGGATGCATAGGTCTTCTCGGCAGTATATGAAGCCGTCGAGCTATTGTCCGACGACGATGGGGAAGGTGTCTGCGAAGACACCGCCGTCCGAGAAAATGCAGATGAGCTGTTTGTCTGCTCTGTCTTTTCCCCATCACCGCAGGAGACAAGCAGCATCACCGCAGCAAGAATCACCGCTAAACATATCGTCTTTTTCATGCTCTGTCACACTCCTCTGCAATAGCTTTTTTCATCTGATATTATTATATTTACTTTCCTGATTATTTACAATAATTCTTACAAATCTGATACTATTTGTAATTGCTGCTATAACAGCGCCCTATGATTCCACGATGGGAATCTTTGGAGTTCGCTGCTGTTTTATGTATTTTACCCTGCGCGATGCTTAAATTTTTGTCCGGGCTTACCCTAATTAGTCCACCGAATGGCCTGTTTGGGCTGTATAGTATAATCGCAGCTGCAATCGAGAAAGGATTTAACCGTGGAGGAAGTAAATGTTATATTGGAGCGGCACGAGCAAAAGCTTATAGCCCTGGAGCGTGATGTCGCAGACCTTCGCCAGGTGCAGGCGGAGATAAGGACAATGAACGAAACGCTCGCGACGCTCACAAGCGAATTAAAGCATACCAATGAGCATTTGGCGAGGCACGAACGCAAGATCGAGGAAATAGACAGTCAGCCTAAAAAAAGGCTTCAGCAGATTATTACCGCCATAATTGCCGCCCTGGCAGGCGGGCTTATCTCTTGGATTATCGGAGCAGTTACCATAGGATAAAGGCTCTTGTACCCTCACCGATGTTTTAACCAATCCCGGCCGTCAGTGCCGGAAATACTTTTGGCAGTCAAATGTCAAAATTAACATATAATGAATAATGGTCTATGCAGGGCTGCGGCCGCCGCCTATGCACAGCCTGCTGCAGAAAGGTGATGTAAATGGAGTTTGTAACCTGGTCCGAGCTCGCAACTTATGCAGGCGGACTGGCCATGGTCCTTGTTGTCACCCAGGCGACCAAGGATTTAAAATTTATCAGAAAAATTCCGACACAGCTGTGGAGCTATTTAATTACTCTTGCAGTGCTGTATCCCGCATATTTTTTTACCGGCCGGCTAACCGTCTCAAACGGAGTGCTTATACTGTTTAACGGTATGATTATTGCCTTAGCGGCCAACGGCGGCTTTGCCGCACTGCAGAGGGCGTTTCCGTCGCTCTTTAAAACGGATTAAGAAAAATCTCCCGCAAGGTTTTCATGCGGGAGATTTTTGCTGTTATATTAAATTTGACATCAGGCCGCCCCTAAAAGCTCAACATGCTTCATACCTATTATTGTATTGCCGCCCGCGCCTATATTAATAGCATAAATATAAACCGGATTCCAGCCGCGCATATTAGTGTCAATGGTATAGCTGAAGCCGTGGTTTCCGCTTATGCCGTAAACATCGTTCACATCCGGCCTTAAAGTGTTCGTCGGTCCCATGTTAAATCCTGCCGCATCAGGAGAGTGCGCCTCTCCGCCGATATATACATGTATGTCTACAGAAGCTGTAGGATTATCATGGTCAAACGCCCAGCCGCCTACCCTGACTTTGCCGTTTTCGCCGGTGACAAGGTCAAGTGTGCCGACCGGATTTGGAACTCCACGGAAATTAATATGTGTAGTTAAAGGACTGTAAATAGTAATATCATGAGGAAGAACACCAATCCCCATACCGCCTTCAATATCTATTCCCTGATTTTTATAGCCTGCCCATACTAACTGCGAACACATCCACTTTTCTTTAGTCTCACTATAGTCATGTGAAGTATCAAACGTCCATCCCTTTCCAAGCTGCCTTCTGCAAAATTCAACAGCAGCATTTTTTTTGGAAGATAGTCGCACTATTCACCCTAAAAAGATATGAGCTTCGTTCATCTGCTCTGGTATCGTCAAAAAGGCCATAGCGAACACCGTCCTTGATTGATTCTATAATTCTTATATATGCTCCGTAGGTATTGCTGTACATATAACCGTCTACTATTGCCGCATGACCTGCTACACCACTACTGCCGTTCTCATCTAATATTATATCTCCTTTTTGAACTGTTGTCTTTATTTTATATTTGCTATAATTTGGCTACACCTGAAGAGATGTCCCTATATTATAGTAATAATCGGAGCCTCCGCTGGAGGAAGAGTATGCGACGGCATCCTGGCCGTCGGCCGCTTCAGCGCTTTCGGATGCTGTGTCATCGTTTTCCGCTGAGAGGGAAGCTTCCTCAGCCGCCAAAGCGCTTTGGGCCGCGGCTTCCTCGGCAATTTCTTCATATAAGACGTCACAGTATTCCTCAAGGCTCAACCCGGAGTTTTCATATTTATAAACGAAATCTTCGATGTACATGCCGTATACACGGCTGTTTTCCGCTTGTACGGCATAAGCCTTATAAGCTTCAACGGTTTCTTCGTCATAGCCCAGGTCCGTCAGGTCAAATTCAGATGCTTGGTATTCGGATGCCGCATCAAGTTCAATTTTTTCAAAGGCAATTGTATTATCGAGAAATTCGTTGCTTTCCGAAGGAGTAATAATTTCATACAGGTCTTCAAGATAGGCATCGACGCTTTCATATTCCAGTGCCTCATACTCAGTTTTAAAGGATTCAAAGCTGACGCCACATGGGATGCCATTCTCATCTGCATACTGCATGAAGCTTTCATAGGATTGATGCATCTCATAATTCAGTGCGGCATTACGGCCTTAGTCCGCCGGCAGTGCATATGCCTTGCCCGCTGTAAAAAAATGCATCATAAACTTCCAGCGGCACGAAGCCGGCTTGCATACTGTTGATTTATATCTGCCGTATACTGCTGCAGTGCTTTGCTTGTCTAAACATATTTTGGTAATGCGCCATAAATCAAAGCGAAACAACGGAGAAGCAGTATAAAAAAGCCGCCCAGAACCTGAGCGGCTTTTCATTTGGGAAAGCACCATTTGTGAGTATTGCTATATACCCGCTATAATAACCGATATGCATTCTTATTCCTTTTTATTGCTTTTTTGAATTTGACCACCGCTGTCATAGCAGCTGCTACTGCCGCTATTCCTACTATAACAGCCGCTATCATGACTGCTAATCAAGCTTGAGCTCCGCTGTCAGTCACGTCAGCGGCAGCACCCTCTTCAGGCAGTTCTATTTTACTGAGCAAAAGCTCTGCTATAAGGCGGTGGCCCTCCACACTCGGATGCGCCCAGTCACCCATGGCATCGAGCATTTCCTGTCCTATCTCGCCTACATAATCGATATACGTGCCGCTACATTCCTCGGCCAGGCGCTGAAGCTCAAGCTTATAATGGTTAGTTGCAGCGTCACCCGTCCAGACAAAGTCATTTACATACAGCTTGCAGCCGTACTTCTTTACAGCTTCGATGACCTTGTTTATTTTTTGGGAAAATACATCAGCATCGTCATTATAGCTGTCATTAAAGCCCAGCGCGAATATTACTGTGTCTGCATCGCATATTTGGTCAATAACCTCATCGCTTAGCTGGGTAAGACGCAGCCCGTCCAGCGCGTAATTGTTTATTACAAAGTCAGCAGGGTCGTCATAATAGGCCATTCCAGTAATAACTACCTGTCCGGCCCTCGTTATTTTTATCTGAATCTCCGCATTATCATAAGCAGAGATATCAACAGGGTCGGATACCATTAACGCTTCTGTAGTGCCCTCGCTGCAATCGACGCTCATGACTACCTCTCCGTTTACAAGAACGTCGAAGGCACCGTAGCCATCACAGGCATAATAATATACATATGCCTCATTGAATCTTTCATAAACCTCTATGTCAATGGTGCTTCCCTGCGTCGAGCCGACATAAGCCATAGCATTGATATATTTGCCGTTTGACGTAGAATTAAAGCCGTTCGCACTGACCTGATGTATTTCTTGATACACTCCGGATGTATTGCTCATTTTTGAATGCATTGAGACAAATCCATAGTTGCCGGAAGCATACCTTGCATTCAGTTCTTTGCGTACTATACCTATATAGCTTTCGTTTGGTATGTCCGGACAGTTTGCGCCCTGAGTTATACTGTCGCCAAAAACACTTATCGTTTCGCCGCCAAGCTCACCGTCGGATGGCGAGCAGCCCGTCATGAGGCCCGTTGACAGCAGTGCCGTCACAAGTGCGAGGCAAAGCAAAATTATTGCCCGTCTTAATACGCTGCCTTTTACTGATTTCTTCACTAAACACTCCTCCTATGTTAACAGGTAAGATATTCCTTCTTAACTATAACTCAAAAACAGCTATAATTCAATTCAAAAATTGAAAAAAACTATAAATATAGAGCAAAGCTTGCGACGAGAAATTTTCTCCTTTATTCTTAAAAACATATATTTTATTTGAATTTGTGTTGCATTTTTGATTTTTATGCTGCGTTTTATCCAAGCAAAACAGGCACAAATAAAGCTCTGCGTAATCATACAGGGGATAACCTGCGGCAACCGGCAAAAGATATTTTGCCGGTTTGATGTATGGATGTATAGATGTGAAACGGTGTAAATCTCTAATGTTATTAAAGGCGAGACTAACTTCGCGGATACAAAAACAAAATAAAAAGCCGGGTATAAACGCGAGCACGCGTCCAGACTCAGTCTGTAAGGAGGCAACAAAAGAGATGCCTGCGAAAAGCTTTGAAACAGACTCGAACCCGCAAAAGGTTGGCAGTGAACAAATCGGCGTAAAAACGGCGCGTTTACAAGTCGTTAGCCGATGTGAACGTGACCTTTTGCGGAAAAGGAGGAACAGTGGAGCGGGTGACTGATTTTTTATAAAATAAAAAATCGGAACGAGCGCAACTCGTTCCGACCTGGCAAAAGGCAACAAAAAAGATATTGTTTTGTTTTAATGTATGGACGTGAACCTGTGTAAATTCTTACGGTTATTAAAGACAAGGCTAACTTCGCGGATACAGTAGTAAAATAAAAAAACAAGTCTGGTGTAACGACGTAGCAAAAAAGATAACGAAAAATCCGGTTTTGCCGTAAAAATAAAAAATAATGCTGAACCAAAAAAACTATGAGTCCGGCATCTTACTGCCAAAGGACAAAAATGATTTATGCGACTCGCAAAAAGTTGGTAGCGACAGCGAGCCGTCGTGAGGGCGTTTACAAGCGAACAGCCGTAGCAAGCGTGACTTTTTTGCGGAAAGGAGGAGCAGCGGCGTGAGTGAGCCGATGACTTTTCAAAAGAAAAGTCGTCGCGAACGATACATAGTCCGCGACGACGTGGTGCGAGTGATGGGACTTGAACCCATACGCCATACGACACACGCCCCTCAAACGTGCCTGTCTGCCTGTTCCAGCACACTCGCATAAACTATAAAATTTATTGCGTTTGATATTATATCATCCAAAAAGCGTAATGTCAATATTGCTTTTTAAAGTAATCTGAATGTATACACATATAAAAACACGGCGTCAAAACGCCGTGTTTTTCTCCTTGCCCCAAAGCGGGAGAATTCTGTCCGCTCAAAAGCATTGTTAAGCTGCTTTTCTTTTATCTGTAGAAATTCCCGCCGGCCGTCTCTACACGCAGAAGAATTTTTTCCTCCTCCAAATTGCTCGCGTTGATAAAGACCTGCACCGTCTCGCCGTCAGTGCCCGTGCACATAAACTCATAGCACAGCGCCTCTATATATCCGGGCACCGAAATAACGCACAGATTTGCCTGCTGGGAAGTGAGGTTTGAGCTCAGCACCTGCCGCGCTTCCTCCTCGGTATAAGCTGCGGCCGACATGTCGCGTGTCTGATGCGACAGTATATACTCCGATGCGTTGTAATTTACCACCTCGCCGTTATCCAGAGCAACACCGACGTTTATCAGGTCGGGGTAGCATATGACCTCCTGCCCGCCGCTTGAGTCCACATACGACATGGCCACGGTGAGCACGCCCTCGCTCACAAGGTAGTAATTCACGGTAAAATTACCCAGCCCGATATTTTGAAGATAGACTCTCGCTATATCCATTGCCTCGTCATAGCTTATGTCTTCGCTTTCCACTCTGCGCGGATTGGTGATATAAAGCAGAAGTCCGCCCTTTTTCGTGACACTTACGGAAGCATCCCCGCTTTCAAAGCCGTAGTACGGAATTTCTCCGTCGTTCGTATTGGAGAGCGTCAGCTGTGAAGCGTCGATATTAAGAAAAGCCGCAGCCGCGTTACGCGCCTCCTCCTCGGTTATCTCCGCCATTCCCTCGGTCGCCTTGGGCTCCTGACCCTGAACATGGTCGGAGTAATAGCCGTCATAGACCAAAACGGGAAATATTGCATCCTCCTCGCTCTCGCGCTCGATGCTTTCGCCCATCTGCTGCAGCAGCACCGTCGGCTCGCCGGCCGATATGTCGCTTGCCACATCGCTGCTGCGGAAGTTTTTGTCCGCGGCGGTGAACTGTATCGCCTCTATCTGCGCCGATATTTCCTCTGCCGTCTGTGAGAGCGTTGCCAGCGTATTTTTTTCGTCTTCGGATATTTCGGCGCCGCGCAGCGTCTTTTTGGCCAGCTCCAGCGAGAACTCGCCCGCCTGAGACAAAAATTTGTTGAGCCCGCTCATATATTCGTCGCTTACCGGAAGCTGGGCTACGCAGCATTTTGCCGACGCGGTGCCGCTGTACAGCTCTGCGGCTATTTGCGTCAGCGCCGTGCTGGTCGTGGCATACGTCCCCTTCTGCAGAAGCAGGCGTATGTTGGATATATAGTCCGCAAGGTCATTGAGCGCGCGGTGGTAGCCGTATTCCAGCTCCGTCTTGTAATTTTGGGCCACCACGTAGCCGTAATACGCCGCACCCGAAAGCGCTATCACAAATGCGGCGGCAAAGCTTATTATCCTTATGGCCGCGCGCCGGGATATATTTTTCATGCACTTCAACCTCTTCTCATTAAACCACTGCCCGCCGTGCGGCTCGGCCGTCAGGCCCTGCATTTGGCCACGCACAGCCTTGATTTTATGTTTTCAGTTTTTCCCTTTCGCCGCGTCGGGCTGATTTTTTTCTTTTATATATTTTTTCTTCAGAGGCATAAAATATTCTTTTAATGCAAATATTTGTGTTGAAGCAGGCGCGTTTTTATTGTATAATTTAACTGTATGGTTTTATGTAAAGCTGATTTAGGAGGCAGGCATATTGGTTTATCTTGACAACAGCTCCACCACGCCGGTCTGCCGACGCGCGCTGGAGGCAGCGGAAAAGGCGCTGCGTGAGGATTTCGGCAACCCCTCCTCGCTGCATATGCTGGGTGTGACTGCCGAAGGCTATCTTGACGATGCAAGGGCGGCAATAGCGAGTCTGCTTGGCTGCGAGGCCGGCTGCATAGCCTTTACCTCCGGCGGAACGGAGGCCAACAACACGGCGATTTTCGGCGCCGTGGAGGCGCGGAAAAGATACGGCAGGCGCCTTATTGCCTCCGCCATTGAGCATCCGTCGGTGCTCAATGCCTTTAAGGCGCTTGAGGGACGCGGATACGAGGTTATATGGCTCACGCCCGACAACTCAGGGAGAGTCCGCGAAAAGGATATATATGACGCTGTAAACGGCGACACGATACTGATAAGCCTGATGTACATAAACAACGAGACGGGTGTGATACAGCCGGTAAGCGCGGCCGTGTCCGCCGCAAAGGCAGCCGCGGCGCGGTTTGACATGGCAAAGCGGCCGCTGGTACACTGCGACGCCGTCCAGGCGTTCGGCAAGGTCCGCATAAACGCCGCGGCGGAGGACATAGATTTGATGAGCATATCCTCTCACAAGATACACGGCCCCAAAGGCGCGGGCGCGCTGTATATAAAAAAAGGCGTAAGGATTGCTCCGCTTATGTACGGCGGCGGTCAGGAAAAGGGAGTGCGCCCCGGAACGGAAAACGTGCCGGCCATTGCCGGCTTTGGCGCAGCAGCAGGGGATATAGGAAGCATATCCGAAAACCTCGAGGCTGCGGCGGCGCTCAAGGACCGGCTTATAAGCGGCATAGCTTCCCTTAGCGGGAAGGTCGTTGTCAACTCGCCCGGCGACGCGCTGCCGTATATTATAAATATAAGCCTGCCGGGACACAAAGCCGAAACACTGCTGCACCGGCTTGAGACAAGAGAGATATACGTATCCAGCGGCAGCGCCTGCTCGAAGGGCAGGCTCAGCCATGTGCTTGAGGCGCAGGGACTCCCCCTTGAGCTTATAGACTCCTCTTTAAGAATAAGCCTGTCGAGGCTCAGCACCGCGGAGGATATCGATGCGTTAACAGGCGCTCTCAGGGAGCTTTGCCGCTGACCTTTTTTCTCGCGAGCGGCACATATACAATATTTAGAAGCAAAAAATTAACAAAATATATAATAATTGACGCTTGTGTTTGAGCTATAATATATTTGGAAGAATCAAGCTTTTTACTGAATTTTTGCTCAACGGGCCTAAAATCGGCTCATAACTTATCCGGGCCGGCCATAATAAAATTACGTTTTGCGCCGAAAGTCCGGCAATGCCTTAGATTATTGCTTTTTGGGGATGTGTATGAGAGAAATAATACTTGGAAAATGCGGTGAAATGGCGCTTAAAGGTCTTAATCGGACGGATTTTGAAAGCATACTTTTAAAAAATCTGCGCCGCCGCCTTTCTTGCTTTGGAGGCTTTGACGTCTCAATTTCACAGTCTACGATATACATACGCCCCGGTGAGGGCGCCGACATAGACGCGGCGTTTGACGCGGCTCTGAAGACCTTCGGCATGTCGGCCGTGAGCCGCGCCGCAGCTTTTGACAAGGATATGGACGCGATCTTCGCCGGTGCGCCGGAATATTTGGAGAAATATCTGCTGCCTGTAAAAAGCTTTAAGGTCGAGGCGAAGCGGGCGGACAAGACATTCCCTTTAAAATCACCCGAAATATGCCGCGAGCTCGGCGGAAGGCTGCTTGACGCCTTTCCGCACCTCAATGTGGACGTAAACCGCCCGGACGTTATCGTCACGGTCGAAATACGCGAAAGAGAGGCATATGTCAGGGCCGGTCAGCAAAAGGGCGCCGGCGGGCTGCCGACCGGCACCTCCGGAAGAGCCACGGTGCTTATCTCCGGCGGCATAGACAGTCCCGTTGCGGCATGGATGATGGCGCGCAGGGGCCTTAAGCTGTCGGCAGTGCACTTCGCCTCTCCGCCCTACACCAGCAAGCGGGCCGAGAAAAAGGTCATGCAGCTGCTCGAGATTGTTGCCAAATACAGCGGGCCCATAACCGTTTATGTGGTGCCCTTTACGAAAATACAGGAAGAAATACGCGACAAGGTCGACGAGCCGTTTTCCACCCTTGTCATGCGCCGGCTTATGATGCGCACGGCGTCGATTATAGCACAAAATAACCATTCTCTCGCGCTTATTACGGGCGAAAGCCTCGGTCAGGTGGCAAGCCAGACGCTCCGCGCACTGTGCTGCACCGACGACGCAGCGGCCCTTACCGTCTTCCGCCCCCTTATCGGCATGGATAAGGAGGAAATAATTGCCATAGCACGGCATATCGGCACCTTTGAAACGTCGATACAGCCGTTTGAGGACTGCTGCACCGTGTTTACTCCGCGGCACCCTAAAACGCGCCCACAGCTTGACGAGCTTGAGGCGCAGGAGCAGCGTCTCGATGTTGAGTCGCTGGTGGCCGAGGCGGCGCAGGCGGCAGAGGAACGCCTTATCGAGTAGGCCGGTGCATTTATAATGTTCATTGTCTTAAGCGCGGCGCAACGGTTTTAGATATTTAGCGGCAGTCGATTATGTATAATAAGACTTAAGAGGCAAAAAATATTTTGAAGAGCTAACGGCGGGATATTCGTATTGATATGGACTGTTTATGACGCGGCAAAATGAAAATTTGGCCTGTCGGACGCAATGAAATTCCGCTCGTCGGCCGGCGGAGCGCTTTCTTAAAGGCGCCGTGTGTATGCAGTGCTGACGAAGCCGCCCTTATACGCGTACCTGGCGCTTTACAAAAGGCACGGCCGCACTGGAGAAGCCGCGATGCTCCGTGAGTCAATCGACTCGGCTGTGACGTGCGGCAAGATTTCAGCACATCGCTGTGCGGAATGTAGCATGGCCGTACGGAATGTAAAATAAAGCTATAAAAGCGCAGGTCTGCGCAGACATAAATCCGGCAGTTTTGCCGGCGGACAAAGCCCCGCCATTTCCGGCGATGCAGGCGGGAGGCTTTACCATATTCAGACGCCGGAGATGGGAGCCTTGCATGAACGCAGAAATTATTTCGGTAGGCACCGAGCTGCTGCTCGGGAATATTGAGAATACCAACACCACCTTTTTATCAAAAAGGCTGGCCGACCTCGGCATAAGCGTATATTACCAGTCGTCGGTCGGTGACAACGCCCAGCGCCTTATCAAGCTGCTTTCGCTGGCGGTGGAGAGGAGCCAGGTTATAATAATAACCGGCGGCCTTGGTCCGACAGACGATGATATAACAAAAGAAACGGTATGCAGGGCGCTTAACATCGATCTGGTGCTGCACGAGCCTACGCTCAGGAAAATAGAGGATTATTTTGCGCGCACGGGACGCCAGATGACGGAGAACAACCGCAAGCAGGCGATGATTCCGCAGGGCGCCGAGATAATGGAAAATGACCACGGCACTGCGCCCGGCATCGTACTTAAGGCCGGAGAGCAGATAATAATGCTTCTGCCCGGACCCCCGTCGGAAATGCGGCCCATGTTTGACAAGTATGCACCCAAATTCCTTTCAAAATTCTCCGATGGAGTTATTTTCTCCCGCACCGTCAAGTTTATAGGCATCGGCGAATCGCAGCTGGCTGAAAAAATTGAGGACATGTTTGACGGCGAGAATCCGACCGTGGCCCCCTACGCTAAAACCGGCGAGGTGCATATCAGGGTGACGGCCAAGGCAAAGGACGAAAAAAAGGCAAGGTCGCTCTGCGAGCCGAAGCTCGATGAGCTGAGAAAGCGTGCCGGCGGATATATATACGGCTATGACGATGAAACGCTGGAGTCGGCAGTAGTAAACGGCCTTAAGGAGAAAAAGCTCACCGTCGCCACGGCGGAGTCGTGCACGGCCGGACTGCTTTCCAAGCGCATAACCGACGTCCCTTCCTCCTCGCAGGTGTTCAGCATGGGCGTCACTACCTACTCTAACGAGATGAAAACCGAGCTTTTGGGCGTGCCCGCTGACTTAATAGAGGCACACGGCGCCGTGAGTCCCGAGGTCGCAAGGGAAATGGCCCAGCGTGTAAAGGAAAAAAGCGGCTCGGACATAGGCATAGGCATAACCGGCATAGCCGGCCCCGACGGCGGCACCGATGAAAAGCCGGTGGGTCTTGTGTACATTGCCATAAGCAACGGCGAGCACACTTGGGTTAAGAGGAACATTTTCGGTCACGGCTCCGACGAGCGCGATTATATAAGACATCTTGCATCGTCGACTGCGCTCAACCTGATAAGGCTTTATATGCTGTTTAACGGCAGGCTGCCGGGAGAGGGCAGCGATGATATAACCGAGGAGCTTGATGCCGCGGTAAGCGGGTATAAAGCGGAAAAAAAAAATAGTTTTATAAAGGGCATTATCCCGTGGAAGGGTGACCCGCCGCTTGAGGTCGTCAGAAAGCTGGTGTTTCTGCTGTCGGTCGGCGTGCTTATCTTCTGCATCTGCTTTTTTGTCGATTATTTCGGCGACAGGCGCAGATCTGAGGACATAACAAGCAGCACGAGGAATATTATTGTTTCCGGCCTGCCCTCAGGGCAAAAAACCGAGGGCAGCGATATCCTTGCAAAGTATCAAAAGCTGTATGACCTGAACAACGATGCTATCGGCTGGATGACTATCAACGGAATAAAAACGGATAACGTCGTTATGAAGACAAACAACAACGACTATTATCTCGATCATAAATATAACGGGGCGCAGCTGGCGGAGGGCGAGCTTTTTGTCGACTGCAACAATGTTATCACTCCGGAGTATCAGAGCCAGAATATAACTATATACGGACACAACCGCCATGACGGACAGATGTTCGGGCAGCTCAACCGTTACAGAACCGACGTAAAGCCGACCAGCGCCACGACATACGGCGTGGAGCATTATAATCTCTACCCGCTTATCACCTTCGACACCATTTACGAAGAAGCGGTGTACAAAATTTTCGCCGTTATCTTCGTCAACACCGAGGAGGAGCACGACACCACCTTGCCGTTTAACTATCGCCAGCAGGATTTTGGCAGCGATATAGAATTTTTAGAGTTTATAAATCAGGTGCGCCGGCGCTCATTTATAAATACGCCGGTGGATGTAAAGGCTGACGACCACATAATAAATCTTTCGACCTGCGCTTACGACATCGATGAGGCCAGGCTTGTTATATTCGCGCGCAAGGTGCGCCCGGGCGAGAGCACAGAAATAGACACCTCTCTTGTAAGTGTCAACAGGAATGTGCTTCTTCCGCAGGCCATGTACGACAAATATCCAAGACGCTACGGCACGACAAAGCCGGTATTCAACGACGAAGCCTATGCCACAAATATCCCGTCAAATTATGACCCGAATCAGGTTATAGCATCGCCCGACCCGAACGCCGTTCCTTCCGAGCCGGTGACGTCGGTTATCACTGATGTGCCGAGCCAGGCGCCTGTTTCGAGCTCACCACCGCCGAGCTCCTCATCCCGGCCGAGCAGTTCTTCACGGCCGGCTGCCTCGTCGAGACCAAGCAGTTCGTCAAGGCCATCCAGTACAAGCACGTCTTCCGGAGGCGGTACGACCAGCAGCCAGCCATCGGTGAGCAGCACGCCTCCGGCTTCATCAAGCACCCCGTCATCCTCGCCGCCCAGCTCCAGCCAGACCCCGTCAAGCGAGGTGCCGGCGTCGTCAGAAACGCCGCCGGACACTTCTTCCGGGTCAACTGCTTCGGATGGAGGCTCGTCAGAGGTCTCCTCCGAGGAGGGCTCGACCTCACATGAGACAGAGACCTCAAGTGCGGCATAGAGCGACGGCGAAGCTTGTACATATATTCACGACAACCTGCTTAAATTCTGACCTGTGTTTTTGACACAGCGCTGCAATCCTACACTTTTTGCATTAAAACAGATATTACTGTGCGTTTTAAGTATGAGAGGCCGCAAAATGCAAAAGCACTCCCCGCGTCGCTTTGCTTCCGGACGCCATACAGGCTTAATATCGGCACACATGCGGCGAGTCGTATAGCATTTAGCCTTTGGAGATGATGCCGCTGCCCCTTTGGCATGTACGGCTCTGTCAGTCAGCAGGAAAAACGGCACGCACTGCCGGCATAAATTGCGGAGGCTTGCAAGGGCACGGCTGTAATGCTCAAGGTGAAAGTTCTTGTATCGCCGGACAAAATATATTCGGCATGCGGGTACAGCTTGTTATTACAAATCTCGTTAAAGGCGCCGCACTGATGCTATTTGACCTGCTTGAAGGGTCACGGCCGGCGGAATACATATGCGTGTCGGATTTTTCTGTGTTTTTGCGCGGGTGTTTGCCTGCCGTCAGATGACGGCGGGCTGATGGGGGCTTATAAAAATATTTGGGGCATGTAAATCAGAGGAGCGGAAAAATGAGGTATGAAGTAATATACACGGGTATGACGGACACGGCTGTTTCCCGTCAGCTGCGGCGCATATCACAGTATGCCGCAGGCTCTCACGAGACTCACAGCCGGAAAGAAATGATACTTTCGCTTGCGGCGGCGGTCAGGTCGAGCGAGATTATTTTCATATGCTTCTCAGCCGACAGCGATACCGCGGTAAGCGACGTTTCGCGGGCAATAGGGCTTGACACACGCACGCTGACAAATGTTTTTGACGCCGACGGCGAGGACAGGCCGGCCGTAATACCGGCGGGTGCAAAGACATTTGTGGGCGACGATTACATATATCATGGCTGTGTGTCCGAAAGCGGACAGCAGAGCATAATTTTCCTCCCCATTCCTCAGGGGGACATTGCCGGCGTATTTGATACGTACATTTTCCCGTTTTTAAGCGAAAAGTACGGCATATCCCCCGAAACGGAGACGCACGAAAGCTTTGAGGAGTTTATCCCGATAAGCGCACTGTCCGAGAGGAGCGGCGAGCGGGTGCCGTCTGCTTCTTTGGGTGGCAGTGCCGTGCAGACACAGGACGGGGATTTGCCTGCAGGCCCTCTCCTTGATGAGGACGAGGAGCTTGATTACGACGAGCCGGACGAAGACGATGCGGAATATACGGACGACGATATTTCCCTGCTGACGGCGCCGCGCAGGCGAACGGGACGCAGGATAGGCGTCGGCATTGCCGTGTTTATACTCATAGCTGCAGTGCTGGGCGCGGCATTTTTCCTTGTTTATGACAAATTCCTCGCCGCATACGCGGCCGACTCCGCCTATGCACGTCTGCGTGAGGATTACGGCCAGAGCAGTACGGAGGCGCCGCAGGAAATACAAGACAAGTTCGGTGAGCTGTATACCGTAAACCAAAACGTTGCGGGCTGGCTCAAGATTGAGGGAACAGGCATAGATTATCCCGTTGCACAGCTTGATGGGGTGGAAGCTGATTTTTATGAAAATCACCTGTTCGACGGCACCTACAATAAGTACGGCTCATTGTATATGTCGAAGGAATATGATTCTGCGCAGGGCGCTTCGAACAGGAACACCATTATACAGGGAAACAATTTAGGCGACTCGCGCATGCTGGGCGATTTGACAAAATACACCGATATTGATTTTTATAAAAGCCATTACACCGTATCCATGGACACGATTTTTGAGGACAAGGAATGGGTCGTATTCGCCGCTGTCATTGCGGACGAAACAGGCTCCGACTTTAACTTTCGGCAAACGGAATTTTCCGGCGATGAGGCGTTTGAGGCATATATAACGGAGCTGCGCGGGCGCTCCTTCCTCACAACTCCGGTAGAGGTGCTGCCCACGGATGAGATACTTACGCTGACGACTCAGTACAGTGCGGAAAACGGCACCTGCATAGCCGTTGTCGCCAAGCGTGTAGATATAGGCACAGGCAGCGGGTACGACGTTTCCTCTGCTGTAATAAACGAAGCTGCCCTGCAGCCGCAGCACACAGCGGCTGCCAACAACCCGTTCATTATACAGGCGGCCGCGCAGGCGCAGGAGGACAGCTCAAGCTCAATATCTCAGTCGTCGGCTGAGTCAATGCTTGAAAGCGGACTGCTGTCCTCACTGCTGCCGCAGTCATCAAGCGCTCTCGCCTCGAGCAGCCGCGCTGCCTCTTCATCAAGAGCTTCAGCATCGGTACTGCCGTCTTCGTCTGCGCCTTCCTCATCAGCACAGCAGGAGCCTTCTACGGCACCGTCAAGCGAAACGGCGCCGCCGTCGGTGCCGCCGGATATAAGCGATGATCCCGAGCCGAGCGCCGACATCCAGTTCACGGTGACAAATCAGTTCACCGGCAGCGTTGTACAGGGCAGCGCCGTGGACATTGTCGCTCAGGTGATAGAGGCGGAAATGGGCTCCTCCTTTAATCTTGAAGCGCTGAAGGCACAGGCCGTCGCGACATATACATATCTTTACTATAACGGCGCCGCCGGAGACTCCTCTGATGCTTCGGCTCCGATGAAAACAGCCGGCGCGCGTGCCACTCAGGCGGCGCAGGCCGTTGCAGGACAGGTGCTCACCTATAATGGCCAGATTTGCAATTCGCTGTATTTTGCAATGTCCGCCGGAAAAACCACGCGCAGCGCCGACGTTTGGGGCGGCGATATGCCTTATCTTGTCAGCGTCGACAGCAGTGTGGATTCTCAGTGCAGCCAGTTCCAGACCACGCGCACCTACTCTGCCGCAACAATAGCGGACTGCGTTATGAAACAGTACGGCGTCGACCTCAATACTGTTGCCGATAAATCTCTGTGGATCCAGCCCACCTACGACGCGACCGGTTTGTATGTAAAAACGGTGAATTTCGGTGGGCTTGCGTCCGATACCGGCTATCACCTCAGAACCAATGTTTTGACCTCCTCGAGAGTTGGAGCGTCGAATGTGCTGCGCTCGCACGCCTTTACGGTTAGCTATGACGCGGCATCCGACTCGTTTACCTTTGTGGTGAAGGGCTACGGTCACGGAGTCGGCATGAGTCAGGAGGGCGCAAACCTTTATGCGGCGTCCGGCTGGTCGTATGAGCAGATACTCAGTCACTATTATCCCGGCACAACCCTCAGCAAATAGGCACCGGCCCGGGCAGCCGGCTGGTATGGCGGTGCCTGGCACGGTTTTGCACAAATACTCCTCGCGGTGTGATTGCGCCCGTTTAGTCCGGCCGCGGCGCTTTTTGCAATATTGTATATTGAAGGCAGCATGAGCTGATGTGCCGCAGCACGGCCTGCTTTGTCCATTTTTCTCTGATTTGGACTGAGAGCCGTTTTATGCCGGTAATCGGCTGTGTCTGACGGTCTGATTTAGGTCTGGCGGCTTTAAGCTCAGACTGTCACAGACTTGGCGGAAGCATGCCGTACAGATTCATCGCGGGCATACGAAAGCCTGCATGCCTGCGCACGCGTGGCGGGCTATGCCAAATGGGACAAATGCTTTTAGGCTCTGTTTCCGATTTGGCCCCGGCGGCTCAATCGGGTATTGTACCGATAGGCAGCGGCGGACTTTGCAGCATGTCATCACCGTCCGGCAGCCGCGGCATGCCGCGGCGGACGTTTTTATCAGAATGCTTTAGGCCGCGTCAGTGCGGCTGATTTTATATATGAGCCTTCGGCGCTGCCCCCGTTTTTAACCGAAAGGATGTATGACACTGCGCAGGCCGGAGGCGTTGCGGCAAGGCTTATATTCTGCGGTAAAATATTATAATTATCAGCGGGGGTGAATATATGGAGCTTAAAGAAGTCTATAAACAATTAACGAGCGTAGATATAGATGAGCAAAAGCGAGTCTGGGACGAGCGCGGCAAGGGTTATTACGGGGAATACCTGCTGTTTTGTGAATTATATAAGGAGATTTCCGGGTTTTGCAAAATTCTGATGAATCTGCGCATTCCTGTCAGTTCGGCCCACACGACAGAAATTGACTTGTTGCTGATTCACGAAACGGGATTATATGTTTTTGAAATAAAGCATTATAAAGGAATAATTTATGGCAAAGATACAGATGCGGTTTGGACTCAATATTTTAGAACTGCCAAAAACAATACATTTAAAAATCCTATTGAACAAAATGGCTATCATATACGTGCCTTAAAAAAGCTCTTTCCAAACACTCCTATCCGTTCCTGCATAGTTTTTACGAGCAGTGAATGTGATATAAGAGTACATAATTCAAATTCGGAAATAGATATCTGCTTGTTAAGAAATGTTGGAAGCACGCTTGCCGGAAGATTTCAAAAAAGCAATCCGGTGCTTTCTATGGAAGAAATCGATAAGATATTTAATCAAATGACCCTTTATTCCCGTATGCGGGAAGCTGTAGTGATTAATAAAACCGAGGCCGATTTTCTTACTTGGGTGCAGCCGACAATTTCAGAGCTGGCAAAAAAGAAAAAAGAGCTTGAAGAAGAAAAAGCCAATTTGATTTATGCTAACGAAAAATTAAAAAAACGGCAAAAAATTGAGCTTGAACAAGAAAAGGAAAAATGGAATCGTGCTAACGATAGATTAAAAGGGCAAAAAAGAAAAGGCATTTTTGCCAATATTATTATAGCTATTGCTTGCGTTGCTGTTTCTATCATTGTTATTCTTGGCTTCCAAGAAGGATATGATTTGGCAATACAGAAAAACAATGAAGAACTGTCAGAATTTAAACAAAACTTTCTGCATGTTGATGAAATAGGGGATGAATATATTGATGCCCTAAATTCATATGTTACTGTTTCCAATGTTTCTCTTGTGCCATTATCTGACAATGCGGTCTCTTTTACTGCCAGACTTTCTATGTCAAACGATGTTTACGGAATGGCTCTTACTGAAGATTCGAAGTATATTGTTATGACGGGCTCGGGGAAAGTTTTTGAATATGATGTATTCGGCGAGCATCTGAGATACTATCGGTCGGCAAATAGGCTGGGAAAGGGAATTCGCTCCTATGGTGATTTGGCCACGATACAGTTTCACGGAGTATCTCTTGAAGAGCTGGAATATATTAAAATCACGAAACTTGAGCTGTTTAAGCTGGATGATAATACAACTGTTATTAAAGACAATCTTGAACTGGAATTGTATTCAAAATACTAATTATTTAAGCACGGGAGGGGCACATGCCAAAATTTTTTATTGAGAGCGGCATCAAAGACGACATGGAGATATCCGGCTCAGATGCGCTGCACATATTAAAATCGCTGCGTATGTCGGCAGGCGACCGGTTAACAATATGCGACGGGCGCGGCGCGGATGCCGAATGCGAAATATACGAGGCCGGTAAAGATTATCTCAGGCTGCGGGTGCTTGAGCGGAAGCTGTCGCTCAGCGAGCCGAACACAGAGGTCAATTTATACCAGTGCCTTCCCAAGGGCGATAAATTCGACGGCATTGTGAGAAGGACGGTAGAGCTTGGCGTACACAGCATAACGCCGGTGATATCATCACGGGCAATATCGCGCCCCGACAAAAAATCGCTTGCAAAAAAGCTTGAGCGCTGGAACAAAATAGCGCGCGAGGCGGCAGGGCAGTCGGGCAGGGGCATAGTGCCGGAGGTAAAAGAGGCGCTTTCATTTGATGCAGCGGTGGCTCAGGCTGCCGGCGGGGATACTCAGGGCGTTGAAAATATCCTCTTTTACGAATGCGGCGGAAGCCCGCTCTCAATGCTTGAGACGGCCGGCGCCGGCATTATAAACATATTCATAGGGCCGGAGGGCGGCTTCAGTCCGGCGGAGGCGGAGAAAGCACACACCGCCGGCTTTTTTACCGCCACTCTCGGGCGGCGCATACTGCGCACCGAAACGGCGCCGGCTGCGGCACTTTCGGTGATAATGTATATTACCGGCAACATGAACTGATCTGCCTCAGCACGGCTGCCTTGTTCCTTTTTCTCCGATTTGGGCTGTTGCCGCTTACTTCCGGCAATCGTCTGTCTGACGGCCATGTGTTGGTCCGGCGGCTTTGACTCAGGCTGTCACAGATTTTGCAGAGGCATTGTAGCCCGCCGCGCAGGTGCAGAAATGGCGTTTTCATATGTTTGTAAAGACGACTGTCTGCCGGTAATCGGCGGCCGGCGGACTGCTTATAAGTCCGGCGACGTCTGTGTGCTCTGCGGCAAAATGCATACTTTACGGCCTCTCGCGGCTTTGCTGCGAGAGGCTTTTTACATATGCCGGCGGGAAATTTTAGAAAGATTGTTCGTATTCGCCCAAAACAAGAAAAAGTTGTTGTATAATGTATTTCCCGGTGCTATAATACTTGTGATTTTTTCGAAAGGAGAAAATGACATGAAAATAGCATTTATGGGTGCGGGCAGCACTATTTTTGCAAAAAATATTATAGGCGACTGCATCCTTACGCCGGAGTTCGGCGAGTTTGAGGTGTTTCTGCATGATATTGACCCTCAAAGGCTGGAGGATTCCGAAAGAATACTTAAAACCATAAACAAAACTCACAACGGCAAGGCAACGATAAGGGCATCGCTCAACCGCCGCGAAGCGCTTAAGGACGCCGACTATGTTGTGAACGCCATACAGGTCGGCGGGCTTGAATGCACGCTCACTGACTTTGAGGTTCCTAAAAAGTACGGCCTTAAGCAGACGATAGCCGACTCCATGGGCATAGGCGGCATATTCCGCGCACTGAGGACCATCCCTGTGCTTCAGGACTTTGCAAACGATATAGAAGAGCTGTGCCCAAATGCGCTGTTCCTCAATTACAGCAACCCTATGTCGATGCTCACCGGCTACATGCTCCGCCACACCAAGGTACGCACAGTAGGTCTTTGCCACAGCGTCCAGGTGGTAGCCAACCAGCTGCTCCGTCCGATAGATATGAATGAATATATCGGCAAATGCAGATACGAGGTGGCTGGCATAAATCATCAGGCGTGGCTGCTTAAAATTACCGACCTTGAGGGCAACGACCTTTATCCCGAGGCAAAGCGCCGCTCAAAAATGACCGATAAGTACGATATGAAGCACGACCTTGTGCGCCGCGACCTGCTCGGCAAGTTCGGCTATTATCTTACCGAGTCGTCGGAGCATAATGCCGAGTATAATCCGTGGTACATCAAGCGCCAGTATCCGGAGTTTATAGAGAAATACAACATTCCGATAGATGAGTATATCCGCCGCTGCCATGCACAGATAGACGGCTGGGTAAAAATGCGCGAGGATTTGCTCAAGGATCCGCATCTGACTCATACCAAGACATACGAGTACGGCTCCTACATAATGAAGGCATGCGAGACCGACGAGCCCTTCAGGATACACGGCAATGTGCTTAACAAAAATCTTATACCCAATCTGCCGTATGACAGCTGCGTTGAGGTGCCCTGCCTTGTCGACCGCAATGGAATAAATCCCTGCTATGTCGGAGACCTGCCGGAGCAGTGCGCGGCCATAAACCGCGTAAGCATAAATGTGCAGAATCTCACCATAATGGCCGCCGCTGAGCGCAAAAAGGAATATATTTATATGGCAGCCATGATGGATCCGCATGCGGCAGCGGAGCTTTCCACCGACGAGATTATAAGCATGTGCGACGACCTTATAGAGGCCCACGGCGACTGGCTGCCCAAGTATAATTAAAATCAGTCGTATAATTTAATATGACTTATTTAACCAGCACACACCGGCTGAATTCAGCCGGTGTGTGTTTCATTATGCAGGCCGGGCTTTAAAATAATCATAGCATAAGCATACAGGCCGTCTGCTGCGGGCCAAGCGGGTAATTTGCCGGCTGAAAACGTTTCCCATCGCTATAAAGCCGTGAGCCGGATCCTTATAGGCTTACGCTAAAGCCGCACAGAAAAATCACCAAAATCAAATGTTCCGCTGCCGTGGCAGAGCCTTCCGTCAAATTCAAGAGCGCGAAAAGCATCACGTACTAAAAGAAGCATTTGGGGCTCAATATCAAGCGAATGGTGAGCGGGAAACACCTCCTTTGCCGGGAGGCGCGCTATTTTCTCAAGCGAGCGCAGATATGCCTTGGGGTCTGTAGACGGAAACCACGCTGTCAGCTGACCCCTGTAAACCAAATCTCCGGTATAAAGGCGGCGTCTCCCTTCCTCCCAGAAGCACATATGCCCAGGAGAGTGCCCCGGCGTATGCAGCACCTCGACCTGCCGGCCGCCTAAATCGATGCTCTCACCGCCGCACAGCACTGCCGACGGACGCCCCTGAAAAAGCTCATAGGCATCAATGTCAAAGCCTGCCGGCAGGTCGCATTCCTCGGTTACATATCCGCGTATGACTTCAACGGGCTGCGGGAAGCCGCCGTTAAGCCAATTAAGCTCGGCATAGTGAGCGTAGAAATCAGGATAATATTTATGCCCGCCGATATGGTCCCAGTGGATATGCGTAGCGACGGCCGTCACCGGCCCGTCAGTCAGCCCGGCCACCGCGGCCGATATGTCGCAGATGCCGAGGCCGGTATCGATAAGCAGGCTGCGCCGCGCACCGACAAGAAGATAGCAGTATGTTTCCTCCCAATGCCGGTATTCACTTATTATGTAAGTGTCCTCGTCTATACGCTCTGTTGTAAACCAATTATCCATTTTCCCTCCGACATGCTTATCATTGTCTTTATTTATTACGCCGTGCACCGCAGCACAGGCAGCCCCCTGTTCGGCGCTCAAAGCCGGGGGCAAATCCGAGCTTTGCCGGCGGTTATTTTTGCAGGCATTTTGTAATATCCACAACGCCGTCGGCAAAGTCCTCATAAAACGATTTTTCGTGCGACACCAAAAGCAGGCTGCCCTCAAAGCCTTTGAGTGCCTCCTTAAGCGACTGCCTGGCCTTTTCGTCGAGGTGGTTGGTAGGCTCGTCCATGACGAGCATATGGCACGGAGACAGGGTCAGCAGGCACAGCTTGACCTTGGCCTGCTCTCCGCCGCTCAGCGTGCCTACCGCCTGACCTGCATGCTCGCTTGATATGGCGCATCTCGAAAGGCAGCCGCGTATCTCCTTTTGGGACATGGCCGGGAAGGCGTCGGCTACGGCCTCGAGCGGAGTAATGTCAGGGTCGTCCCACTTAAGCCACTGCTCATAGTAGCCCACCTTGATTTTATCGGACAGGCGGCTTTTGCCGCCCATCGGCTTAAGCTGGCCGAGCAGCGTTTTGATAAGCGTGGTTTTGCCTATGCCGTTAAAGCCGGTTATAACAAGCTTCTGCCCGCTGCATATCGTAAGATTCAGCCCCGAAAACAGCTTATAGTAATAGCCCACGGCCAAATTCTCGGCCTGTATGTGTATCTTTTCGCCGCCGCTCAGCGCCTTAAAGCCGAATACCGGCGCCGCCATGCTTTGGCTCGGCGGAGCCAGACGCTCAAGCCGCTCAAGCTGCTTGCGCCGCCCCTTTGCGTTCTTGCTGTTGACGCCGGCTATGTTTCTGCGGATATACTCCTCGGTTTTCTTTATCTCTTTCTGCTGCGTTTCGTACCTGCGGCGGTAGTCCTCTCTTGCCTGCTCCCGCTGCTTTGTATAATCGGAGAAGCTGCCGGCGTATTTGCGCATCTCGCCGTTGTCCACATCGCATATGCAGTTCGATATGCGCTCCAAAAACGCGTAGTCGTGCGACACCACCATAAATGCGCGCTTGCTTTCAGACAGATACTGCGCCAGCCAGTCGATGTGCTGGACATCAAGGAAGTTAGTCGGCTCGTCCAGCAGCAGAACGTCAGGGTCTTTGAGCAGCAGCTTCGCCAGTATCACCTTAGCGCGCTGGCCGCCGCTTATCTCGGATATTTTCGAGCCGAGCCCTATCGCCGTCAGGCCGAGGCCGTTGGCTATCTTGTCAACCGCCGTGTCCGCCTGATAAAAATTCGCAGCGTCCAGCCTGTTTTGGTACTGCGTTATCAGCGCCCAGTTTTCCTCAAGATTATCCTCGTCCGCATAAAGCGCCGCCAGCTTTCTTTCTGTTTCATACAGCTCATCAAAGGCGGATTTCATAAACTCTAAAACCGTGGAGTCCTTGTCTATTTTGGCGTACTGGTCCAAGTGTCCCACCGACACCCTTTTGTCCCACACCACGCTGCCGGAGTCAGGCAGAAGCTCGCCGCTGCACAGCTTTATAAGCGTGCTCTTCCCAACGCCGTTGTGCCCGACAATTCCCATGTGGTCGCCCTTATAAAGCGAAAGACCCGCGTTTTTATATATCATATTATCACCGTAGGAATAGCTGAGATTAGTTATTTCAAGTAAGCTCATATTAGTCACTTCTCCATTTATTAAAAGAGCAGAGGGCATTTATTAATCAGCCCTCTGCTTCTGCAATTCATATCCCCTTGCAAAATAAAGGCTGTGTGCAAAACATTGCCACAGCCTGCGTTCGCAAAAAATTAGTTTCCCCGGAAAACGAGTATAAATAACCTGCGCAAGGAGCCAAAGGCACTGCGCGTATGGTTCTTCTCATCTCCCGGTGAATAAAAAGCAGTTATGCTTTATATGCTGGCTCTGTACAATGCTTCACCGGTACCGTTTGCACAGAGCAGATTCGTATCGCCAATTTCCAAATATTTCTGCTCATATCTGTTTCTCCGAATTTATTAAGCTATGCAGATTTTAACACGGCAGAGCTTTTGTGTCAAGCGCTTTGCATGATCGCGTCTCGACGCCGCGCATAGCCCTGCAAAATTTAACGCCCTGCGGCCGGATCTGCGCCGTGCGGCGGCTCAAAATTCACCTTAAGCTCGTTAAGGCTCTGATACTCCGAATTGACGTCAAGAGTGTAGCGCATAAGTATTTCGCCGCTGTTTTCGCTCAGCCGGCTCTTTATCTGCTCACCGTAAAGACCTATCATCAGGCAGCCGTAGCCGGTATCATAGTTGCACAGATGACGCCGCCCCTTTTCCACCGTAAGACGGCTTGTGTTTTTCCCCGAACGCATGACGTCCACCACATTGCTGCTGTCCACGGTTATCGTCGTCGTCACGTCTCCGTCGTCCTCGGACATCGGTTCCTTATAATTCAGTATATACGCGCCGTCGCGCAGCTCAAGGCTGCCCCTTGTGACTATGTTTATCGTTTCCGGGTCACTGCTGCCCGGTATGAAGTTGTTGCTCTCAATCTTTATTATAACTTCCATAATTTCCTCTGTCTGCTATGCATGATTAAATTTACCCTTAATTTATTTCCCTCTTTGCGTTACTCTGCAAAAGCATGAGCCTTTGCTTCTCTGCAGCCAAAGCCCCTTATACTGCAGGCTTGCCCTTCGCACGGCTGACCGAAAATGAAGGAGAGACGGCCGTATGCGGCGCGGCTTTAAATGCGCAAGAGCTCTGCTGCGCATCAACGCTATACGGAAG
This sequence comes from uncultured Clostridia bacterium, assembly GCA_944412495.1. Lineage (GTDB taxonomy): Bacteria > Bacillota > Clostridia > Oscillospirales > Acutalibacteraceae > Timburyella. The sequence continues at coordinate 44,485 of CALYBL010000014.1, read as the reverse complement.
ATAAGCTGTGTCCGACACAGCGCGTGCCGCTGCGCTTTTAATTCAGTCCCGTTCGCCGGGACTCTGCAGAAAATCCGCATCAGCCGCCGCGGTATTTAACGCAGTTTGCTTCGGCGCCGTCCCTCCGCTGCTTGTCCGAAGCTCGCCGCTCAGGTCCAGCCTCCAAGTAAGCCCGCTCCGTGCCGCCGCACACTTCACATATTATGCTCAACGTGGGCAAGGCCGCGTCTGCTGTGTCCGAAGAACGCTAAAAGCCGGCCGGCACGGGGCCGACGCTGTCTTGCACTGCTGTAATATTCTCTCTCATACGGAGCTGTATCCGCCGCTTTTGCGTCAGTGCCCGTTTTCCCTCAGTTTCAGGCTTGGTCTGCCGCGGCAAATAAATAATTCCATCATCTTTTTCATATTCCTTTATAAAAGCTTTCAGGTCATTGATATCTCAGGCTTTTTGGCACTTCCTCCTATTGCTCCCCCTTAACCCTAAATCCATGCAGCTCTTCGAAAATTTACGGGCAAACGGTGCGGCAGTGGTTCAGCAAGCGCCGCCTGACATTGCCAAAAGCGTCAATTTTACTGGTTTTCCGGGACTTTTCAAAATATTCCGTAATATCAGTATTTTTCTATGTCTATGCGCTCCACTCGTCCGTCAAGGTGACGTCCGATATAATATTCCGCCAGAGCACCGAATTTTTCCGTGTCGTCGCTGAGATAAAAATCCGTGCTCCCGCCCGACGCTCTGCCGCTGAGCAGGCCGAGCCGCTCAAGCTCCGATTTCGCAAACAGGGCCGCCTGCTCGCCTGAGTTTATCAGCGCTACGCCGCCGCCCATATAATCCCGTATGGCGTCGGTCAGCAGCGGATAATGCGTGCAGCCCAATATGAGGGTGTCAGCTCCCATGCCCTTAAGCCCGCCAAGATACCTTTCCACCATCGTCCTTACGACTATGTCATCGCGGTCGACACACCCCTCCTCCACCATCGGGACAAACAGCGGGCATGCCTGCTCTGCCACCTCACATGAGGGCGACAGCGCCTTGATGCTCCTTAAATAAGCATGGCTGGCCACCGTGGCCGCAGTGGCTATGACTCCTATTTTGCCGTTTTTCGTGGCTTTGACCGCAGCAGCAGCCGTCGGATTCACAACGCCCGTCATGGGTACCGTCAGCTTTTCCTTTGTGTCCGCCGCTACTGCGCTGGCCGTGCCGCACGCGACTATTATATATTTTACGCCCATGGACAAAAGGAATCTGCTGTCCTGAAGGGCGTATTTCTTTATCGTTTCCCTGCTCTTTGAGCCGTACGGCACCCTGCCGGTGTCGCCGAAATATATTATGTCCTCGCCCGGCAGCAGCCTTATAAGCTCTCTTACCGCGGTCAGCCCGCCGAAACCGGAATCGAACACCCCTATGGCAGCGTTTTTGTCCATTTTTCCCTCCGTATAGGGCGCCGGAACGGATAATACACGGCTCAGTGCAAAGACTGCTGTCTATCCGTATATATGCCAACGGCATGATATAATATCCGCACTTCCGGCAAATTTGCTTTTATATCAGTTTATTTGTATTATGTCTCAATTATGCCTTAACCGTCATTTTCGTAATGTCTGCCACTGCCTCCGGTTTTATTCTGCCGCGTAAATACTATGTGAGCCCGTCACATTCGACGCAAAACCCATCTCTCATGCGGCATGGCCGGCCTGTAAAAAACCACAGCCGCTACTCCCGCAACCGTTATTTTGCATCAAACTCCAGCCGGGCGGCAAAGCACCTGCCGCGCTCATGGCTTGCGCCGATGTAAAATGTGCCGCCGTCAGTGTGCGTGCTTATGTCAAGGCTGTCGCCCAGTCTGGCCTCGCCGAGGAAGTTTATGTCATACCGCCGCAGCGGCGATGACGACAGCCTTAACGGAGCATAGTCCATGGCTATGTCGGCGTAAACGGCGTTGTTTAAATGTCCGTTATAGTCAATGTCCGTAAAGCGTATGACCCGCTCGGACTCCTTCTTCATTCCGTCCGGCAGGACAATTCGCTGCGGCAGCTCCTTTTCCTTTATCTCGCCGTTGTGCTTTATATCGAATATATCCGCCGCCGACGGGCGCAGAATATTATGCGCCAAAGGGTCGGTAAGCACAAACAGCGAGACAGAGTGTATGAGCACGCTGCCGTCGCCGCCGATAAACTCATATCCCCTGATGAAGTTCGCTCCCTTGGGGCCGCAGCTGTACGTGCTGAGCGTGACCTTATCCTCAAAGCACGGCGCGTTATATATAACTCCCATTGCGCGGGTGAGGAGAAATACCATGCCCTTATCGTAAAGATAGGAGTATTTAAGTCCCACCGAGTCGAGCTGCAACTCGCCTATCTCCTGCTGGTATTTGAGTATGGACGACGGCTTTATGCGTCGGTTTAAATCGCCGTCATACGACGCTATCGTCACCGGAGTATAATATACCTTCGACAAATCCGTCACTGTACCGTACCGTCCCTTGCGATAATCATGCCGCCCATGTACGGCCTCAGCACCTCGGGTATCGTGACGCTGCCGTCGGGATTCTGATAATTCTCTATAACAGCAGCCATCGTGCGCCCCACCGCAAGGCCCGAGCCGTTTAATGTATATACGTACTGTGCCTTGTCCTTTATGTCGTTCTTGTATTTTATATTCGCGCGCCTTGCCTGAAAATCGCTGTAGCAGGAGCAGCTCGAAATCTCCACATACCTGTTGTAAGAGGGCAGCCACACCTCCAAATCATAGGTCTTTGCGCTTGAAAAGCCGGTATCGCCGGTGCACAGCGCCATGACCCTGTACGGCAGGCCAAGCTTAATGAGCAGCTCTTCCGCGTTGTTAGTGAGCTTTTCAAGCTCATCATAGCCCTGCTCCGGCTTTGTGAACTTAACGAGCTCCACCTTGCTGAACTCATGCTGACGTATAAGGCCGCGCGTGTCCTTGCCGGCACTGCCCGCCTCCGCCCTGAAGCAGGCGGTGTACGCGCAGTAGCTGAGCGGAAGGTCCTCGCCGTTCAATATTTGGTCGCGGTACATGTTCGTGACCGGCACCTCAGCCGTCGGCACGAGGAAATAGTCAAGCCCGTCGAGCTTAAAGGCGTCCTCCTCAAACTTCGGCAGCTGACCCGTGCCAGTCATCGACGCGCGGTTTACTATAAACGGCGGGCGCACCTCGGTGTAGCCGTTCGACGTGTGGGTGTCAAGGAAGAAATTCATTATCGCACGCTCGAGCTTTGCGCCGGCCTTTTTATAAAAATGGAAGCGCGCTCCCGTCACCTTTGCCGCCGTCTGCGGGTCGAGTATATCCATCTGCGCGCCTATGTCCCAGTGCGGCTGCGGCTCAAAATCGAACTGACGCGGCGTCCCCCAGCGGCGCACCTCGACATTTTCGCTGTCGTCCCGGCCTATCGGCACGCTCTCGTGATTGATGTTCGGTATCTGCAGAAGTATGCGGCTCTGCTTTTCATTCAGCGCCGATACCTCCGTGTCCGCAAGCTTTATATTGGATGAAAGCTGCTTCATTTCCTCCATCACCGACGCAATGTCGGCGCCCTCTTTTTTTAGGCGTGGGATCTGCTTGGTCATTTCGTTCTGCCGGGCCTTCATGCTCTCGGCCCTTGCCATAATGTCCCTGCGCTGAACGTCAATCTGCAGCAGCTCGTCTATAACGGCGTCCATATCGGCGCCGCGGTTTTTCATGGCCTGCTTTACCATGTCCGGATTTGTGCGTATAAGTTTAATATCTAACATAATCGTCCTCCTCTTATGCCTTATCAAGCATGTCGGCTATATTTTTAAGGTCGTCCTTGCCGTAAAATTCTATCTGTATAACGCCCTTTTTCCTGCCCGGTATGATTTTGACCTTTCGGCCGAGGCTTTCGCTCATGGCTATCTGAGCCTCGCTGTAATATACGTCCGCCGGCCTTTTTTGCTTTGGTGACGTGGCCGGTTTGCGGCTCAAGCCTTCAATCTCCCTCACGGACGCGCCGGAAAGTATCATTCCCACTGCTTTTTTCCTGAGTTCATCATCAGTTATGGCAAGCAGGGCGCGGCCGTGTCCCGCGGATATTTCGCCGCTGCGCATTTTGTCCGTTATTTCGTCCGGCAGCGACAGCAGGCGCATTGCGTTTGATACCGCCGGGCGCGATTTCCCCACGCGGGCTGCCACCTGCTCCTGCGTCAGGCCGAATTTGTCTATTAATGCCCTATAGCCCTCCGCCTCTTCAATGGCGTTTAAGTCCTCGCGCTGAAGGTTTTCTATGAGCGCTATCTCCATCGTCTGCTCGTCGCTGAGCTCGCGTATCACCGCCGGCACCGACTGCAGACCCGCCATGCGCGACGCGCGCCACCGTCGCTCTCCGGCCACTATCTGATACCGGCCGCCGCCTATGGAGCGCACTAACAGCGGCTGCACTACGCCGTGCTGCGCTATGGATTCGGCAAGCTCGCTGAGCGCCTGCTCGTCAAATTTGCGGCGCGGCTGCCCCCGGTTGGGCTCTATCTGCGATATTCTCAGCTCAGCCGTTTCGGAGGACAGCTCGCTGTTGTCCTCAAACAGCGCGTCGAGTCCGCGGCCGAGTCCGCCTTTTTTTGCCATGATTTTCCTCCATTATTTTCTTCTTTATCCTGTTACAAGCTTAAAGTGGATATGACCTGTAATAATTTCCTTAATACGCCGGCCTGTAAGGGCATGATGCCGTCCGGCAGTCTTTACCGTATGCGTGCGGCAGAGCCCGCCAAGCCGCGGTATATGCGGATAGGTCTAAGACGCTTATGCTTAGCTGCTCAAGGCCGCCGTTTTCTGCTAAGTGACGCCATATCAGCGCCGCGGCATACTCATTTCTCAACTGTTACTGCTGCCGAAGCTGCGGCCTTTTGTCCGACTCAGGGAATCAAAAGCGGCTGCCGGCCATGGCGTAAGCTCTGTCCGGCGCGGCGCCCGGCCTGAGCAAAGTCTCCCATATCGTCGTATCAGGCGCCGTCCGCCGCAGAGGTATTCACGCGGCCGTGCGGGCGTTTCACCTAGTGGCCGGCTGTCTCATTTGTTATTCTTTATTACCTCTTTAGCCAGCTCGTTATAGGCCTTTGCGCCCTTGGACGACTTATCGTAATATAAAATAGGCTTGCCGAAGCTTGGCGCCTCTGAAAGCCGGACGGCGCGGGGTATAAAGGTCTTAAACACCTTTTTGGGGAAAAACCGCTTTACCTCGTTTACCACCTGCTGCGTAAGATTAAGCCGCCCGTCAAACATGGTGAGCAGCACGCCCTCTATGTCCAGCTCGGGATTATAAAGCCGCTTTACGCTGCGCACCGTCGCCATGAGCTGAGACAGCCCCTCCAGCGCATAATATTCGCACTGAATGGGCACCAGCAGCGTGTCCGCCGCCGCAAGCGCGTTCAGCGTTATCAGACCCAATGAAGGCGGACAGTCTATAAATATAAAATCATATTTTCCCTTTATCTGCGCCAGCGCCGTTTTTACCCGCGACTCGCGGTGCTCGAGCTCAATAAGCTCTATCTCCGCGCCGGCAAGCGACATGTTGGCAGGGAGCACATCGACGTTTTTAAAGTCCGATGCTACTATGCACTCCTCCGCGCCGCTCGTGCCTATGAGCATTTCGTAGGAGGACGAAACTATTCCCTTTTTATTTATGCCGTACCCGCTGGTGGTATTGCCCTGCGGGTCAAGGTCGATCAAAAGCACCTTTTTGCCCTTAGCGCCTATTGCCGCCGAAAGGTTTACGGCGGTCGTCGTTTTGCCGACCCCGCCCTTCTGATTGGCGACAGCTATTATTTTTCCCAAGGCTCAGCCTCCCAAACATATATAAGCTTTCGTTTTCAGTCTATGTACAGCTCTGATAACTCTCCGATAAATTCTGCAGATGCTACCCGCCGCACCTGCGTCTGAGTCCTGCGTCACACCGGCCTGCTGCGGCCGCATCCTTTGTTGCAGAAGCAGCCCGTGTCACACTGTTACGTCACATGGGGACAGGCCGTGCCTTTTGTGCCGCAGCAAAACCATGCAGTTGATATACATTTCATAGCCTGTACGAAAAATTCTATACTGTTTTTTGCTATGATATTTTATCACATTTTGACGTTAATGTAAAGCATGTGATGTTTCACGTGAAACGTTGTTTAGGAATCCCTAAGTCTTCTGACCGCCCGGCAAAATCCATGTATGATAAGTAGGGCTGCTGCCCGTTTGCGGCCTTTATAATAGGCGGCCACAAAAAATTGCTCTTTGGAATTCCCGGCGCTTGCTTTTGCAGAGCATTCCCTGAAATCAGCTTTCGTAAAGGACTTTCACGGCCGACTCGCCGATTTTGATCTCCCGCCAGCAGCCTGTGCCTGCTTTATTGCGCTCTATATTAAAGCTCTTTTGTCCTAAACAAGCAGCTGTCCCGCAAACGCCGAAAAGCGCTGATATAAGCCTGAGCTTATACTGATAAAATATTGCTATATATTGTTAGATGCCGCCGTTTGCTGAAAGAGACCCATTCGGGCGGTGACCCACGTCAGCGTCTAATTCAGTGTTTCCGCGCTTTTGAGCCTGAACCGCACTTTAGTCTGCGATTAAATCTTCTTCCTCCGATATTAGCACCTTTGAAAAGGCATCGCAAAGGACTTATGTGACACATCCTTTCATTAAGCAAAAAGAGGCTCGCATGAGCCCCTTTCATTCTGATAATATTAAATTCCACCGTTTTGCCGGGTGCCGCAAGGGCTCCCTTAATCAGCTTATCTTTTGCCCGACCTTTGGTATTATAACGCGGTATTCTATGTACTCGTCGGTTTCGCTTTTTGCGGTGCGCGCATTCAGCCCCGATTGATTCATGGTATCCACGGCCTTGCTTATGGTGTTGATAAAGAGGCGCAAATCCCTCACTATCGGAGTGCGCTTCGACGCTACGGCCGCCGGGGCCGGCTCCTGCTTGGGACTTAGTATTTCGTCGATAAGCTTATCTGTGTCGGAAACGTTAAGCCCTTTGTTTATTATACTGTCAAGCGCGCTGTCCCGCTGGGCGTCGTCCAATATGCGCAGCAGCGCACGCGCATGCCGCTCGGTAAGTCCTGCGTCTATTATTCTGCGGCGCTGCGCCGGCGTAAGCCTCAGCAGCCTCAGCTTATTCGCAATAGTCGACTGTGCCTTGCCCAGCCGCTCGGCCACCTCCTGCTGGGTTATGCCCCAGCTGTTTATGAGACGCGCTATGCCGTCGGCCTCCTCAAAGCAGTTCAAATCACTGCGCTGAAGGTTTTCCATAAGCGACAGTATGGCCGAGCGCTTATCGTCCACCTCTGTCACTATGCACGGCACCGCCTTGAGTCCTGCCATGGCCGCGGCACGGCACCGCCTTTCCCCGGCGATTATCTCATATTTCCCGTCGCTCGTCTGCCTGACGGTTACGGGCTGGAGTATTCCGTTGCGCTTTATGCTCTCGGCAAGTCCCATAAGCTCTTCGGCGTCAAACACCCTTCTCGGCTGATTCGGATTCGGCGTTATCATGCTCAGCGGCACGGTAATAAGCCGCCGGCCTCCTGACCTTGACATCATAAACATATATGCAGCCTCCTCTGCTTTGCACTGCTTTAATTTACATAATATTATATCAGCGCGCGGCATTATTTCCTGACATTTTCAGTCGGAGGCTTTTTATAACATTCTGCCGCTTATTAGTCCTTACAGTGGATTTTTTGCTATCCTTGCCGACGGACGTGGATATATTGTCGGGGTTTGCGATATTTTCTTTACCAGTACTATCGCCCGTTTGCTGCCGTCGCTTATGCAATATTCTGCTATATCCTCTATCCTTGAGCCGAGCTTTTCTGCGGCCGCGGATGCCTCCTCCGCTTCCTCCTTTGCTGAAGGGCCCTTGAGCGCGGCAAAAATCCCCCCCTCTTTGAGAAAAGGCACGGCATATTCTATAAGCACCGAAAGCTTTGCGACAGCGCGTGCCGCGGCAAAATCAAACCTGCCTCTGTATTCCTCATCGTGTGCTGCTGTCTCAGCGCGGTTCCAAACGCAGTTACAGCTTACATTCAGCGCTTCGCACATATGCTGCAGAAAATCTATGCGCTTGCGGGTCGAGTCCAGCAGAGTAATGTCCGCCATACATCCGCCCGCCTTGAGCGCCAGCCCGGGAAAGCCCGCGCCCGACCCTATATCGATAAGAGAGCTTCCGGAGTCGAGCTTCAGCACGTCAAGCAGCGCAAGGCTGTCCTCAAAATGCTTTACAAACACCTCATCACGCTGTGTTATCGCGGTAAGATTTATCCTCTTGTTGCAGTCAATCAGCTCATTATAATATGTTTCAAATGCCGCTGCGTTGTCCTCTATCGCCCGATATGCCTCTTTAAGCTTTATCTGCATGCCTGCCCTCACCCTCTCTTTTCTGGAGATAAATAAGCAGCACTGATATGTCGGCCGTGCTCACCCCCGATATCCTTGACGCCTGTCCCAAATTTTTCGGGCGGTGCTTTGCAAGCTTTTCCTTTGCTTCAAGCCGTATGCCGGTTATGGCTTCATAATCAATGTCCGCCGGCAGCATGCGGCTCTCCAGCCGCTTGAGCTCGGCGACCCTTGCAAGCTGCTTTTCTATATATCCCTCGTATTTTATTTCCGTTTCAACCGCGTGCCTTATGTCTAACGGCAGCTCAGGTCTATCGGTATCGACGACCGCAAGGTCATCATATGAGACCTGCGGGCGGCGCAGCAGCTCGGTTATCCTTATACCGCTGCTCACCGGTGATGTTTCACGTGAAACAAGCATTGCGTTAAGCTCCTCTGACGGGGGAAGAACGGTGCTCTTGAGCCGGCTTATTTCTTTCCCCTTCAGCTCCTGCCGGTTAATGAACGCCGCCCACCGCGCCTCAGGAATAAGTCCTATCTCGCGGCCTATGGGAGTAAGGCGCTCCTCGGCATTATCCTGCCTCAGCAGCAGCCGGTACTCAGAGCGCGAGGTCATCATCCTGTACGGGTCGGAGCAGCCCTTTGTAACAAGGTCGTCTATAAGCGTGCCGATATACGAAGTCTGCCGCCCAAGCACGAGCTGCCCGCGGCCCATTACCGAAAGCGCCGCGTTTATCCCGGCGACAATGCCCTGCGCCGCAGCCTCCTCATACCCCGACGAGCCGTTGAACTGCCCCGCGCCGTAAAGGCCCGGCCAGTCCTTGAACTCCAGCGTCGCATCCATTGCCAGCGGGTCGACACAGTCGTATTCAATGGCATACGCCGGACGCATAATTTCTACATGCTCAAGCCCCTTGATGGTGCGGTAAAAATCGCGCTGCACATCCTCCGGCATTGAAGAGGAGGCGCCCTGAAGATACATCTCCTGCGTATTAAGACCGCACGGCTCAATAAATATCTGATGCCGCTCCTTGTCGGCAAAACGCACCATTTTGTCTTCAAGGCTTGGACAGTATCTCGGCCCCTTGCCCTCAATTCTTCCGGAATACATCGCCGAGCGGTGCAGATTCTGCATTATTACCTCTTTTGTCCTCTCGTTTGTCCACGTCACATGGCACACCACCCTGTTTTCGAGAGGCGCTGCGGTGTCCTTGGAAAACGGCTCCGGCGGCTCGTCGCCGTACTGCTTTTCAAGCACGGAGTAATCTATGCTTCGGCTGTGTACTCTCGCGGGAGTTCCCGTTTTAAACCTGCGCAGCGGCAGCCCAAGCTTAAGCAGCGATGCCGACAGCTCCTTTGCCGCAAACATAAAGTCAGGCCCGCTTTCAAAGCTGGCGCTTCCTACAAATATTTTACCGCCAAGATATGTCCCGGTAGATATTATGAGCTTTTTGGCGGCATACCTCGCGCCGAGGTGGGTAGTTACCTCCCAGCCGCCGCTTGCCTGCTCGAGCGATACTATCTGTGCCTGCTTGAGCTCAAGCCCGCTCTGCTTTTCCAGCGCGGACTTCATATATTCGCTGTATCTGCGCCTGTCGACCTGTGCGCGCAGACTGTGCACTGCCGGGCCCTTGCCCCTGTTCAGCATGCGGCTCTGCAGGGTGGAGGCGTCCGCCGCCCGGCCCATTTCTCCGCCCAGCGCGTCAATTTCGCAGACAAGGTGACCCTTTGCCGTGCCGCCTATGGACGGATTGCAGGGCAGGTTAGCCACACTGTCCAAATTCATAGTGAAAACCGCTGTCCGGCAGCCCAGCCTCGCGGCGGCCAGCGCCGCCTCTATCCCCGCGTGGCCGGCGCCTATTACTATAACGTCATAATTTCCAAATAGCATTTTTCCCATCCCGCTGTATTCTAATTTACCGATTTAAAGCAGAAAATTGCCGTTTAAAAGACTGCGGCAATATCTGCCTATTTTCCTATGCAGAATTTTGAAAATATTTCGTCCACAACCGTGTCGGTAACAAGCTCGCCGCTCAGCTCAAGCAGCGCCGACAGTGCCTCATCCAGCAGCACGCAGACTATGTCCGGCGTCTGCCCCGACTCCATCTCGCTCAGCGCCTGCCTCAGCGACGCTCCCGCGCGCGCGGCACAGTCCCTTTGCCGGCCCGTGGCAAGCATGCCCCCGGATGCGTCTATATCCGCATAGTCCACCGCCTCGGCCACCGCCCGAAAAAGCCGGTCAAGCCCCTCGCCGCTTTTTGCACACATATTTACCCGGTGCCTGAAATATTTATCAATATATTCCTCGTCTGTCCTTTTTTCGAGGTCGTCCTTGTTTATAACTGCAACGGCCGGGCGGCCCATGCATATACGGCACAGCTCCATATCCTCGGCGCACAGCTCCTTTGAGCCGTCAAACACCGCTAAGATAAGCCCGGCGTTTTCTATCGATTCCCGCGTCCTCTCGACTCCAAGCCGCTCGACCGTGTCCTTTGTGTCTCTAAGCCCGGCCGTATCCGAAAGGCGAAGCATCACTCCGCCGGCCATTACGCTTTCCTCGATTATGTCGCGCGTCGTCCCCTCAATGTCGGTGACTATCGACCTTTCACGGCCGGCAAGGAGATTCATAACGGTGGATTTTCCGGCGTTCGGGCGGCCTGCAATAACGGCGGAAATGCCCTCGCGCATTATAATACCGCTCTCATAGCTGCCAAGCAGAGCATCGATATCGTCTGTTACAGCCTTTATCTCCGCTTTTATCTCATCTGATTCGACCTGAGGGATGTCGTCGTCCGGGAAGTCGATCCAAGCCGACAGGTGCGCCGTCGCGCCGGTAAGACGCCGGCGCATATCGCTGACTCTGCGGCTCAGAGCGCCGTCCTTCATCTCGCCTGCGGCGCGGAGTGCCTGCTCGTTTTTTGCTGATATTATGTCCATGACCGCTTCTGCCTGACTCAAATCCAGCTTACCGTTTAAAAATGCTCGGCGTGTAAACTCCCCCGGCTCGGCGAGCCGGGCGCCGGCGCTTATGACGAGCGACAGAACCTTTTTCAGCAGAAGCACTCCGCCGTGACAGGACAGCTCCACAACATCCTCGCCGGTGTACGAGGCAGGAGCGTTGAAATTCAGCGCCACGCATTCGTCTACCGTCTCGCCGCCGCTCTTTATCCTTCCGAACAGCGCACGGTACCCGTCAAGGGAGGAAATATCCCCCTTCCTGCTTTTGAATACGCGGTCAGCGACAAGCTTTGCCTGCGGACCGCTTATCCTTATTACGCCGATTCCGCCGCCGGCGAGCGGTGTAGATATCGCCGCTATAGTGTCATCTCTGTAATCCATAACAAATTCCTCCGCTGAAAAGTGCGGCAAGTCATACTTGTATAACCGAATGCTTCCCCGCTAAAAACACAGCAATTGCTTGGTCTGCGATTTTCACATCTAAAAAATATTTGGTATTGTCTAAATCCGTATTAAAAAGCCCGGCTTCACTGTAATAGCGCTCTGTTTTTTGTCCTGTCATCACATCTTTTGCATTACTGTTCGGGGCTTATTTAATATTTTAATCCGTAATCTGACATCCAAAAACAAAAATATTCTCTGATAACGCTCGCAAGCCGCAGCCCTTAAGGCCGCGGCTTGGTTGACTGCTTTAAACTTATTTATCTATTCGTCCATACAGCGGCGCGCTGTCAAGGTCGTCTTTATTTTGTACCTCTGCTCTTGCCGGACGTTCCTTCTGTGATGAGCTGCGGATGTAGCCCCTGCGTCCCGCGCTCTCTCCTCTTTTGCGGCCGATTACAACCCGGCGGCTGGCGCCTTCTCCGACCGACCATGAGGATATTCCGTCAACATCCTGTACGGCAGTATGTATTATCCGCCTCTCATATGGATTCATCGGCTCCAGCATCTGATTTCTCCCGGTACGCTTAGCTTTCGATGCCATGTTTTTCGCAAGGCTTTCGAGTGTTTTTTCGCGCTTTTCCCTGTAATTTCCGGTATCAAGCACTACTCTCAGGAACTGTCCGCGGTCATGATTTGTCACAACGCTGCAAAGATACTGCAAAGCATCCAGTGTCTCGCCGCGGCGGCCTATGGCAAGGCTTATGTTGTCGCCGGAAAGAATAAGTCGCATGGCATCGCCGTCCGGCTGTACCGATACCTCGCAGCCTTCAATGCCAAGCTGCTCAAGCACATCCTTTAAATATCCCGACGCCTTTTTTGCGTCCTCTTCGCTATATTGTGCCTCCGCCGTCTGTTCATCAGAGACTTTGTTTGCCGTCTCGTCTGTCTTGGCCGGTCTGTCTGATTTTGCGGCTTTAACGGATTTTTCAGGCTTGAACGATTTTTCCTCTGTATTTAAAGCTGCCGCATCATCTGTTTTGCCGTCATCAATATATATGCGCACCTTTGCGGGGCTTCCGCCAAATATTCCCAGCGTCTTTTTATGCGGCAGTTCGATTATCTCTATCTGGTATTCATCCTCCGCCGACAGGCCCAGCTGCCTCACTGCATCCTCCTGAGCCTGTTCGATGGTCTGTCCCGTTCCTATGGCTTCTCTTATCATATATCTGTCCTCCGAACAAACATTTAATTATTTTACGACTGCTCCGAAACAGCCGAAGTTTTTGATTTCTGCTTTATAAGCTCTTCTTCCTTGCGTCTTTTTAATATAAGCTTGAAGTCCGTCTTTGCATTTATCTTATTCGGCGTATATATCCGGCTTATAATAACCCTTAAAATTCCGCCGAAGAGGTTTGAGCATGCCCAGTAAAAGCCGACAGCGCCGGGAACACCAAAAGCGATTATAAGAGAAAGCACAGGACCTAAAATTATCATCATGAGCAGCTGACTCTTTGCCTGGGGATTGTTTTTCTTGTTTATATATGAGCTCAGCAGCGCCGTTATAAGCGAGCATACGCAGGCAAGTATCGGTATGAGCCAAATAAGCTGAAAGTCCTTGAAGATATTGATAGAAAAGCTCGGCTGCTGCGAAAGATCAAGTCCCAAAAAGTTGAAGTTGAGCTCACCTGCGGCATTTGTAACCTCCGGAACACTGTCGCCCAAGGCACCTGCATTCCTTATAATATCAAGCTCCGTCATGTTCTCACTGCCGATTCCGGCGCCTATCAAAATGTTTTTGGCGCTGGCAATCGCTTCAGACGATATGTTGAGAATATATGAAAGCGGATTTCTTATGGCCCCGTAAACGCCTATAAGTATAGGAAATCTTATAAACATCACAAGACAGCCGCCTGTAAGGCTTACATGCTCACGCTGATAAAGCTCTGCCATCTCCTGCTGATATTTCTGCCTGTCGTCTCCGCATTTTTTCTTTAACGCTTCAAGCTTCGGCGCGAGCCGCGCCTGCTTTGCCATGGTTTTCTGCTGCCTTATATCAAGCGGCATAAGCACCAGCGTTATAAACAGCGTGAAAAGTATTATCGCTATGCTGAAGTTGTTGCAAAGACTGTAAAACAGCGACAATATAAAGCCAAGCGGCTGGCTGATAAGAAAATCAAATATTCCCAAACCTTAATCCTCCATGCACTATTGTGCTATTTTTTCTTTTTTTCCGGAACAGGGTCGTATCCGCCCTTTGAAAACGGATTGCATCTCAGTATCCTGTATGCTCCCATCAAACAGCCCTTTAAAGCACCGAATCTTTCCACAGCCTCAAGCGTATATTGTGAACAAGTGGGTATATATTTACAGTTGCTGCCTAAAGCCGGCGAAATGTGCTTTTGATAAAACCTTATAAGCTTTATTACAGGTTTTTTCATGCAATCGCTCCCAAAGCCTATCGATAAGCTTTGACTAACCTATTATTCCCGATAATCTCAGATGTTTTAAAATAATTCTCTCAATATCCGTGCTCTTCAGCTTGGCCGTCCTTCCTCTCGCAACAAACACAAAATCAAAACCGTCAAGCTTCTCATTATAAATATTTCTGAATGCGTGATAAATTATTCTGCGGCACCTGTTTCTTACAACAGCATTTCCTATTTTACGGCTTGTTGTTATGCCAAAACGGCAAAATCCCACGCGGTTCTTTAAAATATAAGTAACCAGCGCAGGATGAACATGGGCCTTTGACTTTGCGTATATACGCCTGAAGTCCTTATTTTGATTCAGTGTTTTTATAGGGCACACCAAAATCAATCCTCAAAACTAATAAGATAAACGCTTTCTGCCCTTGGCCCTGCGACTTGACAGAATTTTCCTGCCGTTGGCCGTCGACATTCTTTTACGGAAGCCATGCTCCTTTTTCGCATGCCTCTTCTTAGGCTGATATGTTCTAAGCACTGACGTACACCCCTCTCACAAAAAATAAGTAAAGTGCTTATATAAAAGTTCTGCATTGAGCAGACTTATTTATAACGATACTTTTCCATTCTGAAATATTATTAATCGTAAGGAGATTATATAACATAAACTGCCGCTGTGTCAATAAAAAATTGGATTGATGTGATATTTAAGCCAAAAAAAGCATTTTTTCGGTTTATTCATTTTATAAAACAATCTTTCTTATATTCTTACGCTTTTTCTCCTAAAAGCTTCAATAAAACTAATTTTTCGATATTTTAGCTCCGCGCTTACCCGTATACGGGTAAATTTACGTATTTTTGTTGCTACCATGAAAATACTAATAAAAGTGAATTTGTAGCGGAGATGATGCTAATGGACAGAAATTATTCACGTATAATTGTCGACCGGATACTGTCACTTTGCAAAGCACGGCACATAACGATAAATACGTTATCCAATATGAGCGGCGTAAGCCAGTCTACACTCGACAATCTGATAAACGGAAAGACCTTTAATCCGAGAACAAAAACGCTTCATAAAATTGCTTTAGCCTTCAGTATGACTCTGTCCGAATTTTTGGATTTTAAAGAGCTTAACGATTATTGCTTTGATGATAATTCAGATGATGATATAGATTTATTTGAGAAAGAGGACCGATGCAGCAGTTAAACATGCTAAAATTTTAAGCAACGATAAAATTTTGCGTTGTGACTAACTTTCACTTTACAAATTAAATCTTGGTGAATTATTTTCACTTTATTTTTTTCTGTTATTATACTTATTCATCAAAAAATGCACAGCTATAAAAAGCGCGGCCTATTAAGACGCGCTTTTTATTAATTATATATATAATTAAAATATCATAGTTTACTTGAAAGAAAGTACAAAATATGATAAAATATAGTATGAGTGAAAAAACGTATTTAAAGGAAATTTTAAGGAGAATATTTTTTTATGGAGTCTTTAAAGGAAGCCTGGGAAAAGGTTAAGGAATATTGCAAAGAAAATATATCCTCAGTAGCATACAGCGTATGGATAAACGAGCTTTCGCCGGTTGATATAAAAGGAAACGAGGTCACGCTTTTTGTAAAAACGCCATTTCAGAAGAGCGTTATTATGGACAACTACGCGTCAGTTATAAGAAGCGGCTTTGAAGCTGTTTTGGGCTTTGGAGTAAATATAAGCATAGTTACAGAGGATGATTCTCCCTCAGTACCTTCTGAAAAGGAAACTGAAAGCATTAATCTTTCATCTGACTATGAATATACATTTGATAACTTTGTAGTAGGCTCATCCAATAAATTTGCACATGCGGCCTCGCTCGCCGTAGCGGAAAACCCTGCTGTGATATATAATCCTCTTTTTATATACGGCAACTCCGGACTTGGAAAAACACATCTGCTCAGGGCAATACAAAATACGATAAACAATAAATTTCCAAATAAGGTTGTAAGATACGTCCGCGCCGAGGACTTTATGCGCGAGCTTATACCCGCAATACGCAGCGGCGACATACAGGGTGGCCAAAGTGCGATAAGTGAATTTCAGAATAAATACCGCAACTGCGACGTCTTTTTAGTAGACGACGTTCAGTTTTTTGCCGGAAAGGACAGCACTCAGGAGGAATTTTTTAACACCTTCAATTCTCTCTATCAGGATCACAAGCAGATAGTCATGACCTCAGATAGACCTCCTAAGGATATAAAAACACTTGATGAAAGACTTCGTTCACGCTTTGAATCGGGACTTATTTCCGACATACAGCCGCCTGATTTTGAAATGAGGGTGGGTATAATACAGCGCAAGGCGCTGCTGCTCGGCATGAGACTTAAAGAGGACGTTGTATATTATATTGCTGAGCAGGTAAAATCAAACATACGCCAGCTTGAAGGAGTTGTCAAAAAGCTTAAGGCATTTTCAATGCTCGGCTCGGATAATCCAAGCATAAGCATGGCCCAGAATGCCATACGCGACATAAGAAATGACGACCAGCCCGAGCCTATTACAGTAGAACGCATTATAAACGAGGTTGCACGCACATATATGGTAACACCGGAGGACATACGCTCACAGAAGCGAGATGCGCCTATATCGCGTGCACGTCAGATTGCAATGTATGTCGTACGCGAAATAACCGGTATGCCATATGTCAATATAGGCAAGGAATTTGGTGACAGAGACCATACTACGGTTGTTTATGCAATACAGAAAATTGAAAAGCTGTTAAAGCGCAATTCCCACGAAAAAGCAACCGTAGACGATATTATAAAAAATATTCAAAACAAATAGCGATAAAGCTTTTAACATTTCAGATTAATTGAAACTGTTAAAAATTTTATCGGCTTAATCCGGCAATTAATGCGGAATTTTAAAGCTTGACTCTAAGCTTATCAACAGCCTTTAAACATATATTTTACAATTATCTGTTTAAAGATAAATTTACTCAAGTTTACCTGAATTTACATAATGAAAATTTTTTCCATAATTTTTCTAACATTTAACATTAAGCTTTCAAGTCTGATGTTTAAATAATAAAAACAATGAATTAATCAACATCTTTTTAACATCCGCAATTTAATAAAAATTAATCTGATTTTACTTTAAGCTTGCGTGCTGTCGGACTTATCAACAATATCAACACCCTCTACTACTAATACTAATAATTATATATATTAATATATCCGTCGGACGTCAAAAAAAGATAAAGTTAAAGGGAGGCCATAATATTATGATACTGACATGCAGCAGAGAGAAGCTGAGCGAGGCCTGCTCGGTAGTGCAGCGCGCCGTACCGTCAAAGTCTACGATACCGGCGCTTGAGGGCATACTTCTTACAGCAAAGGATGGCACACTTACGCTTTCAGGCTATGATATGCAGATGGGAATAAAGACGAGCATAAGCGCTGATATCAAAACTGAGGGTGCGGTTATAATAAATGCAAAACTGCTCACAGATATCACGCGCCGTATGCCGGCGGACGAGGTAAGCCTTGAATGTGACGACAAATATACAGTGCTTATAAAGTCCGGTGAGGCTGAATATTCGGTAATTGGATTTTCTGCTGAGGAATATCCCGACATTCCTATCGTTGACGGCGGCAAAAACGCCGAGCTTTCCGGCGAGCTGTTAAGGAGCATGATACAGCAGACGATATTTGCCGTGTCTCAGAACGACTCAAAGCCGGTACATACAGGAATTTTATTTGAAATAGACGACAACAGCATAAGGCTTGTTGCGGTAGACGGATACAGGCTTGCCGTAAGAACGGAGAGCGTAACCGGAATGGAGAGCGCATCGTTTGTAGTGCCCGGAAAGACGCTTAACGAAATAAGCAAGCTCATAGGCGGCGAGGATGAAAAGGTAAATATAAGGCTTGGCGGGCGTCATATAATATTCGACACAGGTGATTACAGCATAATATCAAGGCTGCTTGAGGGTGAATTTTTAGATTATAAGAGCGCTATACCTTCATCAGCCTCAACAATGGTAACGGTGAAAACGCGCGAGCTTATTGACTGTATTGAGCGTATATCGCTTATGATAACTGAGCAGGACAAGAGTCCGGTACGCTGCATATTTGACGAAAATATGATAAAAGCGTCATGCGTTACTGCAAGGGGCCGCGGTGTGGATTCCGTAGCGGCAAATATAAACGGCGACAGAATAGAGCTTGGTGTGAACAATCGCTTTTTGCTGGATGCGCTGCGTGCTGCATCAGACTGCGACGAGGTAAAAATTGAGCTTTCAGGACCCGTATCGCCTATAAAGATACTGCCAAAGGACGGAGACACATTTATATTCCTTGTACTGCCGGTAAGGCTTAAGAGCAGCATGTAAAAGTAAATAGCATTTTTATAAAAACTGCCGTATTTACGGGCATTAAACGGAATGTAAAATTTATTCCGTGCTCAGCAAATCGGCAGTATAATGCTGAATATGGAGATATTTTCTGCAGGGTAGAATAATGAAGAAAATCAGGATAAATACGGATTTTATAAAGCTTGACGCACTTTTGAAATACAGCGGCATGGTACTTACCGGCGGTGAGGCCAAGCTTTTGATACAGGACGGCGAGGTATGCGTAAACGGTGAGGTATGCACCATGCGCGGGAAAAAAATACGGCCGGGTGATATTATAAGCTGTTCCGGCTCTGAAATAGAGGTAGCCGATGAAGCTTGACAGTTTGCAGCTGACAAATTTCAGAAATATAAAAGAGCTGCTGATAGAGCCGTGCGGTGAGATAAATATAATATACGGAGAAAATGCGCAGGGCAAGACGAACATACTCGAAGCGATATGGCTTCTGTGCGGTGCCAAATCCTTCAGGGGTGCAAAGGACGGAGAGCTTATAAAATTCGGAGAAAAAAAGGCAAGTGTAAATGCGGCATTTACGTCACAGGGAAGAGAGCAGACGATAAGCATTGACATAGAATCAGGGCGTACGGCGGCTCTCAACGGCGTTGATATGTCGCCCGTATCCGGTCTTTCTGAAAGCTTTCAGGCGGTCGTTTTTTCACCAAGTCACCTAACGCTTATAACCGACGGCCCACAGGCGCGCCGAAGGTTTACAGACCAGGCAATAGCCCAGATAATTCCGAGATATTCGGCGGTGCTGAGGGAATACGGCCGTGCGCTTAAGCAGAGAAACGCCGTTTTAAAGGACATAAGATGGCATTCGGAGCTTTTTGACATGATGGAGGTCTTTGAGGACAGGGCCTCGCACTATGGCGCAAAAATAATGCGGCTGAGGGATAAATATATAAAAAAGCTTGCAGGCTACGCTGTTGAGATTTATGACGGAATATCCGGGATGTCAGAGCATATAGCCATAAAATATTCGCCTCAGACTGTCTGCGGCGATTTAAGCAGTGAAAAGGAAAATTATATAAAGCTTAAAGAAAGCTTTAAAGGCTCGCGAGATGAGGACATAAGCAACGGTACGACCTCCGTCGGCCCGCACAGGGACGACATAGCGATAGACATAAACGGTCTGTCGGCGAGAATGTACGGCTCGCAGGGACAGCAGCGCTCGGCTGCGATAGCTTTAAAGCTTGCAGAAGCGTCGGTTATAAAAGAATCGTTCGGCGAGCAGCCGATAGCGCTTTTGGACGATGTTATGAGCGAGCTTGATGAAAATCGGCAGGATTATATACTCAACCACATAAAAAACTGGCAGGTATTTATAACCTGCTGCGATCTATCGCAGGTGCTCCGCATGTCGGACGGCAGCCGTTATAAAATATCCGGAGGCCGGCTTGAAAATTAAGGGGAAGGCTACATGTATCTTCACTTGGGTCAGGACATATCCGTAAACGTAAAGGATATAATAGGCGTTTTCGATTTGGACACGTCGACGATATCAAAAAATACGAGAGATTTTCTGGCAAAGGCGGAAAAGGACGGACATGTCATAAATATAACGGACGAGCTGCCGAAGTCATTTGTGGTGTGCGACCGCAAAAGCGGCGTGCAAGGGCTTTATGTATATATATCGCAGATATCGACGTCAACGCTTCTAAGGCGGATATATAGATTTAATAAAAAATAATTGGAGGCTGATTTTAAGCATGGATAAAAACACACCGGTTTCGGGCCAGAAATATGACTCCACCCAGATACAGGTGCTCGAGGGGCTGGAGGCTGTAAGGAAGCGTCCGGGCATGTATATAGGCTCGACCGGCGAGAGAGGCCTTCATCATCTTGTTTACGAAATTGTGGACAACGCTATAGATGAGGCGCTCGCGGGCTACTGCGACGAAATAAAGGTGGAAATACTTGACGACGACGTTATAAGGGTAACGGACAACGGCCGCGGCATACCTGTCGGCATTCAGCCTAAAATGGGAATATCTGCCGTTACCGTTGTATTTACGACGCTGCATGCCGGCGGCAAATTCGGCGGTGCGGGCTATAAGGTCTCCGGCGGACTTCACGGAGTCGGCGCATCCGTCGTCAATGCACTTTCGAGGTGGCTCGAGGTCGAGGTAAAAGACGGCAAAAACGTATACCGCCAGCGGTTTAAGAGGGGTACTCCCGAAAGCGATCTTCAGAAGGGTGAGGAGACGAACGAGACCGGCACGACTGTAACCTTCCGTTCAGACGAGCAGATATTTACCGATACGACGCATTACAGCTATGACACGCTTCTCACAAGACTCAGAGAGCAGGCATTTTTGAATGCCGGAGTAAAGATTATTCTTACCGATACTCGCGAGGATGAGGAAAACCGCACGGATGTGCTCCATTATGAGGGCGGAATAAGAAGCTACTGTGAATTTCTGCTGGAAAAAAGCCGCAAAGAGGCGCTGCATGACGATGTAGTATATATAGAAGGCAAAAACACCGATGACATGGCTGAGATAGCCTTTCAGTACAACAGCGGCTATGATACGAAAATAGTAAGCTTTGCAAACGACATCAACACGGTTGACGGCGGAACGCATGAGCAGGCTTTTAAGACGGCGCTCACGCGTGTGCTCAACAGCTATGCTCGAAAATTCAAAATACTGAAGGAAAGCGATGCAAATCTCAAGGGCGAGGACGTGCAGGAGGGTATTATAGCCATAATCTCCGTAAAGCTTAAGAACGCGCAGTTTGAGGGACAGACAAAGGCCAAGCTCGGCAACACGTCCATGGGTACGCTGGTAAACTCCATAATGACGGAGAAGCTCACTCAGTTTTTGGAGGATAATCCGTCGACTGCGAGGGTAATAATAGACAAGGCGATGGCCGCGTCCAACGCGAGGGAGGCGGCGCAGAAGGCGAGGGACCTGCAGCGCAGCAAGACCGGTCTTTCGCGCGTGAGAATGCCGGAAAAGCTGGCCGACTGCATATCCGACGATTCGAGCATCACGGAAATATATATAGTCGAGGGCGACAGCGCCGGCGGCTCTGCCATAAAGGGCAGGGACAGAAATTATCAGGCCATACTGCCGCTTTGGGGCAAAATGCTCAACGTCGAAAAGGCGCGCCTCGACAAGGTATACGGCAACGACAAGCTGGCGCCCGTAATAATAGCGCTGGGCACAGGCATAGGCGACGACTTTGACATAACAAAGCTGCGCTATGACAAGGTCATAATAATGGCGGATGCTGATGTCGACGGCTCGCACATACGCACGCTGCTGCTTACCTTCTTTTTCAGGCACATGCCCAAGCTTATTGAGGAGGGGCACATATATCTTGCGCAGCCGCCGCTGTATGAGATAAAGCGCGGCAAAAATGTAAAATACGCATTTTCCGACAGTGAGAGAGACATGTATATTGCCGAAATGGGCGGAAACGTCACCATACAGAGATACAAGGGCCTTGGTGAAATGGATGCCGAGCAGCTGTGGGATACGACTATGAATCCGGAGTTCCGCACTATGCTCAAGGTCACGCTTGAGGACGCGGAAAAGGCGGATGATGTATTCCATGTGCTTATGGGTGACGAGGTGGAGCCGCGCCGCAGATTCATTGAAGAAAATGCCGTATATGTTCAGAATCTTGACGTATAGCATATGCTTAGCCGTATTTGTGATTATGCTTTAATCGGGAGATATACGGCTGTGCCGACATAACACAGGCTAAATTTTAAAAATGATTAAGGACCTTAATCGGAAAGGTGACTTTTAATGGAAGAGCTACAGGGACAAAAGATAATACCGGTAGAAATAGTCGATGAGATGCAGAAATCGTATCTTGACTACTCCATGTCGGTAATAGTGAGCAGGGCGCTGCCCGACGTAAGGGACGGGCTAAAGCCGGTGCACAGGCGCATACTTTACACCATGTACGAAAATTCGCTCACACCGGACAAGCCTTACCGCAAGTGCGCGGACACGGTAGGCTCTGTGCTGGGACGTTATCATCCGCACGGTGACTCGTCGGTGTATGATGCGCTGGTGCGCATGGCGCAGGACTTTTCGCTCAGATATATGCTGGTTGACGGGCACGGCAACTTCGGCTCAATAGACGGCTTTCCTGCGGCTGCGTACAGGTATACGGAGGCCCGCCTCAGCAAGATAGCTGTAGAGATGCTCACTGATATTGAAAAGGATACGGTTAATTTTTCCTCAAACTATGATGACCGCTTAAAGGAGCCGGATGTGCTCCCGGCACGTTTTCCGCAGCTGCTTGTAAACGGCTCGTCGGGCATAGCCGTCGGCATGGCCACCAATATTCCGCCGCACAACCTCGGCGAGGTTATAACAGGCATGTGCGAGCTCATTGACAATCCGGACATGAGCATAGACGAGCTCAACAACTACATAAAGGGCCCGGACTTCCCGACAGGCGCAATAATAATGGGCCGCGCAGGAATACGCGCCGCCTATTCAACCGGACGCGGACATATAACAGTGCGCGCAAGGACGGAGATTGAGGAGACAAAATCCGGCCGCTACAGAATAGTTATAACCGAGATACCGTACGGCGTAAACAAGCAGAATCTTGTTAAGGGAATAAATACTCTCGTCACCGAAAAGCGCATAGAGGGCATAGATTATGTCGTAGATTTCTCCAACCGCGAGGGCATACGCATAGTAGTCGAGCTCAAGCGCGACGCCAATCCTCAGATAATACTCAACCAGCTTTTCACCTACACCCAGCTTCAGACGACCTTCGGCGTTATAATGCTGGCGCTTGTCGACGGCCAGCCTAAAATATTAAATCTTAAGGAGATGCTCCAGCACTACATCGACCATCAGTGCGAGATAGTGGAGCGCCGCACGCGCTATGACCTGCGCAAGGCGGAGGAAAGGGAGCACATTCTTGAGGGACTTAAAATAGCACTTGACTTTATAGACGAGGTTATATCGATACTCCGCGCGGCGAAGAACGTGACGGAGGGCAAGGAGCAGCTCATGGAGCGCTTCGGACTCGACGACGTTCAGGCGACGGCCATTGTTCAGATGCGTCTCGGACAGCTGACGGGACTCGAGCGCACGAAGATAGAAGAAGAGCTGGCGGAGCTTGTCGAGAAGATAGCAGAGTACAAGGCCATATTGTCGGAGCACGGACGCGTGCTGACGATAGTAAAGGAAGAGGCGCTGAGGCTCTATGACAACTACAAGGATGAGCGCCGCACAGAGATAACGGCGGTAAGCGGTGAGGTTGACATCGAGGACCTCATACCGCTTGAGAAGACGATACTCACGCTGACGGACAAGGGCTACATCAAGCGTATAGGTGCCGACGTGTACCGCACGCAGCGCCGCGGCGGACGCGGCATAACCGGCATGTCGACGCGTGAGGAGGATTTTGCCGAGTATATGCTTGCCTGCATGTCGCACGATAATATCATGTTCTTCACGAACACCGGCCGTTTGTTCCGGCTCAAGGCGTACGAGGTGCCGGAGGGCAGCCGCACGTCAAAGGGCATGAACATAATAAACATCTTACAGCTTGAGCCGGATGAAAAAATAACCGCCATGCTGAAATCCGACGATGACAGCGAGGGCAAATATCTGTGCATGGTGACGCGGAAGGGCATAATAAAGCGCACGGTGCTTTCGGCGTATGATAATGTCCGCAAATCCGGGCTTATTGCCATAAACATAGACGATGATGACGAGCTTTGCTGGGTTGCGCTCACAAACGGCGAAAGTGAGCTTATAATAGGAACAAGGGACGGCATGGCGATACGCTTTGATGAAAATGACGCACGTCCGCTGGGCAGGACGGCGCGCGGGGTAAAGAGCATAACGCTTAAAGACGGCGACTGTGTGGTCGGCATGGCGGTAGTTACTGACGACGCCGACCTGCTGACGGTCACTGAGACGGGCTTTGGCCGCCGCAGCCCGTTTGACGATTATCGCCTGCAGTTCAGGGGCGGCAAGGGCATACTCAACTACCGCACTGAAAGGTTCGGCAGAGTAGCTGCCATTGCTTCGGCAGGGCAAAATGACGACGTCATAATGATATCGCAGAGCGGTGTGCTGATAAGGGTGCCGGTGTGCGAGATAAGCACGTTTGCGCGCCCGGCAAAGGGTGTCCGCGTAATGCGTGTGGGCGAGGGCGACGCCATTGTTACACTGTCGGTGGTGCCGCATTCCGATGAAGAGGACGATGAGCAGGAATTTTCCGGCGGTGAATCGGCCGACGTAAGCCCTGAGAATGATAAAGAGCAGGAGTAACGCTTCAGTCCGAGGTATGGCAGGCGCAGATTAAGCCCGCAAAGCGGTTGCCGAGGGCTTACAAAGGCCCTAAGCTGCTGGGAGCCGAACACAATATGGTTTTAAGCGGCTGATTTACGCGCGTGCTGTGTTAAAAGCCTCATTAATCCGAAAGCCCGGCAAGGGTAAAAATGTGAAAATGCGCCGCGCCGGCGCTTTTTCGGCACATCGGGTTCGCTTTCCGACAGCTTAAGCAAGATGTTTGATATATTCTTACGGCGAACACAGCAGCCTTCCTGCTTAAAAGAATAAAAGCGCCGCCTGAATTTCAGGCGGCGCTAAGCTTTTTAATATTTATCCGGCGCAAGAGATTAACTTATATGCGTCTATGCGTCCTTTAACCTGCCGCCGCGTTTTTTGACACAAAAATAAATCTCTGTGGAAAACATGACGGCAGAGTCAGATATGACGATTAACGGCAAATTACTCAGATGATGGCAAGAGTATGTTAATATCCGAAGGTATCACTCAGAGAATCGTCGTTGAATATCCAGTCGCGCGCGAGGTATTCGGTCCATTTATCCCTGGTCTCTCTGACTATTACCCTGTCGATGCCGGCGTTTATAATAAGCCGCTTGCACATGGCGCAGGAGGTTGTGCCCTGCTCTAATTCGCCGGTCTTGGGGTTTACACACGCCATGTACAGCGTGCCGCCAATCATTTCGCTGCGGGGCGCGCTTATGATGCAGTTTGCCTCAGCATGAACGGAGCGGCAGAGCTCATACCGCTCGCCGCGCGGGATGTTAAGCTTTTCGCGCATACAGTACTGCAGGTCTATGCAGTTGCGTCGGCCTCTCGGCGCGCCGTTGTAGCCGGTGGCTATAATCTGGTCCTTCACCACGATTATTGCGCCGAAATGCCTTCTCAGGCATGTGCTTCTCTCGCTGACCGTCTGCGCAATATCAAGATAATAATTATGCTTGTCGGTGCGTTCCATAACGTCCCCTCCTAAATTTTCTACAAATTATTTTATAATATCCTCCGACTCTTTTCAAGTGGATAATACAGGTTCTGCGGCTTTTTGAGGGCTTTTATTAAGCAAGGCTGCGCAATAGATGAATAATCCGGATTTTCTCCGCCTTTTCCAAAGGTTATTGATTTTGCAAGCAGAGGAAAATATTTCTCCACCGCTTAACCAATAGCTTGTTAAAAAATATCTTAACGATTGTAAAGCTCGATGATTCATGCTATAATTGATGTTAAATTGTGGGAGTATACACCGTTTTGGGACGGATGCTGAGAGGGAAGCAGATGCAGAGCTTAGCGAGCGTAAGAGCTGTAAAGGAAATAATGGCAAAGCACGGGCTTTCTCCCTCAAAGGGGCTTGGCCAGAATTTTCTTGTAGATTCGTCTGTCTGTCCGCGGATGGCGCAGCTCAGCGGCGCTGCCGGAAATTGCGTAATAGAGATAGGCCCGGGCTTTGGTGTGCTTACCCGCGAGCTTGCCCTGATTGCGAAGAGGGTCGTGGCGGTGGAGCTTGATAAAAGGCTGCTGCCGGTACTTGGCGAAACGCTCGCCCAATTCGACAATATAACCGTCTTAAATGCTGATATAATGGAGCTTGATATAAACAGGCTTATAGCCGGCAGCTTTGACGGCGGGGACGTAGTGATATGTGCGAACCTGCCATATTATATAACCTCGCCGGTAATAATGAAGCTGCTTGAGGAGAAAACGCCGGCGAAAGCGATAACGGTAATGGTTCAGCGCGAGGCGGCAGACAGGCTGTGTGCCGGACCCGGCAGCCGTCAGAGCGGCGCAATTACGGCGTCCGTTTCATACTATGCATCGGTGCGCCGGCTTTTCAATGTGCCGGCCGGCTCCTTTTACCCCGCGCCGAAGGTCGACAGTGCGGTCATAAGGCTCGATATATATGACGAGCCGCCGGTTAAGGTAAAGAGCGAGAAAATGCTGTTCCGTGTCATAAGGGCTGCCTTTTTACAGCGGAGGAAGACGCTTTTAAACTCGCTTTCCTCAGGGCTTGGCATACCTAAGGACGAGCTGCTGCCGGTGCTCCGTTCGGCGGGAGTGCCCGAGAGCATACGGGCGGAGCGGCTTCTGTTAGAGGATTTTGCCCGCATTTCCGACGCTCTGGCAGAGCGGTAAGAAAAAATAACATAACCTATACGAGCCGCGGCATGAGGATTGGTATGGTTCATAAAAGCGGCGGCCGCGGCAAAAAGGCGATTAATTTTTTATGTAATTGTGTTTATAAACAAAACCGTTGATGTGAGAGGAAAGACATGCGCAAAAAATTACTTTTTGTAAAGGACGACCGCGAGGATAGAAATTATTATACTAAGGCTAAATACGGTGTAGTTTTTTTTGTAAGCCTTGCGCTGCTTATTGCTATACTTCTGTATGTTCTGATAGAATCGCGAAATGTGCATATACAGGAATATACCTTTACGGCCGAGCCGGCGGCTGTGGGTCAGCCGTACAGCGGCAGCGACGAGATAAGCAGGATATATGAGGAGATACAGCAGTATGAATCCGGAATAATAGTGGACGAGAGCTTTATTGAGAGATATCCGTCGATGTATGCGCTTATGACAATGGACAGCTCGGTATATAGTCCGGATGAGGCGTATGCCGAAGCGGGAGAAAGGTATGTCGGCATGGCGCAGGCCTTTACCCGCACCTTCAGCAGATATGTTACGGTGGACATTGTTATCGCAGAATACGGCTGCACAGTGGGCACGGTCCAGACCGACGAGGGCGAACAGATGCAGCGGGCTGAGGCATATATAAGAGAGCCGCAGTGGCTAAGCCTGAGATATGAGAAGGAGACGGGGCGCCTCACCTACAGCGTGACAGGCGGCTCTGACAGCAGGGTGGGCATAAGCGCATTCCGCATAATATTTGAGGGCGGCGACAATATAGAATACAGCCAGATATCATATAATATAAACACACGCAAGGCGGTGTCCGAAACCGAGCTTCAGGAGAATAAGTTCCAGCAGTTTGTCACGGTGTACTCGGGCGATTTGAATTATGTACTTAGGCAGCAGCCGCAGAATACGGACGAAAGAAATGTCGGCGGATATGCCGATTTTGGAATAAACAGCAATATTGTGGGGATAAGGCTGAGCCTTACTGACGACCTCTACGAGCAGTTTGAGGGCGTCAGCGCGGCTTGCAATTACAGCGGGGCAGGTGAGTTACGGTATTCAGTTAGGATTAATTAGTAAAAAGGGAAGTCCATTAAACAAAATTTATTAAGGAGTTGTCTGATTTGATCTGGCATAGTGCAAAGCTTACCGATGTGGTAAATGAACTTGACACTGATTTAAAAACCGGACTGACAGAAGAGGAAGTAAAGGAAAGACAAGCAAAATACGGACTGAATCAGCTTACGGAGAAGAAAAAGAAATCGTTTGCGGCGAGATTTTTGGACCAGCTTAAGGACTTTATGGTAATAGTCCTTATAGTGGCCGCCGTGGTTTCGCTCATAACGAACATATTCAGCGGCGGCGAGGACTGGCTCGAGCCGATAGTAATAGTCGCAATAATAATAGTAAATGCGCTGCTCGGCGTATTTCAGGAGAGCAAGGCCGAGTCCGCGCTTGAGGCGCTTAAGAACATGGAGGCTCCGACGGCAAAGGTGCTAAGGAACGGGAAGATAGAGTCTGTCAGGGCATCGGAGCTGGTACCGGGCGATGTTATACTGTTAGAGGCGGGAGATTATATTCCTGCCGACGCACGAATAGCGGAATCGGCAAGCCTGCGGTGCGAGGAGTCGGCGCTTACCGGCGAATCAGTGCCGGTGGAAAAGGAGGCCGACGGCGACATAGAGGATATAGCCGGCATAGGCGACAGATTCAACATGGTATATTCCGGCTGCTCGGTTGCATACGGACGCTGCAGGGCGATAGTGACGGAGACTGGTATGAACACGGAAATGGGCAAGATAGCCAACATGCTCGATTCCACAAAGGACGCCATAACCCCGCTGCAGATAAAGCTTGCACAGCTCGGCAAAACACTTGGCATGCTTGCGCTGGCAATATGCGCCGTAATATTTGTAATAGGCATAATTACCACGCTGCTCGGTGAGGGCGACGTATTGACCGGAATACTCGACATGTTTATGACGTCGGTATCGCTGGCGGTGGCGGCAATACCCGAGGGCCTGCCGACGATAGTGACGATAGTGCTGGCTATAGGCGTTCAGCGCATGGTTAAAAAGAATGCTATAATACGGCGCCTCCCGGCGGTTGAGACACTGGGCAGTGCCTCGGTTATATGCTCGGATAAGACGGGCACGCTTACCCAAAACCGCATGACTATGGTCAAGCTCTATAACGGCCACCATATAATAGATTTAAGCACGGATGAAATTCCCGGCGACGCGGGAATGCTGCTCAAGCTCGGAACGATGTGCTCTGACGGACGTGTAGAGGAGCGCGACGGCAAGCAGGTTCATATAGGCGACCCAACAGAGACGGGCATTGTTGCCGCTACCATGAAATACTGCGGCATGAACAGAGAGGACATAGACAATGCATATCCGCGCATGGGTGAAATCCCGTTTGACTCCGACCGCAAGCTCATGACGACGATAAACATGATAGACGGCAAAACCTTTGCAGTGGTAAAGGGTGCGCCGGATATTATAATATCCCGCTGCACGACGGTGAACAGGGAAGCGGCGGAAAAGGCCAATGCAGAAATGGCCAAAGAGGCGCTGCGCGTGCTTGGTGTTGCGATAAAGGAGCTTGACAGCGTTCCGTCAAACCCGACTCCCGACGAGATGGAAAACGGTCTCACCTTTATAGGGCTGCTTGGCATGATGGATCCGCCGCGCCCGGAGGCCATGGAGGCAGTGAAGCTCTGCAAGAGCGCCGGCATACGTACTGTAATGATAACCGGCGACCATGTCATAACAGCGGCGGCTATAGCCAAAAAGCTCGGCATACTGGAATATGACGAGCAGGCGATAACCGGCGCACAGCTGAGGGAAATGTCGGACGATGAGCTTAGGGCGAACGTTGAAAATTATGCGGTATACGCCCGTGTATCGCCGGAGGACAAGATAAGGATAGTGCAGGCGTGGCAGTCGAAGGGCGAGATAGTCGCCATGACGGGCGACGGCGTGAACGATGCGCCGGCGCTCAAGGCGGCGGATATCGGCTGTGCCATGGGCATAACCGGCACCGATGTTGCCAAGGGCGCGTCGGCAATGACGCTTACCGACGACAACTTTGCCACTATCGTCACGGCGGTAAAGGAAGGCCGCGGCATATACGACAATATACGCAAGGCCGTGCACTTCCTGCTTTCCTGCAACTTAGGCGAGGTGCTGACGGTATTTGTCGCGATACTGATAGGCATATTTAATCCCGAATGGGGTGTGCCGCTGGCACCGATACAGCTTTTGTGGATAAATCTTGTGACAGACAGCCTGCCGGCGCTTGCGCTGGGACTGGAGCCGGTGGAGAACAACGTCATGCGCCGCAAGCCGCGCCGCAAGGACGAGAGTATATTCGCACACGGTCTCGGCATAAACGCTGCATGGCAGGGTGTGATGTTCGGCGCGCTGACGCTCACGGCGTATGGGCTTGGTCTGCATAACGCCGCTGCAGCCGGTATGACCGACCACCACGCATATGCCGCCAGCATGGCGTTTGCGGTGCTTGCCTTTGCGCAGCTTATACATGCGATGAATGCAAGGTCACAGCAGTCAGTGTTCAGGGTCGGCTTCTTTAAAAACCTTTATATGATAGGCGCTATAGTCATATCAGCAGCTCTTATGCTTATTGTATTGCTTATTCCGGCACTGCGCGATATATTCGACATAGTTCCGCTGCATTCAAACGATTGGCTGGAAATCATACTCCTTTCTATAGCACCGCTGGTGATATGCGAGATAGTAAAGCTTGTAACTCTTATTGTGAATAAGGCAAGAGGCAAGCAGGCATAAAGCTTAAAAATTAAATAAGCCGGATATATTATCCGGCTTATTTTTTATGCAGGCTTTGGTATGCATGAGCCTTTAATCTCTTTTTACTCAAGGCCGTTACAGCATGATATAGATAAGGGCGAGCATGAGCAGCTCGTCATTTTTGTCGGAGGAGAGAAGAAGAATGAGCAGGGCGATGAGGGATGTGTCACCGTCGAGGTCAAGCCCCTTGAAATTGAGAAAGCTGAGTATGCTGTTCGGCCGCTTTTCCTCCGGCGGCGGGGGCTGTGGAGCCTGTCTGCTTCGGCTCTCTCGCGGACGGGGGACGGGCCGCCCCTCCTGCCTAAAATAGGCGTTACCGTACTGCCCGCCGTGCGAAGGATAACCGCCGTTTTGCTGCCGCGGACCATACTCCTGCTGGGGGGTGTACTGCTCATGGCTTTGCTGATGCCCGCCGCCATACTGTCCTCCCTGGGCGCCGTACTGAGAGGAATCGGCACGGTGGTCTTGCTGCGGTGAGCCTTGCCCGCTGCCATACTGCCCGCCGCCGTCACTGCGGCCCTGCCGCGGCGGTAAAGCTCCGCCCTGCCTGTTCGGCCGCTGTTCAGGCCGGTCATATCCCTGCTGCTGGCGCCCCTGCGGAGAATTATGGCCCCTCTGTCCGAAAGGCGCTCCGTTCTCAGAGGCCGTGCGGCTATTATTAGCAGGCTGGTCATTGACGCCGTTGGGTGAGGGGCGTGACCTTGCCTGCATGTCTCTGAGCCGGCGGAAGGCGTCTGACTGCATCCGCTCAAGCTCGCTTTTATTAAATTCGACTGCCATACGCATCAACTCTCAAACGCAATATGTAAGCTCAGAACAGGCTGAAGCCGCTTTCCGAAAGCAGCGGTATCAGACTTACAAGCCTCAAAATTTTAACGGCGTTGTCCACCCTCGCCTGCCGCTTTTCTGTGAGATATGGCCGCAGCGCCATAAGCAGCCGTGACCTTTCATCAGTAGCGTCGGAGCGCAGCGCCTGCATGAGCTTCATCATTATCTGCATGTCGGCGGGAGAGGGCATGGACGGGCTCTGCGGTGTGCTGCCCGTGTTGGCTGCACCCTGCTGTCCCAACAGCGCTGAGGCAGCCTCACGCAGCTTATCCATGTCTATGCCGGGCGGCGAATCGGCGGGCGCGGCGGGCGGAGTGGGCTTTTCGGCCTCCGGCGTCATGAGCATGGACGCCATTTCGCGTATTTTATCCATTCCGTCGGGACTTTCAAGCAGTTCGCTTATTTGTGCAGCTAAGTTATCCATTATTTATTCTCCAAAAATTTCTTCAGCAGCCGCTGAGCCTGCGGGGATTTGAGCATGCGCTCGGTTGCCGCCTTATCCGACAGCACCTGCTGCAGCTTGCTTGCGTCTCCCGGCTTGAGATTTTTCAGCACCGAGTCGAGCGAGTTTGACTGAAGCGCCTGCTCTAATTTTTTTGAGTCAGTGCCGGTTTTCTTGGACGCCTCTTTTATCATCCTGTTAAGCTCGGCCTCCGTTATTCTGTCTGACATGATATCACCACCCGTAGAAAAAGCTTTAAAATAATGGTATTATTATAAATAATATTTATGCTGCGGCTTTGCTTGGTTAGTACTTAACATAAGCGCCGCGGACCTTGTACCGCCGCAGGGTGCACGCAGCAAACGGAAATAAAGCGGGTGCAGCGCAGGACGGCGCTTTTCTCACAGCCGGCAACTGCATGCGATGACTTGTGCATCAATAAGGCTTAAACGATGCGGCGTAGTTTTTAACAAGCAACCTGAAAGCTGACCCTATATTAAATTTATGCTCAATACATCGGTTTTGTTACAAAAAGCGGGAAACAGAGGTGAAAAAAATTAAAATTACGGATATAACGCCCAAGAGCATGAAAAGTGCCGTACTCATAAAGCGGCTGCTGTATATTGACGAGGTTGACTCAACTAATACCTATCTGCTTAAAAGCAGCGGCGTATATGAGAGCGGCACAGCGGTGCTTACCCTGAATCAGACGTCCGGCCGCGGCCGCGGAGGACATGTATGGGACGGTCACGGTTGCGCTGCAATATCGGTGCTTATTAAGGACAGGCCGCTGTCACTGCTGCCGCTTGCGGCTGCCGCTGCAGCGGCAAGGACAATAGCTGCGCTCACGGACGCGACAGCAAAGATAAAATGGCCGAATGACATCATAATGAACGGGAAAAAGCTGTGCGGCATACTCTGCGAAAGCAGGACAACGCCCTCCGGCGGACAGGCCGGAGTATACGTGTGCGGTGCAGGCTTCAATCTCAGCCAGAGCGACGAATATTTCGCCCCGGCAGGGCTTTTTCATGCGTCGTCAATATATGCGCAGACAGGCAGGCGGATAAACCATGCCACCCTTGCGTCGGTTTTTTTAGCTGAGCTGGAAAAAAGCATAAAGCTGACTGACATCGATTCGGCCGCGCTTTTGAACGAGTATAAGAAGCTGTGCCTTACGATAGGCATGGAGGTGAAAATACTGCCGTCTGGCATTACAGGCACCGCGATTGATATAACCCGGGACGGGGCGCTTGTTGTGCAGACCGGCAGCGGGGATGTAACCGTATACGGCGAGGTGTCGGTGCGCGGCATTGACGGTGGATATATATGACGCTGCCGATGCATTTAACGGTTGCTGCGGACTTCATATGCACGCCGCTTTTCTGTTTTGTTAAATTTACAGCAGACATCGGACATTATAGCCGATGCAAAACAGGATTCTTTAAAAACACCGCGAACACAGCTTTTAAGCTGGCGCTTTTTGTGATTTTTGTGAAACGCAGATTTTGTGCTGCTTGAGCGGCAAAGCGCAGATTTTTGAGGGCCTACGAGAGCGGCAAGCAAAATCAGCGATTAATTATTCCCTGTTTGTCATTATTGCCGAAGCATAAAGCGGCACGGCTGCTTTTATAAATAATACTTTAACTAAACAAAAATTATTTTATTCTCTGCCTTGATTTTAAATATATGCGGCTAAGGCACAAGAGGTAAGTAATATATTAAAAGAGTCTGGCTTAAGCCAGACTCTTTATTTTTAAAAATTATAAATTAGCGGTATATAAAAACTATAAGCGGGCGTTTAAAAAAGTCCTCTTAAACATCAGATGGATTATCTAAAAAATATAAGGGGCATATGCAGACGGAAGATGAATCAGAGAACAGCAATAGGTGCATAGCCTTAAGCAACAAGAATTATAAGCAGAAGCAGTAAATGATGCCGAAGAAAACGCTTTTCCCGCTGGCGCTTTTGGGATCGGAGCCGCTTACAAGAATTTTTGCGCCTTCTGATTAATTTTTTCAATAAATTTCGCAGGCTGAATTTCTCCGCTGCTGAAAGGACTTTCATTATATGCGGCAAAGCTTGCCATATGGCCGAGCGGACGACAGGGAGGTCAAAATATACAAAGGTGTAATCACCGCAGACAATGGCCGTCCCCTGCGGCTCTATTGATGCCGCACGAAGGTTGGCTTTATCATATATCAGGGAATTTTTATAGAAGACTATGAGAACAGCCGGCTGCTTTTGTTAACACGGCAAGGGCCGCCAAAGCGGAGCCTTCCCCCTTGCATAATTAAAATTTGGTGCATATCTTCCACTCATGCCTGTTAAGGCAGTTTCCCAACATATCAAAATTGTGAATGAGGCAGAGAGACCCAAGCTTTTTGCATGCATCATTCCATGGCCTTTCTTTCGTTCGGAATTGCTTTGATAATTCTCGCGGGCACACCGCCCACCACAGTATTTGCAGGCACATCCCTTGTTACAACCGCACCGGCCGCAATGATGGCTCCGTCCCCAATGGTTACACCCGGCAGAATAGTAGCATGTGAGCCTATCCAGACATTTGTTCCAATCCTAATGGGAGCAGGCAGATTGTCGCCCCGCTGCTCCGGAGACTGTCCGTGGTTAATAGTTGCCAGCACCACATGGGAGCCAATCAGTGTCCCGTCTCCAATACAGATACCGCCCTGATCCTGAAAGTGGCAGCAGCAGTTGA
This sequence comes from uncultured Clostridia bacterium, assembly GCA_944412495.1. Lineage (GTDB taxonomy): Bacteria > Bacillota > Clostridia > Oscillospirales > Acutalibacteraceae > Timburyella. The sequence goes on along the minus strand of CALYBL010000014.1, from coordinate 9,736 downwards.
TAAAGACATTTTTTCCTATCTGTATGTTTTTTCCGCAGTCGGTATAAAAGGGAGGAAACATCGTAAAGCTTTCATCTATGGTCCTTCCTGTCAGCTGCTCCATCAGCTTCCGGATTTCCTCAGGCTCGTGATATCCCCGATTGAGAACCGATGTGACCTTCATCGCTTCAAAGGCCAGGGCAGTCATATACCTATGCGCTTCTGAGCCGGCAGCTATCCTTTTACCTGCATTGACAAGAGATAAAAAATCTGCTAATTCCATGTGCACCGCTCCTTTGATTATTTACCGTATAAAGCTGGTCCATTGTTCCTGCTCGGCAGGCGGCGGGAGAATCCCCGCGTTTTTCCCGGCTTCTATGCATTTGAGAATCCATGCCATATTGCGGCCCAGATTCCGCATGGTTTGCAGCCCCTCCAAATCCTGCCCGACTTGTTCCGGCGCCGTTCCATGAACCATGTTCCAGTAGCTGGAGCCAACCATCAGCATATGTGCATCTGCAAAGTATTTGCTCAGCACATCGAGCGAAGCGGTGGCGCCGGCTCTTCTGGCAGACACCACCGCAGCGGCCGGCTTGTGGGAAAAGCATGCCGACCCGGCATAAAAGATTCTGTCTAATACGGAGAGAAACTGACCTGTAGGGTGTGCATAATAAACCGGAGAGCCGAACACAAAGCCATCGGCCTGCTCAGCCTTATCAAGCCATGCGTTTACTGTATCGCCGCTGAAAATACAGCGGCAGCTGTCGGCGCATTTGCCGCAGCCTATGCAGTCGCGAACAGAGCTGCTGCCCATCTGCAAAATCTCGCTTTCAATTCCTTCCTGATTCAGCGTGTCAGCAGCCTCCCTTAAGGCCATATAGGTACAGCCGTTTTTCCGACAGCTTCCGTTCAATAACAAAACCTTCATACGCAGCTCCTTGATCCTAAATAAGTATCATTTAAGCCATATCATCAGCGATAGGCCCTTTCAAAAATGCCTGCACACTCCTCATCCGACATGGGGCAGGGGTTGGCCAGGAACAGGCCGCCCATGGTTTCGCGGGCATTAACGGCTAATGTCATAAATTCGTCGGCGGTAATGCCATAATCGCTCATCTTCAGATCATCCACACCGCAGTCCTTCTGGAGCTGTACCAGAGCCGTAATGAAATCCTCCGGCTTGCCGGCATTCGGAATTCCCATCACGCGGGCCATCTTGATAAACTGCCCGTCGCAGGCGTGGCGCTCAATAAAGTAGCGGGCAAATTCTACGGAAATCATAATAAGTCCGGCGCCGTGCGGCAGATTGTGGTGGTAGGCGCTCATGGCATGCTCCATGGAGTGCTGAGCAGTGGTAGAAGTCAGCTGCATGGTGATACCGGCCATGGTGCTGCCGTAGGCAACGTGTTCACGCGCTTCCATGTCGTTTCCGTCCTTCACGGCGCGGGGCAGATATTTGGCGATGTTCTCAATGGCGGACAGCGCAATGGTTTCGCTCAGGATATTGACTCCATTTGACATCATCACTTCTGTATTGTGGAACAGAGCATCAAACCCCTGATAGGCCGTGTATTTTGCAGGAACGGTTTTCATCAGTTCCGGATCGACAACGGCGAGGACAGGGGTCAGCTCCGGATAGCCAAAGCCTATTTTTTCTTTGGTTTCGAGATTGGAGATAACGCCCCAGCAGTTGATTTCCGAGCCTGTTCCGGCGGTAAGGGTAATTGTTACAATCGGCAGGCCGGGATTTACAAGGGGCAGCCCCTTTCCTGTGCCGCCGTTTACATAGTCCCACAGATCGCCGGGGTTGGTGGCCATAGCCGCAACAGCCACAGCGGAATCCAGTACGGCTCCGCCGCCCAGTGCGACTATAAAGTCACAGCCGTTTTCTTTAGCAAAGGCAGCGCCCTCCATCACCATTTCCTTGACAGGGTTTTCCATCACCTTAGCAAATTCCGCCACTTCTACGCCCGCTTTATGGAGCTGCTCTAATGTGCGGTCATAGGCTCCGCTTACCTTTGCGGATTTGCCGCCGGACATCAGAAGCAGCGCCTTTTTTCCCGGCATGGGCTGGTTGCCGAGCTCGTTCAGCTTTCCGCTGCCGAACAGAATTCTTGTGGGGTTGTTAAAATCAAAGCTCATGTTCATAGATGATACCTCCTAATTTATTGCTTTTTGAATTTTGTAAATCAGATAATCCAGGCAGTCAATTTGCTTCTGCCCAAGACGCACTGTATCAAGCAGCGCCTTCCTATATTCGGAAAGAACAGGCAGGAGTCCGCTGTAATTTCCCGTTTTTACAAGGCCCATGCATTGCTCGGTAATCTGCTCGCTGCAGCCGGCGTCTTTTAAGTTCTGATAGACGATACCAATGCTGTCGGATGCTTCCGTCATTCTGTTGCACCTCCTGTATCCCATATTTTAATCGCTATGCAAAGATATGTCTAATATTTATATTTTATATCATATTATGCTTGACACGAATATCACCTGCAAATATACTAATTACAAAATCTGACGGGAGGCCGCATGATGGAAATTCGTGTTTTGCGTTATTTTTTAGAAATTGCAAGAACTGGCAATATGTCACGGGCGGCGGAAACGCTTCATGTTACGCAGCCTACTTTATCGAGACAGATGAAAGAGATGGAACAGGAGCTTGGCAAAAGGCTTTTTCGGAGGAACAGCGCGGGATTAAGCTTAACGGACGAAGGAATGCTTTTGAGGAAAAGGGCAGAGGACATTCTGGACATGGTGGATAAGACGGAGGAGGAGTTCAAGGCGCTGGATGATATTGCCGGCGGAGAGGTACACATTGGCTGTGCAGAATCCCACCAGATTAAATATCTGGCGCGTACCATAAAGGCGTTTAAAGCAAAATACCCTCTGTTCCGCTATCATCTAACCAGCGGTAATACCGAACAGGTAGCAGAACGGCTGGACAGGGGGCTGATAGACCTTGCCGTGATTGTGGAGCCGCCAAATCTTTCCAAATATAACTATTTGGAAATTCCGGAGGCAAACACTTGGGGGCTTGTCATGAAAAAGGAGGATGTTCTTGCTCAAAAAGAGAGCATACGCTTTGAAGACCTTACCGGACTGGAGCTTATCTGCTCGGAGCAGGGCATGAAATTTGATATTTCCAGATGGTGCGGTGAAAAGGCAGACCAGCTCAAGCTTTCCGGCACTATAAACCTTGCATATAACGGCTCTGTTTTTGTTAAAGAAGGGCTCGGGTATATGCTCTCATTTGACAAGCTTGTGGATACCGGCTCGGACAGTGAGCTGTGCTTTCGTCCGCTTATGCCGCTGCTTGAAACCAAAATGTATGTGATTTGGAAAAAGTATCAGGTGTTTACTCCCATAGCTGAATTGCTGCTGGATGAACTGAAAGGGCAATTATCCTAAATATAGCAAAAAGCGTCAGGTGACGTTATACGCCGTCTGCCGCTGTCAATAAATTCATAAAGAAAAAATAAAAGGAATTAAGGACCTGCGTGTGCCCTTTGTGTACACAGGAGGCAAAAGAGGTCCGAAAACCCAGTGTTTATTCGGAGGTTTGGGGAACCGGTGATCATTAAAATATAAATATAATCAAGAGCTTATATGCAACGCCTGTCTTATATGTCTAATGTGTCCGGCAAGTAAAAAGCCCCCGCCTATAAAAAGCAGGAGCTTTGTTTTGGGGTTTTGAGAAAGAATTGAACGGAAACACATTCTTTATTTTATTGTCTACCTCAAAACACTATATTTTCATACGTTTAAGTCTGGAAATTTTGCATCTAATTTTGAAAGTAATATGAAAAATTAATCATCTCCAGTTTCTTTTGATTTGGAGAACAAGTTATAAACCCAGCTTCCAAACTTATTGGGCGGGACTACTTTTACGGTTTCTGGGTCATAAGCAAGATGTGGAACATTGATTGCGTCTGCGACCGCTTCGACCTGTTCCTTACCCATATCCAGAGGAATTGTGACTTCGCCATCAACGATAGGTTCATTCACAACAGGCATGGCTATGGGAGACATGTCTAATAAAACATAAATAGGCATTCCGACAAATTCTTCGGTTACCTCAGCAAATTTTTCTTTACCGCTTTCTGTAAATTGAACATAAAGACCATATCCATTTGTATCTGGTATTTCTACCGCATCTATACGAAGCATATCTTCAGCAGTTAATATTGTTCCTGTACCCTGATTCGAGAAATAATCCGGTGTTACAAAGTAAATATGACTTTTCATATTAAGACTGTCTAAAACTTCCAAGTAACCAGTATCTGCTCCTCCGGCTTCCCACGGAAACCATATGGTAATCTCTTTATCCTTTTCGTTTACATGTATACGGGTATCAGAATAATAATTGTAATAATAAAGAGAATTGGCATCTTGAAGTTTATCGTTTAGCGCATATGCGTAGCTATTTAAAAATTCACCTTCTGATAGTTCTTCTGCATTTTTTGGCTTAAACACAGCCTCTACATAGCCGGTACTATTTAATGTCCCTAATCCATTGTAAAATAGTATTTGTCTTATCGTAAATATGGCAGCAGTGAGTATGCCCGCAACAACCGCAACGATAACAACTGCGATTATTATTTTATGACCAGCAGATGATTTTTTACGAGAATTAGGCTGTACAGCGACCGAAGCATAGGCTGTTTCCATTTGTGGAGCATAAGTATTATTAAGTGGTTTTTGCGTTGCTTCTACTTTTTTTCCGCACTTTTTACAGTAATTCGCTCCGTCTCGAAGTTCGTGACCGCAATATTTGCAGAATGCCATATCCATTTCCCCTTCACGCTATCGGTAAAACCGCTTTCCTATTATTCATATAGTAAAATAAAAAACCTAATAATCATATAAATGATTCCTATTGCACCGACAATAGTTGCCGATAGTCCAAACCCGCGGGCTTTATTTTTATATTTCCAAATTGCTTTATATCCTTCGCCTTTTTCACGAGGATTTGCCGCAAGTGCAATTATGCCGAAAATTAAGCTTAATGGGCTGAAAATGATAGGTAAAATAAAGAGACCTATTAAACCACAAACAAATCCCGCTATCGCTAAACCTTTATTTCGTTCAACGGGGATTTCTCTATCGAATGGATTATACATGTTTCCGCAGTACGGGCATATTATTTCACTAATCAGCACACCGCATTTAGGGCATACCCACTGCGGTGTTTGAGTTGTATTATTGCTGGCGTTTGATCTGTTAAAACGTTCATTCCGTGTTAAACAGTCGGCGCAAATTCCGTCTAAAGTTGTGGGCTTTCCGCAATATTTGCAAAATGTCATAGATTCATGGACTGCAGATTCAGTTGAAACTACTTTTGCACCGCAATTTTCGCAATAATTAGAGTCTTCGTCTAACTTACTGCCGCATATTCTGCAAAACGCCATTATAATCCCCTCACTTTAACCACATTATTTAAAAAATAATATCACTCTTTCAGTTATAAGTCAATTTTTACACCAATAGCTAAACGGCAGTTATAGCGAAACATTTCTATAATAACTACAAGCTGTGTATATCATGATTGACTATTAAATTATAGGAAAACGGATTAAAAAGGCTCGTAAAAATTTAGGGCTGACACAGGAAAACTTATCTGAGAAAATCTTGGTATCAACCAATTATTTAAGTAAAACAGAGGGCGGCCACGAAAAGCCCAACCTTGAAATGCCGGTGAAATCAGCAAGGACGATTATGACCGCTGGCGTTACTACTATCCGAAATACGATACCACGCAGCTCTGGTCGAAAGTCCCTTCGCAGGAGTTAAGCGATACGCTGGTGGAGGCATTTCAGGACAAGCTCAAAAAAGATGAATAAGAACGACAAAAAGCCCTTAGCTATGAGTGATTACCCACAGCTAAGGGCTTGTCTATATGGATTTCTTCCGCCATACAACCAGTTACAATCATTCTGTAACCCATAAACCACTGGATTGCAAGAATAATGGTTCCCCCATGGCTGTTATCAAATTGTTATCAAAAGACTTCTTGAGCCGCCGCAAACCCGCATAAACACTGGCTTTTTACGGTGTTTCGTTTTATTCCCACTCGCCGAGTTAAATCTATTTCTAAACTTTTTTGTATAGGGGATTTAATTCGTCGTGGTTTTATTTGACGCAGATTATCCTTATCCTAAGGTCTATTCGGACTTTTGCTATCAAAAATCTATCTGGGCCATCCTATCAGGGGGGAGACTTAGGATACATACTTGGGTGAATTACAAACAATATAGCATACCAAATAGCTTTTTCTAAAGCAAGGATGATTATCATAACACTAAGAATGACTACAATATTGTTGTGTTCCCTATATTAGTTAAGATCAATTGCTACAGTTTTCATTGATTTTAAAATCAATTATCCATTTTAGAATACTATTGTCACCATCTAAGTATCTTCGTATATTTTTAGCTAACTCTCTTGAACTTGAAACAGGAACCACATAGTCAAAAACTTTGGACATTGTAATTAGGGATTCGTTTGTCCACTCCCCCTCTGCAACTACAATTCCTAACATATTTTTATACTTGCCTTTCCAATTGATGGCACTAAACATTTTATCTTTAGCGTACAAAGATGCGTGTCTGCTGCTAGATTTTCTAACCTCAATAAATGCTATGGGCTCTTTTTCATTTGGAATCACAAAATCAGCGCGGAATTTATATACCACACCTTCAATGCCGCTATACTCATCCTCACATAAGTGAGGTATTCCTTCTTGTTCCAAAGCATCACGTACAATGGCTTCATACAATAATCTGCCTACTAAATCACGTACAATGCCTTCCAATGTGCGTTCTGTTCGTTCAGTAATTTGTACTTTGCTAACCTGATGTTTTGAAAAATAATCGTTAGCATAATCCGCAATTCTAGTTGCAGCGGGAGCACTAATTTTTTGGTCAGATGAACTACCAAAGATGGCTTTTAAATTAGATTTACTAGAAATATTAAGCGCAGCTTGCCAAATGGGCAGCAAATATGAGTTGTTTTTAATATTATCAGCTGTTAGATGATTAAAGCCGTTGCTTAGTGCATCTGCTTTTTCAATTAGAGTAGCAATATATTTCCGCGTATTTTCGTATACAAAAGCAGAAACCCCTTTTTCAATATCAAAGTTGACTGCACGAACCCTTGAAATTGCATCAGCACATTCTAATGGACTTAAATTAATATAATCAAGAGATTTTCCGGCTAGAATCATTTGTCTCGCATATTCTTCTGCAAAAATCTCTTCTGAAAAGCAGGTAAAATTATTTGTTAGACTAACTAGTATAAAATAATGTTCAATAGATCTTTTCATCATTGAAGTTGCGAATTCATATAGTGTTTCCATACTATTTATCCTTTCTGGGCTACAATTTCATATTCACCGAGTTTTTTTGAAGTCTGTTTCCGTTTATCAAGAAGCCAGCGGTCACCGCGGGAACGCATTAACTCAATACGACTACTCTTAAAACCTATGCTATTTAAAAGCATTTGAATATATTTTTCAGTACTAATATGAATTCCATAAAATGCAGCATCACTAAGCACAATATGTACTTCACCATTGCTTGTCAACGCATTATAACAGTGAATTAAGACATCTCTCATTTGGGATAGGTATGGATAAATAAGCAAATCGTAGTTTTTCTTCTTATGGTCATTTTTTCTAATCAATTTAAGTTGTTCCACAATAGGATCAATCTGATCCAGAACATCGTTGGGGAGTGAATTGCGCAAAATCATTTGTTGAGAATCAGCTCGGACATTTTTTAGCGCTGTCGTAGTATTAACAAGCATATGATTTCTATGTTTTTCTGATATGTCTCCCCAACTAGAAGCCTCCCCCCAAAAATACAACTGCATTCTGGTCATTTCTGCAAAATCAAAATTATTTAAATATGGAGGGCTAAATACAACTAAATCAACAGATTCCGGAATTAATTCATAGGTTATAGATGAATCAAATACTATAGTACTTTTGCTTTTTGTTGATATAATAGAGTTGAAACCATCAAGCATAGTATTTTCTGCACGAGTAAGTGCAGAAAATAAATCCATAGCTCTTTTTGATGATGTTGGTACACGATAAATACCATCAATTTTGGCGGTTGTCACATATTCCATCATTTTAGATAACAATGTAAAGCCCATATAATATCTAATGCCGCTATAAGTCTCTACGATGTATCGTAATTCTAAAAGTTTTTCTAATATGGTTGAGTCAAAAAGTTTTAACAAAAATGTTTGTGCAGATGAACTCAACTTACTAATATTTCCTTCTACAAAAGGCATTGTAATTGCATTTTTAAAATCCGCACAGATTACAGATACTTCCTTTATTGCGGTATCTGCATTAGCTTTGGTATACCCTATCTTATAAAAAAATGGATTTCGTTCTACGCCAAGAGACGGTATGTTATATTCATTAGCAACGACACAAGTTGTTGCACAACCTGCAAAAGGGTCATATATTTTTTGAGGCATCCTGCTATTTTTTTTTGCGTAGTCATTAATGACCATTCTTACATATTCAGGCGAATAACCGGCAACAAAATTAAACCACTTATGAACTGGATAGTTATCTGATGTAATTGCAGTCGGTAGATAGGCTTTTGCTTCGTTATACATATTTATACTCCGTCATGATGTGTTTGCGTTTTTGATTGTCCAAATCACATTGAATTTTCACATATACCAGCACTCGGATTCATGTTACATTCATCTTCCTCTGGAACAAACTCCAGAATATCGTCTACTCCACACTTCAACACAAGGCAAATACGTTCAATACTTTCAATAGAAATATACTCGTTCCGCTTTAAGCGAGTAATGATATTGGCACTAAAACCGGCCTTTTCTTTTAGCTGAGCATTGCTCATCTTTTTATCTATCATCAGATGGAATAATCGATTATAACAAATCGCCATTTTTCTACCTCCAAGGTAATAAATGATTAAATTCATTTTATCACTTTTTCGTGAAAAATTCAACTTCAGATCATTCGTTTCGCCGTTAGTCTAACAAAGTTTTCTCTGTTACTGCCTTCAGATATAATTCGGGATCACCATTCAAAATCAGCCCAGCATAGGCCAGCGGATCGGTGTAAAGCAGCCAGTCCAGTTCTGACCGCTGGTACATACTGTTTGCTAGTTCGTTCTCCACAGCCGTGCAGTCGATGGAGAGCAGCGTCCCGTCCGCCAGACGCAACTCCACACAGGCGGTGTCCAGGTTAAACTCACAGGACAAAATTTTTCTCATACTCGTTACCTCCCAATACTTGTATTTCAGTTGATTTTCCGCAGCGGCACAAGGGCCGTTTCGGTTGTTTTAGATACAGGCAAGCAATGCGTGTGGATAGCCACACACACGACCGGCAAGCAATGTGAGTGTTAATACACACTCACATTTCCTGCCGTCTGCTTGTTGAGGGCAGCGCCCCCAAGCCCCTTTTGAACACAGAATTTCATTCTGTGGCTGCGCGTTCTCCGAACGCTTTTTGCCCTGTACCCGGTGCCCTGTTTCGGGGCATAGGGTATCGTGAAATGCGACATGATATGGCGCTTTTAGAGTGCCCTAAAATAGGGCACCCTCCTGAAAGATGGGATGGCAAAATACCATCCCAGTTTTTTCGTTCCGCGACGGTGGCGACGGTCGCAACGGTGCTGGGAGTACCCCTCAAAACACCGTCGCGACCGTTGCGAGCGTCGCGCTTTACTCGATTACTTCAAACGCGGATGTTTCCACCACCATG
>CALYBL010000013.1 GCA_944412495.1 uncultured Clostridia bacterium | reverse complement strand
GACCAGTATATATCGTCACGCAGCGTAAATTTGTAATACAGCCCGTCTGCTGATTTTTCAACCGACTCCGCCGCGCCGAGCACTATCTCGCCGCCAATTGAGGTATACAGTCCCTCGAACATGCTCTCGGCCACCATGAGCTCTATCTTGTTGGAGGCGAGCTGCGGGTCAAAGGTGGATATTGTCTCCGACGTCATATAATATATCCTTTTTAGCCCGCTCTCACCGCAGGAAACCGCCATCAACATTATAAATACCGCGCATAAAAACAACGATAATATCTTCTTCATAATAAAAATAATCCCTATATATTATTAAATCGCGATCACTAAGTCAGCATGCTAAATCAACGTCCGATTTGTATGCAGACTCTCTTATGCAAATGCTTCTGCCTCATCTATTTTCAGCTTAAAATAAGCGCTTTGAGCAATATTGTAAGGCTTAATAGCTTTATATAATTCGAGCGCCGTTCAAATCGTATTTAAAGCCGTCGGTGCCTTGCAGAGGCAATTTCCATTTTTATTATAGCATAATTATATAAAATATACTATTTTTCTTACTGTGAATTTTATTTTAATATTTTTAAGCTGACGTGCCAGAATTTCAGTTCTGTACATATATTATTGTACATACTCACGCAGCCTGCTTAGAATGCTTTAAGCTTTTTCAATATTAATTGCGGCAAAAGAGCGTATAAATTACTGACATAGGCAGATTATCACGCAGGCCAAACTGCAAAATTTATTTCAGTGGCCGCATCACAAGGGGCTGAAAATTCCGCCCTATATATATATCGCGAGTATATTCATATACGGCTATTACAACTATACGGATGCAGGAGGATAAGGCTTGATTATGTTTAAAGCAGCGGCCTTATGAATAAAGAAATAATTGATATTTGATATTGTGCGTGATAAAATTTATCTATAGTAAAGACTTCAAACGCGATGGCATGAGGCTCTATGCAAACAGCGGTTGTCACAGCTGCGCCCGGATTTTCACCTTAAAGCCGCTGCAGCGGATATGGCTGTTAATCAAAATTAAACCACACCCGTGCCTCAGGTACAGGTGTGGTTTTGTATTTTATCTGCACCCAGTGCAGATATATTCGGGCACTGTACGCTCATTTATTACAGATTCGTAAAGTCTCCAGCCTCCTGCAAGATTGTAGCAGTCAAAGCCGTTTGCCGCAAGTATCCGGCATGCGATATATGAACGCAGCCCCGAATGGCAATGGAGGTAGACCGGCTTATCCTTTGGAATCTGATGCAGGTTTTCGCGAAGAGAGTCAAGCGGAATATTTATAAAGCCGTCAATCATTCCGCCCGCCGTTTCTGCCTTTGTTCTGACATCAAGCAGCGTCACGCTTCCGTCTCCGGGTAGGCTTTCCACGTCATGCCAGAAGAACTGCTTTATCTTTCCGGAAATCACGTTTTCAGCGACGAATCCTGCCATATTGACCGGATCCTTTGCCGAGCCGAAGGGCGGCGCATAGCAAAGCTCCAGAGCCGCAAGATCTGTTACTTTGGCGCCAAGCCGTATGGCAGCTGCAATTACATCCATACGCTTATCAACGCCGTCAAAGCCAACTATCTGTGCGCCAAGCAATTTATGTGTCGTTTGATCCCACAGCACCTTTATAGACATATTTGACGCACCCGGATAGTAAGATGCATGAGAGCCGGAATAAGTGTATGTTTTATCATACGCAATTCCTGCCGCTTTGGCACTCTTTTCACTCAGACCCGTGGTGGCGATTGTCATGTCAAACAGCTTGAGCACGGACGAGCCCTGTGTTCCGGTGTATTGGCTTTTATATCCTGCTATATTGTCCGCTGCTATGCGGCCTTGCTTATTTGCAGGTCCCGCAAGCGGTATGAATGCAGGATTTCCGGTGATAAAATCTTTCACTTCTACAGCATCGCCGACGGCATAAATATTCGGAATGCTCGTTCTCATTTCACTGTCAACAATTATACTCCCGCGCGAATTCACGATAATGCCGCAAGCCTTGGCCAAGGACGTCTCGGGGCGGACTCCGACGGACATGATAACCATGTCAGCGACAAGCTCGCCATTCTCTAAAATCACTGTATTATTTCGTATTGCCGTTACGCCGTTTTTAAGATACAGCTTAATTCCCTTCTGCTTGATATAGCGATGTACATCTGCCGCCATATCAAAATCAAGAGAGGCAATCAAATGGTCGGCAAGCTCAACAATCGATACATCCAGTCCCGCTTCGGCAAGATTTTCCGCCATCTCCACGCCGATATATCCGCCGCCGACTACTACTGCTGATTTGGGCCTTGCGGTATTGATATAGCTTTTAATTTTAAGGGTATCAGGAATATTGCGAAGCGTAAAAACGGTATCGCTGCCGGCACCGTCGATGTCCGGCTTTATCGGCTCGGCCCCCGGAGAGAGTATCAAATTATCGTAAGCCTCCTCGTAGGTTTCGCCCGTGCGGAGATTTTTAACAGTTACGGTTTTGGCGCTTGGATCAATTTTTACCGCCTCGCTGAGCACGCGTACATTAATGCGAAATCTGTTCCTAAAGCTTTCCGGTGTCTGGAGGGTCAGCGCTTCCCTATTAGTGATTGTGCCTCCGATATAATACGGCAGGCCGCAGTTTGCAAAAGAAACGAATTCGCCTCTTTCCAAAATAATGATATCTGAAGCTTCATCCAGCCGTCTGAGTCTCGCTGCGGCAGAGGCTCCGCCGGCAACTCCGCCGATAATGATTGTTTTCATATTCACTTACCTCTTTTCGAAAGGAGTCTTTTAAAATGGCGCAAACAATGTTTGAACCAATATACAAAGAAATATTCCCATTCTGGGGCGAAATATCGGCAGACGAACGGGAATACATCTGTCAGAATTCCGTTGCGCTGACATATTTGAAAGGCACAAACCTTCACGACGGGTCAGAATGCTCCGGTGTATTTTTCATCCGTTCAGGCTGCCTAAGAGTATACATGATGTCTGAGGAAGGGAAAAATATTACGCTTTACCGCCTTTATCCGGGCGATATGTGTATGCTCTCTGCCTCTTGCGTATTACAGTCAATTACGTTTGATGTTATGATTGACGCAGAGGAGGACAGCGAATGCTATGTCATAAGCGGCCCTGCCTTTGCTTCTGTCAGCGAACGCAATCCGAAAATCAGAATATTCTCGCTTGAAACCGCCATAAGCCGTTTTTCAGATGTGATGTGGGTTATGCAGCAAATTCTCTTTATGAGCATGGATAAAAGGCTTGCCATATTTCTGTCAGATGAGTCGGCAAGGATTGGCTCTGAAGTGATACCGCTCACCCACGAGCAAATAGCTAAATATATGGCGTCTGCCCGTGAAGTAGTGACGCGTATGCTCAAATATTTCGCAAATGAAGGTATTGTTGAGGTGTCGCGTAAAGGAGTTAAAATTATTGATAAGAAGCGTCTCCGTGCACTAACCCTCTAACATTGCAAGAATTTGGGCCTTCGGCCTTGCTCCCGCCGACTGATTAACTATCTTTCCGTTTTTCATAACGACCAGCGTCGGAATGCTGAAAACGCCAAAAGCCTGTGCGAGCTCAGGGTCGTTGTCTACATTGATTTTGCCTACAAGATACTGCGGATTTTCCTCTGCAATTTGGTCCACCAAGGGGGAAACGGCACGGCATGGCCCGCACCAGTCGGCATAAAAATCGAGGAGAACCGTTTTATCGCTGTTTTTGACCTGTTCAAAATTATTCTTATTTACAATAGATACTGACATTACTCATTACACCCTTTCTTTTTTGTGCTTTTATTATACCTGTCCCGCCGCCGATATTCTGTGACCAAGTCACAATTGCTTTTAAGTCCGGCCGGATTATATAAAGCTTATTCTGATGCAATTACATTATTAAAGCTTGCAAGCACAGGCCACGGGCGCACACAACCTATAAATTTTTATTTTACGGATATTTAATAATTGCTTTACAATTAAAAAATTGACACAAAACACGCTATGAGCATCAAGTAATATTAGTGCCGTGATAGAAGCTAAAATCTCCCCCATAAAACGGGGGAGATTTATTTTATTCAGGACAGGCTAAGCAGCTTATACTTACATGAAATATGCAAATAGCTTTATAAAAAGCACCACTTATAACAGCACTTTATTTGCCTTTCCTTTTCTTGAGAAATTTTTTGGCGGTATTTGCAATAAGGATGACCGTCATTGCCCCGAAAACAGATATGAGTGTTATTGTAAACATATCCTTTTGAGGCTCATCGTAACCCTTAAAGCCGCCTCCCTCTGACAAAAACAGCAGGCCCGAGGCTATCTCGCGGCTCCCGCCGCCGGTAGGTGCATTTACAGTTTCTGCCCTTTTCCCGGAACTTATCACTACCATTTCGGTCGAGCCGCCTCCGTCAAAATTTACAGCGTTTACAGCACCCTGAGAGGCAAAAAAGCTTCCCCATTCCTCCATTGTCATGCCGGCGCTCACCGATGTAGCATCAACAGTAGCAGCTATTATCGTCCCATCCTCTTTTATGCCGATACCCGTTTTTGCCGTTTTCGTGTTTACGATATAATCTATGGGCGGAAAGCTCTGCTTTTTAAATATATCCTCGGTCTGAACGATGCCGCCCTTTACAATCCAGTTGTATGCTCCGACACACTGAACAAGATTATTCCTGCTGCCGATAATATTTATATCCTCGTCTATCTCATTTACACTGAAGGTAAACTCTATCTCCATGCCCTTGTCTGCATAGGAAATGGCTCTTAATGTGTCGGCAATAACAACACAGCCCTCCGGTATATCTGTTTCAAGCTCGCCGCGCAGAACATTTTCTATCCTTCCCTTATATGCAACGCCCGCCCTGATATTATCCGCATCATCGATTCCGGATATGACATAAAGATTGCAGCTGCTTTTCTTTATACCGTAAACATCATTGTCCTCATAGTTCAAAATTTGAAGTCTGTGCTCCGGATTCAGCTTTCGTGTAAACATGGCAAGACTGGTGAATGTGCCGTAATTATGATTGAGCAGAGTTGATTTTTCCGAATTTACATTGCCATTGTCGTCCGTTATCTTAATATCACAGGTAATATATATGTGTCCTAAAAACGGTGCGCCCTCGTCATCTATCCCGAATACCGGGAGATTTTTCGCCTCACCGGCATTATGCGCCGAATTGTACAGAACGCCGTCGATAATTGTTGCATTTATAGGTGTTCCAAGAGAGACCTGCATGTCCTCCTCCATAACAAACATATCGCAGTTTATGCCGGCTATGGCCGTCATGCCGTTCCTGCTCGCGAGCGCCGCCTGGTCGCTGAGTAACTGCGCGCCTATGACATATCCGTCCGGCAGAGTGGGCACTATTTTGACCTTGCTTGCAGAGGGCGAAACCTCAAGTATGTTTACATCGCTTATGCCGTTTTCATCCTCAACGGTGCCTTTTTTGTATATTACTCCCTTCTTTATTGTTTTTTCCGCGCCGATAACGGTGGCTGAGCATATAATAAATATGTAAACCACAGATAAAACGGAACATATTATTGTTTTGAATATTTTTGAAATCGTCATTTTTACATTCCCCGCTTTTGCATACTTATTGTAAATAATATATACTAAAATTAAAAAATATCAATATATATTATTAAAAAGATTGATTTTTTTCTCAAAAAGGTCTATAATAAAAATCAGCAAGGGGGGTGTTCGGCAATAAAATGCAAAGAGGAGATGTAAAATGAAGAAGAAATAGCTGTTGTTTAAAATCGCGTATTTACTGGTTGCGTGCGTCCTGCTGTTCTCTGTTTATGCAAGTGCAAGCAACCAAATGGTCAGTGACGGGCCAAGCAGAGCATTTCTTTTAAAGCAGTCGGCGAGCATAGTGCAGTACAGGGAGTTGCTTGAGCTAACCGACGAAGCTGACTATGGCGGCATGTATATTGACGAAAACGGCGTGCTGAATATACTTGTAGTGGACAGCGGCAAGGTACAGACCGCCATAAATTCCGCCAAAAGCGCTATAAGTGCAGACTCGGCAGCTGCGCTGAGCGCTAAGGAGCTGTCTGCGCAGGCCGCCTCAGCCGCCAAGGCCAATACGCTTATGGAGGTAACAAGCGCCGAAGCAGGCACGGCATTTGCCAAAGAAACGCTGCAAAGAGCGGAGGCCCAGCAGATAGTTATTAAGCCGGCAGCATACTCCAAGGCATATTTGGACTCTATTCAGGAAGCTCTGGGAGAATATATGGAGGAACTGGATATAGCGGGTATCGGAGTAGATGAGATGAGCAATAGGGTTGACATTGAAATGCTTGATACCTCCGACGAGATGCTGGACGATGTGGAGGAAATTATCGGCCAGAGCGCCATGGCTGCCTGCAATTTTATGGAGGTATCGGAGCTCCCGCAAACTACCGCCTACTCTGTGACCAATGCATCTGGCGTGTATAAACATCTTGGGAATAATGAGATAGGATGTTATACTCTCGGTGTAGGAGCAACGGTAGATGGACGCACCGGTTGGCTGATGTGCGGACATGGATTAAATGTTGGAGATGTTATTTATGCAAACGGATGTAATAATCCAATAGGTAAGGTTACAAACCAACATCTGGGAGATTATGGTGATTTTGCCTTTATAGAAAGAATTAGCAGCTCACAATACAGAATAACTAACAAAATTGTAAATGTTTCTAATTTAAGTGAAACTTATTACTGGGGAATAAGTGAAAATGGGCCGTATACATTCAGTCAGGGCTTAAGCTATGGATTCCCTGTAGGCACATATGTGGAAAAATTCGGACAAACCACTGGTAAAACCGGCGGATTTATTAAAAAGGTAGAAATAAATATAAAATATAAAGAAGGAATAGCAGAAAAATTGATAGTGGCTACTTATGATTCAGCAGAGGGTGACAGCGGTGGACCAATAACAGTATCTATTCCGGAGGGACAATACCGCACAGTCATTGGATTTACTTCAGGAATAGGCTATATGGCACAATATGGAGGTTATGTTTCATTTTTCACAGATGTTGAGGATTTAATTGAAGAAATAACTCCGACACATAATGTTTAGGCTTACGCCCAGTAAAATTGTTAGGGGATATGTTATCATGAAGAAAGCATATATACTGATAGGCTCAGCATTGGCTGCGCTGTTGGTGCTCGTCAGTTGCTCCGAAAGCGGTGAAAATGAAATAGATGCAAGCTCATCTCTTTCTGCTTCCACTTCATCTTCAACAGCATTATATTCTGAAGAATATTTGAACACTGTTTCGGAAACGCTGACCGATAATATGGAGCAACTGGGAATAGTAATTATTGGCATTGATATAGCAAACAACAAAGTTAGCGTAGGAATGCTTGATACATCTGATGATATATTGGCTAAAGTAGAAAATATAATCGGTAAAGAAGCTATGGACGCGTGTGATTTTTTTCAAACTATTTATCCTGAAACCACATAATTTACTTCCTCTCTAAATTAAAACGAAAAATTCGTTTAAATCAAATGAGGTGTGTTATCATGAAGAAAGCATATATACTGATAGGCTCAGCATTAGCTGTGCTGCTGGTGCTCGTTGGCTGCGCAGAAAACGGTGAAAATGAAAATTTGTCAGCTCATCAATCCTCATGCCCTTATTTTGAAGGATATTTGGAATCTATTCAATATAAGCTTGCAATGAACGCCGAAGAACTCAATGTAGATGCAATCGAAGTCCACGTAGAAACAGGCAATGTTTGGGTAGGGGTGTCAGATGACTCTGAAGAAACCATGGCTAAAATCGAAGATGTCATTGGCGAAGAAGCTATGGGGTACTGTCGGTTTGGCAAAGGAACTTCTTGGCCAGACTAA
Source organism: uncultured Clostridia bacterium (assembly GCA_944412495.1). Classification (GTDB taxonomy): domain Bacteria; phylum Bacillota; class Clostridia; order Oscillospirales; family Acutalibacteraceae; genus Timburyella. The sequence continues at coordinate 19,466 of CALYBL010000013.1, read as the reverse complement.
TTTCTTACTGAGCAACAACGAAAAATTCGTTTAAAACAAATGGGGTATGTTATCATGAAGAAAGCATATATACTGATAGGCACAGCATTAGCTGCGCTGTTGGTGCTCGTTGGCTGTGCAGAAAGCGGCGAAAATGAAAATGAAAATTTGTCAGCTCATCAATCCTCATGCCCTTATTTTGAAGGATATTTGGAATTTATTGCTTATAAACTTGCAATGAACGCCGAAGAACTCACTATAACTTCAATGGAGGTTCATGTGGAAACAGGCAATGTTTGGGTAGGGGTGTCAGATGACTCTGAAGAAACCATGGCTAAAATCGAAGATGTCATTGGTGAAGAAGCTATGAAGTACTGTCTGGTTGGTAAAGGTACTGTATATTATTGATTATCATATTAAATATTATGATAATGGGTTTTCGTATATCTCAAGCCCTTTATAAAGCCATAGTCCGCATAGATAACCTTTTAAAGGTGGAATAGGATAGGTGTAAATTTAGCCTGAGCTTCCCATAAATAGAGTTTTGTGTCGTCTCAGAAAGCTGCTTGAAAATCAGCTGTTTTTGTGGTAAAATTATAAATGTAAAATTATGTTTAGAAGGGAGCTTTACAAGATGACGGCATGGGGCACAATGCCGGTAAGCAAGAGAGCAAGAATAGCTTTGCCGATTCTTCTTGTCAAGCGGCGAATACAATAAATTTATTAGGCATATCCGGCGCGACTTATTACGGGCTGGATATGCCTTTTGCGCTTCTATTGCATATCAAAATTCTTATTAAAGAAAGGGAGTTAGTAAAATGAAAAGGATTAAGCAAAAAAGAACGACAGCACTGCTCCTCACCTTTGCTCTGCTGCTGACGCTGTTCCCCAGCATGGCGTTTGCCTCAAGGTCAATAGCGGCAGCGGACGCATATTCTGATTGGAGCAGCACTACTTCTCTGCCTTCTTCAAGCGGATCATACAGGCTGACGGGCAATGTCGCGGTAAACAGCCAGACTATGATAACGAGCAGCAGTGCAAATATTGTTCTTGATTTGAACGGTCATACCGTTACCTACAGCTCAGCATCGGGAAATCTTTATTTTATTAACGCGGGCTCGCTGACAATTGAGGACAGCAAAGGCGGCGGCAAAATAACAAACGAGGGTACGACGGCCAGTTCACAGTCTCTTGTTTTTGTCAATACAAATGGCAGCTTCAGCATGACTGGCGGAATCCTGGAAAACGTTTCCAACAGAGGGCAAGCTTTATACCTCAACGGTACTGCTTCAATGTCAGGCGGTGAAATCAGGCATACTGCCAATAACGGTTATGCGGTTTTCGTAAATTCAAAGGGTACGTTTGATTTTTCAAATGGACTGATTGAAAACACGGCCGGCAGCAGTGCAGTCTATGTAAATGGGATATATCGTCAGACGGGCGGCACCGTTTCTGCGGCCGGAATAAGTGAGAGCTACGGCGCTGTCTATGCAAATGTGAGCGCAAAAGAGGTTACAATTTCCAACGGCACCATCGAGTCGGAAGGCACGGCGATTTATTCGATTGACTCAGACGTAGAAGTTAAAGTAACCGGCGGAACTATAACAGCCGGTACATACGCTTTCCAGACTAAAAAAGCGACGATAGGCGCGCAAGGCAGCAACGGCCCCTCCGTTGAAGCTGAAACGGCGTTGTTCTGCGGCAGGCACAATCCTGAAAACATAATCTTAAGCGGAAGCTTTACTGCGCCTGCTGTGGCGGAGCTTAAGGCCGGCGCCGACAGCGGTGAAACAACAAAAGATATATTAACGGTAAACGGCGGAACATACAGCGAGAACATCTCCGGCCTTGCCGATTGTGTCGGCGAAGGTCTTGAAGTAATTACAAATCCCGACGGCACATTTACAGTAGATATAGAACGTCTGGACGCGGTTTATGTTGACGGGGTTTCAGGCGATGACGCAAACAGCGGCGCGGATTCCGAAAATGCAGTCAAAACGATAGATAAGGCTATGGGTTTAGTTTCTGCCGACGGTGTAATCTACATCAGCGGAAAGGTGACTATCAATTCTGAAGCTTCTATAAGCGGCGTTACTATTAAAAGGGCTGACGATTATTTTGGACAGCTCATTTCGGTTGACGGCAGCAATGCAGAGCTTACGCTCACAAACGTCACTGTTGACGGCAATAAAATTGCTGATACCAGTTCAACCGGATATTTGGTTTTTGTCAGCAACGGCGCAACCTTGAATGTTGAAGAGGGAACACGGCTCATCAACAACATGGCTACGGCCGTATATGTCAATGTAAGCAGCTTCATGAACATGAGCGGCGGTGCCATAAGCGGCAACACGAGTCCATATGCTGGAGGCGGAATTGACAACTGCGGTACGACCGTTATTTCCGGCGGCGAGATTTCCTCAAACTCTGCCGCTACTAATTTCACGGGCGGCGGTATTTTTAACGAGAGAGGCATTGTTACATTAACTGGCACTGCTGAAATTAAAAATAACACCGCGACAAGCGGCGGTGGTGTATCTACCGTAAGCGGAGCAAAAATAATCTTGGACGGTGCATCTATCAGCGGAAATCAGGCGATTGGCGGAAACGGCGGCGGCGTTTTTCTTCAGGGCATTGCTAATTTCGACAATACTCCAACTGTTTTGGAAATGATAAGCGGCTCTATAACCGAAAATACTTCTGACGGTGCCGGCGCTGGAATTTTTGGCTATTATTACAATGATGAAACGACTATTCGCATTTCCGGCGGAACTATTTCCGGCAATACATCAACCGCTGAGGAGATTGGCAACGCTATTGCTTTATATGGCCCGAACGGCAGCGAGGCTTATGCCAGGCTTGAACTGAGCGGCAGCCCGGCCATTTCCGGCGATGTGTTCTTCTATAATGATTATCCGGATGGATATGTAATCAATGTAACCGGCGAGTTTAATCCTGCAAATCCTGTTGCTATCAGCAGAAGCAACAATGAATTAAGCGACGATGAATCCAACATTATTGCTGTCGAATACACTGATGGCGTTACACCTAAGGCCAGCGACTTTGTATCAGATGCAATTTTTGAAGCGCTGGCAATCGACGGCCAGACCATGAAGTGGGTAAAGGCGGGAATAATTTACTTCTACGACGATGCAGATAAGGAAGAGGAATACAGAGACTTCCGTCAGGGTGTTGCAATGGGCACAAAGATTGACCCGGCAAATGTACCTGCCCCGGCTAAAACCGGATACACGCTTGCCGGCTGGATAAATGAAGATACGGAAGCTCTCTGGAATTTTGATACAGATACAGTTGAAAGCAGCTTCATATACCTAATAGCTTCTTGGAATCTGAACACTCCGAGCGTTTCTGTCACGGCAGATTCACTTTCGGCGCATATTGGCTCTGCTGTTACACTTACGGCGGAGGCTTCACATGTGCTTGACGGCGTCACCTATACTTATCAGTGGTACAAGGACGGCGAACTGCTCGACGGCGAAACAAACAGCACGCTGAGCGTTTCGGAAAGCGGTAGCTATACGGTAAAGGTACGTGCGTCTGACGGTCAGATGTTTTCTGCAGAAGCAGAAAGTGCCGCATCTGAAGTTACAATAACAGAGCACAGCTATATTGATACTGTAACTCCTCCGAACTGCACAGAGCAGGGCTATACTACACATACTTGCTCTATCTGCCAGGACAGCTATGTTGACACATATGTTGATGCTACCGGACACAGCTATGGCGAATGGGTAGAAACAAAGCCTGCCACCGAAACTGAAAAGGGCGAAAAACAGCGCACCTGCTCAGTCTGCGGCGACGTTGAGACCGCTGAAATTCCGGAGCTTGAGCATACACATAACTACGGCACAGAATGGAAATATAACGAATTAAGCCACTGGAACGAATGCGCCTGCGGCGAAAAGGCAAACGAAGCCGAACATACCTTCGAGTGGATAATTGATAAGGAAGCTACAGCGACAGAGACAGGCTCTCGTCATGAGGAATGCGCAGTATGCGGCTATGCAAAGACTGCGGTGGAAATTCCCGCAACCGGATCAACATCAGAGCCATCTTCTCCGAGTGATTCGTCCACAGAAAATCCACAAACCGGTGCAAGTGACAGCGTGCTATTCCTTATCTCCCTCTTTGTAGTTGCGAGCGCTGCTCTGACTGCAACAGTCCTTTACGGTCAAAAGAGGAAGTACAGCAAATAATCCATAAGCATTGCGCCCTGTGGTTTTCTATCCCACAGGGCGCATATTTTATGTACGAACTGCAGGAGTCTGCTGCGGTGTTCTCTTTTTTGTCAAGACTGCCATTCTTACCTAAGGATATTTTCTCTGCTTTGTCCGGCTTTTCTGTCCGGCCTTGCTTGCTGGAGCTGCCGGCCAGAAGACGGGAGATCGCCAAAATTTGAGTATTTTTATTCCCCGCGCGCTTCGCTGCACTCATACAAGCGTATGCTTTGGACGGCCCGTGCAGAGGATTTTAAAATATACCGATGTTATTACTGACGTGAAAATATGCACTTACTCCATACGGGAAGCGAAGAATGCTTCTGCAATGCCGCGAGATAACGCAGACAGTTGGTAAATAAAAACCGACAATGTTTCGGTTTGTAATGGCAAAACATAGTCAAGCCTATTGGGTTTGGTAATTGACGGGCATTATAGCCTGTAAAATTAAAGCTTTTGAAAGATTAGAATTTTTAACTCACATTTGATAATCGGCAAAGCATACGCTTGACATTGAATGTATGTGCTGATATAATATTAAGGTCATATTTTAATTATGCTATTTGACCCACTAGCTCAGGCGGTAGAGCACTTGACTTTTAATCAAGGTGTCCGGGGTTCGATTCCCCGGTGGGTCACCACCAGGCTGAGCCTGGACGCATGTTCGCGCCCCAGGTTCAGTTTTTTCTTTTGACTTGCTACCCGCGTTTTGGGCTGATATCTTTTTGGTCAGCGCTTCCCGGGCTGAGCCTGGACGCATGTTCGCATTTGGCCCCGGCTTTTTATTTTTCTCTTGTGTTCGCATCACAAGCAGTATCTTCTGCTTTTCATAATATCAGACCGAGTCCGGACACAATTTATATACCCCACATTGTGTCGTTCATTTTGCCTTTGCACTCACGTCTTATGCAGGATATTTATCTTAATTTATTGTCAGTATCTACTTGTTCACATATTTGCACTTAACTTATTTTGAGTTCCGGCACTTTAAACAAAATCATTTAAGTCAAAGTAGTCGTAAACCATTTTAACCGCGCTTTATATGGCTTTTGTCAAATATTGATAACTGCAAATATGTTGACAGAAATTAGCTTCGCATGTATAATTTTAATTGTTGATATCGAAATTTTTGTGAATTACATGTATAATGGAGAAAAACATTAAAATTTAAGTGTTTTTGCGGAGGATAACATGGCTAATAATATAATGCTTAATGTAAGGCCCGATTTTAACCTCAGTGTATTTTCAAATAACTTAGCCGGACTTTATCAGTCAAAGGGGTATATGGTAAACGTAGCTTATATAAACGGCTGCTCGGTTATAACATTTGAAAAGGGTTCCGGCGGAATAAATACGATATTGGGAATGGATGAAGGAATAAAGGCCACCTGCAGCGTGATGAACGGAGTTTTGTACATCAACTTTTCCGACGAAGCGTGGACAAGCAAAATAATAGGCTTATGCATAGGCTGGTTTTTATGCTTTATTCCGCTTATAACGGCGTTGATCGGCCTTGTCGGGCAGCTTGACCTTCCCAAAAAAATCGCAAATGACGCCCAAATGATTGTCATGGGCATGTAAGTCTTACTTTTCTCTATTACAAATAGATGCTTTGAGTTAAAATTTATGTCATTGTCATCAATCTTCAATGTTTCAAAAAAACGGCTTTAATCAATTAAAACACACACAAGCAGGGCAATCTATGCCCTGCTTGTTTTTTTGTTGCGTTATAAATTCCTGCTCAAATGCGTCCAGCCACGGAGTGGGGATAACAAGAGTAAAATTAGCCTGCTGCGCAGATCTTTACCTTAATCATAGCCACATTTTCCCTTGTTCGGCAGTCAGTATATTGATACCGCTTATGAATTGATGCCGCAAATATTTGTTAAATTTATTAGGCCTTATCCCGTTTTCTCTGCAAGGACAATAGCTTGCCGTACGGCATCCTTTACTATTGCGTTATCAGCAGAGCTTATATCGCTACTCCGTCTCCTCCTCAGACGCATACTGGGAATTGTACAGCTCAAAGTAAAGTCCCTTTTTCTCAAGCAGCTCCTCATGCCTTCCCTGCTCGACAACACGGCCGGCGTTCATTACAAGTATCACGTCCGCCCGCTGTATTGTAGACAGGCGGTGCGCTATGACAAAGCTGGTGCGGCTTTGCATCATCTTTTCAAAGGCGCGCTGTATCCTGCGCTCGGTAACGGTGTCTATCGCGCTGGTCGCCTCATCGAGTATTATAACCGGCGGATTTGCCAGCACTGTGCGCGCTATGGTTATAAGCTGCATCTGCCCGTGCGACAGCGTCGTACCCTCGCCGATATATGTGTCGTAGCCCTTTTCGAGCCGGCTTATAAAGCTGTGTGCATGGGCAAATTTTGCCGCTGCTTCTATCTCCTCATCACTTGCGTCCTCACGCCCGTAGGCTATATTTTCTCTCACAGTGCCCTCAAACAGCCAGCTGTCCTGAAGCACCATACCAAAGCTGCGGCGCAGCGATTCCCGCTTTATGCTCCTTATATCGATATCGTCCAATTTTATCGCGCCGCTGTCTATATCGTAAAAGCGCATAAGCAGATTGACAATAGTGGTCTTTCCGGCGCCAGTCGGGCCGACTATGGCAACGGTGCTGCCCGGCTCTACATTAAGGCTGAAGTCGCGTATAAGCGGATGCGACGGCTCATAAGAAAAATTCACGTCCTCAAAGTCGACCTTTCCCACAACGTTTTCCGCCTCGACGGCGTCTTTAGCGTCCTCCTCAGCGCCGGTCTCGTCTATCACCTCAAATATCCTTCGCGCCGATGCAATCGCCGTCATTATCTGAGTGGCTATCGACGTGAGGTCGTTAAACGGCTTTGCAAACAGGTTGCTATATACTATAAAGCTCGATATCCCGCCCGCGCTTATGCCGGCTATGGCACCGCCTACCACGCCGACTGAGATATATGCCAGATGGTTGACAAAGCGCGTCGTTGGGTTGGTGAGCGCGCCGGCAAACTGCGCCCGCCGGCCTATGATATTAAGCTCGCCGTTTATCTTATCAAACCGCTGCTGCGACCTTTTTTCGTAGTTGAACAGCTTTACCGTTTTCGCACCGTGTATAAGCTCCTCTGCCACGCCGTTCAGACTGCCGACGAGTGCCTGCTGTGCGCGGAAGTATTTGTTCGACATTTTCGTTATAGCCGACGCCGTCAAAAATGTTATGGATGTAACCACCAGCACTGCAAGCGTGACCACGGGGCTGAGCAGCAGCATGAATATAAGCGAGCCGACAATGCTTATTATGCCGGAAAGCAGCTGCGCCACACCCTGCACAAGTCCGTCGCCGACCATGTCCGCATCGTTTATGAAACGGCTCTGTATGTCGCCGTGCGCTTTTGTGTCATAATATTTGAGCGGCAGCACCGACAGCTTGTCATATGCGTCGCGGCGTATGTCTCTTACCGCCCTGTTAGCCGCCTTGTTCGACAGCATGTTGAACACATAGTTCATGCCGGCTCCCACAATATAAAATATCAGCATCGTAACTGCCGCCTTAAGGACATACGCAAAATCCACATTGCCGGGGCCGACTATCGCGTCTATCGCACGTCCCATTATCGTAGGCATGGTTATGTCCACCGCACCGCTTATTATCACGGCCGCTATCAGCGGCAAAAACAGCGCCGGGCGAAAGGTGTATTTTGCAAGCCGGGAGAGCACCTGGAGCGTAGTATACCGCTCCTCCCCGTTTTTGGATTTAATACTTCTGCTCATACGGCGGCACCACCCTTCTGCTGCGACAGCTGTGACAGCGCTATGTCCCTGTAAGCCTCACAGCTCTCCATAAGCTCCTCGTGCCTGCCTATGCCCATTACCCGGCCGTCGTCAAGCACCAGTATCTTATCGGCGTGCGTCACCGTTGATATGCGCTGTGTAACCAGAATGACGCTCATATTGTTTTCCTTCGCAGTCCTGCGTATCGCACGGCGTATGCGAAGCTCCGTCGCATAGTCCAGCGCCGACATCGAATCGTCGAGTATGAGTATCCGCGGTTGGCGCGCTATCGCCCTCGCTATCGTAAGCCGCTGCTTCTGCCCGCCGGAGTAATTCCGCCCCTCCCGCTCAACCTCTGCGTCAAGCCCTCCGTCTTTACTGTATACAAAATCCGCCGACGCATCGGCTATTGCCTGTGTAATGTCCTCGCGCTTTACATTATCGTCGCCCAAGGCAATGTTCTGGGCAACGGTTCCCGAAAACAGCTGCGCCTGCTGCGGCACCACACTTATGAGCTCGCGCAGCTTTGTCCTGTCATACTCACTCACCTCTGAGCCGAAGACGCGCACGCTGCCGGTGTAGGAGGTATAAAGCGCCGGTATGAGGTTTATAAGCGTGGATTTGCCGGCGCCGGTGCCGCCGATTATACCCAGCGTCTCACCGGCGTTCAGCGTAAAGCTGACATCGTATAGCTCGGGATTTTCCTCGTCTCCGTAACGGAAGGTGACATGCTCAAGCTCCACCGCCGGCGCCGAAAAATCAGGAGCGGCGTCTAAGGTCCCCTTGTCCGAATCCGGCAGCGCCATTATCTCGTTAACACGGTTGAGCGACGCATAGGCTTTGGTGTAAAGTTGTACCAGATTGGATATGACTATCAGTACGTTTAATACCTGTGTCATATAATTTATAAATGCGATAAGCTCGCCCTGCGTCACGCCTGCTACGTTTACCCTTATACCGCCAAACCAGATTATGGCCGTCACCGACAGGTTGATTATCAGCATTGTCGCCGGATTGACAAGCATGGCTATGCGTCCCGCACGCTCGGCTTCATCAGTCCAGCCGTCGTTGGCTTTTCTGAACTTGCCCCGCTCCCTGCCGGATTTTGCAAACGCTCTTATTACCCGTACGCCGGACAGGTTTTCGTTTATAATGCGGCCAAGATTGTCAAGCCGCTTTTGTATGCGCATATAAATAGGGCCGAGCAGCTTTATTATCACCGTAAGCACTATCGCAAACAGCACTACTGCTATCAGTGTAACGGCAGATAGCTTTACATCTATTATCATGGCCGCAACTATGCTGCCTATGCATATAAACGGCGCCCTTATCACAAGGCGTATGAGCATTGCCACGCCCTGCTGAAGCTGGTTTATGTCGTTTGTGAGGCGGTTGGTAAGTGTGGCCGCACCGAAGGTGTCAAGCGTGCGCGCACTGAGCGAATTTATCTTCTTATACATGCTGCTTCTAAGCGATGTGCCAAAGCCCTGCGATGCTACCGATGCTGAATACTGGCATACGAGCGCGCTCATCAGCCCTATCAGCGCCGTCAGCGCCATCAGCCCGCCGATTTTGAGTATATACGCCGTGTCGCCGGTATCAACGCCGTTGTCTATCAGCATCGCCATGAGTATCGGCATCATAAGCTCCAGCACCGCTTCAAGCAGCTTGGTTATCGGCCCCAGAATACACTGCTTTATATAGGGCCTAAGATGTCCTTTAACATACCTGAACAATAATAAAACTCCCCTGTTTTCTCTGATTATTTTCTAATGTACCAATGCTTATATTTTTCCGTATGGTGTAATTTATATTCACGTGCATATTTTACGGCTGTATGCGCCGCACAGCCATACTGCGTACAAAATTTATGGGCAGCTTTGCCGTTTGATACCCAAGTCTTGCTTTATTGGCAGCCCCGGTGAGGCCGGAGATACTCGTCATCCGGCAAATGCAGCAATTCCGGCAAAGCTCAGGCAGGCGGTTGCCGGCAGTCTTCTTTGCGCCGCAGTTATACATCGCCGCCCAGGTATCAGCTTATACATTCGTAAGCCGCATTCGTGAGCCTTGTCCCTGCCGCCGGCCTTACTACCGCCGCTTACGCTTTTCCGCCATTAGCCGCCGCCTTATGCTCAAGCCTCATTCGGTCTGATATTCAGCTCAAGGCAGCAGCATAAAGCAGGATATGGAAATAAAGACCATATCCTGCTTTTATTTTATTTATTATTAGACGCGCTTTTCTTTTTGACGTCATGCCGCGTGCCGGCGTCCTTAGCCTCGGCTTTCTCTCCTTCGGATTTATTATCCTCCGAGTCCTCCGACGTGTCTGCCGCGGCAGAAGCGGATTTATCCTCTGCTGAATCAGAGCCTTTCTCTGCGATGGCGTTTAGCTTCTCCGCCTTCTCCACCAAATCCGCCGAAAGGTCACTGGTGCAGTGCGGGCACTTTACGGCGTTTATGCTAATCTCCATCTGGCAGAAGGGGCATTTCTTGGTAGTGGGAGCGGCGGGTGCAGCGTTGTTTGCGTGCTCAAGCTTGCCTATCGTAAGGTTTTTCAGCTTGTTTATCCCCTTCACAAGCAGGAATATGACAACCGCCATTATCACAAAATTTATAACTGCGGTTATAAAGGAGCCGTATGCCAGCACCGGACCGCTGGCCTTGGCCTCATCAAGCGTCAGCGCCATCCCCTCCGTATATCCGGATATCTTTTCATACGGGTCGTAAAGCATTATAAATTTATTGGAGAAGTCACTGCTGCCGAATATTCCCACAACCGGCATTATAATGTCGTTTACTACAGAGTTTACAATGGCTTGAAAGGCCGCGCCTATGATAACGCCGACTGCCAGGTCTATTACATTGCCGCGCAGTGCAAACTCCTTAAACTCATTAATCAGTCCCTTTTTTCCCTTCAGCTTCTTAACAATTTTCTTTTCCATATCTTTTCCCACTCTTAAAAGCGTATTTTTGAGCTCTATAATATATACACCACGATGCTTATAAACTGCAGTATACTTCCCATAAGCACAAACAGGTGGAACACGCTGTGCATATATCTTTTCTTCTTTCCTATACCGTACAGTACTGCTCCTATTGTAAACGATATTCCTCCCGCAAGCAAGACCAAAAAGCCCGGCAGCGTCATGACGCGTATTATCGGCTTTAGCGCGACTATTATACACCAGCCCATTATTATGTATAATATCATGGAAAATACGCGGTACTTTTTCAAATCCACGGCGTTAAGCGTTACGCAGAGGGCTGCCATTCCCCACTCAAAGCCGAACAGTACCCACGCGAGCACCGCGTTTTCCTTTCTCAGCCCGACCAGCAGTATAGGAGTGTAGGTGCCGGCTATCAGCAGGTATACGGCGCAGTGGTCTATTATCTGCATAACCTTTTTCGCCATCTCCGGCTTAAGCGCATGATATATGCTGGATATCGTATACAGCACTATGGTGGACACGCCGTACACGATAGAGCTTGCAATGCCCCATCCGTCGCCCTTAAAGCAGGATATGAGCAGGCACATCACCAGCACGATTATGCCGAAAGCGCCGCCCACTATATGAGATATAGAATTAAACCATTCCTCAAGCCGGGTGTAGCCCGGCAGAATTCTGTCCCTAAGCTTGGTCCTCGGCATTTCTGACCTCCCGTAATCCATTGCCCGCTGTATACGCCGTCTTTCTGCCTTCTGCAAAATACAGATGCTCGCCGGTCAGGCCAGCATCAATCTATGCGCATACTGCGCACTATAAAATATGCGCTATACTTCGCCGCAATGACCGTCAATGCGCTCAAATTGTCTTTTTCACAACTAATTATACGCATCTTCATATATTAATTCAAGGAGCAAAAGCATAAATGAGAATTTTAGAGGTAAATATATTCCCCCTTTTATCGATAAATCAGCTTTAAATTGCACTTGATTTAATTTTAAAAACATTGTATATTTATAACTGCATTAAAAATAGGGTGATAATAATGATTAATACAAACGCAAACATGAAAAAAGCTATAGGCGACGGCGGCTTTGACGGCAGCTTTAAGCAGCTTTATACCGACCTTGCCGACGCGCGCAGCCGCTATATTGCGCTTATAGACGGCTTTAGCGGCTATTTCGGCGAGCGCGATAATCTCCGCCTGTTCAGCGCGCCGGGACGCACCGAGCTCGGCGGCAACCACACGGACCACCAGAAGGGCAATGTCCTCGCCGCCTCTGTCGGCAACGATATCATTGCCGCGGTTTCCGAAAACGGCAGCAGCATCATAAGGATAAAGTCTGAGGGGCACGAGGTAGTCGAGGTTGACCTTAACGACCTTGGCATAAAGGAAAGCGAAAAAGAGGATGCAACAGCACTGGTGCGCGGCATAAGCGCGCGCATAACAGAGCTTGGCTATAATGTCACCGGCTTTGACGCATACACCACCTCGCGCGTGCTCAACGCTTCCGGCATGTCCTCCTCCGCCGCTTTTGAAATTCTCTGCTGCACCATAATAAACTATCTTTTTGCCGGAGAAAAGCTCAGCGCTATAGATATGTCGCTTATATCAAAATACGCCGAAAACGTATATTTCGGTAAGCCGTGCGGGCTGCTTGACCAGCTTGCCTGCTCGGTAGGCGGAATAGCCGCCATGGATTTCAGCGAGGATGATAATCCGACCATAGAGCAGATAAAATACGATTTTGAAAGCACGGGGCATGTCTTTTACATTGTCAATACCCGCGGCAATCACGGTGACCTTACATATAACTACGCCGATATACCGAACGAAATGCGCTCCGTCGCGGCATATTTCGGCAAGGAAGTGCTCGGTCAGTGCACAAAGCAGCAGGTCATGGAAAGCATCCCGCAGCTGAGGAAGGCGGTTTCCGACCGTGCCATACTCCGCGCCGTGCACTTTTTCAACGACTGTGAAACTGCTAAAAGGGAGGCCGAAGCCTTAAAGCAGAACAAATTTGACGAATTTCTCAGGCTTATCAAAAAATCCGGCAGGTCTTCTTATATGTATCTGCAAAATGTATATTCGCCCGATATGCCGCAGACACAGGACCTCTCACTGGCGCTTATGCTGAGCGATGAGGTGCTTGGCGAACGCGGTGCATACAGGGTGCACGGCGGCGGCTTTGCCGGCACGATACAAGCCTTTGTGCCGCAGGATATGGTCGAGACTTATGTAAAAACGCTCGACGGCGTTTTCGGCGAAGGCAGCTGTCTGTGTCCGCATATAAGAAATGTCGGCTCAACTGAGCTTGTGTGCGAATAGCTTCTTTGAGCTTTATACGACGCATCTGACAAACGGACTTGCCGGAGCGGCAAGCCTTTGTGCATTGTATAAGCCAAACAAAAAGCATGACTTATTCCAATAGAAAAGCAAATTGCGCTCAATTAAAGATGGATATATAATATTATATACACAAAGCCCGTATCTAATGCACGGGCTTTCGTCTCGCTTAAGCAAAGTCATTATGCATGCATCAGACGAGTTGTAAACAAGGCGTGCACGCTTTTTCACGCAGCTTATTGGCTATTCGTCTAAATATATAATATAAAGGCCGGGTATCTTATCATCAGATATCCGGCCTTTTAAGCTTAACGCTTTATCCATGAATTTTTACACTGTTCAGCTGCCGTGCCGTGCAAAAGCTGTGATGGTCAATAATTTCGCTGTGTCCAATATCCATAGCAGCGATGCTCTCCATCTCTTTTACCGTTAGGACAAAATCGAAAATATCAAGGTTCTCTGTCATTCTTTCCTTGTGAACAGTTTTTGGAATGACGGGAATCCCCCGTTGACAGTGCCAGCGGAGGACCGCCTGAGCGACAGATTTATTATGGCTTCCCGCTATTTTTAACAGCGTTTTGTTTTGGAAGATGCTCTTTTGGGCTTCCGACAGGGGTCCCCATGCCTGAGGCGTGACGCCATATGACTCCATAAGCTTTAATGCCGCCGTCTGCTGATAAAAGGGGTGTATCTCAATTTGATTGACCATGGGCTTTATCTCCTGATTCATGCACAAATCAACCAGCCGTTCCGGGGAAAAGTTGCTGACTCCTATGGCTCGTACCGCTCCTTCCCGATACAGCCGTTCCATAGCCCTCCAGGCGCCGTAATAGTCGCCAAAGGGCTGATGAATCAAATATAAGTCTATATAATTCAGCCCCAGATTCTTTATAGATATATCAAAAGCCTTCAGTGTACTGTCATATCCTGCATCCTGCACCCACAGCTTAGTGGTAATAAACAGCTCTCTGCGCGCAATACCGGATCTCCGCACGGCGGCGCCGACCGCTCGTTCGTTGCCATAGGCGGCTGCCGTGTCAATCAGACGATAGCCGCTTTCTATGGCATCACTTACACATTTTTGACATTGAGCAGAGTCTGTAATTTGCAGAGTGCCATACCCTATCATCGGCATTGCTACCCCATTATAAAGCATTACACTTTGCATTGCATCTTCTCCTTTTTAATTGCAATCCGTATATAAGGCCGGCAGGCATAAACACCTGCCGGCCTTACGCGTATATATATTTAAGCAGAAGGGACCTCTGATGCGTTTTCAGTAAACCAGCGCCGTAAAGGGGAGGGTGACAAGCCTCCATTCCCCCGCTGTTTTGCTGTATACCTCTGTCGCTGCAAAATGATGTGTTTCCTTCCCCTCCAAAAGCAGGGTATAGTCGCAGTCAGTGAGCACTACGCCGGTAGAATCAAACACCTGCGCTGTTTTGCTTCGGAATGTGATGTCCGTAGGCTGAAAGGCCCCGCTGGTGTAAAACTCGATTTCCTTGTCCAGCTTACAGGTTATACTGATATGGACAAAATTACAATCGGGGCCGGCATACTTGCGCATTCCTGCCTCGTCCGCGTGCTCCATGGCATCCCAGAACTATTTGGAAATCTCTATAAGCTCGTTCATCGTTTGCATCCTCTTATTATTCGTGAATCTTCATGCTGTGCAGCATCCTGACAAAGCCAGGGTCGCTGTGGTCCACGATTTCACTGTGACCGATGTCCAGCTTGGCAATTTCCGACATATCTTCATCACTGAGCCGGAAGTCCCAGATATTCATATTCTGCTCCATACGCTCCTTATGGACAGACTTAGGGATAACTACAACTCCCCTCTGGACATTCCAGCGCAGAGCCACCTGGGCGGCACTCTTGCCGTACTTTTTCCCAATCTCCGTCAACACAGGGTGGCTGAAAATACCGTGCTTACCCTCAGCAAAGGGACCCCAGGCTTCGGGTATCACGCCGTACTCCTTCATCAGTGCAAGAGCGTCTTCCTGCTGGAAGAAAGGATGCAGCTCCACCTGGTTGACGGCCGGTATAACCTCCACTGTCTCACACAGGTCGGCCAGACGGTGTGGATAAAAGTTGCAGATACCGATAGCCCTAAGCTTGCCTTCCCTGTAAGCCTCCTCCATAGCTCGGTATGCGCCGATATAGTCGCCCATGGGCTGGTGAATTAAATACAAGTCAATGTAGGTAAGCCCCAATTTGTTCAGTGAGGCTTCGATGGCTTTCCTTGCTCCCTCAAAGCTTGCGTCCTGTACCCACAGCTTTGTTGTTATAAAGAGCTCTTCACGCGGCACGCCGCACTTTTTGACGGCGGCTCCCACCGCCTCTTCGTTCATATAAGCGGCCGCTGTGTCAATCAGACGGTAGCCGCTTTCGATGGCCTCCAGAACCGCCTGCTCGCACTGTGCCGGATCCGGCACCTGAAATACTCCGAAGCCCTCCAGCGGCATTTTTATTCCATTGTTTAAAGTGACAAATTCCATGACAATTCTTCCCTTCTGTATGTTTTGATATTTTATATAAAACGGGTTAGGCAAAGCCCTCTCCGTTAATTCAATGAAAAATACCTGTTTTAGCCACTGAATGTAATTCTCCGCCTCAGCTGCCGTTGCCGCCAAAGCCATGAGGCCGGTCCTGCAAGATAATTCGCTTGATTGCAGCACCCGCGTCCACGTCCTGAATCATGGCGTGCCGGGCCTAAAGCCGCCGAAAAAATTCCTCCAACAGCAGTAAAACGCAGGCGTAAGTTTCGCAGTGCTTAATCGTCCGTTTAGTCCACACTTAGCTGCACATAAAAATAAATCATATCCGCGCCGGAGGCACTGTTAGAAGCATCGGGAAACCTTGGCCAACGCTGCAGCAGACAGTTGTCATTGAGAAAGCCGCGCGGCATCTGTATGCTTATTGCAATACCATCAGGCGTCGGCAGAGTTGGCTTCAAATTTTGCTCTGCTTCAGAACAGCTGCGGATTTGTTCTGTAAAACGAGGGATAGGCATCGGTAATTCCACATGCAGTAATACATAATATCATAACTCAAACCGACAGGCAAAGCAGGCTTTTTTTCTTTTTGGCGCTCTTCAGTTATCTCATTTTCTGTGATTATTGTAAGCCAGATTTAGAAAAAAGTACAATGCCGCTTGTGAAATGTGGTATAATTAAAATGCATAGCAAACATAAGGAGTGCATTAATATGCTTGAACTGTATCAGCTTATACAGCTGCTTGCCATTGCGGAATACGGGACTATGTCTGGAGCCGCCGAGCGGCTGCATCTTTCTCAGCCTGCTTTAAGCCGCTCCATGCAAAAGCTTGAAGATATTTTACAGGTCGCACTGTTCGATAGACAGAAGAATAAAATTACGTTAAATAAGAACGGAGAGCTTGCCGTGGAACAGGCCCGCCGCGTGGTGCAGCAGGCCCATGATTTAGTAGAACAGGTGCGTGCCCTTGACCGCAGCCAGCGCACCATTTCCATTGGAACATGCGCACCCGCCCCGTTATGGGAGCTGGTGTCGCTGGTCTCGCAGCTATATCCGGAAATGACCGTTTCCTTCGAAATGAAGGACACCGATGTGCTGCTTGACGGTTTAAAAAGCGGTGTGTATCAGTTTATTATCCTCCCATTCGCATCAAATGAGCCGGAATATTACTGTTTCCCATTTGAAACAGAGCGGCTTTATTTTTCCCTGCCGCCCGTACACCCGCTCTCCTGCTCCAAGGGGCTTTATTTTAGGGATATTGACGGTGAAAGCATCCTGCTGCTCTCACAGATTGGGTTTTGGAGAGAAGTCTGCAGAAAAATGATGCCGTTGACCCGCGCCCTTGTCCAGACAGAGCAGGAGGATTTCAATGAATTGGTACAGGCTTCGGCACTTCCGGCATTTACCTCTGATTTGGCCATGCGATGGTTGGGAAAGCCAGAAAACCGTATAGTTATTCCTGTATTGGACTCAGAAGCCGCTGCTGTCTATCATTTTGTGTGCAGAAAAGATGATAAAAAGAAATTGTCCGCCCTGATTCAAAGCCTCAAGAAGAACATAACACCAAGTACTGTCAAGCATTGACTTGCGAAAAGCTAATTGACGGATAAACATTAATTTGCCGTTTTCTATGCTTTCGTGCACAAAAATGCGTTTATTTGAAATTTCTTCCGTTTATGCTTTTGCTTCCTCACACATATTCAAGCTAAAGCAGCAAAAGCAAAAAGGCACCGCTCGCATTGGACGATATTTTTTGTGTGAATAGGCGGCAAGAAAGATGGCGCTTCCGACGCGAAAATCCAAACTGGGACAGAGAAAAATGTCCCGAACGCAAATTTTATGTCGGGACCCACTGCCGGCAAAAGGCAGCAAAAAGATATGTTTTGCGTTTATGGCAGGTATTTGATATATATATCATGGACGCCTGCGGTTATTAAAGGAAAGGCTAACGCCGCGGGTGATGGAGTAAAAATAAAAAAACTGAGCCCGAAACGCGAACTGTGTCCAAACTCAGTCTGGTATAAAGATGTTATAAAAAAGATACCCGCTAAAAACGCGAGTGAACAGGCAAAATAAAAAACTGAACCCGAAACGCGAACTGCGTCCAGACTCAGTCTGGTGTCAGCAGGCAGCAAAAGAGGTACCGCTTCAGACGCGAGCGACGAGACAAAGGGAAAAGCTGAAACTAGTACGCGAACCGCGTCTAGGCTCAGCCTAGTGGGAAACATTGACAAAATAGATATCCGTTCCGGCGCAGGTGCAAAAGAAAACGCACCCCACAAAGTGAGGTGTGTGATTTGGATGCGGCGGATCGCCGTTGTCAAGAGACAACAAAAAATATTTTGGCGTTTGCGGCGAGTGGATTCAAACCATTACACCACTGAAAAGATTAGTATCAGGTGAATCATAGCCTGCGACGATGTGTGTCAATATAGATGTGGGTAAGATTATGTTCTATGGTCTTTTCCGCAAAATCTTATTCTGATACCTTTTTAAAAACAGCATATTTGCTATAATTCCGTATGATTTCCACCAATTTTTACTAATAGCCCATTCTTCGACATAACCACTCCAATTCCATGAAATATTCCAAGAACCATCATCTTGTTGATTATCCTTTAAATAATTTGCAATATAATTAATTTTATCACAGCTCAGTGAAATACTTTGTAAATCGTGAGCAAAAGCATTAATATATTCAAATACAACACCGTCACACGACCATTCTATGTCAGCATTGCAAATAGCTTGCGAAACAAAATTCATTAGTTTTTTTGAATACTCATCAAAATCAAATAAGGAGATAGTATTGGTTTCTATACAATATTGGTACAATCTAATGTAACACAGTAAAAGATGTCCATCATCCACCCTATCTCTATCCAAAAGGGAATTTGCAGATTCTTGAGCAATTTTACAAGCCTTATAAAAAAGCGGACTTTTTCTATCCGCAAATTTTATACAAAAGCCTGCTAAATTTGCTGTTGGATTATAGTCGTATTCTGCATCGGGTTTCCAATCCCACCAAAAGGCATGTGGATAATAATTGTTACTTTCAATTTCACTGGCCCACTTGCTTTTAACAAATCCATCTCCACTCTCAAGATATTTTAGTATGCCTTTGATAATCGGATGTGCTTTATCAGTAAAATTAATTTCACGCAATAATTCTACTGCGCACCAAGTTTGAATTGGAGATGAGTTTGGATTCCAAGAATCCTCCTCTAAAGCGTGCCCAAATCCGCCATCTTCATTTTGGTAGTATGAAAGTACATCAAGTACTGATTCTTTACTACCATTTTCAAAATGGTATTGCCACCTTGATAAATCAATTGGTCGTGCATTTCTATAAATAAAACTTCTTGCTTTTTTGAATGTGTTCAAGCCCAATCCCTCCAAAACCTATATATAAGTTTTTATTAGTATAGCATTATAATCAAGGCAAAACAATATTGTTATAGCATAACATCTGTTTTGCCTTGATTTTTTAAGTTTGCGTTACGAAAAAGATACCATCCGCGGTCGAACCACACCAAAAAGCGACCGACAACTCATCACGAATTGCCGGCCGAAGACCTGGTCCGAGTGGCGGGACTTGGGCGCCGCTCTAACATCTCACTTTCAGTAAACCTCCCAATAATCCGTCCGCTCTTACGGCTTCTCCCTCCCAACGCCAATCGGTGAGTTCGCACCACACCACCT
>CALYBL010000012.1 GCA_944412495.1 uncultured Clostridia bacterium | reverse complement strand
ATTATTACTTTAGTGCCCGAAGGCTGCATAGCAGCCTTTAATAACCGCCCGCTCTGCGGGTGAGATTAAAGCTTAAGCAAAAGCATCGTCCTTGTTGTAAAATAAAGGTGTTCAAGCCTAAATATTTTAGAGAAGAAAGGACGATGCTTTTATGGCAAACAGTTTAGCACATACAAAATGGGTATGCAAGTATCACATCGTATTTACACCAAAGTATAGAAGAAAAATAATTTATTATGAGTTAAGAGCGGATATCCAAAAAACAATTAAGGATTTATGCAAATGGAAAGGAGTAGAAATTATTGAAGGACATATGATGCCAGATCATATCCATCTTCTGGTAGAGATTCCACCAAAAATGAGTGTATCGCAATTTATGGGATACTTAAAAGGGAAAAGTGCAATGATGATATTCAATCGACATGCAAACCTGAAGTATAAATTCGGAAATAGGAATTTCTGGGCGACAGGATATTATGTGAGTACGGTTGGGTTAAATACAGCAACGATTCAAAAATATATCAGAGAACAGGAAAAACAAGATCAAATAGAGGATAAGCTGAATACAAAAGAATATGAAAACCCTTTTAAGGGTAGCAGATAATCATACCACCGTGGCTTGAACGAAGTGAAAGCCAGCGCCTTTTAGGCGTGGTTTTGATTTTACAATGTCTGCCATTTGACAAATGCGGCAAAATCAAAGACCGCTTTGCCCCGTCCTATTTCTGACCGCTGATTTTTAAAGCAAACCCACTGTATCTAATCCTCCATCAGGTTTTGAAGCTTAGCCGCCGTGAGGGTGTTTTTCATAAGCATGGTTATCGTCATCGGCCCCACGCCGCCCGGCACTGGCGTTATATATGAGGCAATGGGCTCCACGCTTGCAAAATCCACGTCGCCGCATATTTTCCCTGTCTCAAGCCGGTTTATCCCGACGTCTATAACTACCGCGCCCGGCTTCACCATGTCCGCCGTGACAAAGCGCGGCCGGCCTATCGCCGCAACTATTATATCCGACTGCCTGCATATTTCCTTAAGATTATGCGTGTGGCTGTGGCACATGGTGACCGTGGCGTTTTTGTGAAGCATGAGCATTGACATCGGCTTGCCGACTATATCCGACCTGCCGATTACGCAGCAGCTTTTGCCGTCGACGTCGATGCCGTAATATTCTATCATCTCCATTACTCCCGCCGGAGTGCATGGCAGGAATTTAAAGTCTCCCGTCATTATGCGGCCCACGTTTACCGGATGAAAGGCGTCAACGTCCTTAAGCGGGTTTATCGCCTCGATTATCGGCGCAACGTCCAGATGACAGGGGAGAGGAAGTTGACATAATATTCCGTTTATGTCGCTCCTTACATTCAGGCTCTGCACTATTGCCATTAAATCCTCTTGACTTATATCGGCAGGAAGCAAATGCTCTTCAGAGTAAAATCCGAGCTGCTCGCACGCCTTCTTCTTGTTGTTTACATAAATTTTAGATGCAGGGTCGTCTCCTACGAGTATAACAGCCAGCCCCGGCTTTATATTGCGGTTGTAAAGCGTTGCCGTCTCATCCTTTATCTTACCGCGTATGTACTCAGATACGAGCTTGCCGTCCATTATTTTTGCCATTAAAAACATCTCCCATTTTTATTATGCGTTTGCTTAAGCGGCGTGGAGAATCATAAGCGGCGCGTTTGCCTCACCTATGCAGCCTCTGCTGTTACCGTGCCGCAGAGCAAGCATTAACCGATATATCACCTATGAGTGATATATCGGTTAAAAGTCTATCATATTTAAACGTTATTTCCGGTCTTCATTATCTGTTTTGTCAGCCGTACCGCCGTCGGATACAATGTTTTCGTCTCTTATTTCATCCAATATTTCGCTGTACTCCGTCGCGGACAGGTCGTCAGCGGTGCTTGCGGCATCTTCCATGTCGGCTATATCTTCGGCACTGATTTTGTCAGCCGCCTCCGGCTGTGCACTGATATCCTCAGCCTCAGCGCCTTGGGCGTCAGTGGACACCTCCGACTCTACGTCCGCACCTTCATCACCGTCGGCTTCGTCGGTCGGGTCAGAAGCCGTGGGAATAAGAAACTTCGGCAGTGTTCCTTTTTTGCTTTTTATGAACAATACCACAAGCAAGGCTATTGCGGCTACAAACGACAGCGCTGCTACAAGCTGCGAAATCCTTATGCTGCCGAGCATAAGGCTGTCTGTGCGAAGCCCCTCGATAAAGAACCGGCCAAAGCCGTACCATGCTGCATATGACAAGAAAATCTCCCCCTTAAACCTCCTGTGCTTTGACAGGATATGTAATACAATAAAGCCAAGTATGCACCACAGCGACTCATATAAAAAGCAGGGATGCACCAGCGCACCGCCGGTATTTTCGCTGCTCATGCCAAACCATGTGCTCCATGTTATTTCGCTGCCGAAGGCCTCCTGATTAAAGAAATTGCCCCAGCGGCCTATAGCCTGCCCTATCAAAAAGCCGAGAGAGGCAAGGTCGAACATCGACAGTACATCGACCTTGCGTATCTTGCACATTATCAGCCCGGCTATAAACGCTCCTATTATTCCTCCGTATATGGCCAGACCTCCGGAGCGTATGTTGAAAAACTCAGTTATATTACCGAAAAATATGCAGAAATAGAGCCTTGCACATATAAGCGCGACAGGCAGCGATACGATAACGACATCCAGCATGCGGTTGCTGTCTATGCCGAAGCGCTTTGCGTTGACAAATGCATAGATAAACGCCAGCACGACGCCCAGCATTATCAGTACGCCGTACCAGTATATCTTGAAATCTCCTATCTGAAACGCTACACGGTTGATTTCAAGGTTTAGGCCGAAAATAGTGACATTAAAAATATCCTGTGACATGTTCTTCCTCCTTTAATTTTAAGTGAGATTATAAAATTGCCCTCAGACATTTTGCGCTTGTTTTCAGACCAACAATGAGTGTCGTCCGCGTATCATTCGCCGGCCGGGAGTATTACGGAGAGTGAACAGTTGTCGGTGTTGAGCACCGACTTAAGATGCTCATTTATATCTTTGGCAGACGCTGATGCGCATATTTCAATATCGTCGTAAAGCATAGTGCCGCTTATGGCGCACTGCACAAGCATTTCGGCAATGTCGTCAACGGAATTGAAGCGCATCACGAGGCGGCCGTAACAGCGGCGGCGCGCACGCTCGAACTCTTCAGGGTCTACACCGTCTCTTCTAACGCGGGCTATCTCTTCATTTAATGCATTCAGCACAGCACGCGGATCGCTCGATTCGCCCTCGAAAATAGATGCGAAATATCCGTACCCATCGAGTATGTCGGCACAGAATTTGTCGTTTATAAGTCCGGCATCAAACAGGCGCTTGTAGAGCGGCGACGATTCACCGGCTATCGTTTCCATAAGCAGCGAGGTGTAGATTTTGTCCTTAAGCGTCCTGCGCTCTGCGCCGCAGCTTTCCTTATAGCCTATTGCAAACATGGGCAGCGATACTGCTAATTTTTGCTCGACATATTTATCCACTATACCATACGGCTCATCGAAGGAGCCGCGCTCTATCTGCACGGGCGCAACGTCCTTGAGACTTTTGTTTATCTGCTCTATGACATTATCCGCTTTGACGTTCCCGGCGACGCATATAAACATGTTGTTTAGATTATAAAATGTGTTGTAGCATTTGTAAAGCAGCTTGTAATCGATATGGCTTATCGACTCCACCGTGCCCGGAATGTCTATGCGTACGGGGTGGTTTTTGTACATGGCCGCAAGCAGGTTGAAAAGCAGCCTGCTGCCGGGGGAGTCGAGATACATCTCTATCTCCTGACCTATAATGCCCTGCTCCTTTTCCACCGATTCCTTGGTGAAATACGGCTCCTGCACAAATTTCAGCAGTATGTCAAAGGACTCGCTGAACTTATCGGTGCAGCTGAAAAGGTAGTTGGTGCGGTCAAAGCTCGTGTATGCGTTGGCCGCGGCGCCGGTTTTTGCATACAGCGAAAAGACATCGCCGTATTCCTTTTCAAACATTTTATGCTCCAAAAAGTGCGCGATGCCCTCCGGTACCTCGGTAAATTCCGGCTCGCCCTTTATACGGAACTTGGTGTCGACCGAGCCGTATTTTGTGCCGAAGCAGGCATACGCGGAGAAATATTCCGGCTTTTCGCATATATATGCAGTGCAGCCGGAGGGATGCCGGTACATGATAAACCTTTCGTCTATCCTTTTGCTTTCAAATATCTGCATCATATCATTCATTGCTGTTACCTCCGTCCGGCGCAAGCAGATAAACGGTATCCAAATCAAAGTGCTTTGCCGCTTCTATGACCTGTTCTTTGGTGACGCCGTTTATCATCTCAGCAAACTGCTGCGGCGACACGATATCACTTTCAAGGCTGCGCTGGCAGTACCACGAGTCGAGAGCGTACGGCGAGTCGGTCACCGAGCGTGCGCTGTCGGTAAGTGCGGCTTTTGAGGCACTCAGCTCATCTTCAGATACATTGCCGCTCTTTATCGCGTCAAGCTGCGCGATAATCTCGGCCCTGGCCTGCTCGGCCTTTTCCTCCTGAATGCCAGAGTCTACCATCATTATGCCGTTGCTGCGGTTGTAGCGCGCGGCGCAGTAGTAGCACAGGCTTAGCCGCTCGCGCACATTCTGAAAAAGCTTTGAGTGCGGGCTGCCGCCGTATAAATCGCAGAAGACAACAGCAGGCATATAGAGCGGAGAGGCATGGGTTATATCCGATTTAAAGCCCATTACCAGCTTGCTCTGCGTAACGGCCAAGCGCTCCGTCACGCTTTTGCCGCCTATTTTCGCGCTTACCGACTGGTCAGCCGGCGCGGCGGGGTGCCGCTTAACAGATGAAAGTGCCTTTTTAAACGCATCGTATACCGGAGATGGGTCGCTGACGCCTATGAAGTTTATATTTATTATGGCTGTTTTGAGCATTTCCTCCCAAGCCAGGTACAGCTCGCCGCAGTCCAGCCCTTGCGCCATGGCGCGCGGCCCGTATTTGGAAATTCCAAACGGCTCGGATTCGCACATGATATTTTCCGCGCGGGATACCGCATAGCGGCGCTTTTCGTTTACTTCGCCGTCTATCCTCTCCAGAAACAGGCGCTTTTCGCTGTCAAACAGCTTTTCGTTAAACCTTGCTCCGTCAAGCAGCGGCTCGAACAGCATCCCTGTGAGCAGCTTGGCGCACTCACCGGCCACGGAGGAGTCATCGAGCGCGTATCTGTCGTCTATTGACGATATCGTAAGCCTGAGCGAATGCATATTGCCTATTTTCGATACCTCAGCCATAAGCGCTGCGCCGTACAGCGATGCGAGCTTTGAGTTGAGCGATTTTAAATCGGGATAGGCCCTGCAGGCGCGCGTCAGCAAAAACGGAAGCATTGCGTTGCGGCTCACGGTCTTAAGGCTAAGCGGGGTGAGCAGCTGGACGGTAATCCTCGACGTTTTAAATTGCCGGGCGGGGATAAAGCGTCCCGTGACGCCGGCCGAAAGCTCAGTTGTGTTTACTGCCATATGCAAAAACCTCTTTTCCTCTGTCATGTAGTCAGATAAATTTAAAAATAAATCTCGGCCCCGGTCAAAAAAGTCGCTGCAGTGAGGTGCAGCGGATGTCCGCCGGCGGCCTGCTGAAATTACTCGGGCCAAAGCAGGATTTACGCCTAAAAGCATACATTTCCAAATTTTACATATTCACGTTTACAATTATAACATATATATTTGCCCATAGCTATACGTTTTAAAAAGTTTTGTTGTCGGTTATGACAGTCACATGATGCTCATTTCCGTCCAGCACTATATCATTGGTCTCTTTTCCGTCGACGGTCATTTTGTTTTCTTCGCCGGTCTTTACCGAAAGCCTTATAACACTGCCGTGTGACGATATCCTCGCGGTGTATTCCGGGAGCTGTGACGGCAGAGACGGATTTATATAGATATTATTGCCTCTGATGCTTATGCCGAGCATATATGAGAGCACGGCGCGGTAATACCACGACGCGGCGCCGGTGTAAAGACTCCAGCCGCCGCGCCCGCCGGCCTCGGGACAGCCATATACGTCGGCGGTTATGGCATAGGGCTCGGTCTTGTATATTTCGGCGGTCCTTTTGTCAAGATATTTTTCCGCCGGCGACATCATTCGCAGCAGGGAATAGGCTTCGTCCGCGCGGCCCTCCTTAAGAAGTGCTATGACAAACCATACTGCGCCGTGTGTGTACTGGCCGCCGTTTTCGCGCACTCCGGGAGGATAGCCGCGGATATAGCCGGGGTCGTCGTGCTCAAACGGCGGGGTGAACAGCCGGACTATTCCGGCGTCCCTGTCGACGAGCATTTTAAGCGCCGAATCCATTGCCAGCCTGCGCCTCTCTTTGTCCGGCATATTTGATATCGCGCAAAAGGACTGCGGCAGGATGTCTATTCTGCACTCGGCGTTTTCCGCAGCGCCCATGGGACGCCCGTCGTCGTAAAAAGCGCGCAGATACCAGCTTCCGTTCCATGCGTGCCTGTCCACGTTTTCCTTGAGCTGTGCCGCCTTTTCAAGCAGCTCGCGTGCGGTGTCGTTCTGCTTTTCCTGCATTGCGAGCGACGCGGTCCTTTCGCATACAATGGCCGCAAACTGGGCCAGCCATACGCTTTCGCCCTGACCCTTTATACCGACCTTGGAGAAGCCGTCATTCCAGTCGAACGCGCCTATGAGCGGCAGCCCGTGCGCGCCGAGCTTTATGGTGGACACAGCCCTAAGGCAGTGCTCGTAAACCGTGCCCGACACGTCCGATATCTGCGGCGCAAAATAGCGCTCCTGCTCGTTTTCGGAAAGCGGCTCGCCCTTTAAAAACGGCACGATGCTGTGCAGTATTCCGGTGTCGGCCGTGCGGTCTATATATTCGTAAACTGTGTAGGGCAAAAACAGCATGTCGTCGGAGCCGCGGGTGCGCACTCCCGCATCGCCGCTGCTCAGAGGATGCCACCAGTGCAGCACATCACCCTCCTCAAACTGGTGCGCGCAGCAGCGGAGTATGTGCTCCTTGGCCGCTGCCGGATTCCAAATCATCTGCGCGCATACGTCCTGAAGCTGGTCACGAAAGCCGTAGGCGCCGCCGCACTGGTAAAAGGCGGTGCGGCCCATTATGCGCGACTGCTCTATCTGCGACGGCAGCCATGTGTTTATTAGGCAGTCGAGCAGTCTGTTGCTTGTGCTTATTTTTATTTCGGTGATGTCTCCGCTCTCCTCCGGCTCAGAAAGAATGTCGTATTTAAAGCTGGGAGTCTCGGAAAAGGAGAGGGCAAAGGTAAGATGCGTGCTGCTCTGCCTTACCACCGCGGCGCCGCACGGGTCGGTGGGAGATATCGTATTTCCGCCGTCCCACCTGCCTGATAAAAAGTCCCTTTTCTCGCAGACATAGCTTACCGGTCCGCCGGAGGCGGAAATGCACATATATCCCGGCGCGGCGGTGTTAAAGCCGTTGTGTATGCTTAAAACGCCGCCTTCTGCCGAAAAGCACATGCTTTTTACGGCAGTGCCGCCGACGCCGAGCACCGGCTCGGTATAATATGCCGTTTCAATGCCCTCCGGCCTGCTGTAGGTGACCTCGATAACCTTCGTCATGCCGGACTTTGGAACGGTCACCCTTACGGAGTAATCCACCGCGCCTATGCTGCCCTCATACAGCGCTGACGCGCGCGTGTAGGTCACGCGCGAGCCCCACAGCAAATCGTAGTATTTACCGTTTATGCGGGCTATGAGCAGCTCGCCGCGGTTGTCGGTGCGGGTATCGTTGAACCACGGCGTCAGCTTGTTCTCGCGCGAGTTTTTCGCCCACGTGTAGCCGAGCGAGATATCGGAGAGCAGCGTGCCGAAATTCTCGTTCGCAAGCACCTGACACCACGGAAGCTTGGGAGTGTCTGCTACAGTAAAGGAGCCGCCGCCGCTCTCGCAGAAAACGCCTCCAGATATATCAATGCCGCTTGGCAGTGCTTTTGCCGGCCTTGCGGCGGGAAGTATTTCTATCGGCCGGTATTCGGATGTGCGCCGTCTTGCGGCAGCTATATTCTGCGGGGCAATGAAGCTCGCCGCAGCCTTTATGGCGGACAGAGTCTCTTTGCTCAGCTTTACTTCGTCGAGACAGTATATGCCGCCTCTGCGTCCGAGCAGCTCCTCGCTGCCGCACATGCGAATCATGTCATACAGCGCCGCCGATACCGGGCGCATATAGTCTCCGCCCTCGCCAAACAGCAGGCATAAGTCGAATTTGATCCCGCACAGCCGCATTTTTGAGTGCAGCTTTATATACGGCTCCCATTTGCCTATATCGTCGGCGTTTTTGACCTCCGCCAAGACAATAGGGAAATCTCCGGACACGCCGGCCGACCACAGCGAGGCTATGCCGCCGCTTACGGGATATCTGTCAGACTGCCCCTTTTCCCTTGCGGGGTAAAACAGCCTCGGCAGTATCGAGGCGCATATGCGCGAGGCAAGCCCGCCGTCGAACAGCGGAGAGGCAGCCGCCTTATGCGACGAAAGAGCGCCCTGCCGCCGGCAGGTTATAAGGCGCGATACTGCCTCCTCCTGCGTCGAGGCGCAGGTTATTACAAAGGCGAGCTGCTTTTGCGATTTTGGCGCTATATTCACTTTGACCCTTGCTGCAACACAGGGGTCAGGTATGCCGCTTTCCCCGTTTAAAGCAGGTTTCTCCAAGACAAGCGACGAGGTCCCAAGCGGGCGCTTTAAAACCTGCTCGCGGTCAAAGCTGTACTCGAAGGGTATTCCCTCGATAAATCCGGCGGCGGCGTGCAGTACCGGCTCGCCCTTGCGGGAGCGGCGCTCCATGGTAACGATATTAAGCCCGTCGACATATCTGCACCTTATAAACAGCCGCGAAAAGGCGGGATGCGCGGCATCGTCCTCAAAGGCCGAAAGGCACGGCTCGAAGTACAGCAGCAGTGACGCGCTTTTAGCCTGCTGGCCGCCGTTCTTTATTATAAATTTCCGCTCCTCGCACGGCATGCTCGGATGCAGGCATATCATCATGCCGGCGTCTATGCCGAACTTGGAGGCGT
Organism: uncultured Clostridia bacterium; assembly: GCA_944412495.1. GTDB lineage: Bacteria > Bacillota > Clostridia > Oscillospirales > Acutalibacteraceae > Timburyella. The sequence goes on along the minus strand of CALYBL010000012.1, from coordinate 19,583 downwards.
AAAACGCGGCGTGTGTTGCGGCAAACTGTGCGGAGTATTCGGCGCCGCTGGAGTAGTCCGGCGCGCGGGTGATGGAAAACGAGCCGCTGTCGGTCTCGACGACTGCAAAAAAGCCGAGCGGACGGCGAAAATAGTCACAGCTGCGCCGGTAGACGTCCGCACCCTGAGAGAATGAGACGCCGCAGCCGCTGTCAGTCACGGCGAGCGTATACTGCCCGTTTGACAGCAGGTGCATCCTCGGCTCGGCAACATTTATATTGTCGAAGGTCTCGACCTCACCGCTCATGCGCCCCGGCTTTTGAGGAACCTCCGGCTCCGATATGTCGTCAAACACCGAAGCACCTGCCGGAATCTTTTCCTCAAGAAGCTCCTTGGCGGCCAGCATGTTTCGGCTGTTCATAAACCGCTTCTGCATTATATTGCCGTAAAGGGCGTTGCAGGAGGCCACTATGCTCATTCCGATGTGGTGCGCCATGTAGCATCGGACTATTGAATATCCGCAGCTTTCTGCGCGTGATTTGGTAAAATCCGCCGCCTCGTAAAAGCCGTATCTGCCCGTCATGCCCATCTCCTCGAGCCTTAGCAGGTTTTTGACAGCAGACTGCGGTATCGTCGGCAGCGTGAGGAAGGAGGAATACGGAGAGACGACATATTCCTGGTTAAGCCCGCGCTTTAGCCCGAGCTTCTGCACGCCGTGAGCCTTGTACTGATAGTTGTAATGCGGGTCGAAGGCGTAAAAGGCGCTTTCGGAGCAGCCCCACGGCGCATCCTTTGCCCGCGCGCGGCTGCGCTGGCAGTGTATGCAGAAGCGCAGCGCCTCAAATCCCAGTGAATTTTCGTACGTTGGGAGCAAAAGCTGCGGCATAAAATATTCAAACATGGTGCCGGTCCACGAAACAGGGCCGGTGTAGCCGCCCTGCTTTGCAAGCGTGCGGCCGAGATATCCCCAGTGCTTTTTGCTCACCTGCCGTGAGGCTATTGCGAAGTAACTCGTCATCCTCGCCTCGCTCATAAGCAGGTCATAATATGACGTCGAAAGGCTGCCCGACTCCAAATCATAGCCGATATGGAACAGCCTGCGCCGCTTATTGTAAAAGGGAGACAGGTCGGTATCGTCTGTAAGATGCTCAAGTCTGTCTATTATCTGCGGTATTTTTGTACTCTCCGGCATGTATTCCTTAAGCCCCTCTGAGAGTGCCGACAGACAGCAGGCAAAATTGCCGGAGTCCACCGTAGATACAAACCTCGGCTTAAGGGGCTGCAGCGTTTTCGTATCATACCAGTTTAGGAGATTGCCGTTCCATTTTTCGAGCTTTTCTATGCTGCACAGCGCCCTTTCTATTTTAAGGCACATGTTAGCGGTGTCTATAAACCCGAAATCCCGCGCCGCCAGCGTGCAGAGCAGCATGAGCCCGATGTTTGTCGGAGATGTCCTGTGCGCCACGGCGTGAACGGGGGACTCCTGTATATTGTCCGGCGGGAGAAAGTTATCCTGCTCGCCGGCAAGCTCGTCGTAAAATCTCCACATGGACGCCGCCCATGCCTTTATGGTGTCGCGCTCGCTGTCCGATATCTGGACGGCTTTCGGCTTCCATTTAAGCGAGGTAAAATATATGACGAAGGGGCTTACTATAGCAAAGCAGGCCATAAGCCGCGTGAAGGAATCATTAACAAAAAACAGAAGTACGCCTAATATGACCGCCGGCAGCGAGAAAACAAGCGAGCCCAAAAATCCGCCGGCACCCTCGGAATCGGCGGCCGTCGTCCACTGCAGAAGATTGCGGTGCGAAACGAACTGCCGGTAAAGCGCGGCGCATATTGCGCTTAAGGAAATAAGCGACGTCTGTATGAGTATAACGCTTTCGATCAAAGCGCCGGCCAGCGATTCCAGCGCCGACGGCATCACGCGCGAGTAGTATTTCCGCGACATCATCTGTATGCCGCCGCCTATGAGTGAGCGCAGTGCGGCAAAGATGCCGGGCGCCGCAGCCGACAGCAGCGCGGCAACGGTGAGCATAGCTGCATGCGAGGGAATAAAAAAGGTGAGCAGAAGGCAGAGCAGTGCAAACACCGGTGTTGCCGAGCGCCGCAGATTGTCAAAGAGCATATGCTTAGAAAGCCCGTTTATTGGGTTGCCGACCTTGCCGCCGGAGCTTGGCACCCTTTTAAACAGCCAGAGTATATTCTGCCAGTCGCCGCGTATCCAGCGGTGGAGCCTCTTCAGGTACGGCAGAACTCCCGACGGGCATTCATCGGTCATTTCTATGTCGGACATATAAGCCGTCCTGAGATAGCTGCCCTCAAGTATGTCGTGGCTTAATATCCGCTCATCAGGAAACGCCTTGTCAAGGCAGCGGTAGTAGGCATCAGTGTCGATAAGCCCCTTGCCTGAGAATATGCTCTGCCCATAAAGGTCCTGGTAAATATCGCCTGACACCGTGTCGTAGGTGGTGACCCCGCCGGAGCCGGACATTGTTACGGAAAACGGAGTTTTGGCGGAGCTTTTAAGACTCGTGACAACGCTCGGCGCTATTATCCCGTACCCGTCGGTCACGCATCCCTGCTCTCCGACTACCGGAGTGTTAAGCGGGTGCATCGCGGCAGCAACCATTTCCGCCGCAGTGTCCATAAGCAGCTCGGTGTCGGCGTCAAGCGCCAGCATATATTTAACCCTGCGCAGGAATGCGACGTCGCCCTCGATTACTCTGAATGGCGAAACGCCGGTGTGAATATACCTTATAAGCTCGGTTATGGCGCCGCGCTTGCGCTCATAGCCGGCAAAGGCTCTCTGCGTCTTCACCTCTACGCGCGGCCGTATTACGAGTATAAAGCGGTTGTCATATTTCTCATTAAGCGACTTTATTACCCGGCTCACAGCGCTTATGGATACGGAGTCCTCCGGCCGGTTGGGCAGGCCGTATTCCTTCAGATCGCACAGCACGCAGAACTTTATTTCACCCTGGCAGTTGGTGCGGTAGAGCTGCTCCAGACGCTTATAAAGCCTGTCTGCCTTGTCGGGAGAGGGTATGAGAGTGGATATCGTGACAAGCGTCGGAGCTGACGCCGGGACATGTCCCTTAAGCTCCATGCGCGGCAGATATGTCGGCTTTACGCCCTTGGTGGCGAGAAAATCTATCACGGGACGGCATATTTCAAAGACGGGAAAGTATATTATCGGCAGAAGCCATAGTACATGCGAAAAGCATGAAACTGCCGCAGATACTATAAGCGGGATGATAAATCGAAGCGTTAAAAATATGTTGCCGCGTATCCGCCGTGCTTTATATGACGAGTCCTCGAGCAGGTAAAAGCCTATGTGACGCTCTCTCGCCTTAGACGCCGACTGTGCGAGCTTTACTATGTGCTCGGCAATCTCAGCTTCATCGCAGCTCTTTCGCAGCGCAAGCTCTGTGCATTTGCTGCGGTATATGGCTCTCGTTTTTTCATCCATCGCCGTATATGCGCCGGACGGGTCGCGGGCAAATATTTTTTCCGTGCGGCTGTAATCCTCTATAATCTGCTCAAAGTCTATAGACGGCAGGCTTCTCAATGCCGTTATTGCCAGTCCCATCATCTGTGCCGAATATTCTTCTCTGTTTTTTGCGCAGATGCAGGCGGTGTCTACGAGCGCCGCCTTAAGCATAAAGGGCAGTGACTGCAGCTCCTGTGTAGTTATGGGACGCTTTGCAGCTTCAATCTCCCGCCGCAGTGAGCCTTCAATATCATCGCTTATGGCTTTTTTGCATATGTCGAAGATTTCCGGGGTCCTTTTGTCGCCGTGGGGCATTGCCTGAGAAAATTTAAGCGACCTTATGGCGCTTCGTCCCTCGCGCTCCAAAAGATAATAATTGTCTCTGAGCCATTCGGATATATCCGCACCATCTGTCATGACGGCGGCCTTATAAAGCGGCCGCAGCTCTGACAGCCGCTTTATAAGCCTGCGCCTGAGATGCGTAGGCTTTTTATATGTGAGCTTTGAATTTGTCTCCATGCAATCCGTCCTTTATATTTGCATTTTCCGCCGCGGCAGACGTCAGCTAAAATCCGTATTATGTGTTTTCCGGTCGGCGCTGCTGGTGCTTAAAGGCTGCCTGTAAAAAGTACAAGGATGTCCGTCAAATGCGTGCTAAGTCTGCTTTAAAAATATCCGGCATATGATTTGACTTAGACGAAAAGACCGCCGGATGTCTGATAACACATCGCAGTCGGCATGACCTGAAACAGCCGCAAGGCCGCTTTGCCTTTCGCGCCTGCATATTTATGCCAGTACCGGACGCTGCTTCGTGCGCCGCAGGTTTGTGGTAAAATAAAAAAGCACCGCTGCTGATATTTTTAACAGCAACGGTGCTTTTTATTAGTGCAGTTTTAAATTTTGACAGTAAAAGCAGGCTAAATCAAGGCCGATAATTGATACCATATGAAAAAACGGCTTTTGCCCATGTGATGTAATAAGGCTTGGCCGTTTTTGCCCCGATGTGCCTGAGACTGATGCGGTTTAAGCCGATGCTTGCCCTCTGTCTGAGCCGGTAAGGCCTTAATGCGTCAGTCCTTAGCTATGCGCATGGATATGTCGAAGGCTTTAACAGTATGCGTCAGCGCTCCGACGGAGATTATATCGACGCCTGTCTCGGCCACATTGCGGATATTTTCCTCCGTGATGTTGCCGGACGCCTCAAACAGCGCCCTTCCTCTGCCTATAGCTACGGCCTCGCTCATCTCGGCGCAGCTCATGTTGTCGAGCATTATCACCTCGGCGCCGCACTGAAGCGCCTGACGCACCTCGTCAAGGCTTCGTGTTTCCACCTCTATTTTTACCATGTGTCCGATTCTTTCACGCAGCTTGCTCACCGCCGGTATAATGCCGCCGTACGCGTCGATATGGTTGTCCTTGAGCATGGCGGCGTCGCTGAGGTTGAAGCGGTGATTCCGCCCGCCGCCCATAAGCACGGCGTACTTCTCAAGCGCACGCAGGCCCGGCAGCGTCTTGCGGGTGTCGCATACCGAAGCGTTCGTGCCCTCAACGAGCTTTACAAGCCTTGAGGTCTTCGTGGCGATGCCGGACATGAGCTGTATTATATTCAGCGCTGTCCGTTCGCCCTTGAGCAGCGTCGGCGTGCCGCCGCTTATTTCGGCTATTAAATCGCCCTTGCTTATAGCGTCGCCGTCCTTCTTGTGCTTTATGACAGCCACGCCGGCGTCCAGCTTTTCAAATACTCGCAGACCAAAATCAAGGCCGCACAGAACGCCCTCATCCTTTGATATAAGTACCGCCCTTGACTTCATATTGTCGTCAAGAAGATAATCGGTAGCGGCGTCGGTGTAGTTTATGTCCTCCATAAGCGCGTTTTCGATTATGCCGTCTATATAGAAGGGCAGAAGCTTCATCTTAAAATCAACCTTTCTTAATTTATTGCAAATATTTATATATGACTTAAATTCGCAGCAGCCGGCGGGAAATAAACGCATATTTTGCCAATACTTCCCATATAAGATGAGGGAAATTTGCTTCGCAGAAGCGGTGCAGCTGCAAAATCTAAGTAAAGCAACATAGCTTTACTTATAGGTTATATCGCGCAGAATAATACGGGCAATGCTGCAAAGGCTTTTAGCTTCAATAAAATCGGTGGTGACGGCGAATTTGCCTGAGCGCAGACGCGTATACATTTCCTCAATCTGCTTTAGCCCCTGCTCGGCCTTGTCCAAATCAGGTATGACGAAATAGCTCATCTGCATAATCTGACGGATGGTGGTGCGCATGCCGGTAGGCAGCGGCGCGCCGTCGGTGACAAACGGCATGGGTCTGCCGGAAACATCTCCGTCACAGCCGCGCGAATTTATGTCCTGCGCCGCACGGCGGCCGAACACCAGCGCCTCAAGCAGTGAGTTTGAAGCCAGCCGATTTCTGCCGTGCACGCCGGTGTGCGAGCATTCGCCTGCGGCGTAGAGCCGGTCTATGCTGGTGTGAGCATTCAAATCCACATCTATGCCGCCCATAAGGTAATGCTGGCACGGAAAAATAGGAATCCAGTCTTTCGTGATGTCTATGCCCTCCTCAAGACAGCGCGAGTATATCATCGGGAAGCGGTTTATCAGAAACTGAGGGCTTTTGTGCGTTATGTCGAGATAAAACTTCTCGCTTCCGGTGCGCCGCGACTCCAATATAATTGAGCGTGAGACGACGTCGCGCGGGGCAAGCTCCAGCCGGTCGTCATACCTGTCCATAAACTGCTTGCCGTCGCAGTTAAGGAGCTTTGCGCCCTCGCCGCGCACCGCCTCGGATATAAGCAGGCGCTCCCTCTCGTTTGCGGCGAGCGCCGTTGGGTGGAACTGGATGTAATCGAGGTGCTTTATGTGTGCGCCGAGCTCATACGCCATGCATATTCCGTCGCCGGTGGCAATAGCGGAGTTGGTGGTGTATTTGTACACTCTGCCTATTCCGCCGGTGGCGAGAATTACGTATGATGCGGCTATCGCTTTGTACCCGTCGGGCGACATAATATTGGCAAAAAATCCGCTGTTTGCTCTCTGCAGGGAGCAGAGCAGGGTGTTTTCCAAGATAGTTATATTTTTTTTCTGCTTTACGGTGTCGATAAGCCTGTCCTCAATGGCCTTGCCGGTGGAGTCCTTATGATGTACAATGCGGTGGCGTGAATGTCCGCCCTCAAGCGTCATCTGCAGCTTGTCGCCGTCGCGGTCAAAGTCCACGCCGAGACTGTAAAGCCGCATGACGTCCGACGGCCCCTCGGTAACGAGCGTGCGCACGGCCTCGATGTTGTTTTCGTTTCCGCCGGCAATCATGGTGTCGCGGATGTGCCTTTCATAGCTGTCGTTTTCGAGGTCGAGCACCGACGCCACGCCGCCCTGCGCCAGCGAGCTGTTGCATAGCGTGAGCTCACGCTTTACAATGAGCAGCGCGTTTACGGCGTCGTCGAGATTCAGCGCGGCATAAAGCCCGGCGACTCCGCCGCCGACTATTAAACAATCATATTTATCCTTCATTTTGCTCTCTCCTTAAGAGATATGTATACTTTTCCTGCAGCTTAAGACTTTGACACAAATATTTATCGTGGCCTTGGCAGACAAAGGAGCAGGCGCTCCATAATGCTGTTAGTCCGCTTAAATAGCTGTTTTTGACGCCTAAAAATAGCCTGAGCGGCGTAAATGCTTATCCGCCGTATTTGAGCATGCTGTCAAGCGGACGCTTCGCCTTGAGCCGCAGCTCCTCATCCATCTCAATGACCTCGCCGCTTATTAAAGCGGAGTAGACCTCCTGAAGCGTTGTCATTTTCATGTCGCGGCAGACCAGCAAATCCTCTCTGAGCCGATAAAGGCCGCGCTGCGGATGCTTTGCCTTAAGATAATCCGCCACGCCGCGCTCGGTGCCTATGATGACGTCGCGGTCGGTGCTGAGAATATAATCTATTATGGCGCTCGTTGAGCCGACAAAGTTGGCCATAGCGGTTACCTCCGGCCGGCACTCGGGATGAACGGCAAACAGCGCGCCGGGGTGCTCGTGTTTGGCTCTGACGACGTCGTCCGCGGTGACAGAGTCATGTACCGGACAGCAGCCGTCGAAAAATGCGAAGCTTTTGCCCGGCACCTTGGACTTAACATATCTGCCGAGGTTTTTGTCGGGTATAAACAGTATGCTTTTGGCCTCCATCCGCTCTATTATGCGAACGGCACTCGACGACGTCACACAGACGTCGGATACCGCCTTGAGCTCTGCGGTCGTATTGATGTATGCGCAAACCGCGTATTCGGGATGCTCTTTTTTAAATTCCAAGACGCGCTGCGGCTCTATCTGCAGCGCCATCGGGCAGGTGGCGCCGGCGGCAGAGAGCAGCACCCTTTTTTTCGGCGACAGAATTTTGACGGTCTCCGCCATAAATCTGACGCCGCACATGAGCACCGTCTCGCAGTCGAGCTTCTGCGCCGCCTTTGCCAGCATATACGAGTCGCCCGTTACGTCGGCCAGCTCTATAATGTCAGGCGACTGATACGTGTGCGCCAGTATTTTTATGTTTTTGCTTTCCTTTTCCTGCTTTATCAGCTTTATAAGCTCATCTTTTTTCATATATCCGCTCCAAACGCTTTATTTTATAATTTTACCACATCTTTACCAAAATCCTCAGCATAAATTTTCATAAGAATAAATACTCATATTATGCTTTTTTTATCTAAACTATAGATTGCGCCCGCAGCCCTGCCGCATTCTGCCGGCCGTAAAGCTATTCAGATACTCCGTCGAAGCCAATGGCGCGCACCGGTGCAGTAGACCAACATCGTGAAGCAAATCCGAAATTAATAAAGCTGCACGCACCCTTTAAAAGCCTGCTGCCGGCGACCGCACTCACAAGCCCTGAACGCTGCCGGCGCATCATAGACACACATGCAAGCGGGCAAAGCGGAAGCTGACGGCCGGACGAAAGCTGCCGGGAGGTAAGCACAATATGGTTTTAAGAGGCGGATTTGCGCGCATGCTGTGTTAAAAGCCTCGTTAATCCTAAGGAATCAACTGCGTTTTATGCCCTGCTTTCACAAAAATCAGCACACTTAAAGCTGTACGCACCGAAAATGACGGCGGCGCGGATGGATTTTGCTTTTGATACCGCAGGCGGGCTGCCGCCCGGCAAGGGTAAAAATGTGAAAATACGCCGTGCCGGCGCTTTTTCGGCACATCGGGCTTGCTTCCCGGCAGCTTAATTTTGCACAAGGCAATAGCTTTCAGCGAAGCTGCTCGTAAAGACCTTGCCCGCCTGAGGCAGACACAAACGCCGCTGCCACACAGCAGATACATGTATGTATGCACGAGGCCGGCCGCAGTCTTACTGCTGCGGCTTTGCTCAATTTTTTCAGAGACATCAAACGAAGTCCGGCCGTGGGTATTATCCGACAAGCTCATACAATTAATAAGGCAAAGTGATGTTTTTTACTTTGCCTTATAAAAATATGTTAAGTTTAGTGATGCGGTGTTTCGCCTCTTATAAGGCAGGATTAAAGCCTTGCCGGAACGCTTACTCCTTTACCAGCGTGTGTACTATCTCGCCGACATAGGCATAGTGATAATCCTCTTGATCGTACCACTTCAGATTTTCCTTATCAACGAATTTTTTGGGGTCTATCCGAGAGACATACAACTTTTTGCATATAAGCACGAGCCGTGCCTGCTCAAAATACACAGTGCCGCAGCCGTAAACGGGAGTAAGGCCGGTGGCTGCAGTCTTGTCAAGCTCCCTGCCGGATTTGCTGCCCGTTATGCCGTGCAGCTTTTTGTCGTCGCCGTAAAAGCTGAGCGAAAAGACGTCGTGGCTGTCGACAAACTCCTTTGTATATCTCTGCGGGCGTATGACGGTGACGGCGGCGTCCTTGCCCCACATCTCACCGACAAAGCCCCAGCTGGCCGTCATCATGTTGTGCTTTTTCTCATCACCGGCCGTGATCAGCATCCACTCGTCGGCTATGAGCTTTACAAAATTTTCGTTCAAATCCTTTACGCTTACTTCTTTAAAAGACAAATTGACCGCCTCCAAATAAATTATATATGACATATTTCCGCTGCGTCACACACCGCAGCAGACATCCCGCATGAGCGTTGCTCCGGCGTTTTGCACGGGACGCCTTAGTCAGTATAATATATATATGACATCCTTAAGATAAAATTGCCGAAAAGCCGCATTTTAAGGCTTGCGTCAGTAAACGGCATAAGCTTATTTAAAACGGGAAATTCTGCGCGCCCGTCCGGCTATGACGGCATAAAAAGTAAAAATATTTTAACTTTTATGTAACCTATTTTTTATTGTATTATAAAGCGTTTACATTTATAATATTAATATAAAATGGAAAAAATTTCAAGCAGACCTAAGGAGGGAATGTTGTGGACGACGTAAAGATACCCGAATTTCAAGGCAACCTGCGCAGCTTTATGCTCAGAGTGCCGGAGGTGATACGTGAATGCTCCGGCATTAAAATATTCGGCAAAAAGATAAGGTCGGTGCTGTTTTCCACCGACGTAAGCATTATACGGAACACGAATGCAGATGCTGTGATAGCCGTTTATCCCTTTACCCCGCAGCCGATAATTACGCAGGCGGTCATGACAGCGTCGGATATACCGGTGTTTGCCGGCGTCGGCGGCGGGCTCACGCAGGGGAAGCGTGTGCTCAATCTCGCCATGCACGCCGAGCATCAGGGTGCGATAGGCGTCGTGCTCAACGCGCCCACCTCGAATATTACGCTGCACAAGGTGGCGGAGCAGATAGATATTCCGATAGTTGTCACCGTTGTGTCAGAGGATGAGGATACGACCGCGCGCCTTAAGGCCGGTGCCGCCATATTCAATGTTTCCGGCGCGTCAAAAACTGCGGACATTGTGCGAAAGCTGCGGGAAAAGCACCCCGATGCCGCTATCATGGCGACCGGCGGCCCGACGGAGGAATCCATAAAGGCGACCATAGAAGCCGGCGCCAACGCAATTACATGGACCCCGCCGTCAAACGGCGAGGTGTTTAAAGACATAATGGACGCGTACCGCAAGGGTCTGCCGCATCCCTAACGCGATATGCATAAATATTCATTTGTTTTATAAATTTATGCAATATTCAGCGGCGCTTAAAGATAAATGCTCTATGTTTCTGTCAAGCCTGTGCACCGATTTTTAGGTGCACAGGCTGATTATGTAAAAATGAAATCAATGCAGCCGAGACAATTACACAAAAATCGCGTGTATTGCGGCGGTAATTTGTCAAAGCGTATAAAAATCAAAAATTGATGCATAAATATTCATTTTGTGCTTGACTTTATTCATTTTGGGTGTATACTAAGTGATGTTAATGGAAAATAATACAGAAAGGTATGAGGATAAATGAAAAAGATAAAGAAGGCGGTTTTAGCGTATTCAGGCGGACTGGATACGTCGATAATCATTCCGTGGCTCAAGGAGAATTACGACAACTGCGAGGTAATAGCGGTTGCGGCCGACGTCGGTCAGGGCGCCGAGCTTGGCGGGCTTGAGGAAAAGGCGCTGAAGACCGGTGCATCCAAGCTTTATATTGAGGACCTCAAGAAGGAGTTTGTTGAGGAATGCATATGGCCTACGCTCAAATTCGACGCGGTGTATGAGGGAAAATATCTCCTCGGCACATCGTTTGCGCGCCCGGTAATAGCCAAGAGGATAGTGGAGATAGCGAAAGCAGAGGGAGCCGACGCCATAGTCCACGGCTGCACAGGCAAGGGCAACGACCAGGTAAGGTTTGAACTCACGATAAAGGCATTCGCGCCGGAGATGGAGATAATCGCTCCGTGGAGGATATGGGACATAAAGTCGAGAGATGAGGAGATAGACTACGCCGAGGCGAGGAACATACCGCTGTCGATAACGCGCGAGACCAATTATTCAAAGGATAAAAATCTCTGGCATCTGTCGCATGAGGGACTTGACCTGGAGGACCCGGCAAACGAGCCGATGTACGACAAGATACTGGAAATGGGAGTATCGCCGGAAAAGGCGCCGGATAAAGCGACGTATGTCACGATATCCTTTGAGAAGGGCATACCCGTGGCGCTGGACGGCGTCAAGACCGGCCCGGTGGAGATAATAGAAAAGCTCAACGAGCTTGGCGGCGCAAACGGAATAGGTCTTGCGGACATAGTGGAAAACAGGCTTGTCGGCATGAAATCGCGCGGCGTTTATGAGACTCCCGGCGGCACGATACTCTATGAGGCGCACAGGATACTGGAGACGCTGTGTCTTGACAAGGACACCATGCACGAAAAGGATAAGCTCGCAATAACCTTTGCCGAGCTGGTATATGACGGCAAATGGTACACGCCGCTCAGAGAAGCGCTCTCGGCCTTTGCCGACAGCACCCAGCAGACGGTGACGGGCGACGTTAAGCTGAAGCTTTACAAGGGCAATATCATATGCGCCGGCGTGACCTCGCCTTACTCGCTGTATGACGAGGAGATAGCGACCTTCGGCGAGGACGAGGTATATAATCAGGCCGATGCAGCCGGCTTTATAAACCTCTTTGGCCTGCCGATAAAGGTAAAGGCCATGCTCGACCAGAAGCGCGCCAAGGGCAGCAAATAATCATATTGATTAATGCTGGGTATGCCGCACTGAGCATACGAAAGATATAAAAGCAATGCCGCTGGTAATAAAAACATTGGTTATGTTTTGCATTTAAGATTCGAAGCTTAATATCCATCCAATATTATTAGTGGAATTGCCGCATTTCTGTTAAACCATTCTTTTGTTCCAGCGGAAATTTTTCCGGCATATTTAAAGTTGCCGGAATATCAAAGCACGCCGCCGGAAAACCGGAAAAATCAGCTTGCAGTGCGCAAAGTGGCCCGCACCGCTGAGGAGCGGTGCGGGCACAGCGATTGAATGGCAAACGCCGCGGCAAGCTGATACACGGATTGCCGATACATCAAATTGAAGCCAAGGTCTTATGGGGCGGCGGCAATCGACTGCCCGGAGGTCAATAAAATTTCCTGATGGCATTCACAGCAAGGCTATATTGCAGTGTGCTGCCATATCTCATGATTTTACTCGAAGTTGTGTTTCCCGTTGCATGCAAAAGCGAGGGGAAATGCATAGACTTTGGAATATCACAGGCAAAATTTTTGAAGGCACAGAGCTTTCAAGGGAATCAAAAGAATAACTGAAAGTTAGGACACACAGGCCGCAGAGGCATAGCGGGACATAAATTCTGCGCAAATGCTCTTTTTTGGCCTTAGAAGATGTTTACGGGAGAGATAAAATATGAAGCTATGGGCCTCAAATTTTCACAAGGCGTTAGATAAGCAGGCCGATGATTTCAACTCGTCGATATCCTTTGACAGCAGGATGTACAGACAGGATATCACCGGCTCGATAGCGCACGCGCGCATGCTCGGCAAACAGGGGATAATCACTGCTGCCGACTGTGAGGCGATAGTCAGCGGGCTTGAGGGCATACTTGCTGATATTGAAGCCGGTGCGCTTGAGATATCGCCCGACGCGGAGGACATACACAGCTTTGTGGAGGGTGAGCTCACCTCCCGCATAGGCGACGCCGGCAAGCGCCTGCACACCGCGCGCAGCCGCAACGACCAGGTCGCGCTCGATATAAGGCTTTATCTGCGCGATGAAGCGAAGACGCTCATTTCAGATATAAAAAAGCTCATAGCGGTACTGTGCGACAAGGCGGATGAGGGGCGGGAATACGTCATGCCCGGGTACACGCACATGCAGCGTGCTCAGCCCGTCACCTTCGGACACCATCTTATGGCGTATGCGCAGATGCTGCTGCGCGATATCGGAAGGCTTAGTGACTGTGTAAAGCGTATGAATATTTCTCCGCTTGGCAGCGGCGCGCTTGCCACCACCACCTATGACCTTGACAGGAAATACGCGGCAGAGTTGCTGGGTATGGACGGCATAACCGCCAACAGCCTCGACGGAGTGTCGGACAGGGATTTTGTGATTGAGCTTATATCCTGCCTGTCGCTTGTTATGGTGCATCTTTCGAGACTTAGCGAGGAGATAATACTCTGGTGCTCGTGGGAGTTTAAGTTTATTGAGCTGGATGATGCATACTCCACCGGCTCCAGCATAATGCCGCAGAAGAAGAATCCGGACATGGCGGAGCTGGTGCGCGGCAAGTCGGGAAGGGTTTTCGGCGACCTTACGGCCATGCTGACGGCCGTGAAGGGCCTTCCGCTTGCGTATAACAAGGATATGCAGGAGGATAAGGAGGCGGTGTTCGACGCAGTCGACACAGTAAAAATGTGCCTCTCGGTCTTCACGCCGATGATAGCGACCATGCGCGTGCTGCCCGAAAACATGCGAAGGGCGGCGTCGGGCGGCTTTATAAACGCGACCGACTGCGCCGATTATCTGGTGGAAAAGGGCCTCCCGTTCAGGGACGCATATAAAACAGTGAGCGAGATAGTGGCGCACTGCATAGAAAACGGCTTGACGCTTGAGAGCATGCCTATGAGCGATTATAAGTCCTTCTGCGATAAGTTTGACGACGGCGTATATGACGCCATAAGCCTTGAGAGCTGCGTCAACCGCCGCAGCGTGGCAGGCGGCCCGTCGCCTGGGCAGGTTGCAAAGCAGATAGCGGATGTAAGAGAAACACTCGAAAAAATATAGCCTGCTTTTGGCGGCAGAATTTATCATTACTAAAAAGAATGGTGATATAGATGACTATTAAAGTTGGGATTTTAGGCGCTACCGGATACACAGGCGCGGAGCTTGTGCGCCTGCTTCTGCGCCACGGCGGGGCGGAGATTACGGCAGTCGGCTCCAATAATTTTGTCGGACGGCGGCTGTCGGAGATATATCCCAACCTCAAGGGTATATTTGACATGGAGTGCGTGGAGCAGAAATCCGTCATAGCGGCCAGCGACGTAGTGTTCGCCTGCCTCCCGCACGGCCTGTCGCAGACGGCGGCCTCGGAGTGCATAGCTGCCGGAAAGGTGTTCATTGACCTCGGCGCCGATTTCAGGCTGGAGGACGAGGAGCAGTACAGGGAATGGTACGGCGGCGGCTTTGACGACCATGTGCTCCACAGCGAGGCGGTGTACGCCCTGCCGGAGCTGTTTCGTGAGCAGATAGCCGGCAAAAGGCTGATATCCTGCCCCGGCTGCTATCCCACGGCGTCGGAGCTTGCGCTGTTCCCGGCCATAAAGCGCGGACTGGTCGAGACCGACGTCATAATCATAGACGCAAAGTCGGGCGTTACCGGCGCCGGGCGCGACCACAAGCCGTTTGCGGAGTGCAACGAGGGCATGTCCGCCTATAAGGTGGCGCAGCACCGTCACACGCCGGAAATTGAGCAGACGCTCATGAAGGCGGCCAACAAGCGGATAAGGCTCACATTTGTCCCGCATCTTCTGCCTATAAACCGCGGCGTGAGCTGCACCTGCTATGCACGCCTTAAGCTCGGCGTGACGGAGGAGCGCATAAGAGACGCATACAATGACTTCTACTCCGACGAATATTTCATACGCCTGCTTGAAAGCGGAGAGACGGCGAACGTCAAAAATGTGCGCATGTCGAATATGTGC
This sequence comes from uncultured Clostridia bacterium, assembly GCA_944412495.1. Classification (GTDB taxonomy): domain Bacteria; phylum Bacillota; class Clostridia; order Oscillospirales; family Acutalibacteraceae; genus Timburyella. Next base: position 4,520 of record CALYBL010000012.1, on the reverse strand, counting down.
GAGATATCTCTGCATATCGACCGCCGCACCGGCATGCTCATAGTAACGTCGGCGATAGACAACATGATAAAGGGCTCGGTCGGCCAGGCGGTGCAGAACATGAACATTGTCATGGGCCTTGACGAGAGGACGGGTCTTGACTATATTCCGCCTGCATTCTGATGCCGAAGGTGCGGGCTGTTGGGATTTCCCACGGCTTGACCGCCCGATGCGCCGTCGACCGGCATGACCCAAGCTTGGAACTTGGGCCATGCCCAAATAAGATGACCGGGCATTCGCTTTGCTGTACTCATTCGAGAAATAAAACAGCCGTATGTTTTGCGGCTCTTTGCGACCATTTGCACAGAGTGAGCATATCATAAAATTCCGGCGCTTTAAGCGGCGGGAGAATTATATTTGAAATATGCGGTGACGGCTTGCCCGCAACGGGCAATTATGCACACGCACTCAAACCGGCTGATTTTGTTTTGATTGCCGGTATAGATTATAATAATAGTCAATGTGCGCGGCAGCTATATGGCCGTGCCGCTGATGAGATATCAAAAACGGGCGATGAGCCTGACAGACGAAAAGGGGAATAATTTTGGAATTTGTAAGCGGTGGCGTATGTGCGGCCAAGGGCTTTAAGGCAGGCGGCCTACACTGCGGAATAAGAAAGAATCTTAAGAAAAAGGACCTTATGATGATAGTTGCCGACAACGACTGCACAAGCGCCGCCGTTTATACGCAGAATCTGGTATGCGGAGCGCCGATAACGGTGACGAAAAAGCACCTTGCAAACGGTGTCGCACGCGCGGTGATATGCAATTCCGGCATAGCCAACACCTGCAGCGCAGACGGCATTGAAAAGGCGGAGGCCATGTGCGCTCTTGCTGCCAAGGCCGCAGGCTGTAAGGAAGAGGATGTTATAGTCGCCTCAACAGGCGTGATAGGCGTCCCGGTGCCGCTTGAGCCGATAGAATCCGCAATGGATTCGCTTAAGGCGGGCCTGTCATACGACGGCGGCACTGCGGCGGCAGAGGCCATAATGACTACTGACACGGTGCCGAAGCAGTGTGCCGCAAGCTTTGAGATAGGCGGCAAAAAATGCACCGTCGGCGGCATGTGCAAGGGCTCCGGCATGATAAATCCCAACATGGCGACGATGCTCTGCTTTTTGACGACGGATGTAAATATAGACGCCGCCGCACTTGACGCTGCGCTTCGTGCCGCGGTGAAGGATACCTTCAACATGGTCTATATCGACGGCGACACCTCAACTAACGACATGGCGGAGATAATGGCGAGCGGGCTTGCCGGAAACGAGATGATAATGGAAGACAGAGATGGCTTCGGCGAATTTCTGTCAGCGCTTAAGGCTGTGCTTTTGGAGCTTGCGAAGATGATGGCCAAGGACGGCGAGGGCGCAACAAAGCTTATCGAGTGCAGGGTATACGGCGCTCCGACTGATACGGACGCACGCAAGATAAGCCGCAGCGTGGTTTCCTCCTCGCTTGTAAAGACGGCGATGTTCGGCGCCGACGCAAACTGGGGAAGGGTCATGTGCGCATTGGGCTATTGCGGTGCTCAGGTTGACATAAACAAAGTTGATATCGCTTTTATATCCGACGCAGGCAGCATAAATGTGTGTAAAAACGGTGCAGGAATAGACTTTGACGAGGAGCTTGCCAAGCAAATTTTACTGCGCGACGAGATAATAATTGACATAAAACTGCATCAGGGCGAGTCGGAGTCTGTGGCATACGGCTGCGACCTTACCTATGACTACGTAAAAATAAACGGTGACTATCGGTCATAAGCTTGAGGTGAAAAGATTGAACATATCTGAAAAAGAGAGAGCTGACATACTTGTCCAGGCGCTGCCTTACATAAAGCATTTCAGCGGGAAAACGGTAGTGGTAAAATACGGCGGCAGCTCTATGATAGACGAAGAGCTGAAAAACGCCGTGATGACAGACATAATTCTGCTGTCGCTTGTGGGTATACACGTGGTGCTGATACACGGCGGAGGGCCTGAGATAAACGACATGCTGAAAAAGATAGGCAAGGAGCCTAAATTTGTAAACGGCCTGCGCTATACCGACGGGGAGACTATGGAGATAGTGCAGATGGTATTGGCCGGCAAGGTGAATAAATCTCTTACCCAGCTTATCGAGAGTCAGGGCGGCCGTGCGCTGGGCCTGTGCGGCATCGACGGCGGCATGCTTATGGCGAAAAAGCTTTCGGACGGCGATTACGGCCTCGTCGGCGAGCTGGATAAGGTTGACATAAGACCGATAACTGATGCGCTGGAAAAGGGCTATATACCTGTGATATCTCCTATAGCATCGGGCGAGCACGGCGAGGTGTACAATGTCAATGCCGACACGGCAGCGGCGAGAATAGCGGCTGAACTGTCGGCTGAGAAGCTTATTCTGATGACGGACATAAAGGGGCTGCTCAGGGATAAAAACGATGAATCTACGCTTATCGAAGAGGTTGACATAAATGATGTAGTAATGCTCAAGCGAAAGGGCATAATCTCCGGCGGGATGATACCGAAGATAGACTGCTGCGTCGAGGCGGTGCGCCGGGGCGTAAAGGCCACCACCATAATCGACGGCAGGGTAAAGCATTCGATAATCATAGAAATGCTGTCGCGCGAGGGCGTCGGCACAATGCTTGTAGGAGGTAAGGACTGATGTCTTTTTACGAAACCAAAGAAAACAGCGAAAAATACATAATGAATGTATATAACAGGTTTGACGTCTCGATAGCATACGGAAAGGGCTCCACCGCTTTTGACGAGGAGGGAAAGGAGTATATCGACTTTACCTCGGGCATAGGCGTCAATTCGCTCGGCTACAGCAACGACGGCTGGGTAAGCGCCGTAACCGGGCAGCTTAAAAAAGTACAGCACACATCGAATCTGTTCTATCAGTCCGCACAGGCGGAGTTTTGCAAAAATCTGTGTGAGAAATCCGGCTTTGCAAGGGTGTTCTTGGGGAATTCCGGCGCCGAGGCCAACGAGTGCGCCATAAAGATAGCGAGAAAATACAGCGAGGACAAATACGGAGAAGCGCGCAGCAATATAATAACGCTGAACAACTCCTTCCATGGCCGTACGATAACCACGCTTTCGACAACGGGTCAGATAGTGTTCCACCAGCTTTTCAAGCCGCTCACCGACGGGTTTATGTATGTTGACAGCGGCGACATCGAGCAGCTCAAAAAGGCTGCGGACGACACTGTATGCGCCGTGATGCTTGAGACAGTGCAGGGCGAGGGCGGAGTGCTGCCGATACCCGCCGACTATATCTCCGACGTGGCTAAGCTCTGCAAAGAGCGCGACATACTGCTTATATTCGACGAGGTGCAGACGGGCGCCGGACGCACGGGTAAGTTCTTCTCGTGGGAGCATATCGGCGTAAAGCCGGACATCATGACGGCGGCAAAGGGCCTTGGCGGAGGACTCCCGATAGGCGCCTGCCTGTGCAATGAAAAGCTTAAGGACGTGCTCCAGAAAGGGCAGCACGGCTCTACCTTCGGCGGCAATCCTGCCGTATGCGCCGGCGCTGATTATGTAATAAAATACATTGCCGACGAGGCGTTTTTAAACGAGGTAAGCAAGAAGGGCGAATATATAAAAGAAAAGGTCGCGGCCATGCCCGGCGTTGAGTTTGTAAGAGGCGTTGGACTGCTGCTCGGCGTAAAAATAGCCGACGACGAGGCACGCAAATGCGCCGAGGAGTGCGCCAAAAGCGGGCTGCTTATTCTTACCGCCAAAAATCTGCTCAGGATAATGCCGCCGCTCAATATAACGTACGAGGAGATTGACAAGGGCCTCACTGCACTTAAATCGGTGCTTGACGCGAGATACGGCAAAAATGCATAGCACTTTTCCGTTGTGCCGGAATTTATATAAATTCGGTTTGCGAAGTATCTCGGTGATTGAATTATGTAAGCCAATTGCAAAAAAACGGGCCTATTTGGGCTGATATGCATGAAATAAGGTGCAAAACACAAAAATCGAATACTCAAAAAACACAACTTTAAGGGGGATTTGGACATGAAGCATTTACTGAAGATGCTGGATCTGAGCAGGGAAGAGATAATAGACATACTCAACTTTGCGGACCAGCTGAAATATGAGCTTAAAAACGGCATAAAGCATGATATACTTGCCGGAAAAAGCCTTGGCATGATATTCCAGAAGGCGTCGACGCGTACGCGCGTATCATTTGAGGTAGGCATGTACCAGCTTGGCGGTCAGGCGCTGTTTTTGTCCAACCGCGATTTGCAGATAGGCCGCGGCGAGCCGATAGAGGACACTGCGCGTGTGCTGTCGCGCTATCTTGACGGTATAATGATAAGAACGTTTGACCAGTCTGAAGTGGAAAAGCTTGCCGAGTGCGGAAGCATACCGGTAATAAACGGCCTTACAGACTTTTCGCATCCGTGTCAGGTGCTGGCCGACCTGATGACGATAAGGGAGATAAAGGGCACGCTTCAGGGCCTTAAGATGTGCTTCATAGGTGACG
>CALYBL010000011.1 GCA_944412495.1 uncultured Clostridia bacterium | reverse complement strand
TAAGCCAGTAAGGCCCCCAGTAGACTACTGGGTTGATAGGCTGCATGTGTATGTGCGGTGACGCATTTAGCTTGGCAGTACTAATTGGCCGAGGGCTTGACCTTTTTCCTTCCTTTCGTTCTGTTTTCATTGAGCATTTTTCCCTGTCGCTTTTAAGCGCGGGGTTTATTTTCTTATGTTAGTTGTTGACATTATTGCTTTGTCTTGATATAATACTATGGCAATAGAAATGCACCATTAGCTCAGTTGGTAGAGCACCTGACTCTTAATCAGGGTGTCTAGGGTTCGAGTCCCTAATGGTGTACCACCAGGCTGAGTCTAAACGCGTGTTCGCGTTCAGACTCGGTTTTTTATTTTACTCCATCACCCGCGGCGTTAATCTTGTCTTTAATAACCGTAAGAATTTACACAGGTTCACGTCCATACATTAAAACGGAACAATATCTTTTTTGTTGTCTCTTTCCACCAGGCTGAGCCTGGACGCTTATCGCGCCATAGGTTCAGCTTTTTCTTTTACCTGCTGCCCGTGTTAAGGCCGGGGCGTTATTTTGTCAAAGAGAGAGCCGGTCACGTTATTGTGGCCGTTTTTTTGATTATTGCCTTTAGGCTTAAGAAGACCCTTGGTTCTACCAGGGGCAGATAAAAGGGTCTTGGCAAAGACAATGTCAAAGAATTTCATAGTTATAAAAAGAGAATGGAAAGAGCTGGTCACCTCATAGGGACACGGAAATTTCTGATTGATAAAGCCGTTAAATCGTTAGTATAATCTTCCATCTTTTTTATCCTTTCCAATTTAAAAATATTTATATAAACGCAAAAGGCTGTATAAAATCCTTTGGATTTAATACAGCCTTTACGGTTGTTTTGATTGTTTTATTTATATGGTTTTATTGCAGGGCAAAAGAACCCTCGGTGACATTCTAAATGACACGGCATATCAGCCTGCCAAGTAATACAACATATAGAAGTATCTTTTTTTAAATACACAACAAATTGTGTATCAATGGCTTTATTATAGTATGGCAAAAGAATAAAGTCAAGCAGATTAACAACGAATATATTGAGATAGTTTTAAGCTATGGATTTAATCAAAGTAAGTATGAAGCATTTGCCGGATGCTTTTTATTTATGACAGATAAATGAATATTAAAACGAGAATATCTAAAATTAAGAGTAAAAAATAAGTATTCATTAATTAACTCCGACAAAATAAACTATAAAATGACATAGAAAAAAGGCATATAATCCTCCTTGATATGACATCATATCACATAAAAAATCATTAATTGTGGGAGGAAAATAAAAAATGCGGCAAAAGATAATAAGACTGATATCGGCAGTGCTGATAATGACACTGACGATAAACATGGCACAGCTTGAAATTTTCGCAGATACCTTTACGCAAAATAATGTGTACGATTTAAGCGATGGGTATACTGACGAAGAAATAGCAGCTGAGCTTGACACACGGCTGCCGGAGGACGGTAAGCCGGCGGTGGTCATCGAAGAGCTTGAGGAAAAACGCGATAAATATACCAAATACTTTCTGAACGATGATTTTTCCTTCACAGCAGCGCAGTATAACGAGCCGGTGCACTACCAGACGGATGACGGCAGCTGGGCTGAGATAGACAACAGTCTCGTAAAGGCGGAAAACGAGGATGGCGAGACGGTATATGAGAACAAAGCGTCGGATGTAAAGGTGCAGTTTGGCGCAGACAGCCATGCGGAAAAATTAGTCAGCATAGACAACGGCGATTTTGAAATATCATGGGGTATAAACAACAAAAAGTCCAGTGGGCTGAGGCTGTTTAGCGCATCTGATGAAATAAGGAAGAGCGGCTTTAAGGTAGCCGAGCTTGAGAACAATGTGGCGACGGCAGAAAAGACGCTGATGGAAGCGCAGGCCTTCAGGGCACAGGCGGCAGAAGAAGATATAGAGGAATACAACAGCGACCGCATGACGGTGGAAAACGCAGCGTCGGCGGGTGAATATGAAAGCATACTGCCGGATGTTGATTTAAAATATGAGCTCAAGGGCGAGACGGTCAAGGAAAATATCGTATTAAACAGCGTGGGTGCAGCGGATACAGATATATCTTTCAGGATAAATCATGCGGGGCTTGACATGCAGAAGGGCGCCGACGGCAGCATAACGCTGATAAGCAGGGAGAGCGGCGAGGAAGTATACCGGCTCGACGCGCCGTTTATGTACGATGCGGCCGGTGAGACGAGCAGTGCTGTAGAGATGCAGATAATGGCGGTAACGTCTGATGAGAGCATACTTACGGTTGTGGCGGATAAGACATGGCTCAAGGATGCATCGAGGGTATACCCTGTCGTTATTGACCCCATTACCGAAACAGCGCAGACCTACACCGGCATTGAAGATATCAACGTAAGGGAAAACCGTAATGAACCATATGATGTCTCCAGCCGGAATTTATGGGTAGGACGTGCATCAAACGGCGATGAATTCCGCTCGTTTGTAAATTTTAAAGATCTGCCGGATATTGGGAAAGGCTCACAGATAACCGGCGCAGTATTTGTCATATACAGCTACGGTGATCCGAACGAGACGGCCGACAATAAAATATTTTCCGTACATAAAGTAGAGCAGTATTGGAACAGCACCGGCTTGACATGGGCTACCCAACCGTATTTTATGGAAAACGCCTTAGACTATACAACTTACTATAAACAGCCGGCATATCAGGGACGAGCCTATGACCTTGATGTTACCCGGGCAGTGCGCGATTGGTATAACGGACTTAATGACGGGACTCCCGAAGCATTGGGACTCGCAATAAAAGCATATAATCCCGGCAACAATGAGATAATGGTTTTTGCATCTTCTGATGTTTCAAGTGCGGAATCAACGGTACGTCCGCAGCTGCACATCAGCTACCGCAATCACGCCGGTCTTGAGGATTACTGGACATATCACTCAGTTTCTGCCGGAAACAGCGGCACCGGCTATGTCAACGACTTTACGGGCAATTTGGTTTTCCAGACAAGAGGAATAAGCATAGGCGACGCCGTAATGCCTTTCAGTCTGTATCTTACCTACAACAGTAGCGATGCCAATACTCCGTCGACGACGCACCCGACACAGCGCAACCGCTTTGGCTACGGATTTAGGCTAAACGTAGTGCAGCGTGTAGATGCCACTGGAATATCCGATTATCCATATTCATATACCGACGGCGACGGCACAAAGCACTACTTCGGCACCGATATGAAGGACGAGGATGGTTTGGGCCTTACATTGTCAACTGAAACGGGCGATTATTGGTACAAGATAGTCAACAAAGAAGAAACCTCTACAATGCAGTTTGACAGTCAGGGGTATCTTCGCAAAATAACTGATAATAACGGCAACTGGATAAGCTTTAACTATGGCCCGGAAAACGGAGACCATATACTCAGAGACATAACCACAAATACAGGTGCAGTTGCAATTTTGCAATATGACAACGGCGGCAATGGCAAGCTGATATCAATGAACGATTACTACGGCCGTACAATGACTTTTCAGTATGAACAGGTGAATTTTCTTACCAATATAACCTATCCTGACGGAACCACCACGCGGTTCGATTATAACGGATACGGCGAGCTTATATCTATCAAAAATAACGACGCCTCTGGTATCGAATACTCGACTATTGACGGAAAAATATATCAAATATTTGAAAAAAGTGCAGGCGGCACAAACTCACGGCGACTATATTATATTGACCATTTCCAGCCATATTGGACTATATATACAGACACAGACGGCCGAGAAGAGTATTATATTTTTAACTCTTTGGGTCAGACAGTATCATCAACTTCAAAAGATGGCACAAGTGTCGCTACTTATTCTACTCAAAGGGCATCGAGCAATAAAATAATAGAATCAGCACATACCTCCGGCGCAGGCATAAACTATCTCAAAAACGGCGATTTCAGCCGTGATGGAAAATCCGACTGGATAGAAATGGGCAGTGCAGAAATAACAGGCGGTGGCTTCATAAGCGGCAATATTGCTAAGTTTACCAGCACGTCCACCGAAACTAACAACGAGCTATGGCAGACACATGACTCTTGTTCTATTCCCATACTTTCTAAATATACTTTATCTGCCTATGTCCGTACTACCGACGTAGTTGGAGTGGGCGCCCGCATGCATGCCGTAATGCGTAATCATACAACAGATGAGCCAAGGGTCGTCTATTCAGAAGCTATAAATGGTACCACAAACAGAGATATAGACGACGGCTGGCAGCGCATAACGCTTACCTTTTATATGGACGCGTTGGAATACTTTGACCGCATAGGCATAGGCCTCTGCGACGCAACGGGTACAGCTGAAATATGCAATGTCGCGCTGGAAGAAAGCATAGTTGCAAATCCATATAACACTATAATGAACGGCAGTTTTGACATTTTAGATGGTGAGAATTACAGGGGTTCTGTCCCCTATGGTTGGAACGACCCCGGACCGGGCTATGGGTCTGATGAACTACTGCAATTAATTGAAAACCATAACTGCGGAATAGTATTCAAAGGCGACCCGACGAAATCAAAGTCAATAATGTGCGGCGTGCCGGTAAGTGGCAGTGAAGGCGATGTATTCATACTAAGCGGCGGCATAAGCGGCAATGCTATAGTAGAAGGCGGTCGAGATGCAAGAATATCTGCCGCTGTAATTTACAGCGATGGTTCTGTCAAATGGGTAGACGCGCATGCGAATGCATATTCTTCGGCACCGGTAAGGGCTATCATCAATACTGACGACGGTAATGTAAACACAAACCTGACATACAGCGCGATACACATTTACCTATGGTCGGTAAACCAGATAAACGACATAATATTTGACGGAATAGAGCTGGTTAAAGACTTTGGCGGCAGCTATACATATGACGACGAGGGCAACCAGGTAAGCGCTATAGACAAGGCAGAGCAGGAAAGCTCCTTTGCCTATGACGACAACAACACCATATCGAAAATACTCAACCCCGACGGCACATCATATGAATATGCAAAGGATGACAAAAAGAACGTTGTGACGGCTTTCAGCTCCGACGGCCTATCGATGGACCTCACCTACGACGGCTTTGGCAACGCCACTTCGTCCAAGACGCAGGGCATATCGTACGTTGGCGCCGTAATACCCGGCAAGAAGTATTACATAAGGAACAAATACAGCGGCAAATGCCTCGATTTAAACGGCGACCGGCTGGTACAAAACTCTTATGGAGCTGGATATGCCCCTCAGCAATGGGAGGTAGTGGACGCCGGTAATGGCTATTACGCATTAAAGAGCGTATACAACGGCAAGGCTATCGATGTGCCGGCGGCGACAAATCAGCCTACACAGCTGCATGTGTTTGATTACAACAATTCGAGTGCGCAGCGGTTCAAGCTTGAGGTGGATAGATACGGCTGGTACCGCATAAGCCCTGAATGCGCGCCGAATATGAGCATAACAAACTTTGGCACGTCTACCGCGGGCGACAACACCATGTGGACGATAGTGTACGCTACGGCACAGGACCAGGAATGGGCATTTGAGCCGGTGGATGCTCCCACTGGGGAAACCCCAGAGGCGGACGGCGTGTATCTCATTCGCTCGCTGGCCTCTAACAAGGTGTTGGATGTGAACAACTATGGCACTGAAAACAATACACCCATAGTACAGCAGTTCCACCATACAAACAAAAACCAGCAGTTTATGCTGAGGGATGCTGGGGACGGATATTTCAAAATTTCCCCAATGAATGCCCCCGACAAGATGCTTGATTTCTACGGCCCAAGCAGCTATGATGCCAATCTGCACGCGCTCGTCATAAACAGCGACAGCGGCGCAGATACTCAGAAATGGAAGTTTGAGAGCGTAGGCAACGGATATTACAAAATAAAGAACAAAGCATACGGCACCTGCATAGACCTTCCTCACGGGCAGGTGGACACCGGCGTAACGCCGATAGAATATCCCGACTCCGGCACCGACCAGCAAAAGTGGCGTCTTGAAAAGGTAAGCGGCGATATATCAAGCAGCGCAAACTACGACAGCACAACCGGCAAGCTGCTTTCCGTTACCGACTCGCGCGGAAATACTACGCAGTATGATTATCAGTCCTACCGCGGCACCCTAAACAGCACAACCGCACCGGACGGCACTGTAACAAGCTATACATATAACGATTACAACGACGCTCTTACGTCTGTTTCTGCCGCAGGCAGCACGGTAAATTATCACTATGATAATACCAATAAGCTTACCGGCATAACCCACAACGGCTTCAGCTACGGCTTTGAGTATGACGGCTGGGGTAATGTTACAAAAACAACGGCTGCCGGTGCTACCCTATCTGAAAACACATATGATATAAGCAGAAATCTGCTTACAAATGTCACTTATGGCAACGGCGACACGGTTGAGTATGTTTACGATGAATATTTTGACCTCATAAGCGAGAAGAAGGTTGACGGTGCTACTAAATTCATATATCATTATGACAATAACCAAAATCTTGCACGTTTGGTTGACCTTGAGAACAACATAATTACAAATTACACCTACGACCTGATAGGCCGCATCTCAGGCATGACAACAAGCGACGGTCTGCGTCTCAGTCTCAAGTACGACGATAAAAACCGCGTAGAAAAGTATGTGTGGCAGATAGGCGACAAATCATACACCACCAACTATTTCTACGGCAAGACCCCTGACGGAGCAATAGCCAAGCCGGGCCTTATCTACGGACTATCGATAAACAACAGCCTGAATTTGGATTATACGTATGACAGTCTTGGCCGCCGCACACAGCGTACACTTGGCTCTTATGTGCAAAATTACGAATATCTCCCCGGCGCTGCCGATAACAGCACCACCACGCTTGTAAACAGGCTTGACAGCAGCGTTGGCCATGATTACACTTATACATATGATAATCTCGGCAATATATCATCGATAAGCGAGGACGGCAATATTGTCGCAGCCTATCAATACGACTCGCTCAGTCAGCTTGTGCGTGAGGATGATTATCTGCGCGGCATAAGCACGGCGTACAGCTATGATGCCGGCGGAAACATAACCAGCAAGGTCGTAAGCAAGCTTGAGAATGGACAGGTAACGGATACGATAGAAACGATAAGCTATTCGTATGATGGGACGTGGAAGGACAAGCTTGTGTCGTATAACGGCGAGGCTATAACCTATGACGCTATAGGCAACCCCTTGCAGTACCGCGGCGGCTTATCATTTGAATGGGAGAACGGTCGTCAGCTTGCATCTGTAACAAAGGGCGGCGCTGCCCTTGCGCAGTACAGATACAACGACGAGGGTATTCGTGTTTCTAAAACAGTAAACGGCGTCACTACGAAGTATTATCTAAACGGCAGCACAATACTGCGTCAGGACGATGGCACTAACGTAATAGACTTCCTGTATGACGATGCCGGTTCACCCCTCGGCTTTGTACTTAACGGTGCATATTACTATTACATGCAGAATGTGCAGGGCGACATAGTAGGTATATTAGACTCAAGCTACAACATAGTTGCCCAGTACAGGTATGACGCATGGGGTAAGCTGCTGTCAGTGACCGACGGCAGCGGTGTGGATGTATCATCAAATGCAAGTCATGTTGGTAATATCAATCCATTGAGATATCGTGGCTACTATTATGACAGTGAGACTGGCTTCTACTATCTCAACTCTCGCTACTACGACCCCGAAACCGGCAGATTTATTAATGCCGATGGATATGTTTCGACTGGACAGGGTATTTCAGGTACAAACATGTTTGCTTACTGCGAAAATAACCCTGTTAGCAGAAGCGACCCAAATGGGAATTTGTGGCGCGGGGTTGCTATGGCAGGTGTTTCAGGATTATCTGCAATATATAAGGGCAACGCTTTTACTGATTTCCTTTTATCTGTTTTTGGAGCCGGCAGTTCTACCACAACGACAATTTCGGAAACTAAAGTTGAATACCTTCCAGACCCGCTTCCTATTACTGCAGAAACAGGTACAAGAACAAAAAAGACTGTTTCAAAGCACGGAGATTCTTCAAAGCCTGTTTCAGTTTATTCTAATTTAAACTCAAATAACCCCCTATTATCATCCGCTGGACTCAAAATAAATATTTCTGATTTTACATTTAATATCAACTTAGCGCTTGACAATATTGGCGTATATGGCTCAATTGCCGATGGCGACAGAACAGACAGCTTTGGTATAAGAGCTAATCTTTCAGAATTTAAGGTGGGTTTTGAGGGAACTTCTGCAGTTAAATGGGATAATGACATTACACAAGAGACGTACACAAATGCGAGTGTAAACGGTGGTTTTTTAATCGCAGCTTGTATGTTAGTTACTACAGGTCTCCCAGTACCGCCACTGTCTTATGCATATTAGAAAGAGAAGGAATGATAGATGATTTTTGGAACGATTAGAATTGTATTTTTTGTAATAATATTTGCAATATGTGTATTATTGATATGGAAATCCCGTTTAATACATAAGCGCCGTTGGTATTTATCAGCACTTGCCGTCATAATTGTCTTGACAACACTATCTGCATTTGTTCCAATTGAAAATGCCTTTATAACATTTTCATCACCTACTGCCGCTTTTGAACATATAAATACAGGAAACGTAAAGCTTATTGTTAATGGTGAAGAGACTGATTTTGTAGTCGCCGAAAAAGGAAATGCCGACAGTTATTTAATTATTCCAAAAGCGGGCAACGGTTGGAAAATGGGATTAGGTACAGATACTAAAAGGATAGCGCATAAATTTTCTAATGGGGTTTCAATAGAAGTATATCAATATAAGAATACAGGCGACTATTATATTACGGTTTTAAATACTGAGGGCGGAATGCTTGAAATCTCTGACAACCACAATTCAGAGTTTAGTTATCTTGATAAACATAATGCATCACTTAATGAAACTTTTTATACGTATTATGCTTATGTTAAAAATTTTGACGCACAGTATATTTTAACGGTTAACGGTAAAACAATTTCCATAATTTAGCGAACGGTTTCTCGGTATATTGACAACAGAAAGATGTACATAGTGAGAGAAACCGAGCCCATGGCTCCGGTTCAGTATCTTAAGTTGCGCAAGGAATTGTGCCGCATAATGGGTCTTGACCCAAAACGCAGCAAGAAGTCTAACTCTAAAACCGCATAACCCCATTTTACTTCCCAATGCAAAAGAGCAGTTCGTTTGAACTGCTCTTTTGCTATGCCCTGTATATACATCGGCATTTTACAGCTTGGCAATGACCTTGCCAAACACCTGCTTTTTAACGGGATTGAACTTTGATATAGCTATAACCACGCGGTCGCCTATGCTGAAATCGCTGTCGCTCCATTGCGATGAATATGTGCATAGGCAGTCTAAATTGCCGTCTAAACGGCAGAAAACATTACCCCCGAATTTGGCCGTAACTTTCGACACCCGCCTTGAATTTATGGGATGGCGTATTTCCACGCCGTCGTATGGGTGCGGCTCCACCTCTTTCATCGATATCGCGAGATGGTCAACGGCAGGCTCGTACTCCATTATCTTTGCCTTATACCTTTCGCCTGTAAAAAACTCGCTTCTCAAGTCCGTTATCATGCAGTAGGACATATCCCTTTGCGAGAGGGTGAAATCGTAGCCCGACACCTCAACTATGCATCTTGACCGGCCGCTGGCTATCATGCGGCATGGCACAATATCGCCCACATTGTGCCTCTGCTTTTTAAAGGCGCGCCGCCGGCTTTCAAGCGCCAGCCGCCTTGATGCTATGGCGCATTCTCCTATCCTGTCTATGCCTATTATCACATAGTCTATCTCTGCGCCGCTCATGGATTTTAAGACATAGTCCGGCCGCTGAGCACTTTTGTCGTACCAAACCTCGCTTGCGGGGATGAGCACCTTTACGCGGTAATCGATGCTTACAAGACAGCTTACGCTGTTTCCTTCGTATTTTATACTGTCCACACCCGAGACTCTCTTTGTCAGTATTGAGCTGCCGCGGTATGAGGAATAAATGTCGTTCCATTCCTCTTTTTCCTTTGGCGAAAGGTCTTTGTCCAGCTCGCGCAAATCTAAATCGTTAAAGCTCATTTTTACCTCCCTTATCAACATAGAATTTATACTTCCCGTCTGATTTAACAGCGTATACGCTGTTTTTATATCTTTGCATATGTACCATCTGCCGTATATCCTCCAGAAAAATGTAAAATATCTTTTTACCTCTTATCAGGTCTTTATTGACTGTTTTGCTTATTTCGTTTTCTGTTGGTAGTTTCTGTTCGCATCAGTTTTTAAAATATGCATTGAAAAGTTAAATCCGAACCCTATTTAAGAAGATTAAGGGCTCGGATTTGTGCTGTGCTTATTTTAGGATAAATAATTTATCATTCTTCTGTTAATTTTTTAATATCATGATCATCTACATAAATATTTCTTGCCAAAACAGTTTTTCCCCCATGATAAAAAACGTCAGCATCGCTAATATAATTAAATTTGAACTTAACTATATCATTCTTTTTAAGTTTAACTTTACTGTTGCTCTTTATTCGCAGCCAGTGACTCTCGTTATAATAATATGACGTTGCATTATTAATGCTAGATAGAGGAATAAGCCCTAATAGCTCATAATAATCAGCATACCTTGTAGGGAAATAATCGACGATTAAAGTCTTCCAATATCCGTTTTCGTTAGGTATTTGAAAATTTAAAAAACTTGGAAATGTTCGAAAAAAATTTGATGTTTTTTTTGATGCATCAATTATTGTTTGCTGAATATCTTCACCCAGTTTTTTTGAAAAATTGACATTTTCAGGCTCATATTGAATTATTCGAATATGATGGAAATCAAAGGGTATGTCATGAATATTCTTGGTTATAATTATTGTAAATTTATTCAATGCATGAGCTATCCCTAATTCATACAGAACATTGGGATTGTTGCCTGTAATATCTGCTATGATGATATCCGACTTTTCAATCGCTTCAAATATGTCATCTATGATAGGCCTTGTGCCATAAATTTCGTCAGCGCGGGTGACATTAATATTCATTTTAGTTATAGTCGGCTTTATTATTTTCTCGTAGTATTCATCAAAATGAGATTTTCCAATAGGCATTAAAACAAAACAGGAGTTAATCATTTTAAATCACCTCTTTTTTATGATTATACTATATTGATATAAAGAAGTGAACACAATTTTTTTACTTGTATGCGAATGGAGTTCAATTTTTAGTGTTTATGCTTTAACCGCTTAAAATGAACGCTTGACTAATATAAACAGCGATGCTAAAATAGAAATGCGGGAACAACCGCAAAAATTAAATAGCCAGGCTCCCCAATAGGTGTGCGACCACCTATCAGGGACTTACGAGCAGGTGTTAAATGGGAACACGCTACTACCTGACTGTGATAGATTATAACACAGTTACGGCAGTAGTTCAAATGGCTTTTACATAAATTTGATTTATGCAGCCAGACGAAGGTGTGTTTTATTTATAATACCGCCTGCGGTCTGGTGTTTTTATTGCGGTTTTTCCGCACCAATAGAGGGAAGGCAACATTTGTCAGTCTTATTTTTAGCTTTTCCGTAAATATTTCATTTCATTATTTCTTCAACTCTGCCTTCCCTCTCACTTGTTCAATATTGAATGAAAATATAATACACACCGGTTTTCAATTATTTTTTATTTTGGCGAATGTCAGCAGGCAGAGAAGGATGCATATGTACAATAATATAAAGCTGAAGAATGTGGAGAAGAAGGACTTTATTTTACTTGGCAAAAAAAGAATGAACAATAATCCATATAGAGTGGATTTGTTTGCAAAAAATTTAAGATATTTAAGGCAAAGTCATGGGTTAAGTCAGGAGGAGATAGGGAAAATAATGAATCTCCACCGCTCGGCAATATCCTATTACGAATCTGGCAAAGCTTTTCCAAAAGTTGATTGTACATTATTGATGTGTGCATTTTTTGATATATCAATAGATGAAATGTTTATAAGGGATTTGGAAGATGAAAATATATAAATTAAAATAGAAGCAGGCAGTCGTTATAGGCTGCCTGCTTTGCTGCAAATAGTAGTTAGCGGGAGTATGTATCGGCTGGATTAAACCGAAAAGCCTTATTGGCTAAGCCTGCTTTCGGAAGTATATCTTATAATTGAAATCCTTAGGCGCGCTGATTTCACTTATTTCCGCCGGCGGTATTCTGGTAAAGTACTCCTGCAGGTAGCTGCTTACATAGTCGTCGAGCACACCGACGTCAATTTTTTTGACAATAACAACGTTGCTGTTATTCAGCTGCTCCTTGAGATTTTGGCTGAACCAATTATCCTCGGATGTGAAATTATAAGGGTCCTGAAAAAATACCGGGCCCTGCGGCAGATGTGCAGTAAAGCAGTAAAAGACATTTCCGTTAAATCCGAGATACTGATAGCGTTCTTCTCCCAAAGCGGTAAGTATTTCATCGACATAGTCGGCGTGCTGCTGCATTGTGGTCAGATTGTTATCCACCGTCTGCTTGTCATAGGCATACTCCGGCAGCAATACCGTAGCCGAGCCGGAAATAATTGCGACGGCAGCGAAAAAGCATACAGCGCCGGTTTTATACTTTCCAATCTCAGCCCATTCAAGCTGATTAACCTCTGATATAAAGACACAAAAGAGCGCAAAATATGTTGGCACCGCGAAAACGAAATGATGGTTATAGTATTGGCCGCCCATGCCGACGGCAAAAACCGTGAGATAAAACACGGGAAAAAGCTTTAATATATGATATATACGCCCGGCCACGGCGGCAGCCGAAAGCTCCTCACGTTTATACTGCCGGTAAACCGTCAGGGCAGCGACGCCGACAACGAGGAGGACTATCAGTGCTTGAAGTCCGGAGGAAAAGAGCCCGAGGTCATTAAATATTATCCTGAAATTAAAGCCGCGGTCAATGGGCGAGCCGTAGCGTGATACGTGACTTCCAAGCATATTCGGCAGATAATACTTAATATAAGGAATAAGCGTTCCTGTCGCGAGCATAATCAGCACACCGGCGGCACCGCCTGCCGCAAGGGGAATCAGCAGCTTTTTTATTAGCTCCCTTGCCGAATTGATGAAAAGCAGAGCGCACCCGATACAAACCAGCAAAAACGGCTCCTTCATCATAACGCTGAACATCAGAAATAGCGCCGAAGCCCATATCAGCGGTGATTTGTAAGAAGTCTCTGCGCCGTCAATGCGGGATATGAGCAGTATGTATATTATCGCGGCGGCGGCGCCGAAGCTTTCAACCTGCGCGGCGCCGCTGCGCTTTTGGACATACAGCATCAATATTACTCCGAAAAGCAATGCCGAAAAAACAGAAATGATATATGCGGCTTTCCCGCATTTGTTTTTACGGTAATACAGTATGACAAAGGCCGCAGGCGCAAGCCCTGTCACGAGCAGGCTTATAAAGCAGAAAATATTTGTCACAAAGCCGTCGCCGGTAATGGCGAAGGACAGCGCGGACAACAAAAAAATACCGGGCGGCTTGGTTTCGTAGAAATCCTGATATGGT
The DNA here is from genome assembly GCA_944412495.1 of uncultured Clostridia bacterium. Taxonomy (GTDB): domain Bacteria; phylum Bacillota; class Clostridia; order Oscillospirales; family Acutalibacteraceae; genus Timburyella. Next base: position 1,206 of record CALYBL010000011.1, on the reverse strand, counting down.
GTAAAACCATTTAGGATTCCCTTTCCAACCGTCCAGTATATAGGCGCATCGGCTGTGTATGACAATGTCAGTTCCTCAGCCATTCGTGAGAATATCTGCACAAAGGCATTGTAAAGAAAAACGGCAAAGGGAACAGCCATTATAATGATTATAATATTCCTTACCAATTCGTTTTTCTTGGACAGACCGCTGCCGTTCACTATTCATTCACCCCTCTTTGGTATGTGACAAAATGCGCGCCCTTTATTATGATTTTCTAACATGATATCATTTTATTTCGCTTATTTCAAGCAATTATAATATGACAATTCGGTATTTTAATGCCGCGAATAAAGTAATTTTATACAATAATATGTCCGGCACAAAGGCAAAAAAATACTTAGTTTTTGTATTGACATTTGTTGAAATTTAATATAATATTAGTTTGTAAAAATTGCTTTGCGGGCAATTTATATGTTTATTTTGGAGGGTAAGCGATGAAAAAAATAATAAGTGCTCTGATATGCGTCTGTATGCTTATGACAATGGCTGCAGGCATAAGCACTGCGTCAGCCGATACGTCAGCAAAGGATACGGACATAAATAACGGGGTTTTGCTTTACTATTGGTATAATGACTACGCAGGAAGTAAATATATGGCGTTCAACAACACATGCTTTGAGACGCTCAGCGAAGTCAGCGATGAATATATCATGATTCCTATAATAGCCGTTAATTACTATGTGGATAAAAACGGCGATCTGCAGGAGATAATATCCATGGACGATATAAACTCGCTGACGCTTGATGACATACAGTGGACGAGCGAATACGCTCTTGAAAATACAAAACAGGAATATATTGACCGATACAATAACCTGTCATGGAGAAAGTATACGCTTAACGAATATGTTGACGAGACGGTAGAGCTTGCTCAGAAGATTGTTGCTGTAAACCCGGATGTTCGTCTGTGGTTTTCCGTGCCGGTAACACCCATGCATGCTCTGTCAGACTTGCAGGGCCCCATATGGAACGAGTATGTTATAGACGCCTTTAAGGAGCAGGTGGGAAGCGAGATATGGGACAATAATATACAGGGGATATATTTTGCAAACGAGGATGTGTATCCAGGCTTTACAAAGTTTGACCATGACGACCCTGAAAACAATTTTGGCAATCCGATAGTAAAGGCCATGCGCGATGTATCGGATAAGATACACAGCTACG
>CALYBL010000010.1 GCA_944412495.1 uncultured Clostridia bacterium | reverse complement strand
TGCCGCTGTTCGTTATGCTGTCCGTAAACCACGCAAACGTCGTTCCTACAAGCAGCATCGCGCATATCACCACCGATATGCCGCTTGCCCACAAACTCTTCCTGCTTGTCCTCATTTCACTTTACCTCCTTAAATTTTAAAATACCGCTTATAAAAACACAAAACCGGAAAGTCTATATTAATCTGCTAAACCTGTATTACCCCCGGAATAATAAATTGCCCATATGTTATCAGCCGAACAGTCTGTCCGGATTGTTGCGAGCCTGCACGGCATCCGCCGATATATCAAAGCTTACGCTCGCGGTCTGATATTCGCTTGAGGCGCTTTCGCTCATTTTAACTACCGCGGTCAGCGTACGCACCTCTCCCGCTGCGAGTGGATTGCTGTCGACACAGGGAGACTCGCGCGTCATATCGTCCGCCCTGCCGCTGAACAGCAAAGTACTGCCGTCATAAATCTCAAATGTCAGAGTATCGCGCAGGGGGCCGGAAACATTTTCGAGATACAGGCGGTAATAAACCTCTACTGTACTTTTGTTTTCCACCGTAAAATCCCTGACGATGGAATGCCCCGGCTCGATGTTCATGTCATCTCCGTTAAAAACCGTCTGCCCGTTGTTTAGCTCAAGCTGCACCTGTGCTGTCTCAAAGAGGTTGTCCTCAACCGACACCAGCGATAAAATCAGGGAGTACGTCGTCACAGCCAGCATTACAAACATAACCGCCGCCGCAGCTATGCTTATATAAATCCTTTTTTTCGTGCCTTTAGATTTATCCATGCCTGTGCCCCTCCCTTCTGCGTCCTAACAAAAGGAGTATAATAAGCAGCAGTGAGGATACAGCTAAGGCTGACCACAGTACAATATCCATGCCCTCTCCAGTTGAGGGAGAAGGAGTAAGGCTTTCCTCACCATCTATGTACCAATTAAAATCGGCCCTAAGGAGTGAAGCCTGGTATTCATTGCCGACCGATGTGCTCATTGAAACATCAACCTGATAATATACCGTACTCTCTCCGTCAGCGTTTGCCTGCAAAAGCGATGAAACCGCCCTTCCATCCACCTCAGAGAACGGTGCGTCACACAAAACCGTGCCGCTGCCGAGGTCAGTAACCTTTATACGCAGTACGTCTCCGAGATTATTTGTCTGATCGGTAATTTCCGTTTCAAACACAAGGCTTGCGGCCGCATCGTGATACGCCCTGACGCAGAAATACTGCGTTACCGTATCACCGGGCAGCATATTTTGGGCCTCAAATTGTTCATTGTCCGATGCGTGATTCCGGTATAGCTGAAGCTCTGTCGCCCGAACGCGAGGATCAGTTTCAGATGCCTGCGGCGCATATGAGTCCGCCGAGGTTTTTACTCCTTCACCGGCAGCAGACGATAAAGCTGATGAAGCTGCTGCCGTGCCCGATACTTCCATGCTTCCGTTGCCAATCAAATTGTATGGTATTGTAACGGTAGCATTCGCAGAAGCTGCTGCATGCAGATAAATATAGCGTGCGGCAAGGGCGGCAGCGCTTATTACAAGCAATGCGGCAAGAATTATCATTGTGATTTTCAAGCGCGAAAAGGCATGTTCTCTTTTTTCCATGCTGACGTTTCTCCCTCCTTTTCTCTTAAGATAGCGCTTATTGAGGTTTACAACATAATACAGATTATGTTGTAAATATATAAAGATTTTTCTCTATTCATCATTAATACTATCACAATTAAGCTCTATGTTCAATAATTTTTAATAAATTCTTTTTTTATTGCATGGTAAACAGCGGAACATATTATATTTTTTATCAGTTCCGCTTGCTTTAAAGTAAAATATTGCTTTTTTTGCCAAGCAACCTGCGGGCTGAGAGTGTATCGCTACAATCGGCCTGCTTTATTATGTTCTTATTCCATAATTCGTGCTTTAAATTTGAATACGGGTCTTTATCTTATGACCACATAATCTGTATTATGTTGAAAAAACAGTTGCAAAACCGAAAAAACAAAGTTATAATCCTTATATAGAGCTTATATTAGTCACATAATCTGTATTATGTGGTCAGCAGCATCTGCACCCTTTCAAGCTTTACTATATGCTCATATCCTGAATCCATTGTATATATTCGTGTTGTGTTTATACTGCTGTGTCCTAACAGGTCTGCGAGCTTTACGATATCTTTTTCAATTGAATAGAAGGTTCGTGCAAAAAGATGGCGCAGATTATGCGGGCAAACCTTTTTTGATGAAACATTTGCATTTTTGCACAACGCTTTCATTTCCCGCCATATATTACTCCTGTCAAGCGGCCTGCTGTTCCTGCTTACAAATACCGAGCCGGTTTTTACGCCGGATTTTTTTATATATTTCTTTAATAATCTGCAAAGAGGCGTGGGTATAAAAATCACCCGCGTTTTATTTTTGCAGTTTACCACGCTCTTGCCTGCGCACACCGCTTCCACAGTTATATAACGCAGCTCGCTTACCCTGATGCCGGTGCCGCATATTGTCTGTATTATAACGGACAGCCTGCTGCCGGCCGCCGCTTTGACAAGGCGCTGATATTCCTTTCTGCTGAGTTCCCGTTCCTCCGGCAGAAACATTTGCCGCTGAATCTTAAGCAGCTTTACACAGCAATCGTGTCTGCCGATAAACCTTAAAAAGCAGTTTAGCGCTGCCAGCATCGAATTTACGCTTGCAGCAGCATACTTTACATGCAAATCGTTTTTATAGGCAATTATTAACTCCTTGCTTATCCTGCGACCGTCTGAAAAGAAAAGAAACTTTTTTACGTCTCTTAGATACTTATCTATCGTTATACTGCTTTTTTCCTCTTCCCTGAGCGAAGCTTCAAAGCCCTGAAGGAATTGAAGATATCCGTTTTTGGAATTCATGGTCTGCCTCCCATTTTAAAATTTTATGGATAATATTTATTTTGCCGCATTTTGGCGTATTATTTCAAGGCGGCAAAATTTCTTATCAGACAAACCATTTTAAGGGCGCTTTGGCCGTATCCTGCAAGGGCCTGAATTCCTCACGCTGTCTGCGTCAGCCGCTGCCTCGGATGCTCTGAATTGACTGTAAAGCATGGTCGTTCTTCTCAGCAATAATAAATGGCAGAAAAGCCGGTTTCGGAGTGTTCCGAAACCGGCTTATAAATTATGTTTATTAAGTCGGGCAATGCTCTTAAGCAGGATATGAATGCATGACCGCTGCATGTAAAATCATCTATTTCCCAGAAAACAATCATGCCATCGGCCACTTATTTTCATCACTTCTTGCCGTCTTATCTCCATGCAGCGATATTACACTATAAAGATTATCCCGCTTCCCGCTGAAATTAAGGAAAGCATCGGGTGAAGCTTTCAAACAACAAAAAGAGCAAGCATCGGAGTTTTTCCGAAGCTCACTCTTTTTTCGTTGACTTTATTGGTACAAATCCTTGAGGTTATATGACACGCTTACACAAACGATATTACTTTATCATGCCTGCAACTTCGTCAGCGAAATTATCCTCTCTCTTCTCAAGCCCCTCGCCGCGCTCAAACCTTACAAAGGATTTTATGCCTATATCGCCGCCGGCCTCCTTGGAGGCGCTCTCAAGGAATTTGGAAACGCTGAGACTGCTGTCCTTAATATATACCTGATCTACAAGGCATACGTCCTGCATATACTTTCTCAGCTTGCCCATGACTATCTTTTCGGCTATATTCTCCGGCTTGCCCTCGTTTATAACCTGCTCCTTAAGTATAGACTTTTCCTTTTCAAGAACGTCGGCCGGTATATCCTCTTCCTTCAGGTAGAGCGGGAAAGCCGCAGCGACCTGCATGGCTATATCCTTCGCAGCAGATTTGTAGGCGTCGGTCTTGGCAACGTCGTCAGAGGCGTCCATATTCACCATTACGCCTATCCTGCCGTCGCCGTGGATGTATGTGACTACCTTGCCTTCATAGCGTGCAAAACGGCGGATCTTTATATTCTCGCCTATAACGAGTATTTTCTCTCTTACCATGTCGGCGACGGTGTCGGACGAGCCCTCCGGCTTCATCTCCAAAAGCGCGTCAACATCCGCCGGAGCCTTGTCTGCCACTACCTTTGCAACAGTGGCAACAAACTTCTTAAATTCCTCGTTCTTAGCAACAAAGTCAGTTTCGGAGTTTACCTCTATAACCACGCCAACGGTGCTGTCCTCATTCGTATAAGCTGCCACTATGCCCTCCGCAGCTATCCTGCCGGATTTCTTGGCAGCGGCGGCGAGCCCTCTTTCCCTGAGCAGCTCTATCGCCTTTTCCATATCGCCGTCGGTCTCCGTCAGCGCCTTCTTGCATTCCATCATGCCCACGCCAGTCTTTTCGCGCAGCGCCTTAACATCCTGTGCTGTAAATGCCATTGCTTATTCCTCCTGTCTTTCTTTAAAATACCCGCATGGTCTTATGCGGGTATTTTTTCAAATCTGATTAATCTTTAAAATTATTCAGCAGCCTGTTCCTCTGCCTGAGCATCAGCAGCCGCAGCTTCATTCCCGGCCGTGTCTGCCGATTCGTCCGCCTGCACGGCATCGGTCTCGCCGTCTTCGGTCTCAGTCTCTCCTATTTCTCCCTGACGGCTCTCTATAACAGCAGTGGCTATCGTGCCGGCTATCAGCTTAACCGCGCGTATCGCGTCGTCATTGCCGGGTATTACATAATCTATCTCATCCGGGTCACAGTTGGTGTCGACTATCGCTATTATCGGTATGCCGAGCTTTTTGGCCTCCGATACGGCTATCTTCTCCTTGCGGGGGTCGACTATAAACAGCGCGCCGGGCAGCTTCTTCATCTCTTTTATGCCGCCGAGGAATTTTTCGAGCTTCTCTATCTCAAGATTAAGCTTGATTATCTCCTTTTTCGGCAGCAGGTCAAATGTGCCGTCCTCTTCCATCTTCCTCAGCTGGTAAAGCCTGTCTACGCGGCTGCGTATGGTGCGGAAGTTTGTGAGCATACCGCCGAGCCAACGCGCGTTGACATACGGCATCCCGCATCTCACCGCTTCTTCCTTCATAGACTCCTGCGCCTGCTTTTTTGTTCCGACGAAAAGTATGTCCTGTCCGGATTCAGCTATCTCGTATGCGAACTTGTACGCATCCTCAAGCTTCTTAACGGTCTTCTGGAGGTCTATGATGTATATACCGTTGCGCTCCGTGAAAATGTACTCCGCCATTTTCGGATTCCATCTTCTGGTCTGGTGCCCGAAATGGACGCCGGCTTCCAGAAGCTGCTTCATTGATACTATTGCCATAAATAAATCTCCCTTCGGTTTTTACCTCCGCCGGCGTCATATTAACCGCCGCCGACAATGTCGGACCCGGCAGATAATCCCCCAGCGTGTGTATTACTGTGTGATTATATCACATCCCGTTTCGATTTTCAAGCATTTTTACAATCTTATCTCCGTTTATTTAAGGTTAGCATGACAATATTGCGAAATCCGCGTTATCATTTATAACTGTAACAGTTATTCAGACACCGCATACAATGCTATAGAGCCTGTCTGCTGCGGCCTTCCGGCGGCCCTGACAGCAAGCATCACACATCTAAGTCGGGCGTCAAATATGCACGCAATGCAGCAGCACCTGCATTTCCTTAAGCAGGCTGTCTGCAGAGCAGTGTATAGATAAAAGGACGCCTAATCGATGCCGCAATGCGCAGCCATATGCATATTGGTGGTCTGATGTCTGAGATTTGCTTGCGGCGGGCAACGCCGTCCGCGTGAGGACCGGCCGCATGCACAGGCCTTTTATTTTCGGCATAAAAGCGGCAAAGCGAATAAAATACTATGCCGCTCGTTTCCGCATATTTATCCAATAGGTACAGGGGGCACAACAATGGACGGCATTGACCTTACTCCAATCGTGAATGCGGTTATAACGCTCATCACCCTTATTATTACCGCATTTTTAATTCCGTGGATTAAGAGCAAGACAACGGAATCGCAGCGATGCTCTATGCTAACATGGACACGCATAGCCGTCGCCGCGGCCGAGCAGATTTTCTCCGGCGAGGGGCGCGGAGAGGAAAAGAAGCAATATGTAGAAAATTTTCTCAAGGAGCACGGCTTCAAGCTTGATACGGACAGTGTAAGCAGCCTGATAGAGGCTGTTGTACAGGAACTAAATTCAGGTACCCTGACGATAAAATAACTTAGGCAAGCCCGTGTTTTAAAGGAGTGTGATTTAATGAATCTGCATACGCTTATTTTTACAAACAACGACTGCTACAAGGCAGGCAGAAAAATAGACGTTAAAGGTATAATGGTGCACAGTACAGGTGCGAATAATCCTAATCTGAAAAGGTATGTCGGGCCAAACGACGGCATACTCGGCGAAAATATCTACGGCAATCACTGGAACACTCCGCGCCCTGAGGGCAAGGAGATATGTCCGCATGCCTTCATAGGCAAGCTCGCTGACGGCAGTATAGCCACATATCAGGTGCTGCCGTGGGATATGCGCGGCTGGCACTGCGGCAGCGGGAGCAATGGCAGCGCAAACAATACTCATATAGGCTTCGAAATATGTGAGGACGGTCTTACGGACAGCAGTTATCTGGACAAGGTATACAAAGAGGCCGTCGAGCTGTGTGCCTATCTCTGCCGACAGTTTAAGCTTGACCCGGCCGCCGGCGGCGTCATAATAGACCACAGCGAAGGGCATTCCCGCGGTATTGCGAGCAACCACTCCGATGTGGGCAACTGGTGGCCAAGGCTCGGCAAAAGCATGGACCAATTCAGGACAGATGTTGCCGCAGCCGCAGCCGATGGTTCCGATGAGGACGACTCCTCTGCCGAAACGGGCGGCTCAGCTCAGGACGGCAGCGTAAAGGTCGGAGATATTGTCCAGTTTAAGGGCGGGGCTCACTATGCAAGCTCCGACTCAGCAAAAAGCAACGGTACGCCAAAGGCCGGTCCGGCAAAGGTCACAATAATAAAGACAGGGGCAAAGCATCCCTACCACATCATCCACACCGACGCCTCAAGCAATGTCTACGGCTGGGTAGACGCCGACAAAATTTCTAAATAGCCGGACGCAGTATATAATCCGGCAGACTTCAGCCCTTATCAAAAATAAGCACAGCTTTGCAAATATCCGCTTATATCCCAAACAAGCATTGGCCCGGCGCCGCACGAATGCAGCGCCGGGCTTTTCAAACAAACTCGCCGTAATGCCAACGCCAGATAGGGAAGTATTTATGTAAGGGGTACGGTGTAACTCAGAAAAATGGGTTACGCCGTACCTTTTTGTTATGCTACAAAGCGGAAGTCCTGTGGGTTTTCCCGTATTTCCTGCATCATAGCAAGGATTTCCTGCTCGGTGGGAATGTCTATCATTCCCGCCGCCGTGAAGTAAATATCCACCTTCACATAACAG
>CALYBL010000009.1 GCA_944412495.1 uncultured Clostridia bacterium | reverse complement strand
GAGCTATGCCTCCATATCTGGTATGTCCGGTCATGCCCCATAAAAGGGGTTGGTGACCCGGACGGGAATCGAACCCGTGTTACCGCCGTGAAAGGGCGGTGTCTTAGCCGCTTGACCACCGGGCCGTTATTATAAAAAAATGGTAGCGGTAGTCGGATTTGAACCAACGACACTTCGGGTATGAACCGAATGCTCTAGCCAACTGAGCTATACCGCCACATATTAAAGGTATACAGCTGCGCCGTATACCGCATGGCACGCCGTGAGGGATTCGAACCCCCGACCTTGTGGTCCGTAGCCACACGCTCTATCCAGCTGAGCCAACGGCGCATATCAATTTGCCATGATATTCTATCATAATTTGCCCATAAAATCAATAGTTAATTTTTATTTGCTAAATTTTATATTAAAAAAAAGTTCATAGTGAATTAACAACATAACCCACTTTTGCTTTTATAATAAAATCGTACTCAGAAAGACGGGAGCCGCACCCGTAATGAGTATAATGCTCTACCCTCCTCAAAGCACCCCTCAGGCTAAACGAAAAAGCGACTGGGTTTCCCGGTCGCTTTTTCTATTTGTGCTTTTTGAGCAAAATAGGCCCTTAGCCTGTCGGGACGGCAGAAAAAGCTTTTAAGAGTTTCCTTTGGAAGGCCGGCTCCCTGCAAAGCAAAAGCATATTAATAATCGTGCAGGCTGCTGGCTGATTTGACCCGTTTGAGGGCAATGAGACCGTAACACGAGAATATCGCTCAGTACCTCTTGAGTGACCGAGCGGCAGCTTTTCTATGGGCTGTGCAAACCGCCCGCTTGTGACAGTTTGGCCCCTTCCGCCGGAATAACCTCGGCGTAATTTATTATAAATCTTTCAAAAACAGAAACCGCTTTACCTCCTATTCTCTGCGTTAAAGCTTAAAATATTAATTTTTCATATTATAAATACTTTCATGCATTTGAAATATTAAAAGCCGGATAAAATCCGGCTCTTTTTCTTTTTTGATTTTTCTGTGCTCAGCCGCTGAGTCTGTTTCTTTCCGGGGACAATATCCTCCGACTCATACAATGCTTTGAAATTCCTATTTATTCAAGCGGCAAAGCAAAGACTTGCTCAAGCCCGAAAGGATCTCATGCTACAGGTCGCTCAAGAAGCACTGAAAATTCTGCCGCCCGTGCCGCCGGCCAAGATGCCCATAAACGGGCAAAAGCCTTTTCGTCAAAGGGCTGCGGTTTTTAAATGTCTCTTGCCCGACACTCGCTTCGACCGATGCCTTTAAGGCAAGGCTTTTACCTCGCCAAATTATCCCCCGACAGGAGCTCCTCCCTCCGTTGTCACATAGTCCGCAGTGCCGCCGGTATTCACATCGTATCGCTGAAGCATGCCAATATAAGACACACAGTTTCTTCATTACTCCACTGCTTGAAATATTATGTACTCATATTCTGCTTAAAAGTCTTCGCATTTCACTTTAACAGCGCCGTTTTTTCGGCGCTGCAAAAAAACGGCGTTATGCAGAGAAGCTTCTATCAAGCACATAAGCTTATTTTACCGCAGCATTGCGTCCGGCTTAAGCCTGCTGAGTGTGCATCTGCGTTGTCACTTAACGGCAATGTCATCTATGCAGCGCACCAAAAGAAAGTGATGGCGCCGTCCTATTCCTTCTCCAGTCCGGCAAAGTTGGCCATCAGCTTTTTTGTCCCCGCTGTGTCGAACGCTATCTCAAGCAGCATATCGTTGCCCATCGGCGTGCACTTCTGCACCGTGCCGCTGCCAAAGGTGCGGTGCCTTACCCTGTCGCCCGGCAGATATGTGTTTGTATCGGCCTTTATATTAAAGCCGTGCATATGCCGTTTCTTTGCCGTCTCCGTTCTCTGAAGCGCCGCGGCCGCCGTCGACTGAGCAGCCCTTTTCAGCCTGTCGAGGTCGGAGTCGCAAAGCTTGTCAGGAATTTCGCCGACAAACCGCGACGGGCGGTTGCGCGTCGTCTTGCCGTATATCATGCGGCTCTGCGCGCAGCAGAGGTAAAGCTTAAGCTTTGCTCTCGTGATGCCGACGTATGCAAGTCGGCGTTCCTCCTCCATTTCGTCCGGGCCTTCGAATATCGTCCTGTTTGACGGAAAGACACCTTCCTCCATGCCGACCATGAACACCGTGGGGAATTCCAGCCCCTTAGCCGAGTGCAGCGTCATCAGCACTACCGAGTCGGAGCTTTCGTCATAATCATCGATATCGGTCACCAGCGATATTTCCTCCAAGAATCCCGAAAGCGTCGCTTCCTCGTTTTCGTTCTCATATTGCATTATGCTGGAGGACAGCTCGTTTACGTTGTCGACCCTGTCGGCCTCAGCCTCGCCGCCGGCTATGAGCATCTTCATATATCCCGTTTTGTCCAAAACTAGCTCAAGCAGCTCGTGCAGCGTCAGAAGCGGGACCTGCGCCGCCAGCTCCTCTATCATGCCGGCAAAGTCCTTCATCTTTTTTGCCGCGCGCTGCAGCGCAGCATGCTCGTCTGCCCTTTTAAGCACCTCAAACAGCGTGCATCCGAGCCCGTCCGCTATCTCCTGCGCCGCAGCCACCGACGCCGCGCCTATGCCCCGCTTCGGCTCGTTGATTATTCTCTTAAGGCGGAGGTCATCGCCGGGATTGCTTATAACGCTCAAATACGCCAGCACGTCCTTTATCTCCTTGCGCTCATAGAACCTGAAGCCGCCTATGACACGGTAGGGTATGCCGGAGCGCAGTAACACGTTTTCAATGGCGTTCGACTGCGCGTTCATGCGGTATAGCACGGCGTGGTCGGAAAAGGAGGCGCCCCCCTTTACGGCGTCGAGTATGGTGTCCGCTACAAAGCGCGCCTCATCGCCCTCATCGTCCGTCACTACTATGCGTACCTTGTCGCCGTCGCCCACATTCGTCCACAGCTTTTTCTCCTTGCGGCGGGAGTTGTTAAGTATGACGGCGTTGGCGGCACTGAGTATGTTCTGCGTCGAGCGGTAGTTCTGCTCCAGCCTTATCACGGCGGCATCCTTGTATTGGCTTTCAAAGCTGAGTATATTCTCCACCGTCGCTCCGCGGAAGCGGTATATGCTCTGGTCGTCGTCACCGACTACACAGATGTTTTTATATTTATCCGCCAAAAGGCGTATAAACTCATACTGCGCCTTGTTTGTGTCCTGATACTCGTCCACCATTATGTATCTGAACCTGCGCTGGTAATATTCCAAAACGTCCTGATTTTCCCTGAGCAGTCGAACGGTGTTGAGCAGCAGGTCATCGAAGTCCATTGCGTCGGCCGCCTCCAGCCTGCGCTGATAAAGGACATACGCCTCGGCAATCTTTTGCTGACGGTAGTCGCCGTGCAGCGCCGCCATGTTTTCCTGCGGGGATATAAGCATATCCTTGAGCCGGCTTATCTCGCTCAGCACGGCGCGGTGCGGCAGCGCCTTTTCGGGCACGCCCATATCGCTCAGGCAGTCCTTCATAAGCCGGCGGGAGTCATCGCTGTCGTAAATGGTATAATTCTTTGAAAAGCCCAGCCTGTCGGCGTCCCTGCGCAGCATGCGCGCACAGGTGGAATGGAAGGTGGAGGCCCAGACCTCGCCGGCGTTTTCGCCGAGCACCGTGCCTATTCTCTCCTTAAGCTCGCCTGCCGCCTTATTGGTAAAGGTTATCACCATTATCTGCCACGGCGGCACGGGGTCTACCGCCAGCAGCCGGCCTACAGCCGCCGAAGCCTCGGCATCAGGTCTCTCGCCGCTCTGCAGCGTGACAAGATATCCGCCCATGAGGTGGAAATCCTCCTCCCTCAGCGGCGGAATATAGTCGCTTTTATACGCGTTGCCGTATTTTATAAGATTTGCCACCCTGTTCACCAGCACGGTAGTCTTCCCGCTTCCCGCGCCGGCAAGTATCAGCACCGGGCCGTTTACCTGGGTAACTGCCTTAAGCTGCATGTCGTTAAGGCTTTTGAACTCGTTTTCGATTATCTCTCTTTTCAGCAATGTATATGTATCGGCTATATCCGGCATATCTTTTCTCCCTCTAAATGCGTTATATACAGTTTACTCCAAAGGCGGCAAAAAGGCAAATAGTTTGAGCGCATACAGCATATTCTGCGCAAGCGCTTGGTATGCCCGCATTATGCGCTGTACCTGCCGGCGGACTTGAGATTTTTTACGAGCAGGCCAGTGGATACGAGCATAATTATAAACATCGCAAGCAAAAAATAGGGGAAAGCTGCTGTGCCTATCCACTGCGCCAGCAGTCCGAATGCCGGCGGCATAAGCATGGTGCCGGCCGATGCCCATGCCATCTGCGAGCCCATAACCGACTGCGAAATATCCCTGCCGAAATTATGCGGCGTAAGATGTGTGAGATTTGGGTAAATCGGACCGTTGCCGAGTCCGACCAAAAACAGTCCCGCCGCGGACACGTAAAACGGCAGCGGCAGCATGAGCAGCACGATAGCCGTAAGCACCGACGCCTGCCCTATGTGGACTATGCGCCAGCTCGGCAGCTTTGCCGCGAGTATTCCCGATAAAAAACGCCCGATAGCTATGCCGGCGTAGTAGAAGGTGACAATCTTAGCGGCATCCTCTGCACTCATGCCCTTGGACTGTACCAAAAACGTGCTTCCCCACGAGCCGCAGGTGAATTCAATGGCGCAGGAGCTGAAAAACATCAGCCATACGGCTCTCACCGACGGCATTTTTATAAGCTCCCTCATGCTGAGCGTACGCGGTACGACGCTTTCCTCCTCATGTGCTTCAGCATGCCTTACCCTGCCCCACAGCGGCAGCGAAAATATAGTTACGGCGGCTATGCCGAGTTGTATGAAAAAGGCCGTCCTGTAGCCTCCGCGCCAGTCGTTGCTGTGCGACAGCGCGAGCGACATGAGATAGGGACTGAGCGTCACTCCCACGCCGTAGGCGCAGTGCAGAAAGCTCATGTGCGTCGCTTTGTAGTTCATCGCTATGTAATTGTTGAGCGCCGAGTCTATTGCGCCGGCGCCGAGTCCCAGCGGCAGTGCGAACAGACACAGCCAGACAAGGCTCCCGGAAAACGAAAAGCCCAGCAGCCCAGCAGCCGTCATTACCGTGCTCACCGCCGTCACCGCCGGAGTGCCGAAGCGGTTTATCACCCTTGCGCTCAGCAGACTGGAAATCACCGTGCAGCCTGATATGAGCAGTGTCACAAAGCTTGCATAGGATATAGGCACGCCGAATTCCTCATAAATTGCCGGCCACGCCGCGCCGAACAGTGAGTCGGGTATGCCGAGCCCTATAAACGCTATATAAATCACTATTAAAAGTATCGTGGACATAAGGTATCCTCCGCCTCTTGATAGGTACAAGCAAGATGTTAACACAAAGCCCGATGTAAGGCAACAGGTATATAAAAATTTTTAAAAAATATATTTTATACTGCACATATGCCATGATTTATAAAACAGCTTCTCCGACGGCGAAAGGCCAAGGTCTCCTGAATCAGGTCAGTCTGCACAGCCGCTGAAAATGCCGGACATGCCTTTAAGCGTATGTTCCCAGCCTCTATTCCATTACAGACATCTGCATAATTTTCCGCAGCTTTTGCGTTTTATCGGAATTCACTCTTAAAAGCCTGTATATAGATCTTTTTTCTTTTGCGTCAGGTGCACAGAACTGCGCGCCAAGCAGGCATAGCACTGCTTATGACTCGTTTGAAGCTTTAATGTCTGTATAAAGCTTTGGTTTTTTTGCTGCTCAAGTCATGTCAAAGCATTTGTGGCCTTGATTCATGCTGAAATTACAGTGTATTGGCTCAGTCTGCCTAATTCATAAGGTCTCCCGCGAGATAGTTTTTCGCGCCGAAGGGAGCACAAAAAGCAGGTCTGCCGGCCTTGTGCGGGAGTTCTTCCGAAAAGTGCACCGTCATGCAGCTTTTTTGAAATTTTTTATTGAAATATATTTATAAAAATGCTATATTATTAAATAGCATTTATGCCGGCCGGGCTGTTAGTTTGCCGCCGGCCGGATGTTTATATTTGTTAAAGGAGCGAGCAAGATGTCATATGTAGAATCGGTCTTGGACAGACTTTACAGCAAAAACGCAAATGAGCCTGAGTTCAAACAGGCTGCGACAGAGGTGCTCAACTCATTAAAGCCGGTAATTGAGAAAAATCCGGAATATGAGAAGGTTTCTCTGCTCGAGAGACTCATTGAGCCGGAGCGCGTTATAATGTTCCGTGTGCCATGGATAGACGACAAGGGCAATGTGCAGGTCAACCGCGGCTTCAGGGTACAGTTTAACAGCGCTATTGGCCCGTACAAGGGCGGTCTCCGCTTCCACCCCTCGGTCAACCTGAGCATCATCAAATTCTTAGGGTTTGAGCAGATATTCAAGAACTCCCTTACCGGTCTTCCGATAGGCGGCGGCAAGGGCGGCTCGGACTTTGACCCGAAGGGCAAGTCGGACAACGAGGTAATGCGCTTCTGCCAGAGCTTTATGACAGAGCTCTGCAAGCACATAGGCGCCGATGTTGACGTTCCGGCCGGCGATATAGGCGTAGGCGGGCGTGAGATAGGCTTCCTCTACGGCCAATATAAGAGAATAACAGGCAAATATGAAGGTGTTCTCACCGGCAAGGGCCTTACATACGGCGGCTCTCTGGCACGTACAGAGGCCACAGGCTACGGTCTCGTATATTTCGTAAACGAAATGCTCAAGACAAGGGGCGACAGCTTTGACGGCAAGTGCGTCGTCGTTTCCGGCTCCGGCAATGTTGCAATATATGCAACTGAGAAAGCCATGCAGCTCGGCGCCACCGTTGTTGCTCTCAGCGACTCCAACGGATACATCTACGACAAGGACGGCATAGACCTGAATGCTGTTAAGGAGATAAAGGAGGTCAACCGCGGACGCATTAAGGAATATCTCAACTATCGTCCTAACGCGGAATATCACGAGGGCAAGGGCATATGGGGCATAAAGTGCGACATTGCGCTGCCCTGCGCCACTCAGAACGAGCTCAACATCGACGATGCCAAGCTGCTTATAGCGAACGGCTGCAAGATAGTTGCAGAGGGCGCCAACATGCCGACAACGCTTGAGGCCACCGAGGCCCTTATCGGCGCAGGCGTGATGTTCGGCCCTGGTAAGGCTGCCAACGCCGGCGGTGTTGCCACATCCGCGCTTGAAATGTCGCAGAACTCCATGCGTCTTTCCTGGACCTTTGACGAGGTTGACGAGAAGCTGCACAACATAATGATAGGCATACATGACAATGCATACTCCGCGGCTCAGCGCTACGGCTACGAAGGCAATTATGTTATAGGTGCCAACATAGCCGGCTTTGAGAAGGTTGCAAATGCCATGCTCGCGCAGGGTGTTGTGTGATTTCAAATCAAAAGCTTAAATAACTGTTTCAATGCGTTCTGTTTTTTGCAGAACGCATTGTTTTTATGTTATATTGTTGTTATACTTAAGCTACAGGCATGTTTTTAACGGGAGATGATTAAAAATGTACGACGGTACGGCAGGCAATTACACTGACGACGCTCAATTTGACAGATACAGGCTAACCTCATGGTATTACTCGGAGCTTAGCATGGGCATGGATGAATTTTTCGACTTTTCATCTGTGTCCTATGTCCGCATCTCGATATTTTATATAGCCTTCTTTGTTTTATCGCTGCTTTGCTATATCTCGCAGGCGTTGGAGGGCAGCTACTCCTCCATAACTACGTATTCCGGCCTTATTTTGTTTGTATTTATAATGCGGTATGTTTTCTCCGGGCTTTCGATAAAGGCGAGATATCAGCAGACCGTGCTTGCCGCCAAAGGAGCCGCGCCGATTTGCAGGACGTATTTTTCAAGCATGATTACTGTCATAAACGATGGCAATTCTCCCGCAGAATATGACTATGGCGCTGTAAATGCTTTATATGAGACAGGAAAGCTTTTTCTGCTGCGCCTGCAAAGCAAGCATTATATTTTAGTCAGCAGGGCCTCTCTCCCGCAGGGAAAGGAAAAGGAGTTTATAAAATTTATTTTTTCCAAATGCGACGGCATAAAAAAGAAGCATGCGGTGAATATAACCGGCAAAAAGCGAGTATGTCTTGCGCTTACAATAATCACTGCCGTTATATTTTTGATGTCGATAATGCTTTCGGCAATAAATGCAGTTTATCCTCTGCCTAGCCTTGTTTAGTCTCAAGTCACAGAGCAAAGAGTGCGGATATGTATCATGCGTTTTAGGCAGCCCGGACGGAGAGGCGCTGTCAGCACATAATGCAGGCTTTTGCTTTAGTCCCACGTATCAAACACGGCTTTTAAGCAAAGGGCGGTATAACCGCCCTCATCGGGCGCAGAATGCCTCAGCGCAAGACCCGCAAGTTCAAGGCCGGCAAGTTCGCTCCTAAATTCTCGGCTGAGGGCTTAAAGAAAGCGTAATGCCATTTTAAGACAATACATTCGGCTTTTGAGACAACATGATAGCCGCACGATAAATAAAAAAGGGGGACAGTACCGCGGCCGTCCCCCTGCAATGATTATTATAACTGTTCAGCCATTCGGCTGATTTTTTATTATATTTAAAAATAGCAATCAAGCATACTAAAAATTACAGTCTGCGCTTAAAGTCCTCATATCCGAAGGTTTTTATCGTTTTTATGCTGCCGTCTTTTTCGGCGATGAGTATCGCCGGCAGATTTATACCGTTGAAGGTGTTGTTTTTCACCATTGTATAAAGCGCCATATCGCTGAACACTACTCTGTCCCCCTCGCGCAGCGGAGCATCAAAGGAATAATCTCCGATAACATCGCCCGCCAGACACGTCGGGCCGGCTAAGCGGTAAGTATACGGCGTCTCTCCGGCCGCCTTTCCTCCCAGCACCGGCGGGCGGTACGGCATTTCAAGCACGTCAGGCATATGGCAGGCGGCGGAGGTGTCAAGTATGGCAATATCCATGCCGTTATGCACAATATCCAGCACCCGCGCCACTAAATAGCCGGCATTTAAAACCACCGCCTCGCCCGGCTCAAGATACACCTCAACGCCATATTTCTCTTTAAAGTGAGCGATAACGTCTATCAGCATATTAACGTCATATCCCGGCTTGGTTATATGATGTCCGCCGCCGAAATTCACCCACCTCATATTATACAGATATTCCCCGAATTTCTCCTCAAAGGCGGTAGCGGTATGCTTTAACGCGTCAGCGCCCTGCTCGCACAGGGTGTGAAAATGCAGCCCGCTTATCCCGTCGAGGCTGTGTGTCTCAAAGCCTGCCGCAGTCACGCCGAGGCGCGAGCTTGGAGCGCACGGGTCGTATATGGCGTGGTCCTGCTCGGAATATTCGGGATTCACGCGTATCCCGCACTCAATCCTGTGCCCGCAGGACATGACGGCCGGGCGGTATTTTCTCCACTGTGAAAACGAGTTGAAGACGATGTGGTCGCAGTATCTGAGTATATCATCAAACTCATCTTCCCTGTAAGCGGCGCTGAAAATATGCGTCTCGCCGCCCATCTCCTCATGACCCAGCCTTGCCTCGTGCAGCGAGCTTGCCGTCGTGCCGGCAAGATACCTCCCGATAAAGGGATACAGGCTGTACATGGAAAAGGCCTTCTGTGCAAGCAGTATCTTGCAGCCGGTCTTGTCCTGTATGTCTTTCAGCAGCTTAAGATTTTCCTCAAGCCTTGTCATGTCAACGACGTAGCACGGCGTGGGCAGCGTATTTATATCAAAATTTAACATCTGCACTCTCCAAAGCTATTCCGCAAGGCCCGGCTGCCGGACTGCGCCGGCAGCCGAGCTGATATCTGTTTGGGATTTTTTGTGTAGAAATAGGGCGGCAATAATGGCCTTAGCCCGCATCGGGCTTAGGACTCTAAGCTATTGCTGATGCTCAGTCCACCAGCACGGGGTCAAAATCCTCATGATACGGCAGGCCGTTTTTGTTGAGCTCCTCCATAAACGGGTCGGGGTCGAACTCCTCAACATTATACACACCCGGACGTCCCCATTTTCCCGTCATGATGAGCTTGGCGCCTATCATGGCCGGCACGCCGGTAGTATATGATACCGCCTGCGAGCCCACCTCTCTGTAGCACTGCTCGTGGTCGCAGACATTGTACACATAGTAATGTACCTCCCTGCCGTCTTTTGTGCCAGTAAATATGCAGCCTATGTTCGTCTTGCCCTTCGTGCGCGGTCCGAGTGACGCCGGGTCGGGCAGCACGGCCTTTAAAAACTGCAGCGGGACAATCTTCATTCCCTCATAGTTTATCGGCTCAATGGAAGTCATGCCGACGTTCTGAAGCACGCGCAGATGTGTGAGGTACTGCTCAGAAAACGTCATAAAAAAGCGTATGCGCTTTACTCCCTTGATATTGAGCGCCAGCGACTCCATCTCCTCGTGGTGCAGAAGATACATGTCCCTTTTGCCAATCTGCGGGAAATCGTATACCTTTTTTATCGCCATAGGCGGTGTCTCGATGAACCGGCCGTTTTCATAGTAGCTGCCGGGCGCCGACACCTCGCGTATGTTTATCTCGGGATTAAAATTGGTGGCAAACGGGTAGCCGTGGTCGCCGGCGTTGGCGTCCAGTATGTCTATGGTGCTTATCTCATCGAAGTAGTGCTTTTGCGCGAAGGCAGAAAACACGCCCGTGACCCCCGGGTCAAAGCCGCAGCCCAAAAGCGCGCATATGCCCTTTTTCTCAAATCTCTCACGGTAGTCCCACTGCCATTTATATTCAAACTTCGCCGTCTCGGGCGGCTCGTAATTGGCGGTGTCAAGATAATGCACGCCGCACTCAAGGCAGGCGTCCATAATCGTCAAATCCTGATACGGCAGTGCGAGATTTATCACGATATCCGGCTTATATCGGTTTATGAGTGCGACAAGCTCGCTTACATTATCGGCGTCCACCTGAGCGGTTTCGACCTTGGTCCTGCCGCCGTCAAGCTGTGCCTTAAGCGCGTCGCACTTGGATTTTGTGCGGCTGGCTATCATTATTTCCTCAAAAACGTCACTGTTCTGGCAGCATTTGTGCGCCGCCACGCCGGCCACGCCGCCGGCACCTATTATGAGCGCTCTTCCCATTTATATCACTCCTCGGATAAATTTATATATATAAGCCGGCACTGTGCGCCCGCTTCCCATAACCGATTTCTGCCTAGGCCGTTTTGGTATCCCGACTCAGGCTCAGCATTAATTAAGCTCATGCTTTTTTACGAGCCTCAGCAACAGCTCGCGCGTAAGCTTGCAGGCAAGCGCCGTGGATGCACCGCTCATGTCGTACATGGGCGACAGCTCCGTCATGTCCGCGGCCACCACGTTAAGGCTGCAGACCGCATCCAGCGCATTAACAAGCGCGCAGAAGTCGACGCCGCCGGCCTCCGGCGTCCCCGTGCCGGGAAAGCACGACGGGTCAAGCACGTCGAGGTCTATGGTTAAATATACCGGCGCGCTGCCTATCCTTTCTTCTATGCCGGATATATCAGACAAATTGAATCTGTGCATATCGGTGTTATGCCCGGCAAAGGCGAATTCCTCGCGGTCTCCGCTTCTTATGCCGAACTGATGTATATTTCTGTACCCGAGCAGCTCTCCGCATCGGCGCATCACCGTCGCGTGCGAAAGGCGCGAGCCGAGATAGTCGTCCCTAAGGTCGGCGTGTGCGTCAAACTGAATAACATGCAGTCCATCATACGCCTTTGCGGCGGCCCGGACCGCGCCCAGCGTCACCAGATGCTCGCCGCCCAGCATGAGCGGCAGCTTTTTTGCCGATATAACCTTTGCGGCAAAGTCCTCTATCATGTCAAGCACCGGCTCCGGCGCGCCGAAGGGCAGCTCTATGTCCCCCGCATCAAATATTTTATAGTCTGTAATGTCCTTGTCAATATACGGGCTGTACGTCTCAATCCCGAAGCTCTCATTCCTTATGCTCGGCGGGCCGAACCGCGCGCCCGGCCGGTATGACGTCGTGCTGTCGTAGGGAGCGCCGAATATCACTATCCCGCTCTCATCAAACGGCGCATCGCAGCCGATGAAGGTATGCACGTTGCTGTTCAACTGAATATCAGCCTCCTCACGCTGTTGGGCAGCATAAAGCTGCCGCGGTGAAGCTCGGTATTGTAGTATCTTGTAATTATGCCGAGACCGTTCCATTTTTCGTCGTCAAGCTGCTCGGTCGGGTGTATCCCCTTCGACGCGAAGCCGAACAGCCAGTGTCCGGAGGGGTACGTAGGTATGTGTGCCTGATACACGGTGCAGACGGGGAAATGCGCCTTAATACGCGCGTGCGTCTTTTTCACCTCGTCCTGATAGGAGTCGTAATATACGCTCTCATGCTGGTTTACGAGTATACCGTCCGACTTGAGCGCCTTGTAGCAGTTGCCGTAAAACTCCTTTGTAAACAGCCCCTCGCCCGGCCCGAACGGGTCGGTAGAGTCAACGATGATAAGGTCGTATTCGTCGGATTTTGTGCGCACAAATCTGAGCCCGTCCTCATACCTGATGTTTACCCTGCTGTCGCCCAGCTTTCCGGCCGTAAACGGGAGGTAGCTTCTGCATACGCGCACCACCTGCTCGTCTATCTCCACCATATCGATATTTTCAATAGTCTTATATCGCACAAGCTCGCGTATGGTGCCGCCGTCGCCGGCGCCTATCACCAGCACGTTTTTTATATCCGGGTTGACCGCCATCGGGACGTGCACCATCATCTCGTGATAGACGTATTCGTCCTTTTCGGTGAGCATGATAAAGCCGTCCAGCACAAGCACACGTCCGAACTCCGGCGTACTGTACACATCTATTTTCTGAAACCGGCTCTCGCCCGTATACAGCTGCTTATCGACACGTATTGAAAATCTTACGTCCTTTGTATGGTCCTCTGTAAACCACAATTCCATGATATCATATCACCTCTGCTCACACTGTACTGATATAAGCGCGGCCGGACATGTACTAAAGGCATTGCCTATCCTGCGTCCGGCAGCGCGGCTTTTTCTCTGCCGGCTGCGGCGGATTGTAAATGGCTGCTAAATCAGGATATACACTGCCCGCCGCTCCGTAACCGGCAAAAACGCATAAGCACCGCGCCGACACCTCTTGACATGCCTCACAGGCAAATATCCGCACTGTCAAAACGCTTAGACAAATATTTTCCAACCGAATACGTTTGCCGGCGTCCGCTCCTTTAGACGATGTCCTTTTGCCTGTTTATCATCTCTCACATTTCGGTATGTAAATCATGCCGAAGCCATATCACGTTTCGGCAGCGTTACCGCCCTTTTCACTCCCGTTTGAGAATCGTTTTAAAAAACTGGTATAGCAGCGCTACGCAGCCGTTATTCTTCGACCACGTTGAGCCGCTCTATCTCCATGTCCTGCGGGCCGGTCATAAGACAGCCCTTTGCCTTGGCATATTTTATATAATCAAGCGTCTCCTGCGTTATCATCTCGCCCGGCGCCAGAATAGGTATTCCCGGCGGATAGCACATGACGAACTCGCCGCATATCCTGCCGACCGTCTCGTCTATGGGCAGCATCGCCTTTTTGCCGTAAAACGCCGCTTTCGGCGGCATAACAACGGTCGGGTCGATATACTCATGGTCAAACATACCCGACTTGTCGCGTGTGTAAAGCCGCTTTATCTCCGACAGTGCACCCACCAGCCGCTCTATGTCAAGATTGCGGTCGCCGGCCGATATTATTGCAAGTATGTTGCCTATGTCTCCGAATTCTATCTGTATTCCGTATTCGTCGCGCAGCAAATCGTACACCTCGATGCCGGCAAGGCCGATATCGCGGGTGTGCACCGAGAGCTTGGTAACGTCAAAATCATACACCGTGCTGCCGTTTATAAGCTCCCTGCTGAAAGCGTAATAACCGCCGAGCGCGTTTATCTCCTCTCTGGCATACTCGGCCAGAGAGGCTGTGCGCCGGAATATGTCCTCGCCGTTGAGCGCTAAATTCTTGCGTGCAAGGTCAAGAGATGAAAGCAGCAGATACGACGCACTTGTCGTCTGCGTCAGATTTATCACCTGCCGGAGGTATCCGGCGTCGAGTTTCCCTCCGGAAAGCAGCATGGAGCTTTGAGTCAGCGAGCCGCCGGTCTTGTGCATGCTTATGGCCGCCAAATCGGCACCCGCAGCCATGGCCGGCACGGGAAAGCCCCTGCCGAAATAGAAATGCGTGCCGTGCGCCTCGTCCGCCAGCACTAACATTCCCGCATCATGCGCCATTTTGGTTATCCTTGCAATGTCCGAGCATATGCCGTAATATGTGGGATTATTTACAAAAACCGCCTTTGCGTCCCTGTTCTGCTCAATGGCGGTCTCAACGTCGTCCGGCGACATGCCGAGCGGTATTCCCAGCCGCTTATCGGAGCCGGGGTTGACATACACCGGTATCGCACCGTTTATGACCAGTGCATTTATGGCACTGCGGTGCACATTTCGGGGCATTATAATCTTGTCGCCCTCGCCCACCGCGGCAAATATCATCGCCTGGACGGCTGAGGTCGTTCCTCCCACCATAAAAAACGCGTGCACTGCGCCGAAGGCATCGGCGGCCAGCTGCTCCGCGTCCTTTATGACAGAAACGGGATGGCTCAAATTGTCCAGCGGCTTCATCGAGTTGACGTCCGCCTTAAGGCAATCTTTTCCCAGAAATTCAGTAAGCTCCGGCGTGCCCTTGCCGCCCTTGTGCCCCGGGACATCAAAGGGTACCACCCTGTCAGACCTGTACTTCTTCAGCGCCTCGTATATCGGAGCACTGCTCTGGCTCAGCCCCTTCATTCCGCGCCACCGAAGTCGGTGTCATATATATTCATCCCGCTGAATATCTCTATCATCTCCCGGCGGAGGCTGTCGGTTATCTCCAGCCGGCGCTTGGGCGGCACCTCGTATATGTCCTTGTTGAACAAATAGTTTTGCAGCTCTATTTCCTTTATCAGCATCTTCGTGTGGAATATGTTGGACTGATATACATTTACATCTATGGCGTCGTATTTGGTGAGCGTCTTATCGGCGATATAGTCCTGAATGGAGCGTATGTCGTGATCCATAAACAGCTTCTTGCCGTCGACCGAGCGAGTAAAGCCGCGCACCCTGTAATCTATGGTTATGATGTCCGAGTCAAAGCTGCCGATAAGATAGTCCAGCGCGTTAAGCGGAGATATGGTGCCGCAGGTAGACACGTCTATATCCACGCGGAAGGTGGCTATTGCGTTGTCTGGGTGATACTCCGGAAAGGTGTGTACCGTAACATGACTTTTGTCAAGATGCGCTACTATGGTCTCCGGCTCCTCCGCCGCGTGCTTCTGCGCTATGGGGCGGGTCTGATCCTTTATCAGCACCGTAACGGAGGCGCCCTGCGGCTCATAGTCCTGCTTGGAAATGTTGAGCACGCTCGCGCCGATAATCTCAGTTACCTTGCACAGGATGTTGGTAAGCCGCTCCGAATTGTACTGCTCGTCTATATACGATATATAGTCTCTCTGTTCTCGTTCGCTTTTAGCGTAGCATATATCATATATATTAAAGCTTAGAGTTTTAGTGAGGTTGTTAAAACCATACAATGTGAGCTTTTTTGCCAATCCTAACATCACAGCCTTCTAAATAAAGTATTTTAATAATAGCATTTTTTATATCAAAAAGCAACGCATTTGCTTGTAATTATTCTGTCAAAAATAACGCAGGCTGCGGCCGCAATTACGGCAGTTTTAACATATTATAAGGCCCATACAAATCAAGGAAAAGCGGGCGCAGGTTAGCAGACTGCATGCTCCTTTTCTGCCCGTGCGTGAGCCAAAGCCATCGCGGGGCCGCGAGGCAGCGGCAGCAGGGCGTCACGATTATACATATCTGCAAAATAATTTATCTGAAGCTCTGAGTATGTAAGAGTGCTAAACGCTGCCGCAAGCCCGCATATGCCGTACATATTCAGACGCCATGTCAGATTAAGCACTCCTTAAAAATATTTCTCATTACAGCACCGGTTTATAAGCACTTTCGGCAGACTGCGTCACAGTCCCTAAGGCTTACTCTGACAAGGGGCCGGCGTATCGAAATAATAACTGCGCCGTATCAGGGTCCTGGCGCCGGCTCAGTCTTTCGGACATATGCGGCTTATAAAGGCAAGGCTCTCCGCACAGCCCGCAAACAATAAAATGAATGCTGCCCTTCTCACATTTAAGCAGCGCTTTTTCAGTATCTGTATCCAAGGCTTTCCGCCTCCGCGGCTCAAACGGAAGTGTCTCTCCCCTATCCCCGCGTCAAGGTCGCCGGTTTATGTGCAGCTTCTGCGTCCCCAAAAATCCTGCTGCAGACACGCTTTCTCAATGCGGCGCTGAGCTTCTCCACCGCATTTCTGCCCACACTGCCCAGAAGCCGTCAGCGATAATGCCCGCCGGCAGTAAGCTGCGTTTTCCGCGTTTGATATGCTTTTCCCGGAGAGCTGCTCATAACGCTTATCTGTCAGCCCCAATCAAAGGCGGGCTTGCTTCCCCATTTGCCCCAGCAAAAAGCGGACGCCCGGCATGGCGTCCGCAAAGCTGCTGAAACGGGAATTATTCTCCGTATTTTATCTGCGGATTGAGCTTATGAAGGCTCCTTTTATGCGCCGCCTCAATCCTTTCTATTTCCTCGCGCTCTCCCTCGCCATTCAGAAGATATCTGTCTATTGCCGCGTATGATATGCCCATTTCCTGCTCATCCGTCTGGCCGTCATAAAGTCCGGCAGACGGCGCCTTTTCGATTATCTCCTTCGGCGCGTCCAAAAAGCGCAGGAACTCATATATCTCCGTTACCGTCAAATCGGCAATGGGATTGAAATCATAAGCGCCGTCGCCCCACTTGGTAAAATAGCCCATATAACCCTCGCTGCGGTTGCCGGTACCGGCTACAAGCGCTGAGCGCGACTGTGCTATCGTATACAGCGTAGTCATTCTCAGCCTTGGCGCTATATTGACGCCGGCGGCGCCGGTAATCCTGCCGACCGTCTCAATAGACCTGCACAGCTCAGCCTTTACATCGCTCAAATCGACTGTAACAGTTTCTATATCGAATTTTTCAGCGACCTTGAGTCCGTCCTCCATGTCCTCGCCGAAATTACGCTTGCTCTGGCACGGCATGATAACGCCCAGCACATTGTCGGTCGCCTTTTTGCAGAGAATGCCGACCAGCGCGCTGTCCTTTCCGCCGCTGTTGCCGTATACAACGCCGGTGCAACCGCTCGATTTAAGCGTTTCTCTTATAAACTCAACCCTGTCCTTAAGCTCTTTTGCATAATCACGCATAATTCTCTCTCCGTTCGTTTTTGCCAAAGCTTTCGCCTATGCTTCCAAAATATATTTACCGTATCGATGTGCCTTTCTATCGTGCGCCGTTGCCCGGGAAATATTACTCTTTATTTGACAAGCGGGAAGAGTATAACATCTCTCAGCGTCGGCTGATTGCATATAATTGCTACAAGGCGGTCTATTCCCATTCCCAGCCCGGACATTGGGGGCATGCCGTGCTCCATAGCCGTAACAAACGCCTCGTCTATGTCCATAGCCTCATCGTCGCCTGCGCTGCGGTTGCGCAGCTGCTCATAAAACGCCTCACGCTGTATTATCGGGTCAACAAGCTCCGAATAAGCCTTCATGAGCTCCCAGCCTGACACTACCACCTGGAACATATCGATGATATTGGAGTTTTCGTCGTTCCTGCGCGCCAGCGGTATAAGGCAGGCGGGATAGTTGTATAGCACCGTCGGCTGTATTATAGAGGGGCGCAGCCTGCGCTTGAACAGCATGTCTATAAGCGACGGCACCGATTTGCACTTGTCCAGATCGGCTTTCTCAAGCAGTCCCTTGGCTTCAATGGCCTTTTTAAGCTCCGCCGTTTCGGTAAAGCTCAGCACATCCTCGCCCAAAAGCTCGCTCATGGCCGCCGTGTAATCTATCCTCGTCCAGTCGCCGCCGAACTCTATCTCATCCTCGCCGAATTTTATCTTCGTGCCGCCCGTTACGCTCTTCACAAGGCCCTTTATAAGCGCCTCGGAGAATTTGATATTGTCCTCAAAGTCCCAGTATGCAGCGTACCACTCAAGCATGGTAAATTCCTGCAGGTGAGAGGCGTCCATACCCTCGTTGCGGAAGTTTTTGCCTATCTCAAACACCCTGTCAAAGCCGCCGGCTATGACCTGCTTGAGGTACAGCTCCGGCGCTATCCTGAGATAAAAATCCTTATCCAGTGTATTGTGCTTGGTGATAAAGGGCCGCGCAACAGCGCCCGACGCCACCGACTGAAGCTGCGGCGTCTCTACCTCAACAAAGCCGCTGCGCTCAAGATAATTACGTATATACGATATTATCTTGGAGCGCTTTACAAAAACGTCTCTGACCTCTTCATTGACTATTAGGTCAAGATATCTCTGACGGTAGCGCAGGTCCGTATCCTCCAGCCCGTGCCACTTTTCCGGCAGCGGACGCAGCGCCTTTGAAAGCAGCTTTACGCTGAAGCATTTGACTGTCAGCTCGCCTGTTTTCGTAAGATATATCTCGCCGCTGACGCCTATGAAATCGGCGACGTCTATATTGCTTTTTGCAAACTTAAACTCCTCCTCGCCAAGGTCGCCCAGCGAGAGGCTTATCTGCATCTTAGCGTTTACATCCTGTATATTCATAAACATGAACTTGCCGAAGCTCCGCTTGGACACTACCCTGCCGCATATGGAGGTTTTGTCGCCGACCTCAAGCTCGGACGCCTCCTTTAGAGTGTGCGTGCGCTCGAACTTGGCCGCATACGGTATTCGCCCGGATTTATAGACGTTAAGCAGCTTTTCCCTTCTGACCGAATACTCCGTATTGTCCTTCGGCTCATTTTCCAGCAATTCCATTATTTCCTTTTTGTCCAAGGCGTAAGCCTCCCTTTATTTATTAACCGCCGTCCGCACGGCATTATTATCGTACATTTTATTATATTTTATCCGCCGCTATAAATCAAGAAAAATATGCGCCCGCACGCTTTGGCACAATGCAGACGCATATCAGATATGCTTTTATATGGGAATTCAGCGATAAAAAAGTGCTTTTCTCTCAGGCTTCGATGACTCCAGGCGCCGCGCCGGTTTTACCGGCTTGCCCAAGCCAGACCGGCCGATATTTTAAGCCCGGCTAAACAGTAACGACAATTTTACCTCCCTGTATCTCTTTAAATCAAAGCCAAGCCGCAGTCAGCGCTTACTGACACACACACGCACATCAATGCCATGAACACATAAACACTCGCACCACCGCAGCACTCGCACCAATGCACTGCACATGCAAACGCTCCATATTCATCCCTCAGCCATTTGCCGTCGAAATATATGCTATTCCAGTAAACATCCTGCAAGACGCCGCTCCCGACAGGGCACCGCTCAATCAGCATATCCGACGACAGTCTCCGACAGACTCCACGTTAAATTGAGCGCGCCGACTTAAATAATATGCCGCCGCGCTGCCTTCTCCCCGCGGTGAAGCTGTCTTCCGGGCCGCAAAGGCCGCTATGCTCCCTGCGCCGTCAAAACCAGCCGGCACCGTCAGCCCTTAAGCCCTCTCGACTGCCGGTCCATGTCCTCCACCACTATGTCATAAATTTCGCCGAGAGTGGAACAATACTCCAGCACCTTCCACGGCTCGTTTGTGTGAAAATGGATTTTTATGCACGTATCATCGCCAACTGCAAGCAGACAGTCGCCTTCAAAATTTTTCACAAAATACTCGTTTACGGCGTCCTCGTCGAGATTTTCGCCGTCAATCAAAAGCTGCGTGTCGTATCTGAATTCTATCATCTATAATCACCCTGCAAATTTTACGCCGCGCCTCCGGCAGCCTTTTCCTCCGACTGCTCTTCATGATATTCCTTGTCGGTGTTGACCTTCCATATGTCCTCGCGCGTTACACCGCCTACACCCATAATATGCTCCACGGCCCTGAACGCCGTTGCCATGGAGTGGTCCATGTTGTTGTACCTGTGCTGGCCGTTGCGGCCCACGCAGTACAGATTTTCAATAGAGTTGAGATAGTCGACCACCCTATCCATTTGAGAGTAAGTGTCAAAATAAGCCGGATATGCCTTTTTTACCCTTTCCCTGTGGGACGCCTTTACGCTTCCGGGGTCTATTATGCCCATTTTAACCAGCTCGCCGGACGCAAACTCCACAAACTCCCCGTCCGACATGCTCCACATTCCGTCGCCCTCGTTGCAGAAGTACTCAAGACCTATCCATACGGTGTGCTCAGGGTCCTCAACCATATACGGCGACCAGTTGTTGAATATCTGTATGCGGCCCATCTTCACGTCAGGCTCCTGGACATATATCCAACAGTCGGGCACGATGTTTCCAAGCGTCTTTATGTTTGTAGTATTCTTGAGATTAAGCCGGTCGACAAGCAGCCCCGCCGTTATAAAGTCGCGGTACGGCAGGCCCGCCGCTATCGTCCTTATCTCCTCGGGCGCCTCGTCGCCGGCAATATCCGCAACAAGGTCCTTTACAGGCATAGAGGATATAAAGATATCGCCCTCTATCGTTTCTTCGCCGTTTTCGGTGCTGCATACCACGGAGATTACCTTTCCGTCTCTGACGTTCACCTTTTCCACGCTGTGGTGCATGAGCAGATGTCCTCCCATCTGCTGAAAATCAGCGGCCGTCTGCTCCCAAAGCTGGCCGGGCCCGTATTTGGGATAATAAAACCGCTCAATAAGCGAGGTTTCAACCTTTTTCGACTTTATATGAAACGCCTTTTTAAACATGTCGCTTATAACAGCGGTTATCGACAGGCCCTTGACGCGCTGCGCGCCCCAGTCGGCCGATATTTCACTCGGATGGCGGCCCCACAGCTTTTCCGTGTACTTTTCAAAGAACATGCTGTAAAGCGTTTTGCCGAAGCGGTTTATGTAAAAATTCTCAAGGGAGGTCTCGTCCTTTTTGACAACGCAGGACTTGAG
Source organism: uncultured Clostridia bacterium (assembly GCA_944412495.1). Taxonomy (GTDB): domain Bacteria; phylum Bacillota; class Clostridia; order Oscillospirales; family Acutalibacteraceae; genus Timburyella. The sequence goes on along the minus strand of CALYBL010000009.1, from coordinate 17,457 downwards.
ATAGCTGAATCCCGCCTTTACCGTGCGGGAAAAGCCCATGTTCTTAAAGGTTTGCCATTTCATGCTCACCGGATAATCGAAAAATGACTTCAGATAATATATTCTCGACACCCTGTCCCTTATGAGCATGACGCGGTCTTCCTTTTCCGGGTCCGGCCCGCCGCTACAGAGCTCCTGCTCTCTGCCCAAAATGATATTATCCTTGGACGGGCTGCCCTGTATCGGCATAACGGTTTTCCAGAAGTCCATTACCTCTTTATCCTTTGTGAAAAAGCGGTGACCGCCTATGTCCATCCTGTTGCCGCCAGTGCGTATCGTCTGAGATATTCCGCCTATCACGCCGCTGCCCTCGAGTATGGTGACATCATAGTCCTCCGGCGCTTCCTTTAAAAGCTTGTACCCTGCCGTAAGCCCTGCCGGGCCGGCGCCTATTATAACAATTCTTTTCAAGATTTGTCCTCCTTTTTCTCAAATACCACGTAAAGCATTTTCCGTGCGGCAAAATTCCAGACAAATACCACTGCCGTCACTATTACCTTCGATATCATATAATATATTCCAAGCAGTATGTTAAGCACATACATGAGCAGTATGTTAAAGCCAAGGGCGATGAGCCCTATAATGGCATGCATCATAAACTCATAGCGCTTTTTTATGCCAATCTCCTGCTTAAAGACAAATCGCTTGGACAAAAAATAATTGACTAAGATACCCGCAAAGCAGGCTATAGCCGTTGCAAGCAATATCTGTATTTTTAACATGTCATGCAAGATAAAAAGGCAGCCCCAGTCTGCGACGGTTGCGGCACCGCCGACAAAAGCGTATCTTATCATCTGTTGTATAAGCTCTGTTTTTAAAAGTCCCTTTATCTTCTTCAATTACTATTCAGCCCTTTATCAGCTTATGCTAAATTTACACCAATTTAACGCTTTTATAATAATACAAATTATAAACATTTTCAATCATTATTTATTTTGCTTTTAAAAAATATAAGTATATTTTTAACAAAACCTTGCGCTTTAAAGCTGTTTTGATATCGGAAATATGATTGCCTTTACGGCGGTTCCATAAAATATAAGCCATGCTCCCGCTTGCGCCATTATCCTTTCCTCCTGCCCCGCATTGCGGCGGCCATGACGGCAAAACCCTTCTGCCCTTTAAAAAGTTGCGGCACTTACGGCGCAGCCGGCGGCATATTCGGCTTTGACCGTATTTCTTGGCACATAACGCCTTGGAGCATTTGACGCAGGAGGCACAAGACAGTATAATAGTACCGTCATCAATAAGATATTTAAAATCATTTTGCCGGCCGAAAATTATTCATGCAACCGCCCTCTTTCGCATGGAATAAATTTCGGTTTTTATACGGTACTGCATAAAGGAGCATAACCCCATGCGCAAGGGCATCAAATTATCTCTTTCAGATGTTTCAGGTATAAATTATATCACGATATTAAAAAGTGCGGCAGTGGGAATTTTTGCCGGACTGTGCGCCGTCGTATTCCGCGCGGCTCTGCTGGGAGCGGACAAGCTGCTTCACACGGCGCTCGATTTTCTTTCGGCACGGCCGGCGTTTATTCCTCTTTGGTTTATACTCCTCGTCGCTTTTTCCCTGCTGGTGTCGCTGCTGCTTAAATGGGAGCCGTTAATATCCGGCTCAGGAATTCCTCAGGTAGAAGGTGAGCTTTACGGATATTTTGAGCAAAAATGGTGGCGTGTGCTGCTTGCTAAGCTGCTCGGCGGCATTCTTACAATAGGCTCCGGCCTGGCGCTTGGCAGAGAAGGTCCGTCGGTGCAGCTCGGCGCAATGGCCGGCAAGGGAATATCTAAAGCGTGCGGCCGTTCTCGCGGCGAAACGTCCCTGCTTATGACCTGCGGCGCCGGCGCAGGTCTTGCCGCGGCTTTCAATGCGCCCTTGGCGGGAATTGTGTTTACAATAGAGGAGCTGCGCAAAAAATTTTCAATGGAGCTGATGCTGTCCTCTATGACGTCATGCCTGCTTGCCGCCTTTATCTCCCGCATGGCATTTGGCCAGCAGCCGGTGTTTGATTTTCCGGGCATAGGCATAATATCGCTTAAAGATTATTGGATAATACTTGTTTTTGGGCTTTTGCTCGGCCCTTTCGGCAAGCTGTATCAAGTATGTACGGCTTTTGCTCAGAGACTGTATGATAAAATAAAGCTGTCTTTTGTAAAGTCGGCCATACCATTTGTACTTACCGGCATCATAGCTTGTGCTTGTCCCCTGCTGCTGGGCGGCGGTAATGATATAATTTCTTCTCTTGAAAAGCACACACTTTCTGTGCTTTTGATACTGCTCGCCGCACGCTTTATTTTCTCAATAACCTGCTTTGCCTCCGGTGTGCCGGGCGGTATATTTCTTCCTCTGCTGACACTCGGTGCGGCGGCAGGCGCTGCTTTTGGCGTCGCTGTCTGCCTGCTCGGTGCCGACATTCCCTTGGATAATTTTATCGTTCTCGGTATGACCGGATATTTTGCTGCAGTAGTCCGCTCCCCGGTGACCGGTCTGCTCCTAATATGTGAAATGACAGGCAGTCCCAGCAATTTGCTTCCTGGCATGCTTGTTTCTCTTGCAGCCTATTTTTCTTCTGGCCTGCTTAAGGCAGAGCCGATATATGATGATTTGCTCGGCCGTATCCTGGCACGGCGCAGTGCAAGCGGCGCGGGTGCCCGGAATGCATAGATTTATTTCGGAGCCGAAGCAGCCGCCTATAAAGCTTTTTGCGCGCACGGACCGCGGCTTGAAGCAGACGGCCAAATTTACATGAATATACCTACCCTCTCTATGAGCACTCTTTCCGCACAAAATACAGTCAGGCAGTTGCCATGCTAAAGCATATAATCAAAACCTCTGTTAAGGCAGTGGTTTGCACTGACCCCCAGAGGGGTCGGCTCTTGCTGACCCTCGGAAGGGGTACTGAAAACTATCATCGAATCGCTTGCTCTGCTGCCGGTAAACCCATTCTCTTTGATTTTCCGGTTTATCTCTTCAAGCATAGCACTTCCCGCAGAAATTTCCATGCCTCTATGAGGCGGCCGGCTCTTTGCTTTCTCTTTTCATAACTATGTGATTCTTTGACATTGTTTTTGCCAAGGCTCTTTTATCTGCCGCTGGCAAAGTCAGGGACCCTCTTTCCTGCTCGGCTCCAATAAAAAATCCGGAGAAGCAATCCTTCTCCGGATTTTCTTATCCTTTAAATTTTCTCTGTTATTCGGCCTGAGCGCGTTTAACAAGGCTTGCGTATTTCTCCTTAGCCGTTTCTGCAGCCTGGTCAAGCAGCTTCTCCGACCTCTCGGGATTGCTGCGCATAAGCGCGCTGTAACGCACCTCATTGAGCGCAAATTCCTTATACTCTCCGGTCGGCTCCTTGCTGTCGAGCACGAACGGGTTCTTGCCCTCGTCAGCACGCCTCGGGTCGTAACGGAAGAGATTCCAGTAGCCGGAGGTTACGGCCTTCTTCTCCTCTGTCTGGCTTATGCCCATGCCGCCCTTAATGCCGTGGTTTATGCACGGAGCATACGCTATGATTATCGACGGGCCGTGGTAGCTCTCCGCCTCGGCAAACGCCTTTATGCACTGATTGTAATCAGCGCCCTGCGCTATCTGCGCAACATATACGTAGCCGTAGCTCATTGCAATAGCTGCAAGGTCCTTTTTCTTAACGCTCTTGCCGGTTGCGGCAAACTGTGCGATAGCTCCCTCCGGCGTTGATTTTGATGCCTGACCGCCGGTGTTGGAGTAAACCTCGGTATCGAATACCAGCACGTTTACATCCTCGCCCGAGGCAAGCACGTGGTCAAGGCCGCCGAAGCCTATATCATATGCCCAGCCGTCGCCGCCGAATATCCATATCGACTTCTTGGCAAGATATTTGCTGTCTGCAAGTATTTCATCTGCTATCTTCTTTTCATCGCCCTTAGCCTTGCTGGCCTTGAGCGCTTTGGTAAGCTTCTCAGCCGCCGCGCCGTTTGCTTCACCATCATTAAAGGTGTCGAGCCATTCCTTGGCCGCAGCCTTTACCGCCGCGTCGGAGCCTTCCGCCAGAAGCTTTGCCTTCTCGGCAAGACGGTCGCGTATCGCCACGTTTGCAAGATACATGCCGTAGCCGAACTCGGCGTTGTCCTCAAACAACGAGTTCTGCCATGCCGGGCCCTTGCCCTGCTTGTTCACGGTGTACGGCGTCGACGGAGCCGAGCCGCCCCAGATTGACGAGCAGCCTGTAGCGTTGGCTATATACATCCTGTCGCCGAAGAGCTGTGTTACCAGCTTGGCATACGGAGTCTCGCCGCAGCCGGCGCACGCACCGGAGAACTCAAGCAGAGGCTGCTTGAACTGGCTGCCCTTTACGGTAGTGGGCTTGAACTTCTCCGCAACCTCCTTTTTCTCCGGCAGGCCGAAGCCGTATGCAAAGGCGTCCTGCTGGTCAAGCTGAGTATCGAGCGGCTTCATGGTGAGCGCCTTAACGCCCTTCTTGCCGGGGCAGACGTTCGCGCAGGAGCCGCAGCCGGTGCAGTCGAGTGCGGATATTGTCATGGCAAACTGCATGTCGGGCATACCTGTCATCGGGACCGCCTTCATCGAAGCCGGCGCCTTGTCTGCCTCAGCCTTTGTCATGGCGACCGGACGTATGACAGCGTGCGGGCATACATAAGAGCAGAAGTTGCACTGTATGCAGTTTTCCGGATTCCATTCCGGCACGTCAACCGCTATGCCGCGCTTCTCGTACTGTGAGGAGCCGAGCGGCACCTCGCCGTCGGCCATATCCTTAAACGCCGATACCGGCAGTGCGTCGCCGCGCTGTGCATTTATCGGGGTGAGGATGTTGTTTACATAGTCGACCAGCTTCTTGTCGTCGCCGGTGGCCTTGACTTCGACAATCTCATCCGTCGCCTTTGCCCAGCCGGCCGGAACGTTTACCTTCTTGACATTCTGCATGCCGCTGTCGATGGCGTTGTGATTCATCGCTACGACCTGCTCGCCCTTCTTGCCGTAGGACTTCGTCGCGGCCTTTTTCATGAGGTCAACCGCCGTGTCTGCGGGTATTATCTTCGCGAGCTTGAAGAACGCAGACTGGAGTATAGTGTTGACACGGCCGCCGAGGCCCAAGTCCTTAGCTATCTGCGTTGCGTTTATGGTATACATCTTTATGTCGTTCTTGGCTATATACTGCTTCATCTTGGCTGGCAGGTGCTTGTCGAGCTCCGCCTCGTCCCAGGCGCAGTTGAGCAGGAATATTCCGCCCGGCTTGATGTCCTCGACTATGTCGTACTTGTCGACATATGAGGGATTGTGGCAGGCCACAAAGTCGGCCTTGTTTACATAGTAGGCGGACTTGATGGGCTTCTTGCCGAAGCGCAGGTGAGATATCGTAACACCGCCCGACTTCTTGGAGTCGTATGCGAAATAGCCCTGTGCATACATGTCCGTGTTGTCGCCTATAATCTTTATGGAATTCTTGTTCGCGCCGACGGTGCCGTCAGAGCCGAGGCCCCAGAACTTGCAGGAGTGCGTGCCGCGCGGAGTGGTGTCCGGATTCTCCTTAACCGGCAGCGAGAGATTCGTCAGGTCGTCCTCAATGCCTATTGTAAAGCGCTTCTTCGGACGCGCCTTGTCCATGTTGCGGTAAACGGCAATAATCTGCGCCGGAGTCGTGTCCTTCGAGCCGAGGCCGTAGCGTCCGGTATATACCGGCACGCCTGCAAACTTTGAGCCGGCAAGTGCCGCCAAAACATCGAGGTAAAGCGGCTCGCCTATCGAGCCGGGCTCCTTCGTCCTGTCAAGCACAGAGATCTTCTTAACGCTGCTCGGGAGAGCGCTGATAAGGTGCTTTGCGGAGAACGGGCGGTACAGTCTTACCTTTACGAGACCTACCTTCTCGCCGTTTTTGTTCAGATAGTCTATTGTTTCTTCTATGGTGTCGTTAACAGAGCCCATGGCTATTATGACATGCTCCGCATTGCGGGCGCCGTAATAGTTGAAGAGCTTGTAGTTTGTGCCTATCTTTTCGTTGACCTTGTTCATGTATTCTTCCGTTACATTTATTATGTTGTCATAATAAGGATTGGAAGCCTCTCTTGCCTGGAAGAACACGTCGGGATTCTGGGCCGTGCCTCTCTGAGCCGGGGACTCAGGGTTGAGCGAACGATTGCGGAATTCCTTAACGGCCTCCTTATCGAGCATTTCGTCAAGGTCGGCATAGTCCCACTTTTCAATCTTCTGAATTTCGTGAGAGGTGCGGAAGCCGTCAAAGAAGTGCATGAAAGGAATTCTGCCCTTTATGGCCGCAAGATGCGCCACCGCACCGAGGTCCATGACCTCCTGCGGGTTTGTGGAGCAAAGCATTGCAAAGCCTGTCTGACGGCAGGCGTAAATGTCCGAATGGTCGCCGAATATGGAAAGTGCGTGAGACGCTATGGCTCTCGCAGAGACGTTTATGACGCCCGGGAGAAGCTCACCGGCTATTTTGTACATATTCGGTATCATAAGGAGCAGTCCCTGTGACGCCGTATATGTGGTGGTCAATGCACCCGCGGCAAGCGAGCCGTGCACAGCGCCGGCGGCGCCGCCCTCCGACTGCATCTCCACAATCTTGACAGGACGGCCGAACAGGTTTTTCGCACCCGCCGCTGCCATTTTATCTGTCTCCTCCGCCATGTTGGAGGAGGGGGTTATCGGATAAATCGCGGCAACATCTGTAAACGCATATGATACATATGCTGCTGCCGAGTTACCATCCATGGTACCCTTTTTTCTCATAACCATGTGTATTTTTCCTCCTATTTAACATACTCCGATTTATTTTAGCACTTTTAATTTCCATTGTAAACAGTTATATATGTTAATTTTTTGAAAAAATCCCACAAATGCTTCGGTTTTCGCCGCTATTTTTTTGAAAACAGCCGCTTTCTCAGCTTGGCGCCCTGTTTTATTTAACTGCTGAGTCTTATTCTTGCTTAATTATTTAAATAGCCTTTGACAAAATGCGCTTAAAAAAGTATTATATATGTATTAATATATAATGGGATTGATGCAGCAAAATGCAAATCCCAAAAATCAAAATAAATCCGCACAGCGGAGAATGGAGTAATGTATGGACACTGACCCTCTTAGTCCGGTTAGTATAATTTTAAAAATTGTACTGCTTTTCGTACTTATTTTTATCAACGCCTTTTTTGCCATGAGCGAGATAGCAATCATATCCGTCAATGAAAACAAGATAAAGCGCATGGCGGAGGAGGGCAACAAAAAGGCAAAAAAACTGCTTAAGCTCACATCCGATTCATCAAGCTTTCTGTCCACAATACAGATAGGCGTAACGCTGGCCGGCTTTTTGACATCGGCATCGGCGGCAGACAACTTCAGCGACCCGCTGGCCGCTTGGATACAAGGTCTGCTCAACCTTCAGTCACCGACGGCCGTGAGCATTATAAACGGCGTATCGCTGGTGCTCGTCACGATAGTAATATCCTACTTCTCGCTTGTTCTGGGCGAGCTTGTCCCAAAAAAGATTGCCATGCAGAAGAGCGAGGCGATATCCTTCCGCGTGGTCGGCATACTTCTTTTCGTAAAGAGCTTTTTAAAATTCTTTGTAAAGCTGCTTTCGGCCTCAACCAACATAGTGCTGAAGCTGTTCCGAATCGACCCCAACGCCAACGAGGAGCATGTGACGGAGGAGGACATCCGCATGATGGCCGACGTTGCTGAGGAAAAGGGCGCTATTGAGAGCAGCCAGAAGGACATGATAATAAACGTCTTCGAGTTTGATGACATTGTGGCGGCCGACGTCATGACGCACCGTACAGACATCTGCGCGGTAGACAAATCGGATTCTCTCGACGTTCTGCTTAATGAAGCCATTGAAAACGGCTATTCCCGTCTTCCTGTGTTTGACGAAGACATAGACAATGTTGTAGGCATCGTTTATGTCAAGGATTTGCTGAGATTTGTCGGCAAGCATCTGCCGGACGACGGCGATATTATAAACAAATTTATGCGCCCGGCATATTTTGTGCCGGAATCCAAGCGCTGCGGCGATCTGTTCCAGGAAATGACTGCAAAGCACATACAGATGTCCGTCGTCGTCGATGAATACGGCGGCACGGCCGGTATTGTCACGATAGAAGACCTGCTTGAGTCGATAGTCGGAAACATGCAGGACGAATACGACAACGAGACCGAGGACATTGAGGTCATCGGCAACGATATGTTTACGATGGACGGCACCACTGACATAGAAGAGGTAGAGGAAATTTTGGGCGTAAAGCTGCCGGAGGGCGAATACGACACGCTGGGCGGCATGATAATGTCCATGCTCGGCCGCGTACCTGTCGAGGGCGAAACCGCCAGCGTTGAGACGTCGGGTTATATCTTTACCATAAAGAGCGTGGAGGATAAGCGCATAGAGCGCGTTCAGGTAGAAAGAGACCCCAACGCTCCTGCAAAAAATGACGATGACGGCGACGAAGACAGCGAAAAAAAGTCAAAGAGCAAGGACAAGGGCAAGGATAAGGAAAAAGACAAGGAAAAATAATGACCTCTGTTCTTCCGGCAGTCTGCTGTTTGATTTTTTATGCCTGCTTAAACGGCAGTCAATGCCTCTGCTTCAGTAGGCTTGAATTTATTACGAATAAGGAGCTGTAATTAAAAGCGATGTCAAATACAAAAACGAAAAAGGGCTATAGATATGCCTTTTACATAGCTACCGCGTCGGTCATTGCGGGGCTTTATACGATAGCGACGCTGCTCATACAGCCGCTGGCCTTCGGTCAGGTGCAGTTTCGCATTTCTGAGGCGCTTACCATCCTTCCGGTATTTACTCCCGCGGCAATCCCCGGACTGTTTATCGGGTGCGCGATTTCAAATGCGGTTGGAATAACGACCGGTGCCAACCCGCTCGGCGCACTGGATATTTTTATAGGCTCGGGTGCAACGCTCATCGCCGCTTTCCTCTCCTACTTCTTGCGCAATGTTAAATTCCGAATTTTCCCGCATGGCATAAAGATACCATTTTTGGCGATGCTGCCGCCGGTGATAATAAACGCTTTGGTTATAGGCGCCGAGCTGGCATTTGTCAACAACGCACCGCTGTGGATTAATATACTGTGGATAGCGCTCGGCCAGTTCGCGCCGTGCGTGATATTCGGGACCTTCCTGTATGTCGGTCTTGTAAAGACTAAGGCCGATAGGATTATAACGGCTTTATAAGCTCGAAGGCACGGCATAGGGCGCCGTGCCTTTTTCTTTTTTTGCCGCGGACGGCGATATTCTAAAGAGAGGCTGGCGCGGTGATATGAGCCTGTCGTCTTAAGCGTGCGGGAAAATGCTCTGGCACGGGCAAAACTCCTCTTAAATATGACCGCCGCCCGGCGGACGGACGGGTCCCTGATAACGGCATGTCCGTATATTTTGCGCCAAAGTCCTCTGGTGTTTTATCCCCGCCGCCCGTGCTTTAAAAAGCATTTGCGGCATATATCCGGCCGTTGCCGTCCGCGCTTCGGCCCGCTCATACACAGAAGGCACAAATCTTCCCGTCGGCTTCAGTAGGTCGTTCCGTCCGCGTACCATTTTTTACCGGCCTTACCTTTCGCTTTTCCCGCGGCGTTCTCATATGGACGTGTGTACATAATTTATGTGATTTCAGGGCAGTTTGCAGGTTTCGAGCATTGTTTAATTGCAAATATCTCGCAGATGTTTCTTGCCGTGCAGGACATGGCTCCTTTTACTATGCCGCGTACGCATCATGTCCGGCAGCCCTTACACCAATAAAACGGCGTCGCCGATACGGCCGGGCTTTATCTTTATACACCGCCTTCTGCCGCCCGTGCTTGGCCTATATTTTTATGTCTGTCTCAGCCTTTCACGCCCGGCATTTTTCTCATGCGGCAGCATATCCGATTATGCTGTCCTGCCAACACTGCTTTTTAATATTCAACTGGGGGTGCGTTATGTTTTCAAAGCTTTACAGCGCCGGAATGTTCGGGCTGGACGCCTTTACCGTCGCGGTCGAATGCGACCTGACTCAGGGACTTCCCGCGTTTGACATAGTGGGGCTGCCGGGCGCGGCCGTTAAGGAGTCAAAGGACAGAGTCCGCTCGGCGCTTAAAAATTCGGGCTTTGAATATCCGGTAAGCCGCATAACAATAAATCTCGCTCCGGCAGACATTCGCAAGGAAGGTCCAATTTACGACCTGCCGGTGCTAATCTCGCTGCTTAAGGCGTCTCGCCAGCTTGACGCCGAGCTGTCCGACGCCGTCTTTATCGGTGAGCTTTCACTCAACGGCGCCGTGCGGCCGGTACGCGGAATTCTTTCGATGGCACTGCACGCAGTCAAAAGCGGCTTTAAGCGGTTTTATATCCCGTATGGCAACGCAGCGGAGGCGTCCGTCGTAAAGGGCTTAGATATTTATGCCGTCCGCAACGTCAGCGAGCTGCTTGCGCATCTGAAGGGAGAAGCGGACATAGCGCCGGTAAGCGGTAAGGATTATCCTCTGCCCGCACCGCCGGAATATTTGGATTTTGCCGATGTAAGGGGGCAGGAGACCGCCAAGCGTGCGCTTGAGATTGCAGCGGCGGGCGGCCACAATGTGCTGATGATAGGTCCGCCCGGCTCCGGCAAGAGCATGCTGGCGAAGCGGCTGCCGTCGATATTGCCGGAAATGAGCTTTGACGAGGCGGTGGAGACTACAAAAATATACTCCGTAGCCGGGCTTCTGCCGGAGGGCATGCCGCTTATTTTCGAGCGGCCCTTCCGCTCACCGCACCATACTATTTCACCGGCAGGACTTTCGGGCGGCGGCAGCATGCCAAGGCCGGGCGAAATATCGCTTGCTCATAATGGTGTATTGTTTTTGGACGAGCTGCCCGAATTTCCGAAGCAGGCGGTTGAAGCGCTGCGCCAGCCGCTTGAGGACGGTAAGATAAGGATATCCCGTGCCAGCGGCTCGGTTTTATATCCCTGCTCAGTGTCGTTTGTTGCGGCAATGAATCCGTGCCCGTGCGGCTTTTTCGGCGACCCGGACCATGTCTGCAGATGCAGCCGAAAGAGCGTGCAGAGCTACCTTGGCCGCGTCTCCGGGCCGCTGCTCGACAGGCTCGACATGCATATAGAGGTCCCCGCCGTAAAATACGACGAGCTAAGCTCTGGCAGCGGCGGCGAAGCATCAAAGGAGATAAGAAAGCGGGTGACGGCCGCCCGTGCACTTCAGTCCGAACGCTTTGCCGGCACCGGCTGCCGCTGCAACGCCGCCATGAGCTCCGAGCTCACGGAAAAGCATTGCCGGCTTACCGCTGATGCCGAAAAATTTATGCGCTCGGCGTTCGAGTCGCTGTCACTGTCCGCAAGGGCATACGGCCGCATTATAAAGGTCGCTCGCACAATAGCCGATTTGGCCGCAAGCGAGACGATAGAGCTTGTCCACATATCTGAGGCCGTGCGCTACCGCAGTCTTGACAGAAAATACTGGCAGTGATTTTCTGCCCGGCACATTTTAAGGCATATCGTTCGTTTAATAATTAATATGCAAAAGGACCATGCTGCTTTTCGGCATGGTCCTAAATAATAAAATCACTTAATACGCAGCTCGCCGAAGCTCTTTCTGAGCTAAATGCACTTTGATGCAAAAAAATCCCGTATGCGGACGATGCTTTTTTAATTAAAAAACGTTTTTGCTTTTGTAACGTTTCGGCGATTATCTTATCTAATAGTTGAAAGGACGGTGAAACTGTGGCCGATTTTGAAAAGCTTTTCAATGATAACCGAGATTTTATCTTTAAATATCTTATAAAGCTGACCCGCGACATTTCGCTTGCGGAAGAGCTGACTCAAGAGACCTTCTTTCGTGCATATATGAACTATGCCTCTTTACGGAATAAGGAAAAAGCGGATATATGGCTTTGCCAGATAGCAAAAAACACATATTTTGCATGGTATAACGAGCATAAAAAGACAGAGCCTCTTGACGAGACGGCACCTTTAGACGACAAAAATAATATTGAAGAAATATTTATTCAAAATGAGCTTTCCGAAAAAGCGCTTATGAGCCTGCACAAGCTGGAGGAGCCGTATAAAGAGGTGTTCATGCTGTCAGTGCTTGGCGGATTTTCACTTAAAGATATCAGCAAAATATTCGGCAAAAGCGAAAGCTGGGCAAGGGTCACATTTTACCGTGCAAAACAAAAACTGTCAGAAAGAATGAGGTAATAAACATGGAATGCAATGTTGTAAAAGACTTAATCCCTTTGTACATTGACAGCTGCTGTTCACAGGAAAGCGCAGCAATTGTAAAAGAGCACATCGATTCCTGTCCCGACTGCAAGGCAATTTATGAAAGCATGAATACTGCATCCGAGACAGGCATATCTGCTGCTTCTGCACCTGAAAAGCTAAGCCGCATAAACAATTGGAAGGCATCCATACTGCAATCAGTATTGCTGTTTGCCGCATTCGCACTTATCACAATAGGCGTTGCATTAGAGGCCGCCACTCCGTCCGGATTCTCAAACGGCTATTGGGCATTTACGCTTGTAATTCCGGCAACCGGATTTATGCTTTCGCTTGCAAACTGGTACTTTGTCCGGCTTTATAAAAGCAGGAAAAGCTTTTCAAACGCTTCTCTGCTGGCTACCATAATAATTACGCTTGGCGCTTATATTTGGGCCGGCTTCCATTATGGCGCAAATTTCTTTATCCTTAACATTGGAAAGCTTCTTTTCCTCGCCGACGCCGGCGATTGGGTCGGAATAATTCTGCTGAGCGTTCACTTTTTCGGAATCGGTATATTGCTTACGGCGGTATTTTGCATACTGTCCAAGGTCCTTTCAAGCCAATATGCCAAAATGCTCGGCAAGGAATAGAAATACAATACAAAAAACTGCTTGGGCTTAGAATAATTCGTGTTCATAGCCTTGTGTCCCTCCGTACAGTGTTGTCCGACTGCTTCACACATTTAACTCGGCGAGTTGTCGCATTCTTAAGCCTTTGCCGAAAATTTCCCAATGGCATACGCCATTGGGGAATTTTAAAGTATGTCAGGAGTATATAAAGGCGCTGTTTGCGGCAATAAACCCTCTTTCAACTATAAATATATGTGCGGCATGGTTATCTGAGCAATATGCTTATTGTTCGTCCAGCCGCTTCTGTCTAAACTTTTGTACGGATATTGATGTGCTCAGTTTTAGTTTTCTCCGGCCAAAGGGCCGCGAAAGCCCTTAACTACGCGTAAAGACCGGCATAATCCCTGCCTTAGGCGCATCGGGCAAAAAATATCGGCTTTCGGTATTCACTGTGTTTGCTTAGCTTACATACTGCCGATTTTGCCTCGCGGCAAATAATACCCGTTATATGTAAAGGAAAACGGTCCGGCTGATAACAGCCGGACCGCTAAAATTTTAAATACGACAGAGAACCTATCACACCTTAGTCAGTGCTTATTTCTCTTCGTCATCCTTTTTCTCAGCACCCTCGCCGTCAGACGTTCCATCCGTCTTGTCTCCGGAGGATTTCTTGGTCTTGACAACTATCAGCACTATAACAGCTATAACAACTACAGCCGCTACGACGCCTATAACAATCCACATAACCATGTTGTTGTCATCGTTTGTTGTCGTCCTTCTTGAGGATGTGCTCGCTCTTGAAGATGTAGCGGCAGAAGAGCTGGCTGATGAAGCCGCCGCAGAAGATTCGTCATCAGCGGCAGAAGAAGTCGCTGCTGCCGAAGACTCACTGCTGCCAAGAAGCTCAGAGGTGGTTGTTTCCTCTCCGTTAAGGGTAGGAGTGCCCTCTTCAAAATAGAGGTAGTCATAGGTCAGTACGAGTCCGGCGTCTCCGCCCATCCAGTATGAAACCTCGTCTATCATGACAAGTCCGTCTACAGTAAGCATGTTCTGCTCATTAAGAAGCTCGAAGAAGTTTATTGTAGCCTCTGTATCAACATTGATAGCACCGGCATCACTAATCTCAAATACATCATCCAGGTAACTCATCATGAGATAATTGCTCTCACCGAGTGAGTTCGTATAATTGATTCTCAAATTAACGCGCGGCAGATTTTCCTCATCAGCAGGACTGGTAAAATGCGTTTTTATCCTTATGTTGGGCATCTCGTTTACATTGATTTCCTCGCCAATCGCAAAAATTGCCTGAGAGAAGCCGTGTGCCTCGCCCTCCTCAGTATATTCCAGCGACAGGCCGTTGTCGTCCAGCGTAGCTATGTAACCGCCGTCACAATCTGTTCCCGCAATCAACTCATCAGTTGATTCCGGCAGCAAATCCAGTCCCATAGACGAGCCTTCAGGCAGTGTTACAGCTGACGTAGTAATTATAGTGGTCGCCGCTAACGCAGTAACAACGGCAGCACATATTAACGAACGCAGTTTTTTCATAGGTTTATAACCTCCCTTTTATATTATAATTAATTTTACAACGCTTTCCATTTTGTGTCAATAATTATTTGTTTATACTATTGATTTTATTATCCTGTTAGAGTAAAATACTATTAATTTTTACTATTACGCTTTCAGAGGTGTGTTAAATGAAACAAGTAACAGCAATTCTTATTGGCGCCGGCGGCCGCGGCAACGAATATGCCTCCTACAGTCTGCAGCATCCGGAGGAGTTTAAGGTTGTCGCCGTGGCAGAGCCGGTAAGGGAACGCCGCGAGCGCTTTGCCGAAAAATACGGCATTTCACCGGAAAACTGCTTTGCAGATTATCCCGAGCTTTTTGCACGCGGCAAAATAGCCGACTGCGCCATGATATGCACGCAGGATAAAATGCATTTTGAGCCAACTATGATGGCCATTGACCTCGGCTACGATATACTGCTCGAAAAGCCGATGTCGCCGAGCCTTGACGAGTGCATAACAATGGCAAACCGCGCTGCCGAAAAAGGAGTGCTGCTGTCGCTGTGCTATGTGCTTCGGTTTACCGAGATTTTCCAGACGATAAAGCGCCTGCTCGACGATGGTGAAATAGGCCGGCTTATCGCTATACAGCATAACGAAAACGTCAGCTTCTGGCATCAGGCGCACAGCTTTGTGCGCGGCAACTGGCGCAACAGCGACGAATCCTGCCCGATGATACTCGCAAAGAGCTGTCATGACATGGATTTATTGTATTATCTTATAGGTGCCGCACCGGTGAGCGTGGCCTCCTTCGGCAGCCTGAACTATTTTAACAAAGAAAGCGCTCCTGAAGGCTCTACCGCTCGCTGCACCGACGACTGCAAATACCGCGACAACTGCCCGTATGACGCCACTAAGCTCTATCTCGGCAAAAACACGGCATGGCCCGTTGATGTAATAAGCCTTGACACCTCTCTCGATGCACGAAGAAAGGCGCTTGAAACAGGCCCTTACGGCAGATGCGTGCACCGCTGCGACAACAACGTCGTTGATAATCAGGTTAGCATAATAACCTTTGCCAACGGCGTTAATGTAGCCTTTACCATGTGCGCCTTTACCAAGGGTATAAGCAGGACGATAAAGCTCATGGGATCGCACGGCCAGATAGAGGCAAAGCTCGAGGACACGACCACGAACATTAATCTTTATAAATTCCAGAATGCCGGCTTTATAAAGCCCGATCAGGACAAATACCCCTTCTGCGTAAACGTCCCCGTAAATGTTGCGGAGGACATTCACGGCCACGGCGGCGGCGACATGCGTCTCATGGCCGACTTTGTAAAAAACGTCCGCTCAAAGAGCAAGGATATGCTATCCTCGGCACACAATTCCGTTTACAGCCACATAATGGCATTTGCCGCCGAAAAGGCGCGGCTCGAAAACCGCGTAGTCAGCATATCCGAATACGGCTTTGAATTTAAGGAATAGCGCGGCCTAAAAAAATACGCCCGTCGCTTCGGAGCCTTGTCCAATGGCTCCGTATGGCACTCCGGTTTTGGATTAATCCCTGCATTTGTATCCATAATACCGCTGGCGGCAAGCATGCATATCTGCGCAGCAGTACATATTTCACACCGCGCAGCTTATAAACTTTGAGGGAGGGGCGGTAAAGCTGCCTCTAAACTGCATAGCCGATTTTTATTACATACCGAATAGGTTCCATGAGGCGTACTCTTCCCTTCCTCACTCCTTCCTTATGCCGCAGCGCGGTGGGAGCATTCTTTTAAAGGCCGGCCCGGCACTTTTTCGAATCCGAAGGGGGAATATATTTGAAAACGGCATTGATAACCGGTGCCTCACGCGGGATAGGCGCTGCCATAGCCGAGTCGTTTGCCGGCTCAGGATATCATGTGATAATAAATTATAATAAGAGCCGTACTGCCGCCGAGGCTCTGTGCGCAAGGCTTTCCTCCGCCGGCAGAAGCGCCGAGTGCATCCGCGCCGATGTTTCAAAGCCGGACGAGGTCGCAAAGCTGCTCGCACTGCTGCCGGACGGCTCGCCGGACACGGTCGTAAACAACGCCGGAGTCGCGCACTACGGGCTTTTGCAGGATATGACAGACGGCGAATACAGCATGGTGATGGACACCAACGTGAGAGGAGTATTCAATGTCTGCCGGGCCGTGCTGCCGCGCATGATAAGCAAAAAAAGCGGACGCATAATAAATATTTCCTCTGTGTGGGGCCGCCGTGGTGCCGCCTGTGAAGCAATATATTCCGCATCAAAAGCCGCCGTTATCGGCTTGACGCGCGCGCTCGCAAAGGAGGTCGGCCCATCCGGCATAACGGTAAACTGCATATGCCCCGGTGTTATCGACACAGACATGCTTTCATCTTTTTCCGACGGGGACAAAGCCGCTATGGCTTCCGATACTCCACTCATGCGGCTGGGGTTGGCAAGCGATGTCGCGGCGGCTGCGCTGTTTTTTGCGCAGAGCGGGTTTGTAACGGGACAAATCCTCGATGTGAGCGGCGGCTTTGCGCTGTAGTCAATTTATTATTTTCTCTGCGCAGCAGGGCCTGTCAGCGGCCTTTCACGTATATTCCCGGCAAAAGGCCGGCTTTCCTGTATGTCATCCGCAAAAACGATGGTGAATAGAATTTACTTTTTAGAAAATATATGATATAATTATAACCGACTTAAAGGGCGCAAATATATATTAGCAATGTACAGCCGTCAAACACCCCTATACTTGCCGCCCTTTAAGTCATTTTTTGCTTATAATGAGTTCGTCCTCTATCATAGACTGCCTCCGTAGCCGAGGCTTTTTCTTTCAGGCCGCTGCAAGGATAACACTAAACCCGGACTGAGTCCGGCGGCAATTCGGCTGCAGTCTGATATGGCCTTTCACCGCCGTGCACGAAAGTCGGGACTATATCTGTTAATTCACTCTCTTGGACTGAGTCCGGCGGCAATTCGGCTGCAGTCTGATATGGCCTTTCACCGCCGTGCACGAAAGTCGGGCCTCTATCTGCTAATTCACTCTCCCGGCCTGAGTCCGGCCGCCACCCCCCCCCAGTCCGCTACAGCCTTTC
>CALYBL010000008.1 GCA_944412495.1 uncultured Clostridia bacterium | reverse complement strand
TATTTCACCTATGTGGGGCAAATCCGCATTCCTTTGAAGATTGGAAGGGAGTCCTTAAACGAATCGGAACCGGCGTGACTTGACACGCCGGTTCCTACCAAAATTCTTTTTACTTCCTTATGGGACGTTGCCTAATGCGGAGTGCCTTTGATATTAAAAAATACATTATCTGAAAAATGCATATATATTGGTAATTATGAAAATAACGAACAGAGCTATAGCTATATACTTTGTAAATCTTTTAAGTGTAGCATCCTTTGTGCGGTTTTTAGCGCCTGAAATAAAGGTCTCAGAACCTCCCGCGACCGCACTGCTGACGCCGGCACGCTTGCCCTGCTGCATCAGAATCAATATTATCAATATAATGCCTAAAACAACTATTACAACGCCCAATATTATATCAATTACAGACATAAAAACAGAACCTCCCATTCGTATACAAACAGCATTATATCATGCCTTTTATAAATTTACAAGAAAAATTTTAAGATGTGGGCTTTCTGAGCTTATTTTTCCCGTCTTGTGCCTTTTTCCTGTACTGCGAAGGGCCGTGTCCTGACGTGTCCGGCGCTTCTTTTGGTCCGGCTGTTTTAAAAATAAGTCCCATTTCCTGATCATCCAGCTTTTCCCACCTGCCAGGCGGGAGCATGCCAAGCTTAAGTCCGCCTATCGCAGTGCGCTTCAGACGCTTAACCTCAATCCCGACGGCCTCACACATTCTGCGTATCTGGCGGTTGCGCCCCTCGCATATGGCTATTTTGAGCACCGCGCGCTCCGGCTCCTCCGTTATTATATCGACAATGGCTTTTGCCGTAATACGTCCGTCAAGCTCCACTCCGTTTATAAGCGCGTCTATCTGCTCCTGCGAGACCGGCGGCGCTACAGTCACCCTGTAGGTTTTGTATATGCTGCCCGACGGATGCATAACCCTGTTTGCAAGCTCACCGTCGTTAGTCATTATGATAAGACCCTCAGAGTCGCGGTCAAGCCTGCCGACCGGGTACAGTCTCTCGTGCACTCCTCTGACCAAATCCGCCACGCACCTGCGCCCAAGCTCGTCCGACATTGTCGTGGTATAGCCTCGCGGCTTATTAAGCATTATGTAAACCTTTTCCGGCGGACGTTTCACCTTTTTTCCATCAACTGTTATTATGTCTCTGTGCTCATCAACCTTATCACCGATACCGGCCGTGCGGCCGTTTATCTTTACTCTCCCCTGGCGTATGAGCTCCTCCGATTTGCGCCGGGAGGCCACCGCATGCTCAGATAAATATTTTTGCAGCCTTATCTTTTCCGCCACTTTCTTCCTCCTGTATTTTAAATAAAAATTTTCTCCGATATAAATACGGCCATATTTTCTATGCCTTTTATTCTATTATATATGAAATGAGTTTCTGAGTTATATAGTTATGTAAGCTTACGCTGCGCTTTGGCGCTTTTGCCGAGGAGACTGAAGGATTTGTGCGGAAATGAGAGGCTATTAAATTACAGCTTCCAATACTCTTCTATCAGCTTAGCGACCTGCTCCACGCTTGTCGATTCATCACGAATTATCTCCTTAACGCCGTAAAGCCTGACTGCACGGCGTTCGGCCTTTTTCACGGCGGAGTCGGAGGCTGTAATGTTATAGGCATTTTCTATGCGTCTTTGCTTTTGCGCCTCGTCAAGGTCGGCTCTCTGCCTTATCTCCTTCAACATGTGCGCCTGCTCTGGCCGGGCAAAGAAATCGTATTTTTTCCCGTGATTGGATATTACGACCGCATTGGTAACGACCGGCAGCACAGTGTCAATATCGATATCGCCCTCGCAGATAATGCGTTTATATTTATAACAAAGCCCAATCAGTTCCGCTGCAATCATCGGTGTCATTTCCCTGACAACAGCGCTCTCCCATAAAAAGGCGTCTTCCTTTTTAAGCGCCCAAAAATCAGGCACATCACGGCACATTGCCGGCTGATAATCAGGATGAGCGTTTTTGAAATGCCGGCTCCTACTGTCATCCGTATGATAAACATAGATGTCATGCCTTTTTGCAAGGGCATTCGCGGTCGCCGTCTTACCATCACCCCAAATAAAATAAACATTTTGGAGAAGCTTTTTTATCGTATTATCGGCTATAACCATATTGATTCTCCTTCTTTTTAACCGCAGATGCTTTTGATATTCCGTTTTCAGACATGCATAACGCAATCATCGGCTGAGCAGGATAAAAAACCAGTAAAGCATTCTCTCAAGCAGGCTTTTTTCGCTGGCAGCCTGGCTGTCCGACGACTGCGAGGCGACAATGTCCGCACTGCCGACCAGCCGGCCGTCCAGGTAATAATCCACCTTCCCGACCAAGTCGCCGGCACTTACGGGCGCATAAACAAATTTCGGAAGATAAACGCTGGCCGTCAGACCTTCCTCCTCGCCGTCGAGCAGGGCCGCGGTTATGGGGAGCACCTCCACGGCTATACTGTCAGGGCTGCCGCCTGCGACGCTGACGGATGAAACAGGAAGCTCATGCTTAATCTCTATAGGCTTTAAAACGGAAAAGCCGTAGTCCAGAAGAGATGTGTGGTCGTTCCAGTCATCCGGTGCATTCAGCGTCACCGCGATAAGCCTTACGCCATCGCGCTCAGCAAAGGATACAAGGCATCTGCCTGACTTTTTGGTAAACCCCGTTTTTACGCCGCCGGCGCCCTCATACGACTTGAGAAGCCGGTTATGGTTGGAGAAATACACCGTCTGCGCCGGGTCGCCGCAGGTTATCGGATGAACCTGCGTGCCGGCTATCTCGGCAAATATCGGGTTTGACATCGCATATGACGCAAGCAGCGCCATGTCATAGGCGGTTGAGTAATGCTCGTCTGCGTCAAGCCCGGACGGCGTTACAAAATGCGTATTTGTCATGCCTATCTCGGCGGCCTTGGCGTTCATCAAGTCGGCAAAGGCCTCGAGCGAGCCGGCCATATACACCGCCGCGGCGTTCGCCGCATCGTTGCCGGAGGCCAGCATCATGCCGTAGGCAAGGTCGGCGCAGGTTACCGTATTCCCCGCACGGAAGCCTACCGACGAGCCCTCCGCGCCGGCGAGCATCTCACTCGTAATAGTCAGCTGCCGGTTCAAATCGCCCGATTCTATAAGCAGAATGGTAGTCATTATCTTTGTCGTGCTCGCCATTGACATTTTCTCATGAGCGTTTTTCTCGTAAAGCACGCGCATGCTTCCCTGCTCCACCAAAACGGCGCCGGATGCGGAAATATCTCCCACATCATCGGCGTATGACATTACAGAAACGCAGGAAAAAGTCAGTATCAGCACAAGCGAAACCGTTATTTTCAATGCATTCTTAAACAAAGCAAACACCACCTGACCTTTAATTATATGAGCAGATGGTGTGATTTAATGCTTGACAAACGTATTTTATGCGCGGATGCTACATGGCAATCAAAAAAATATTGATAAGCGCCCTCAACGCGCCGGCAAAGCCGCCGGCGCCGTGGGAAAAAGGATATTTCGAAATAACTGCGTTATTTTTGTTATTTTCTCAAAACAGCAGTCATGCGCGGTACAAAACACAACACTTACATCGAACTCGCCGTATGTGAGTCCGTGCTCCGATAATCGGCCGCATATACGGCCGATTTTGTATATATTTTTCCGAGTATGACGCGTTCTGTCACCGGTTTTGCATATAAAAATGTCAGACCGGCCGGCCGGGCGGCTTTGCTTTTGCTTCAGTCTGCAAAGCGGACGGGAAAGCTGCTGTTTATATACTCGTAAAGCCGGCAGCACGGCTCGTGGTCGTTTATAATACCGGCTGACTGAAGATACGAGTACACCGTGACCGAGCCGAGATATTTCATGCCGCGCTTTCTTAAAAATGCGCTTATCTCGTCTGACAGGCTGTTTGATGCGGGAAGTCCGGAGCGATGACTTTTGTACACAAGCGTCTTACCATCGGTGTACGACCATAGCCAGCTGTCAAATGAGCCATACTCCTCCTGCATTTTGCAGAACACACCAGCATTATTCACGACGGCCCTTATCTTTCCGGCAGAGCGTATCATGCCCGGCACCTCAAGTGCCGTCTGTATATCCGCCTCGGTGTAGCCGGCTACCCTGCGGACGTCGAAGCCCGAAAATGCCTTTCGTATGGCATCCCTCTTTTTGAGGACAAGCAGCCAGCTCAGCCCGCACTGCATCGCCTCGAGCGCTAAATACTCAAAGTGCCTGACATCATCATGCAGGGGAATCCCCCATTCGCCGCAGTGATAATCATATAAAAGCTTATCACCTCTGCACCAAGAGCATACCTGTGACGTATCCGGCAAAACAGCACACTCCCCTTCTGCAATTCAAGGATAAATTACTGAAGCTCCTCGTCCGGCGCCATTTTGCCGGCAAAATCGGCGTTTAAGTCAGAATGTTCATCTGTCTTTACGCCGTCCTTATCGACGTCCTTATCCTTCTTGTCCTTTTTAAACAGGCCGACTATTTTATCAAACATCTCCGGCACAAGGCTTATGGCTTTGTCGGCAGAGTTTGACGCGCACGTTACCGGCATGACCTTCACGTCGTCGCCCTTTATAACAACAAAGGCCACCGGGGATATCGACATCCCGGCTCCGCCGCCGCCGCCAAACAGCGGCTGCTGCGCCGACTTCATGGCAAAGTCAGAGCCGCCGGAGGCAAAGCCGTAGGATACCTTAGACACCGGTATTACGGTGATGCCGCCTACCGTTATCTTCTCGCCGATTATGGTGTCGGCGTCCGACATCTGCCGTATCTTCTCCATTGTCGTGTCCATTATTCCCTGAATTTTGCTGTTGCTTTCGTTCATTTTACTGCACCGCCTTTAATTAATTCGTTGTCTTTATTATTCTCCGTTATTTTGGAAATATATTTGCAAAGCGTTAAAACGGCAATTACTATTGCGGAAATAAGAGATATGCTTATATCTGCCTTGAAGGAGACGCCGCTCTCTTCTAAATCATACCGCGCGTTTATATTGGCCTTAAATTTTTTTTCGTCCACCCTGCACCTGGAAAATATAAGGCCGCATACCGGATAAAGCACCGCGCTGACTGCACCGTATTCAATTGCGGTGTCCGCCGCATCCGGAGTGCCTATATCGATATTCAGATAAAGCTTTTTTATTTTTATGCTTTTTATAAGGCGGCCGGCAGCGTCCGCCGCAAGAGAAACGCCGTCGCTTACCTCGCGAAGCTTTTCCGATAATTTTTTCTTCGGCTTTGTATCCGGCTGAGCCTCCGCCTTGGACTTCATGCCCTTTTTCCCCGCTTTTTTCTTGTCCTTTTTCGGCTTCTTAGGCAGAAGCTGAAATTTTAAGAATAAATAGCTTACGCTTACAAAAGCCGAATCCTCATACGAGGCCCTCAAGCGTATCGGCATAATGAGAAGGAAAACAAGCAGCACAAGTACACCAAGCAATATATACAGCCACATGTCTCCTCCACTCCTCTGAATTTATTCTATATTTATAATATGGGCCTAAAGGCGCCGAGTCAATCAGTTTTTGTTTGCGGAGGCGCTGAAAATCCGTACGCAAAAGCAGACAATCTTCGAAATCGGTTATCAAGTCAATGATATGCCAATCTAAAAGCTTAATTGAACTTTCGCCGGCCGTCTTCAAGCACTCACTGCCTGTTTACGGATTTGTGAGGCAAGAAAATAAAGACATTATTATACCATGCTCTGCCCTGTTATCATGCAATTAACCGTCTATTGCGTAAGACACACAAGCGACAGGACGCTGATCACCGGCCATATATGATTTGGCGCTGCTTTGCATCTCTGCTGTACAGCATACGGCTTTAACTGCGCCGTAATGCAAATCATACCGACGGTAAAGCACATGCGATATCGCGCCGGCAGGAGATTCGTCTATACAAAAGCACCTTCTGCTTACATGCCGGATAGTGCTTGCCAATGTCCGATACGGTTATATTCAACCGCTTTGTCTGCACGTCTCACGGGGCATACTTCAGTCCTTTAGCTCCCACTCCATCTGCTGGTCGCTCACGCTTTCCTCTGAGCGCGGGAGTTCGCTTAATGACGATATGTCAAAGCAGCGCAGAAAGTTGTCGGTAGTGCCGTACATCAGCGGCCGGCCCGGCAGATCAAGCCTGCCCTTTTCTTCTATAAGCCCCTTTGTCACAAGGCTCGATATTACGCCGCTGCAGTCGACGCCCCTTACCTGCTCAATATATGAGCGTGTCACCGGCTGATTGTAGGCTATCACCGCCAGTACCTCCATAGCAGCCTGAGACAACGGCGTGTTCCTTTTTATCTCCAGCGCATTGCGCACGTATCCGGCCATGTCCTTGCTGCTGCACATCTGATACGAGTCACCTATTTTTTTTATTACTATGCCGCGTCCATGGTCAAGATATTCCTTTGCAAGCCCGTCTGCGGCCGAAGCAGCCGCATCCTGCGGGATATCGAGCGCCTGCGAGATATGCTTTACCGGCACCGGGTCGCCGCCGGCAAAAAGAATGGCTTCTATCGCCTTTTTTATTTCAATGCTGTCCAAGCGCCCGTCACTCCTCTTTAAACATAATGTCGGGATTATCGACCGGCCCGCTTACCGTCACGCGCTCGCTCTTCAAAAGCTCCAGCAGAGCGAGAAAGGTAGCGACTATGTCTGACTTCGTGTCCGACGGCCTGAAAAGACTGAGCATTTTGGCGTGCCCGTCCTTTTTCAGCCTGCGCAGCAGATATACCACCTTGCCGGAGACCGGTACTATCCTTTTGTGTATTATCGGGTTAAAATCGCTTATCGGCGGCGGCAGACGCCGCTCGCTCCTGCTCACGGCGCTTATATACGCCTGCAAAAGCTGCTTTGCGTCATGCTTTAGCTTATACTCGCCGTCCGCCTTTATATCCTCCTGCGGCCGAGTGATATAGTCAAAGCCGGTCGCCATGCGGGACAAAGCCGCCGCCATTTCCTTGCAGACCCTGTATTCTATAAGCTCGCCCAAAAGCTCGTTTTGCAGGCTTTCAGCCTCTTCGTGCTTCGGCAGCAGCGACACGGTCTTTATATATATCAGCCGCGCTGCCATTTCCAAAAACTCGCTGGACACATCGAGGTCGTTTTCCTGCATGTCGCTGACATACTGCATATATTGGTCTATGAGATCTATCACCGACACATCGAATATGCTGACCTTTTTCTGAGAGATGAGGTGTAAAAGAAGGTCGAGCGGGCCCTCAAACACCTCTGTTTTAAAATTAAGCTTTTCCATGGCCTCTCCCGTCCGCTACATCGCCACGACCGCACTTGGGGTAAACGGTGAAAAGATAAGCGAAAGCAGCGTATCAAAGCCGTTGTAAATATAGCCCGATACAAATGCCAGCGGCCGGCTCAGGGCACCCGTTATAATCAGCACAAGTATTACCATTGAGAAAATGAATTCATACTGCTGGAATTTATAATAATACCTGTCAGGCAGTATTGCAAAAAGCAGGCGCGAGCCGTCCAGCGGCGGCACGGGCACTAAATTGAACACCGCAAGATATATGTTCACAGTGGCTGCGGACGTTAAAAAGTAGTTTATATAAACATTCACATAAAAAATATTGACTATATGCATGATAAGCATCACCACAAAGGCCACTATCAGATTGGAAAGGGGTCCGGCAAAGGCGGTTATCGCCATGTCGCCCTTGGGATTGCGGAAATTGCGCTGGTTTACCGGCACCGGCTTTGCCCAGCCGAAGCCGAAAAACAGCAGCAGCATGGCGCCGATAAAATCAAGGTGCTTAAACGGATTTAAAGTCAGCCTGCCCTGATACTTTGCCGTCGGGTCGCCGAGCTTGTTTGCGGCAAAGGCGTGCGCAAACTCGTGAAACGGCAGCGCTACAAACAGCACAAAAAGCGTCGACGCAAGCATAATAGCCGCCCACACATATTGCCCTTGCATTATAAGTGTAACAACATTCAATATAGTATCCTCCCTGTATTGGAAAGCTTAGTCCTGCGTAAATGTTTTATTTCGCCCGCATGACCGAGGCTCCCGTCGCGATATTAAAGCAGACACGCAGTCTAAGCGTCCTCCGCTATATTTTTCAGACTATAAAAATACTATCCGTCAAGTCCCTTGAGGGCGTTGAGCACCGTCCTCGCTATCGGCGCGGCGTATTCCCTGCCGTAGCCGGCATTCTCAACCACCACAACAAAGGCGTAGGGGTACTCCTCGTCGTCCATAAAGCCGGCAAACCAAGAGTGCGGCTTCTCGCCCTCCATCTCCGCCGTGCCCGTCTTGGCGCAGAGATTAAGCCCCGCGTAGTTGGATTCGCTGTAATAGCTCGTGACGTTGTTGCGCATGAGCGCCTTCAGCTCATCGGCCGTTTCCGGCTCAATCATATTAATGCTCCTGCTGCCGTTCGGCACGCTCTGGTTCATGCCGGACGAGCTTTTGAGCTCGCTTACGACATGGGGTGTCACAGCCGTGCCGGAGTTTGCCACCGCGCCCATGAATACCATATACTGACAGGGATTCACCATGTCCGTGTACTGGCCTATTCCCGACCATGCAAGCGCATTGTCGTCGGCATCGGAAACATTGTAATACGATGCCGTTGTTCTCAGTCCGTTTATGTTATATCTTTCGCCTACCCCGGCCTTTTCGGAATATTCCGTCATTATCTCAGGCCCGAGCTCCACCGCTAACTCGGCAAAGGCAACATTGCAGGAGTGCGCAAGCGCTGTCTCAAAATCAATAGTGCCGTGCCTTTCGGTGCAGGTTATGGTCTCGCCGTTTATCACTACGCTGCCGTTGCATTCAAATTCGCGCTCATATATGTCGCCTATGTTTTCAATCGCAGCATAGGCAGTTATCACCTTGTACACCGAGCCGGGCACATACAGCCCTCCCGTCAGGCGGTTCATATATACTCCCTCATATTTTCCGCTTGTGTCGCCGGCAATGTCCGGCGGGTCGTTTATGTCATAGGTAGGCGTACTTACCATGCAGATTATCTCGCCCGTCTTATAGTTATATACACCTACCGTGCCCTTGTGCTCGCCCATGGCGTCCAGCGCTATTGAACACAGCTCAGCGTTCAGCGTAAGAGTTATGTCGCTGCCGCCGCCGTAGATCCCGTTTACCATGTCATAGCCTATGAGCTGCTCCTTGAAATAATACAGCACGCCGGGTATGGTGGAGGTCGGCTCGCCTACCGCGTGGAGCGTCGATTCCCTTATCATCCTGTCGTCGTTGTATTTGACCTCGCCGTCGTTCATGGAAAGGAGCACCTCGCCGGTTTCATCCATTATATTTGCGGTAACAACAAGCCGGCCGTTTTTGTATATTGCCATGTTTGCAGGGTGAAGCACCCATTCCCCGTTGTGCCGGATATAATCCTGGCCAAGGACAATGAAGCCAACTAAAAACAACGCTATTAAAGAAAAAAGTATTTTTGCGCGCAGACCTATACGTTTCATAGCTTTTCCTCTGATTATAAATGAACAAAATATGCGTTTTAACGATAAATTCGCCGTTATTGTACGCCCGCCGTCAAAGCCGCCGCTTCGGTGTATTGCATTTTCCAAACGTCATATTTGATGACAATGCTATCCGGCAGCCTTAACTCCTGCCCGCTGCTTTGACGCAGTAAGCTTGAGCTCCTTGCCCTTAAAGTCCTTTATCGAGCGGTTGTTGAGCACCGCGGTGATGAATGCCAGTATTCCCCAGCAGGACATCATGCTCGAGCCGCCGTTGCTGACAAACGGCAGCGTAACGCCGGTGAGCGGAAGCACGTCGGTAGAGCCGAATATATTCAGTGCCGCCTGGAATATGAAAAGTCCGGCGGTTGCGCACGCCGCAATGGCGTAATACGACGACCGTGCGCTCTTCGACGCCCTTATCGCGCCCCACAGCAGCAGTACATAGCAGGCGGCTATACACAGCCCGACTATGATGCCGAGCTCCTCGCACAGCAGGCCGAAGATAAGGTCAGTGTCTGATGCAAAAACATCACGCAAAAAGCCGTTGCCTATGCCGACGCCGAGCAGTCCGCCGTCCGTTATTGCGATGAGCGTGCGCGTCATCTGATAGCCCAATCCATTCAGATATGCAGCATCCCATACATGCCGCCACGCGACAAAGCGGTTTATGACATGAGATCTGAATATTACAATAAAGCCCGTGCCGAGCCCGGCAATGGCGCATATGCTGACGATGGCCTTGACATCGCCGGTGGACATGAACGCTATAAGTATGAACGTCATAAAGAATATGAGCGCCGTGCCGAAATCGCCGAGATAAAAAAGCGTGCCTACTATGGTTATCGAAAAGGCTATCAATATGGCAAGATTTTTAGTCGTAAGCAGCCACTGCAGCGTGGCGGCGCTCGAGAATATAAACAGTATCTTTACAAGCTCTGACGGCTGTACGGTAATAAATTTGAGGTCTATCCAGTTCTTTGCGCCGTTTATCTCCGTGCCGAATATGACGTTTACGGACAGCAGCAGCAGCGCCGCAATACCGGCGTACATGCGCAGCTTCATCACTAAGTCCAGATTGCGCATTATGCAGGTCAGCACGATGAAAATGGTAAATCCCATAAGGAAGGTGACAAACAGCTTAAGCAGGCTGCCCGGCTCAGCACCGCCGACTATAAGAAAGCCTATGCTCGTCATAAAAAAGGCAGTCAGCTCCGCCGACGGGTTTTCTACACCGAATTTCGGGCTTACCAGCTTATAGACCCACATAAGCGCCGCCATGAACAGCATTATGCCGGAAAACAGCGGTATATAGCCTGCATCGGTAACTAACAGCAGCTCAACAAGGCCGAGCAGCTGCACTATGTTTATCAGAATCATAGCAAGCGGTATAAAACGCTTTTCATCCTTTTTGTATTTGCGGTACTTTTTGTCCTTTTTCAGCGCCTCAGCGTCCTGCTTCGTCGGGTAGATAAGCTTCATATCAACGCCCGCAAGCGATATCTCGTCGCCGAATACTACCCTCGCGCCGCTCTTTTTGACCTCGCCGTTCACCTTTACTCCTGCCTGAGAGCCGGTGTCGGATATTGTGAAAACTCCGATGTCCTTCATCGTAAGCACGGCGTGCTGGCGCGATATCACATAAAGCGGCAGCACTATGTCGCAGGTGCGGCTGCGGCCTATCGTAGTCTCGTACTGCTCTATCGGGACACGGGCAAAGCCCTTTATGTCAAGTATCGCGAGCAGGCGCGGGCGCTGACGCTTCGGAACAAGGCTCACCCTCAGCAAAAGCACTATAAGCACGCACAGCACCGGCAGCACCCAGCGTACTATATCAAGATAAAATCCGGATAAAAATTCAAGCATGCCGCTTCTCCCGTCCGCCCGGAATACGGGCAAATTAAAAGCTCGTTATAGCTTTGCCGCCGAACCAATGTCGGAGCACGCCGCGCTGCGGCTGAGTCAATCAGCCTGACTGCCGCGCGCCAATGTGCTGCAGTGCTTTGTGTATGGCGGCTTTATCTTACCAATATTTAGTACTATTTTACATTATTGGCGCAATTAAATCAACCTAAAGCTAAAAGGTCACATTTTTTTAACATTTAAAGGCGGGAATTTTTTGTTGCCGGCATCTTTTCCTATATCTGCTGTATGATTGAGAACGGCACGGATTTTCTATATGGCGTCATATTGCTGATGCTGCTGCACAGATGCAAAAGTCAAAGTGGGATTATCAGCACTTATGTGCTATAATAAATATGGGTGAAGAGTATGGGCGCTATGCATAATCAATGGAGTGTAAAAAGGCAGTATAAAGGGTCAGATAAGCTTAAGGCAAGAATCCGCTGCATCAAAAATATTCGGTGAATAAGCTGTGATTTGGAAACTGGATTTTCTCTCATTACGACATACCGCCCGGCTCCGAGGTGCTTGAGCTTGGCTGCGGCAGCGGCGATATGTGGAAATCTAATATGAAGCGTATTGACAAAGGCGTAAAGCTGCTTTTGACCGATATTTCTGATGGAATGCTCGCCGCCGCAAAAAGCGCTTTGGGACAAAGTGAAAACATCTCAATGAAGGTAGTAAATATTGAAAATATACCATACGAAAATGACCGTTTCGATACGGTGACTGCCAACATGATGCTGTATCACGTCGGCGACATTGACAGGGCATTATCGGAGGCCGCGCGGGTGCTATCAAAGAACGGGAGCTTTTACTGCGCGGCATACGGAGAAAACGGAATAAATTCGTTTATTGCAGACCTGTTAAAGGATTACGGCATCGTCGATGCGGAAAATAAAAGCTTCACACTGCAAAACGGATACATGGCTTTGAAAAAGCACTTTTCCGATGTAAAAAGATTTGATTATGAGGATTCCTTAAGGGTTACCGACATAAATGATTTGATAGCTTATATTTATTCCCTGCAAGATATATCGTCCGTTACAGAGATAAGGAAAAGCGATATGAAAAAAGCTCTTGAGGACAGGATGAAGGACTGCGTGATAAGCATACCCAAGGAATACGGAATGTTCGTCTGCAAAAAACAGGTGCTGCCTTATCAGAGGTGCGCTGACTCACTCTTTTCTCGCGGCGCCAAAGCGGCGTCTGTAAGCCGACATAAGCCTGCTTCTGTCAGCTATGCACATCAGCGCAGGCATACCGGTACGGCAATTTGTTTTATCTTGTGCTCTGCTGCCGGGACGAGCCTTTTTGCTATATGTACCCCATAATTCCCTCGCACAACAGTGTATACCAAGGCTTAGGACGGCAGATTTAGATTACAAGCCGGACCTACTTGACAAGAGAAACACGGCGGTATTAAAGTATAAGAGTAAATTTTTAGAAAAGAGGAAGAAAGATGATTATTGATTTTAACAATATTGAGCAGACCGTTTTAAAGGAATTTTACGGCGGGGAAAAGGAGCTTAAGGCCAATATGTACAACGACGGTCTGAATAAGATAATGTACAGCAGTCTTGCTCCCGGCGCATCCATCGGACTGCACACACACGATGCCGGCAGCGAGATAATCTACTTTTTGGAGGGGAGCGGCAAGGCTATCTTTGACGGAGAATACGAGGAAGTAAAGGCGGGCGCATGCCACTACTGCCCTAAGGGGCATTCTCACAGTCTTATTAACGACGGTGAGTCGGACCTTGTCTTTTTTGCCGTCGTACCCGTGCAGTGATGCTGAAATATATACGGCATGTATGAATGCACAGTTTGTGTCTTTTTCTTTATAATAAACCATTTTAACAAGCTCGCAGCACAATAAGCATCTACCCGCAATGCGGGTGATATTTCACAGACGGGCAAATCCCTATGATCCTCGCACACACGTCAAACGTGTAAGTACGGTCTGCCAGCCGCGAGAGTTCTGCTGCTTGCCACCCGTGAACGGGCCAATTTCACTCATGGTCAGCTGCTCGCCAAATTGGTCTTCTTTCAATTGGTTTGCAATATATTCCGCTATACGGCTCGCATTCTTACCTGCTGTGTCCGCGTAGTATCCCCGGCACCAAAATTCTCGGCTACGATACTTGTACTTCAGTTCCCCGAATTGTTCGTACAGCATCGTACTGTTCTTTTCCTTCAAGTATCCTATGAAACTTGATACTGACAGTTTGGGGGAAATCTCCACTAACATATGCACATGGTCAGGGCATACTTCCGATTCCACTATCCTTATCTTCTTCCAATTACACAGCGTCCTCAATATTTCTCCTATCTCTCGTCGTTTCTCTCCATAGAACACCTTTCTGCAATACTTTGTAGCAAATGCGATATGATACTTGCGTCTCCACTTACTATGCGATAAACTGTTTACGTCATTCATTTGACTTGAACCTCCTGTGTTTTGTTCCTGTGGCTGCCAGACCGCTTTTATTCTAGCACAGTAGGTTCTTTCTTTTGCTAAAGCTTTTTTACCTACTCCCGGTACAACCGGGGGTTTTCTCTTGCCTACTCGGCGACAAGCAAAATCCCCGCCATGCAAAAATGCATGGCGGGGATTTGATAGTTTAAAGATATTTATTTCAGCTTCGGGTTATCGTCAAATATGGATTCCGGGTTGTTTTCTATTACCGAGCGATGAACCATCTTCCCGTTCTCATATACATATTCCGGAAGCTCATCCTCCTCTGAGGCGTTCTTGACACCCTCTGCCGTCTCCTCCTTATGCTCCTCATAATATGGGTCTATCGCATACCGCTTTATAGAAGGATACGCTATGAACGCTATAGTATAAAGCATAAAGCCTATTAAAAAGCCAAAGGTCAATATTATCCATATTGGGACAAGCACCTGTATCGCTATTGAAAAAACTATAATAAAGTACAAAAGAACAACTATGGCCAACAGTATGAGCGTAATAAGGAAATTTTTCCAGAGACAGACTATGGAAAAGATAGCAGCATTTTTAAAAAGCTGCTTTATATTAAGTCCCATGCTGACAATCATAAGCCATATATAATACTGCATAAACAAAAACAGCATTGTAAACATAAGTCCGAGCCCGAACAGTATTACATAAAACACGCTGTTTGCAATGGCCGACAGATAAAACGCAACCGCTATATAAAGGAGAGACGCTATAACATAGCTTATTGCGGAAACAATTATGGACTGCTTAAAGTTCTTTTTGACAGTGGCAAAAAAGTCAGACCATATAAACACCGGCTCCTCGCGCGCAAAATCGCGCGCTATCCTCATGGCACCCGTCATTATCGGGCCGAGTATTATTATCGGAGCAAAGCAAACCGGATAAAATATCGCATTTATACCGTTGGTATACTGCAAAAATACAAGAGATGCAATTATAAGTGCCACGGGTATTACAAAAATAGAGCATATGAGGCTCAGCTTGCATATGCTCCAAAGCTTTCTCCAAAGAATGGAAAAGTAAAGAGCAACACGGTTTTTTTGCTCTCCCCTATATACTCCTTTCCCCTCTTTTTCAAAATTATAAAGCTTGAATTTTGCCAAATTTATTACTCCTGTCCTTTATTGGTTTTGAGCAGAGCCATTTCCCGGGAAATTGTTTACGACAACGCGCTCTGCAGCAACGCAGGGTTCTGCCCTTATCTCTTACCCTTTCGTTTTCCCTATCAAGCCGAGAGCCTGTCCCAAATAGCAGCAGCGATTATTCGCAAGCCGTACCCTGCCGAAAAATTTTCCCGCATTTAGAAATTACTTGCTTATACCGTCTGCTCTTGAGAAAGCAGCGTCAGTATTTCAGTATCCTAAGACACAGTTTCCTTTTGTTGCGCTGACAAACGGCAATGCAAAAGAACGCGCCGCAGCATTCATCATTCACACGCCGATGCCCTTATTTTGCCCTCGGATGGTATTTTTTATATATATTTGCGTATCTGTCCTTCATTATATGCGCATACACCTGCGTTGAAGATATATCAGCGTGCCCTAAAAGCTCCTGTATATCCTTTAGCTGAGCGCCGTTTTCCAGCATGTGTGTGGCAAACGAGTGCCGCATGGTGTGCGGAGTTATGTCCTTTTTTATGCCCGCCTGCTTTGTATATGCCTTTATTATCTTCCAAAAGCCCTGTCTTGTAAGCCTGGTGCCGTTTATATTAGTAAAAAGCGCCTGCTCCTCTGTATCAATCACCATAAGCGGCCGCGCCTTTGTAACATAGTGCTCAAGCGCCTTTACTGCGGCCGGGTATATCGGGATTATACGCTCGTTCTTGCTGTTTTTGCAGTGCAGAATGCCTATCGAAAGATTGATATCCTGCAAATTGAGGTCAATAAGCTCCGTCACCCTGAGACCGGTGGCGTAAAGCAGCTCAAGCATAGCCTTGTCGCGCGCGCCCTTGGCATCGCTCATATCGGGCTGTGCAAGCAGAAGGTCTATCTCCTGCCCGGTAAGTATGCTGGGCAGCTTTTTCTCCATCTTTGCAAGCTTAATTCCCATCGCGGGATTCTGAGCTATTACATTTTCAAACACCAAAAACTGGTAGTAGCACCTCACCGACGCCAGAACGCGCATAACCGTAGAGTGCGAACGTCCGGCCGATTCCATATCGCTTATGTATGTACGAATATCGCTGTTTTCTGCCGCCGCAGGGTCTGCTATTCCCTTTGCCTTGAGATAGGACAAAAACTGCCCTATATCCCTCATATAAGACTCCAGCGTATTATCTGAAACATGCTTCTTTTCAATCAAGTACGTTTCAAATTCCTTGTAATAATCTACCATTTTCGTCCCCTCATTTTTTAAAGCGATAAGACACCGATAAACAGCTTTGACAGCAGCGCATCAATAAAGCATGAAATTACGCTCATTATCAATATAATAAGATACCTTCTGCAAAACAGCTTGAAATCATTCCACAGCTTATAATATTTCGAGTCCGGCAGCAGCTGAGAAAATATAAAGGCAGACATCCTGCAGCTTTCTCTGCAGGCAAGTATAAGCGCTACCGATGATATAAATGCGTGCGGTATTATGATGACAAGCGAGAAAAAGAGTCCGTTAAAGCCAAAGGATGAGTACAGATATCCGCATGTAAGACCTGTTCCCAGACCTTTATATATAAGCGCCGCAAATGATATCGGTATTCCCGCCGCGGACAGGCCGGATATAAAAACGGCGATAAGCAAAATAAGCACCGAGCCGAGCGATGAAAAGAAAACCGTAAAAAATCCCTGACTCTGCCTGAGCGAAACGAAATCCTCAAACAGCCCCTTTGTATAATAAAGCGCATAGCCGCGCTGTATCACCGCCGCGCCGACTGCCATACCCGTTATGATGACAAGGCACATTATAAGAAATTTTACGTTTTCTCCGCTTATAACAGCGCCTCTCGCCCTTCTGCGCCTGCGAGACGCCGGTAAACGGTTTGTCCCTTCCATATACAGCCCTCCGCAAAATAATGTCCTGCTATTGCCTCATGCAATAAGTCTAAAACATATTATGCGGGAGTTGTCCGCTTTATTCAAAAAAGGTTATTTAACAAGCCTCTTTGATTTCTGAGCCGCACTGTCCATACCCTTAACAAAAATGCCGGCAAATCCATTTTCCTCAAACGACTCAAGCGCTGCCTGCGTAGTGCCGCCCGGAGAGGTGACCATCCTTATGAGCTCGTCCGGCGTCATGCCGCTTTCAGTGAGCATCCTGCCGCTGCCTTCAAGCGTTTTGGCAAAAAGAGCCAATGCGGCCTTTTCATCCATGCCGCAGCCCTTTGCATACTCTACACCGGCCTTCGCAAGCAGAAAATAATATGCCGGCGCACTCGAGCTCACCGCTATCACGGCGTCCATGTCCTCTTCTCTTACCTTGACGGCAAGCCCGCAGGATGAAAATACGCCGTATATAAAAGCATAGTCGTCCTCGGTGACAGGCGCTTCATACGCTATAGCCGTAGCACCGCAGGAAAGCAGCAACGGAGTGTTCGGTAAAGCCCTTATCACCTTGGAGTTTCCGACATATTCCTTTATCTTAGCTATCGAAACGCCGGCCATAATGCTGACAAAGCATTTATCCGTAATGTCCATGTCCTTTACAGCATTCATCACTGTATCGCAGTTGTTCGGCTTTACGGTAAGAAAAATATAATCAGCGTTCCTCACAAGCTCCTCTGTAACAGCGCACGCCTTTACACCATATTTAGAAAAGTTGTCATATTTTTTAACATCAATATCATATATATAGATATTTTCAGGTTTTATGTAACCTTGTTTACATATACCCCCAATTATGGCACCGGCTATATTACCAACACCTATAAAGCCGATTTTTGCGTTATTCATGCGCTTTACCTCCATTCAGTAATTTTAATAATAATATATTTAAAGCCAAATATCAACAAAATTTACCGTTCATTTTTAAATACTGTCATTCTGTACAATTTTATGTAAAGACATTATGTTAAATATTATAAATATTATGTTAATTATATTATGTAAACTATATTGCAAATATATAAATTTGTTATGTAAACAAGCGCAACCAAATCACCCCACTGATATAAAAATATTTATTTGTAATCGAATGGATATTTGCAATGCTGGCTTTTTCTTATGCTTTCGCTTACGCTCAATTTGAATTACAGCCGTCTCCCTTTAGAGCAGCCGCGCCGATACTTGTTTCTTTTGCCGGCAGTGAATGCCATTTATATATGCGCACAGCCAAAACCACCGCTGACGCTGCATAAAGTATATATCCTCAAACGGCAAATTGCCGGCAATATATAAAGAAGCACCGAACAGCACAGCATTACTCTCTCCTGCCATCAAAGGACCTATTCAGATATTCCCTGACCGCAAAGCATGTTTTTGCTCATTTATATATTTTTGGCTTTTAAACGGAAGCTTTTGCTTAGTTGTTTCAAGGTTACGGCAGAATCAAAATATATTACAGTAAAAATCGGCACCGATTGCACGATGCCGATTTTTGAATTCATATTACATATTGTATAGTCCGCATTATTACTGTTTGTATAGTGCTCCGCGGCCGATTTTGTCTGCGCCAAGCTGCAAATAATAACCTCTACTCCACCTCAATATCCCTCTTTTTAAGCCTGTCGTTCACATAGTCCTTGAACAAGGTTATAACAACTGCCGTAACCGGTATAAAGAATATCATGCCTATAATGCCGAACAGGCTTCCGCCTATTAGTGCGGCAAGCAGCGTCCACACCGGTGCCAGCCCGACAGAGCTGCCGACGACGTGCGGGTATATAAACTGGCTTTCAACAAATTGCACCACCAGATAAACACCTATGCATATTATAGCCTTTATCGGGTCTACCATAAGCGTGAGCACAGCACCTATCATACATGCGGCAAAGGCGCCGATATACGGTATAAACGAGAAGACGGCGGCAAGAACTGCGATAAGACTTGCATACGGCAGCTGCACCAGTGTAAACGTAATAAATATCAGCATGGCAAGTATTATAGCTTCAACGCACTGGCCGGACAGGAATTTTGAAAATGTTTTGCTGATAAATGATGCTACAGACACTATCTTATCGGCTATCGGCGGTTTTACATGAGCATAGAGCACCTTCCGGCTCTGTCTCGACAGATTCCGCTTATCAAGCAGTATATACAGCGCTATTATTATGGCAAAAAGCGTATTCACGGCTATGCTCACGGTAGATGTTGCGGCACTTATAACCGTACTCAATATATTTCCGGCACTGCTGGTTATGCTCGGAATAAGAGCGCTTATATTCAGTTCAGACAGCCACTGAGTAAGCCATGTCGCGTCTATATTATAGCTTCTCAGCAGTTCAATCCATTCAGGTATCTTAGTCTGAATCACACTGTAAACGTTTACGACAGACGATATAATTTCCGGTATCACTATCACGCATACCAGAACAATGACTAAGAGTATGCAAACGATTGTGAGCAGCAGGCTTACCATACGGTTGACCTTGGGCGATATCTTAAACTTCAGCTTTCCTGCCAGCTTATTCAGCAGCTTTTCAAAACCGCTCATCGGAACATTAAGGAAAAAGGCAATTATACCGCCGGCTATTACCGGAATAAGCAGTCTGCATACCGTTACTATAAAATTCCATATGACGTTAATATGATTTAATCCCACAAACAAACACACGCCAAAGGCTATAAAAAGCAATATGCGTTTGCTCTGCTTATCCATAAATCCGCCTCTCCCCCGTTTAAACAGCTTATAATTATATATTAATATATTTACTAATAAACATTATAATACCTTTCATATTCACTTAGCAACAATTAGATTATATTTTAAGCATATTTTTAGCTTTTCTTTAGCCGGGAGCATATTTATTTCACTGCAGCCTGACAAGTACATGCTCTCAGCAAAGTAAAAGCAGATTAAAATGGCATATCGGCATATCGAGTCATCGATACAGAATATCAAGCCGTCGCTCATACAATGTGCCAAGCTTAAATAAATAAAATTATCCTCATATATAATCCAAAGCTTTTACAGACTGCAGGGTGTTTTATACGTTTCCCGCAGCGAAAAAATAACGAGAGATAATATTATACAATTTTGTCGCTTTAAAGTGGTGAAATAGTGCCAAAAAAATTTTTTGGCCTATCGCAATCAAAAAATATGTGTTATATTAGACAAAAGCCGTTTTAGAGATTCTAAAGGCGCCGGGTCGCCGACTTCACGCTGTGCGGCTATTGCTGCGCCGGCCCGAAGCTGAATATTCTTAATTTGTGGGGGAGAAACTATGTCAAACCGTGTAAGCCGCTGGCTTATTCCGGCCTTCAGCGCCGTAGTTATCGCTGCATTTGCACTTATCCTGATAATTCCCGGCAGCCGTGTCGTGTTCCAAAATGTATCGGATGCACACCCGTATATTTTGGGCTTTATAAAATTCGGGCTGCTTGCTACCGTAGGCGAGCTTATCTCAACAAGCCTGCGTGCACGGCGCTGGAGCGCACCGGTATATGTTCCGGCACGCATGCTTATCTGGGGCATAATAGGCGTATGGATTACATATATGATGAAAATATATCCGAACGGCGTATCGGCACTTATGACCTCCGGGCTTCTTCCCGGCGGAGATTCCGTCTTTTTGCGTGCGCTTTTTACAAGCATGACAATGAATCTCACATTTGGCCCAACCTTTATGGCAGTACATAAATGCACCGATAAATGGCTGGAGCTCCGCGCACAGAAAAAAGGAAAAGCTGGCCTTCGCAATATAATAAGCGGAATTGACTGGTACGGCTTTGTATCCTTCACCCTTTTTAAAACCGTGCCGCTTTTCTGGATTCCGGCACATACGATTACCTTTTTGCTGCCGTCCAGCTACCAGGTTATTATGGCAGCGTCGCTTTCAGTAGCACTGGGGATATTCCTCAGCCTGAAAAAATAACCAAGACCGTCAGACTGCCTGCAGCAAAATACAAAAAAATGCAATGCCACATATTGATGATATCAGCAAATTGATTATGCCGTTGAGCCGTTTGGCAGAATTCAGCATAATATTAGGGACGCAGATTTATTCTTTACGTCCGATATCAAATGACATCTATGTATTTATATATGAATATACAAGCTTTTGAGCATGGCAAAGCACAGCTTAAAAACCGATAATGATACAAGCCGCCTAATGTTAATGTATCTGCTGCTCCTTTTGCTCTTCCTCATATATCTTGGATAAATCTATTCCGTTTTCTTCTTCAAATTCCCGGATATACCTTCTGATCAAGAGCAATATCTGGCTGTTTGTTGACCTTCCCTCGTATGTCGCAATAAATTTCAGCTTAAAATGCAGCTCTGGGTCTATTACTATACCTAAATGTTTGTTTTTCATTATTCCACTCCATTTGAATCTTGTTTTAAGTACATTCTAAGACTCGCATCTTAAGCTGTGTTTATTATATACTTATTTTAAGTACATAATATTTTTTATTTTTAAAATTTTTACTGAAAAATCCCCGGTTGAAAAGCCTTTTGACATAGTTTCTTCTGATATCTCGGCTTACCTGGGGATTTTGTTTATCCTAAATAAGTGCAAGCTCCTCCCTTTGTTTTTTTGATGGATTGAATATTTTAATCGTTTTATCAGAATTCTGTTGTTCTCATGCCTAAGCCTCCCGAATTAACAAGCCATGCCCTGTAGACCACCGGCAAACCCGGAGGCCTGAAGCGCCCTTTGATGGCATATTACAGACGAGGGGCGCGGAAAAGATTTGCCGACCGCATTTCTTTTTCCAGCCCTCTCAAGGGGTTTTATTTATCCCTTCTTGTTTTCACTGCCCGTAAACTGGTCTATGTATTCTTTAAGGCTCATTTGATCTTCGTCTAATTGATGCTTTATGTATTCCCGCAATTGCTTTTTTCTCCCTACCATATCTACATAATAGTCTCTTGACCAGAAATGTCTTATTCACGTGCTTATACTTTAGATTTGAATGCCTGTCGAAAACTATTAACGAACCTTTTCCTTTGAGGTATCCCATTATCTGCATTACACTGTACTTTGCTGGTATACTGATTAGCATATGCACACGGTCTTCTCACAACTCCAACTTTATAATTTTTATTCACTTTTGCTACCATAATTTCCTTATGATTTTTCCTATATCTACTTTTATCTCCCGATATATTTGCTTGTCTGCGATATTTGGGGGCAAACACAATATGGCATTGACATCTCCGGCTTGCAGGGGCTAAACCTTTTATGCCTTTTTATTTCACGGTAAACACATCCTTGTTATTTTAGTCGTGTGTTCG
>CALYBL010000007.1 GCA_944412495.1 uncultured Clostridia bacterium | reverse complement strand
AAAAAAGGCGCATCCCACCCGTATGGAAACGGGCAGAATACGCCTTCTGTTTTTGTGCGGTTTTCAGCTTGGCAGGAAAAAAGGGCAGAGCTACGCTTTGCTTGCTTGCTTGCTTGCTTGCTTGCTTG
This sequence comes from uncultured Clostridia bacterium, assembly GCA_944412495.1. Lineage (GTDB taxonomy): Bacteria > Bacillota > Clostridia > Oscillospirales > Acutalibacteraceae > Timburyella. The sequence goes on along the minus strand of CALYBL010000007.1, from coordinate 19,476 downwards.
CTTGCTAACATTGTCGCAATTGCCGCCATTTTTGTCAAGCCCCTTTCTGAACATAAAAAATTTTATCACAAATCTCGCTGAATTTCAACCTCTTTTTGAGAAAAAATGAGGTGTGCTATCAACAATTCAGGTCGAATCATCTATTCCGCCGTGTAGACATTTAGAGGTCAAAAAAGCGTGATTTTAAGCCGTTTCCAGAGCCTAAACTTTGAGGGGCAAGGTTGTTTGTACCTTACCCCTCGTTTTTGCGTCTGAAAGCGTTACAGGCTCATTTTTGCAGCCTTATCATTACCTCGTCTATAAGGTCTGTATATCTGCCCTGCGCCAGCAGCTTATTGCGGTAAGCAAGCAGAGCGTTGAAAACATACCGTCTTTCTTCTGCCGTCAAATAAAGGTGGTATTTCTTCTTCCTCATACGAAGATCACCTCGGCATTGACGGTTTCTATAACCGCCGACCGCAGGGCGTTCATTCTCTGCACCCACTCCATTTGATTGTCGGCTTTCAGCGTTTCGGTAATGCCCTCACGCTCCGTCCGCTGCTTCATAAGCCGGTCAAACAGCTCCTGCGCCTGTTCCTCAACATCGGCAAGGTAGGATTGCAGCTTGCCGTTTGTCAAAAGGCTGGTATAAAGTGCCTTTTTATGCTCACGGATATACCGCAAATGCCGCTGCCCCCATACGCCGATAGACCGTTCCTCTTTTTCGGCTGGTAATTCCAAGCAGGGGATATAATAATCGCCCCGCAGCTCATACCAAAGACCGTTTTGCTCGTTATAGATGTACTGTTCCATTTTGTAATCCTCCAAAATCATATATTCGCACATACATCACAGTTTCCCGATTGCCACATCTTGTTATATCGTGTTATCAGTTTTTCCTGCCCTTGCTTTTGCCCTTATGAGCAATGAGGGAAAGAGTAAACTTGTGTGTAACCGTATAAATAGATAAGGCGAACACATTGCGATAAATCCTTTATTTTCAAGGCTTTTGGAGGATTTTATTAAAACACTGTAACCTCTGTTGAGAGGTCATAATTTACTGATATTCAAATTTACATTTGTTATACATTCTCTGCGCCATTGTGCAGACATGCTTTTGTCCTTTTAAATATACTTAATATACATTTTTTTAATATAAACATAAAAATATATACATATTTTTGAAAAAATCTTGATTTTTAATCTCAAATATGCTATTGTTGTATCAAATAATTCTACGGAGGGTAAATTATGAAGAAACTTATATCATTATTTGCTGCCATGATTTTAATTGCGGCAACAGCGGCGTCCTGCTCTTCAGGCGGCTCAACAATCAGCATAACGGAATATGAGTCCATCACTAACGGTATGACGTACGAGGAGGTATGTGACATCATCGGCGGTGAGGGTGAGCTGCTTGCCAACACGGACCTCGATCTCGGAGATGACCTTGTAACCGAGTCTTATAGCTGGGAGGGAGAAGGCAGTGTCGGAGCCAATGCTCTCATTATGTTCCAGGGCGGAAAGGTAATAAGCAAGTCTCAAGCCGGCCTTGAATAATGCTTGCAAATATTCATTCACCGGCTCTAAAAATATATTCCCCCGGCCTTGCCAATCTCAATAAGCGCACATTTTATCCTTACGGCGCGAATATAAGATAATTCGTACTAATCTTTAGTGATAAAAGGATTTTGCTTAGGATTGGCCGACTGCAACGTTTAAAAGCTTATGTGCTTTTATTCGCTTCAGAAATAAACTTTCGTACAGCAAAAAACAGCCTGAAAACTCAGGCTGTTTTTTGATTTATATTAAATTATTTTGCAAGCCTTTCCTTAAGACCGTTGAGCTCGTCTCTGAGCGCCTGCGGAAGCTTGTCGCCGAACTTGGCATAGAATTCCTCTATTCCATCGGTCTCCTTGCTCCAAAGCTCCTTGTCTACCTCAAGGATGCCGGCAAGCTCTTCCTTGGTGAGGTCAAGTCCCTCTATGTCTATATCGTCAACATTAGGAACATAGCCGATAGCAGTTTCCTTGGCGTCTACCTTGCCCTCGCAGCGGTCGATAATCCAGTTAAGCACGCGCATGTTATCGCCAAAGCCCGGCCAAATGAAGTGTCCCTCATCATCGGTGCGGAACCAGTTGACATTGAATATTTTCGGCGCCTTGTCGCCAAGCATTTCGCCCATCTCTATCCAGTGTGCAAAATAGTCGCCCATGTTATAGCCGCAGAACGGCAGCATGGCCATCGGGTCGCGGCGTACAACGCCTACGGCGCCGGTAGCGGCAGCAGTCGTCTCAGACGCCATTATGGAGCCTACGAACACGCCGTTGACAAAGTCTCTTGACTGATATACCAGCGGAGCCGTCTTAGCGCGGCGGCCGCCGAATACTATCGCTGATATCGGCACACCTGTGAGGCTTTCAAACTCAGGGCTGATGCAGGGGCAGTTAACGGCCGGAGCTGTAAAGCGGCTGTTCGGATGAGCACCCTTTTCTCCGCTTTCGCTGTCCCACTTCTCGCCCTTCCAGTTGAGAGCGTTTTTCGGCGGGTTCTTGTCAAGACCTTCCCACCACACCGTGTTGTCGTCCAGATTCTGCACAACGTTTGTAAAGATTGTATTCTTCTGCGTGGATATAAGTGCATTGGGGTTGGACTTCATGTTTGTGCCGGGGGCAACGCCGAAGAAGCCATTCTCCGGATTTATCGCCCAAAGACGTCCGTCGGGGCCCTTGCGCATCCATGCTATGTCGTCGCCGACGCACCATACCTTATAGCCCTTGTTCCTGTAGCCCTCAGGCGGAATAAGCATGGCGAGGTTGGTCTTGCCGCAGGCAGACGGGAAAGCAGCGGCGATGTACTTGACTTCGCCCTTCGGATTCTGGAGGCCGAGTATGAGCATGTGCTCAGCCATCCAGCCCTCGTTCTTGCCCTGATAAGAGGCTATGCGCAGAGCAAAGCACTTTTTGCCGAGCAGAACGTTTCCGCCGTAGCCGGAGTTAACTGATATAATGGCGTTATCCTGCGGGAAGTGGCAGATATAACGCTTCTCAGCGTCGATGTCGCACTTGCAGTGCAGTCCGCGCACCCAGTCGTTGGAGTCGCCGAGAACGTCAAGTACCTTCTTGCCGACCCTCGTCATTATAGCCATGTTGAGGACAACGTATATAGAGTCGGTTATCTCAATGCCCGCCTTGGCAAGCGGAGAGCCTACCGGACCCATTGAGTAAGGTATTATGTACATTGTGCGGCCCTTATAGCTGTTCTTAGCTATAGCGTAGAGCATGTCATAAGCCTTCTTCGGATCCATCCAATTGTTTGTCGGGCCGGCGTCCTCTTCCTTTTCGCAGCAGATAAACGTACGGTCCTCAACGCGGGCAACGTCGTTTACGGCTGTGCGGTGGAGATAGCAGCCCGGAAGCTTTTCCTGGTTGAGCTTAATCATTTCGCCCGTCGAAACAGCCTCTGCACGAAGCTCATCAAGCTGTTCCTCGCTGCCGTCAATCCACATTACCTTGTCAGGATTGACAAGCGCTTTCATCTCTTCCACATACTCGAGAATGGTTTTGTTTGATGTAAGTGCTGACATATTTTTTCCCCTTTCGTTTTTTTGGCCTTTCCCATTATCTATTTATGAAAGCCATATCGATGTACAATAAAGCCACAAAGCCTTAATCGATATCATTATAACCTAAAAAAAATAATTATTCAATTTCTAACAAAAACAAATCCCAATTTTCAGCGCTCTGTACATACTTTTTTGTTTTTTACATCACAATTATGCACATTTATGTTAAATACACTTAAACAGCAAGCCTGCAAAACGGCATTTTATAAAGAAAACAGCACGCATACTCAGCCGGCAGCGGGGCATTACATATCGGCATGGCCTACCGCTGTTTCTAATATTTGGCATTAAGACATGCAGGTTTTATACTGCTTGCTTCAGCCGCGCGAGCCTTCATAGTCCTTTTCAATCTGCATGGTGGCGTATGCGTTAAGGTCCGAGCCGGCTGTATGTCCGCTTTTGTATTCATAGTACGCCTGCACTCCTACCATGGCGGCATTGTCTCCGCACAGCGACAGCTCCGGCAGATAAAAGCGCATGCCGGCCGCCGCGCACTCCTCGCTAAGCCTTCTGCGAAGCTCGGAGTTGGCCGATACCCCGCCGGCCACGGCGACCTGCCTGGCTCCTATATCGGACGCCGCACGAAGAGTGCTGCCGACAAGCATATCGCAGACCCTTTTCCTCAGCGCCGCCGCAATATCGGCACGCATCGTCTCGCTGAGCTCTCCCCTTTTCTGCTGTTCGTTGTGAACAAGGTTTATCACCGCCGTCTTGAGTCCCGAAAAGCTCATATCATACTTGCCGCCTGCGTGCGGGAAAGGCAGGTCATAGGCGTCGGCGTTGCCGCTGTCGGCCAGTTTATCGAGATGTACTCCGCCGGGATACGGCAGTCCTAAGATACGCGCCGATTTATCAAAGCATTCGCCGGCGGCGTCGTCCACAGTGCGGCCGATAACCTCAAATGAGGTATAATCACTGACGAGAACTATATGGCTGTGTCCGCCGGAGGCAACAAGACAGAGAAAAGGAGGCTCAAGCTCCGGGCTGCTTATGTAGTTTGAGGCTATATGTGAGCGGATGTGATGGACGGGTATGAGCGGTTTTCCGAGTGCAAGCGACATTCCCTTTGCAAAATTTACACCCACCAGCAGCGCGCCAATAAGTCCTGGAGCGTACGTCACGGCCACCGCGTCTATATCGGAAGCGCCCATCCCCGCGTCGGAGAGAGCCTTTTTTACCACGGGTATTATACTTTCGGCATGCATGCGCGACGCTATCTCCGGCACCACGCCGCCGTATACTGCGTGCTCCGCTATCTGCGAGACAACCACGCTTGAAATCACCCTTCTCTCCTCCGTCACAGCGGCAGCCGTCTCGTCGCATGAGCTTTCTATTGCAAGTATCCTCATATTTCCTCCTCTATTTCCAATGACCTTATCATGATAAGAGCGTCCTCGCGCGGCTTTTCATAAAAGCCCCTGCGAAGCCCGCTGACTGTAAAGCCGAATTTTTTGTAAAGCGCTATTGCAGCCTCATTGCTTGTCCGGACCTCAAGAAAAATCGATTTAAGCCCAAGCTCACGGGCGGTTTTTATCATTTCGCTGAGCAGCGCTGACGCTGCGCCTTTACGGCGGCTTTCCGGCGCAACGGCTATGTTGCATATCTCCGCCTCGTCCAGCACATAGCGCATTGAGCAGTAGCCGGCTATCCTCCCGTCGCCGTACTTTGCCGTAAAGAAGATATACTCCGGATTTTGGCAGCAGGAGCAGAGCGACTGCTCGCTCCACGGCTCGCTGAAGCATATCTTTTCAAGCTCCGCCATCCGCACAATGTCGTCGGGTGCTGCGGCCGATATTCCAAAAGGCTCAGTTCTCACTTATACCAAGCCTTTCTGTTACCATATTAAGCTTGTCCGATATCTCGTCGCGTATTTTGCGGTAGGTCTCTAAATTCTCGCCGTAAGGGTCGGCAACATCCATTACGAGTATCTTACTCTTGTCGACGCCCATTTCAGTCAGATAATACTCATGCATGGGCGACATTACGGCTATGAGGTCGTAGCTTTGGGCCATGGCGGGGTAAAACTGCCGTGACATATGCCCCTGCATGTCTATTCCGACCTCCTTCAGCGCCGTCAGAGCGTTATCGCTTATCGGGCCGCCGAACGCGCTTATGCCGGCGCTGTCTGCCTCTATCGGAAGTCTCTCGCGCTCTGCGCGCTGATTCATAAGTCCCTCAGCCATAGGGCTGCGGCAGGAATTGCCTGTACATACGAATAAAACTCTTTTCATAAATAAATCACCTGATTTTTATAATAAAAACTTATCTTCAATTTGCAGGCCGCTCATAAGCATACTCGCCGGCCGTGCTGTAAAGGAATTTTTGCTCGCTGCAGCTGCCGCCGCAGTTTATGTGCCTGACAAGCGCACCGGCTGAGCTTACACATAACCGCCGCCCATGGTGCTCAGCCACGGCAGTATCTCAAGAGGACGAGTCACAGGCTTTGATGTATTCAACGTCCGTTGCCATTACAGCCGCTGCGGCGTTTGCGATACGCGGAAGCCTGAAGGTCAGCTTCTGCCTATGCGTCCAAATGCCTTGGAGTAATATTCAGAAGAAAGCGGAAATTTATGCCGTCAAAAAGAGCACACGGCAGATTTGAAGCATTATCTGATACTGCATATATACATGTCCGGGTCTGCGGGCAGCGCGGATGCGATTGATTTTTAGAGCTCATTTTACGTCCTATATCACAAAACCTCTTTTTACGCTTTGAGAAATTATTTTTCATTCAGGCAGAATACTCTCCCGCAAATTTACTGCCTGCTTCCGAAGCGCTTTTGCCGGCGTCCCGTCCGGCGCTTTTGCAAGTCGAAAACGCCGATTTTTCGAAAAACGCTGCACGGCGGCCCGTCCCTTTCGCTCTGAACACCGCTCGGCCTGCGCATTTTCATCATCCGCTAATCCTTAGCCTCAAACCAGTTTTTTCCGGTGTGGACATCGGCCGTAAGCGGTACGCTCATATGATATGCGCCGCACATCTCCTCGCCGAGTATTTTGACGGCCCTTTCCCTTTCCTCCTCCGGCGCCTCGACTATCAGCTCATCGTGCACCTGCAGAATCAGGCGGGCTTTAAGGCCCTCTTTTTTGAGCCGGTTGTACACTCTTACCATTGCAATCTTTATTATGTCCGCCGCCGTGCCCTGTATAGGCATGTTGCGGGCAACGCGCTCACCGAAGGCGCGGGTTTGCGCAGATGAGGCTTTGAGCTCCGGCAGATAACGCCGCCTGCCGAGCGCCGTTTCGGCATAGCCCTTTTCCTTTGCCGTTTGAACCGCTTTTTCCATATAATCCTTTACGCCGGAATATGTAGCGTTGTAGGCGTCGATATAACTTTTTGCCTCCGAAAAGCTTACGTGTATGTCTTTAGAGAGCGAAAATGCGCCTATGCCGTACACTATGCCGAAATTGACGGCCTTTGCGTGCGAGCGCATCAGCGGAGTGACCATATCTTCCGGAACGCCGAACACCTGCGACGCTGTGACAGTATGGATATCTGTGCCGGTTTTAAAGGCCTCGGTCATCGCTTTGTCGCCGGAAACGCCGGCAAGCACGCGAAGCTCTATCTGAGAATAGTCGGCGTCGCACAGCAGACAGCCGGGAGCCGCAATGAAAAATTTGCGCATCTCCCTGCCAAGCTCCTGCCTTACGGGTATGTTCTGCAAATTTGGCTCGGCCGAGCTTATGCGCCCCGTTCGTGTTTCCACCTGATTAAAGCTCGAATGTATCCTGCCGTCCTCACCTATCACCTTGAGCAGCGCGTCGCAGTAGGTGGACTTGAGCTTCGATACCTGACGGTAGTATAAAATCTTCTCTATCACCGGATGCCGGTCTGCGAGCGACTGAAGCACCTCGACATCCGTGGAATAGCCGCTTTTTGTTTTCTTTTTGCCCGGCAGGCCGAGCTTTACAAAAAGCGCGTCCGAAAGCTGCTTTGGCGAGTTGAGATTGAACTCATAGCCCACCATATCGTATATTTCGCTCTGAAGCCTGTCAATTTCGCCGCCAAGTGTGACTCCGTACCGCCTTATGCCCTCCGCGTCAACGCTGAAGCCGGCAAGCTCCATGTCTGCAAGCACATATGCCAGCGGTATCTCGACATCATAAAGGAGATGCTCCATGCCGAGCGCCGATATCTCAGATTGAAGCTGCGGGGCCACCGACGCCAGCAGCGCCGCATCGAATATTATATCGTCATACTCCTCAGCCTTATCTATATGCCCGAAGCTGAGCTGGCCGGTAGAATCGCCGTCCATCTCCCTGCCGTCAACCGACGGAAGGACTGACGAATATTCCGCCGAAAGCCGCTTGAGCGAGTAGTCGCGCGCCGATGGGTTGAGCAAATATGCTGCAAGCATACTGTCAAAGGAAATTTTTATATCCTCGCCGCATATCTTTATAAGCGGTTTTGAGTCATGCACAATAAGTCCGAAGCCGCAGTGCGTCAAAAATTCCTTTGCCAGCCCGCCCGGCACAAGATAAACCGTGTCGGATACGCAAAGGGCCGCCGCTTCTATATTATTTTCACCGTATCTGACGGAAAGATAAGCTTTAGGAGAATTGTCCGCACCTGATTTATCCGATAGCAGTATATTTTCGGTGCTTTGCTGCGGCGCTCCGTTGGTATGCCCGGCCGATTTTGCCTCACAGGCATGGCCGCCGGCCTGAGCTGCGCTGCCGTGCGGCGAAGAGCCCTGCACCGTCCCATGCAGCTCTGACAGCTTAGACAGCTCAGATACGTGCACGAGCTTGAAGTCGCGCTTTTCAGAGGAATGAATCTCCTGCTGAGGCACAGACGGAGAAAGGCCGAGCCGTTCCATTATCTTATACATCTCAAGCCGCGTCAGTATCCGTGACAGACCCACGTCATCTCGTCGGCCGTCCTTGCAGAGAGCGGCCGATATATCGGGCACGGAGGTGTAAATTTCACCAAGCTCATAGCTCATATAAGCGCTTTCTTTTCCCGCAATGAGCTTTGCTCTTACAGATTCTCTTATCTCCCCGCTGTCTATGCCCGCATATACTCCGTCCAGCGAGCCAAACTGCGATATAAGCGAAAGAGCCGTCTTCTCACCTATTCCGGCGACGCCGGGAATATTATCTGAGGAGTCGCCCATGAGCGCCTTTACGTCAATTAGCTGGCGAGGTGACACGCCGTATTTTTCCTTTATCTTTTCGGCGTTGTACACCGTCGTTTCCGGCCTGCCGTATTTGGTGGAGGCAAGGAGCACGCACACTCTGTCGTTTACCAGCTGAAGCGAGTCCCTGTCGCCGGTGGCGATAAAGCATTCACCGCCGCTCTCCACTGCCGAGGCGGCGAGCGTGCCTATGATGTCGTCGGCCTCATAGCCCTCGCGCTCCAGTACGGCGCAGCCCATATATCTTAGTATATCCTTAAGTATGGGAAGCTGCTGGGCAAGCTCGTCAGGCATACCCTTGCGTCCCGCCTTGTATTTCTCATATTTTTCGTGCCTGAAGGTCGGCGCCTTCAAATCGAACGCTGCCGCCACCGCGTCGGGCTTTACATCCTCCAGCAGCTTAAGCAGTATATTCAAAAAGCCGTAGATTCCGTTTGTGAAGGTTCCGTCCTTCGCGGACAGCAGCTTTATGCCGTAAAAGGCCCTGTTTATTATGGAATTGCCGTCAAGTGCGAGAAGCTTCATTTTGTCCCCCTGTTGTTTGATTTTAATTTTGCCCGCCGCTTATACACTGCATATGCGCACAGCCGCAGAGCAAATACAGCGGCCGTCGGCCGATAATACGGCGGCACTTACCTCATAGATTTCTCCCGTAAAGCTGCGGCAAAGTCAGCGTCAGCATGAAAGTAGGACGCCGTTTGAGCCTGACACGCAGGCTAAAATATATATGCAGCTGATATCCGGGCCGGCGCACATTGTGCAGCAAAGAGCCGCGCCGCTTATAGGCATGCAAATTTCTCTTACGTGAATATTATACCATACTATCGCCGCAAACTCACATATTATTTAAAAACTATCTGTTAATACGCTTTTGCTTATGCTATAATTTAAAAAAGCTTAAATAAATGCCGTGCTTTGTCAAGCCCTTGCCGGCAGATTCACAAAGTTGATGATTAAGCCGTACAGCGTTGTATAAAAATCTGTTGAATATCTTTTACGGAAGAGTTTTAAAATATCCGTCGCTTTGCCATGTGATGACTGAGGACCGTAAAATGATGCATTGATTCATGTCCGGAGACTAAGCATGCAAAAGCTCTTCAAACGGCATGGCGCTCACCCTCACAGAGCCTTGCTTTAAGCCGGCTCAAGGTGCATATCATTGTCACTTAAGCAACCAGCGGCGCTTTTTTCTGATTTATTTTTTGCGGCGGGCGGAATACTGCCGCCGTCTTAAGGCGGAGATATATGGAAATAGGAAAGATAAAGCTTAATGGTCGCGCCGCGCTTGCGCCAATGGCCGGGGTAGCCGACAGAGCCATGCGCGAGCTGTGCATGCTTTACGGCGCGGCCTTCTGCGTAACCGAGCTTATAAGCGCCAAGGCGGTATCGATGGGCGACAGAAAATCGCTGGAGCTCATGGATATAACCGACAGTCAGCGCCCGGTGGGGCTGCAGCTCTTCGGCTCCGATGCAGACGTTATGGCCGAAGCGGCAAGGCTTGCAGAAGCACGTCAGCCGGATTTTATAGACATAAACATGGGCTGCCCCGCGCCGAAGGTGCTCTCCTCCGGCGGCGGCTCGGCGCTTATGAAGAATCCGCGCCTGGCGGAAAGCATTGTGTCGGCAGTAGTAAAATCCGTAAGGCTGCCGGTCAGTGTCAAGATGCGCACCGGCTTTTATAATGGAGAATTCACCGCAGCCGAGCTTGCAAAGCGGTGTGAGTCGGCCGGAGCTGCCTTCATTACCGTGCACGGCCGCACGCGCGAGCAGATGTATGCTCCGCCCGCAGACCTTGATGCCATAGCTGCCGTTAAGGCTTCCGTCTCTATACCCGTGATAGGCAACGGCGACATATACACGAAGGCCGACGCCGACAATATGTACAACCGGACCGGCTGCGATTTTGTCATGGTCGGCCGCGGCGCGCTGGGAGCGCCTTGGATATTTTCCGAAATAAATGCCGGCGTGAACGAGGGGCACTGCGCCGCCGATGAGTGCGGGAAGGAGCATATTCCTGCCAAGGATAACTGTAATATTCCCGGCCTGTCAGCCAAAAGCGCAGAAATATCGGACACTGCACTTTCACACGCGGCACAGCTTCTTTCCTCCGGCCGTCTCCGCAGCTTTCGGCTTTCTCCGCCAAGGGATATGGATATCGGCTACCGCATGAGGGTACTGCTTATTCATGCGGCCCTCATATCAAAATACAAGGGCGAACGCACGGCCATGCTGGAAATACGCAAGCATGCCGCGTGGTATATCAAGGGGATAAAGGGCGCGGCCAATTTCAGGCGGGAGTGCGGCGAAATAAGTACGCTGGGTGAGCTAAAGGCGCTCTGCGAAAGGGTTTGCCGCATGAGCGCGGTTTAATGTGCAAAAAACGAAGTGTATCGCTTTTTCATAACGCACATTTAAGTACATTTCGTCGGCAATATATCGGACGCCAGCGCGCATACAGCCGCCGGATGTGTGCGCCGCCCGGCTTGTCAAGGAGGATAATCATGATATTGGCAGTAGATATAGGAAACACCAATATAAAAATAGGAATATATGAGGGCCGCTTCATCAAAATGCTGCGTTTTGCTACTGACAAAAGCCGGACATCTGTCCAGTATGCGGCCGATATCAGCTCGGTTTTTGCATTACAGAAGATCGGCGCAAAGCAAATTGCCGGAGTAGTCGTCTCATCAGTCGTGCCGCCGCTGACCGGCAGGATATGCGAAGCACTGCACGAGATAACCGGCCTTGAGCCCATAATAGTCGGGATAAATATTAAAACCGGGCTTAACATAAAAATAGACTCTCCGCAAAGTCTCGGTGCAGACCTCATCGCGGGCGCGGTCGGTGCCAAGGCAAAATACCGCACTCCATGCATAATATTCGATTTAGGCACTGCAAACACCGTCAGCGTCATAGATAAAGGCGGAGACTTTTTGGGCGGCGCAATAATGGCGGGTGCGAACATATCTCTTGCCGCTCTCACGGATAAAACGGCGCAGCTTCCGCCTGTCGGCCTGGATTTTCCCGCCGGGATTATCGGTAAAAACACGCACGACAGCATGCTAAGCGGCGTTGTGTTCGGCACGGCAGGAGCAATAGACGGATACTGCGAGCGCATGGAGGAGGAGCTGGGAGAAGCGGCGATGTGCGTCGCTACGGGCGGCATTTCGAAATTTATTCTCCCCTACTGCCGCCGAAAAATAATATATGACGAATATTTGGCGCTCGACGGGCTTATACAGATTTACCGGCTTAATGCCGGCGAGCTGTAGCAAAAGCCAAATACACGTCTGCATCCAGTAAACCGGCAAAGCTGTATTAGACAGCAATCTGTATTTTAAATGCACCGCCTATGTTAATTCCCGCTTTAAGGCTTTTTCATACATTGCTCAACCGATTGTCAGCATAAATGTCAAAAAACAGCCACCGGAAAGATCCGGCGGCTGTTTTTTCAGCTACTCAATATTGATAGAATGACTTTCAGGCAGCTTTTTCATTTCCTTCTTAGGCACTGACAGCTTCAGAATACCATCCTCAAACTTTGCGGATATATCCTTTTCCTTTACGTCATCGCCGACATAAAAGCTCCTGCTGCACTGACCTGCATAACGCTCGCGGCGGATATAACGGCCCTTTTTGTCTTTTTCATCCTTATTCAGGCCCTTTGCCGCGCTTACGGTAAGGTATCCGTTTTCTACCTGCGCCTTTATTTCGTCCTTCTTAAAGCCAGGCATATCGATGTCCAGCTCGTAGGTATCCTCAGTCTCGCGGACGTCCGTCTTCATCAAATTTCTGCCATGCTTGCCATACAGCGGATTGCGGCGGCCAAACGAAGGCATCATTTCAAAAGCGTCGTCAAACATCTCATCAAATAAGTTTTCACCAAAAATACTCGGCAACATAATTCATTCCTCCATTCACCTTTGCACTCACCTGCAGCTGTGGGAAGATACTTCTCGCGGTAGCAAGCTTTCGTTGCCTTTTTGTTTTTATGCACCGTTCCTCCGGGATTCCTCCCTTCCTCTCGGTACATTTTTATTATAGCTCAAAAATTAGCACTGTCAATAGGAGAGTGCTAATTTTAACAAAAAGATAACATTCATAACATTTTATTAACATTTGCCTTAAACAGCTTAAACATGCCTGTTTACAGCTCTGCCTGCAAAGCAAAATACTCCATACGTCGACGGTATTTAGAGGAACGGAGGACTAATGTCAAAGCTTATGGAAGAATCAGCGCCGCAATATTTTTGTCGGCGGTACTGTCTTTCCGTGCGCGCTGTCTTATACAAAAGGTTTATTGCATGGCAAAATTCAGGCCCGGCATTATAAACGCCGGGCCTGATGCAGATATTTAATAACAGCAGCCATTATTAATCATGATTGCTTACTGATTCGGCTTAGAAAGCTCTTTTGATAAAAATTCGGCAACATGCTGTCCGATGTACCTAAAGCCCTCGGCCGTATAATGGCAGTAGTCCGCATACCAAGACGAATCCTTATTTATCATGAGTTCAAACAAATCGTCCACTTTCCCGCCGAGCTCCAGTACAATACGCTCTGCTATATCGTTGTATTTTTTTATCTCGCTTGTATAGCGCGGATTTATGCTCTGCTCGCCCGACGGATTCATGGGCGTTGTTGTAGCAAAAATTATTTCTGCATTTTTAAACTCCCTTTTAAATGCCTTCTGCACACGCCCGACCGCGTGTCCGTACTGCTCGGGAGAATTGAGCGGTTCAGGATCCTCTCTGAAATGCGCCGTATCCCAGTGACCGCAGTTCCAATACACTGCCTTTACCCTGTCGGGGTCGGGTACAAGATTTACAATCGATGAAATCGATGAAATAATATACTGTGCAAACCGGCAGTTGTCCTCAGGATAATATACGTCGGCTGTTTTAGCAAGCAGCTCTTTTACCGTGGCGCAGTAGCCCTGCCTTATGGAATCGCCGACAAGCAGCACCGAGCTTTTCCCTGTGTCCTGCATATCCTCCAGTTTTGGCGCGCCTTCCTCGTCATAATAGCTTTTCATATTTGCTCCCCCATCTTTTTCCGCATTAAACTGCGGTAATATAAGGGTATTATATATTCTCATCCTTAAGTGCGTCAATAGGATTATCCTTTTTAATTTTGCGCATAGCATAGAGCATTGAGGCGCCCACAACCGCAAACACGCTTATTACTGCAATTGCAATCTGAAGCCACGGCAGAACAAAGCCTGTTACTACAGTGTCCTGTATTATGCGGTAAATGATAAAGGTTATTATCAGAGAGGGAGGGAGACCGTATATCAGCGCCTTTGCGCCGTAAAGCAGGCACTCATAATTCATCATGCGGTTCATGCCCCTGCGTGTCATGCCTACCGAGCGCAGCATGGCGAAATCACGCCGCCGCAGCGACACATTTGTGGATATCGTATTAAACACATTGGCCGCCGCTATAAGTGATATCAGTATAATAAAGCCGTACGAAAACACGTTCACTATTACCACAAAGTTGCGCTCCATCTCCTCCTGCTCCTTTTGGTCGTAGAAATGTGACTGATTGCCACTGAAGTCATTAAGCTCAAATACCGAGCTTATATTCTTGACCATCGCTTCATGGTCATTCGATTTAAAGAAAACCTCTGAAGTCACTGTCAAGGACTTATAGTCGCTGGATGAAGCATCAAACATCTTGGTTGCATAACGCATCGGATAGATTATCTCAATATACTCGCCGCTGCTGTCCACACCAAGCGGTGCCTCCGGTATTTTTGCGCCTAACTCCATTGTATATGACTCAACCGGACGGCTTATTACATTATCGGCAATGATATAATTCCCTTCCTCATCCATTTCGGGCTCTTCGCCTTCGGGATAATAATATTCAACAAGCTGACCGGTAGCTTGATCTACCTCCGTATGAAATGCAACATAACCGGTTATATATTCAGAACCTTTGCTGAATATAAGCTGCGAGGCATTCTCCTCAAAAATGTCATAATTATAGGTTACGCGGTTTGCGACATTAATGCCGGAATCGCTGTAATACACTGTATTCGATTCGTGATTTACAACGATTGCGGGAGGGCTGTCGCTGTCAAGGTAAACCGCCCTGTCCAAATTGTACTTCTCGACAAGCCTCTCATAGGATGCATCATCAATGTAGTAGAAGTTGCCCCATATATCGAAATCTGTCTGTCTATTCATCTCCGAAACCTTTTGAAGAAAGCTTTTATACTCCTGGGTCAAATCCTTGTCTAAAGCATAAAATATATCCGGATGATATACACTGTAGGTAACCTCTTCAACGCCCTCGGTATTGCTTAAATCGGAAAGCAGCTTATTTACCTTATTTGTATCCCTCCAAAGCTCCATATCATCCAAGTCGCTCACATAACGGACATCATAATTTGCCGTCTGCAGGCCCTCCTCCACGCTTGTTGTCAGATACATGCAAAAGGAGCTTGCCGAAATAAAGAGAATTATGCTCAGTGTAAGGGAAATTACCGTTGCGCGGTACTTTTTGCGGCTGCGCTTAAAATACTTCTTGGCAAGCATTCCGCTGAGCCCGAAAAGCTTGTAAGTAAGCTTAGATGTCTTGACCTGCTTGTTTGTGGCTTTTATATCCTTGCTCTGCCTTATGGCATCAATAGCCGTTATTCTGGTCGCCCGGCGGCAGGGTATCCATGCGGATATAAACACCGTGACCAGCGCTATCACCGCCGCCAGCAGAATCGAAATCCATGACACATGCAGCGTGACGCTGTAGGGAGACGAAAAAACGGTGTTAAATCTGTCTCCTATACAAATAAACGTAATCCACATGCCGACTATTCCGACTATAATGCCCAACGGTATTCCTATTGCAGAAACGACTGCCGCCTCAAAGCGCATGGAGCTTTTTATCTGCCGCTTTGTTGCGCCTACCGAAGAAAGCAGCCCGAACTGGCGCGTTCGCTCCGACACCGATATAGAAAATGCGCTGTATATAAGCGATACTGACCCAAGAAGTATCAAGAATATAAATACAGTGCCGAGAGAATACACCATTGTTCCCCAGTTGCCGAACTCGAATACACCGCTGAAGGCCAGCAGCTCCCAGTTGACCTGAGTGCCGTATTCATCAAGGCCATGCACCTGAATATACTCCTCTATATAAGATGCAGACACCTTATCAAGCTTTAAATATACAGAAAAGGTACCGCTGTCTGCGCCGTCACTTTGAAATGTGAGGGCTGTATAGCCCGGCGCGCTGTAATTTTCAAAGCTGGGGCGTTCGTATATTCCGACTACCGTGTAGGCGCGCTTTTCGCGTACGGTCAGATGCTCGTGGCCGCCCTCCTCCGCAGGCTCATACGGATTATATTGGTTTAATATAAACCCTCCATCCTCACGGTCGCCGAGGCCCAGAAGAAGAGTATCACCGACGGAATAATTTTCACCGCCGAAGGAATAGTAATGCTCAGGCAGTATTATTTCATTGTCATTCTGCGGCAGCCGGCCAGAGGTCAGATGTACCGGCATGGACGAAAGCATGGTCTCATCGGCGGCTCCGACATAAAAATACGGCTTATATTCGTTGTCGTTTTTCGCATCAGCATAACCTACATACTGCATGGCAGCCGTCTGTACCGTATTTTCGTCCTGACGCAGCTCCTCAAGCAGAGAAAAGGGTATATCATACACTGCCAGATGATAGTCGCCGCCGCTGTATATCGTTGTGCGCATAAGGAAGTTCAGCAGGCTTGAGCAAAAGGTGGTTACCGCCGTAAAC
This sequence comes from uncultured Clostridia bacterium, assembly GCA_944412495.1. Taxonomy (GTDB): domain Bacteria; phylum Bacillota; class Clostridia; order Oscillospirales; family Acutalibacteraceae; genus Timburyella. Next base: position 2,973 of record CALYBL010000007.1, on the reverse strand, counting down.
ATCGCCGCGGACAATATGACTCCTATAATGGTTACGATGGTTCGCGTACGTGTGCTTTTCATCGTTTTTAAGGTGACCTTATGAAATATATTCATCTTCTGACCACCTCGTCGCGGATAATTTTGCCGTCCTCCATAGCCATTATGCGGTTTGCCTGAAGCGCTATATTTTCGTCATGAGTTATTATTATAAGCGTCTGGTTATATTTTTGATTTGACAGCTTTAAAAGCTCTATTATCTCCTGGCTGTTTTTGGAATCAAGGTTGCCGGTGGGCTCGTCGGCGAGCACAACCGCCGGAGCATTCATAAGCGCGCGGCCTATTGAAACGCGCTGCTGCTGTCCGCCCGACAGCTGATTCGGCAGATGCTTTTCCCTGCCCCTAAGTCCAAGCGTGTCAAGAAGCTCCTCAAGCCTCTCATTGTTGACCTTGCGGCTGTCCATAAGCACCGGCAGCGTCATATTTTCGGTTACGTTCAGCACGGGTATGAGATTGTAAAACTGATATATAAGTCCCACCTCTCTGCGCCTGAAGACGGCAAGCTGCTCATCGCTTTGGGAGTATACGTCCTGCCCGTTCATATACACCTTGCCGGAGGTGGGCTTGTCAACACCGCCTAAAATGTGCAGCAATGTCGATTTGCCGGAGCCCGACGGGCCTATTATAGAAATAAAATCGCCCTTTTCAACCGAAAATGATACCCCGTCAAGGGCGTGTACGGCATTTTCGCCGCTGCCGTATATTTTGCTGAGATTTTCGACTCTCAAAATTTCCATCGCTCTTTGCCCCTTTTTCAGTTTATGGCATTATTGTACTCCGGCAATCTTACTCTCAGGTGACTTTAATATTACAAAAACGTCATTTACAAAAAAGCGCTTATCTGCTCTGTGCTCAGTTCAAGCCGCATGCTTTTCCGGCCGGTCATGTATTATTTATTTTATCATAAGCGGCTGCCCTTTTCATTATTATAAAATTATCAAAGCAGTATGGCCTTCTTATATGTATAAGATTTAAACATATAAAATTTCTCCGGCGGGCATCTGCTCATTAATGATTCTCTAATAAGTATGAAAGCGGCAAAATTTCAATTAATGTCGAAATATGAAAATAATAATATTATATAATCATCTATTTTAATATATTTTTTTAATTTTAATTAAAGTATTGTACATATAATGTTAATATGTTATACTGTTTATGTATTATACTATCAATAAATGGCATTTGGAGGTGCAGACATGAAAAAGATATGTGCGATATCTCTCGCTTTAGCCCTGTCAATACTGGCTGTAGGCTGCTCAGACGGAACATCCGGGCAAGGCAGCGAAAGCTCAGGCCAAGTCTCTTCACGCTATTCCAGCGCTGAATTAAACTCTATTAAGAACCGGCTTGAAGAGAATTCATATGAGCTCGGAATAGAGTTTGTGAGTGTCGGTATTGAGGATAAGAAAACGGTTGTATCGGTGTATATGCTCGATTACTCCGAAGAGGCAATAGCAAAAGTTGAGGAATTTGTCGGAAAGGATGTAAGCGACGACGTCTGCGTATTTCATGAGGGCAGCTCTGCCGATATAAAAATACCGGTTAATGTTGAAGACGGTGAAATATATGAAAACGCTGAAATAAATTCATGGGGAAGCTCTTCGGATGATTTTTTGACTAACTATCTATCGTCTATTTACAGGCGTACCGACAATACGACATACAGAGGGCTGATTAAAAGCCGCGATGAATTGATGAGCTTTATAGATAAAATGGATGAGATAATTTTTTCTTCGGAGTTTGAGGTCGGCAGTCCAAAATCGACGCAGTATAATTTTATACTGCCCGATGAATATTACGAAAATTACAAGGAGGAGCGAGAGGACTTCCTGCACAAATATGATGAAGAATATTTTGAAAAATATGCATTGCTCATCACCCAATTTATAGGTGATTATCAGGGCGGAAGTTCCTATGGTGTAAACAGCATCAGCGTTGATGAGAACAACATCCTGTCTGTAGTTATTCAGGAGGCAAGCGGCTTTGCCTACAACGAATATGGCTATCTTGTAATGACGTCCGACGTACTAAAATCAGAGGCAGAAGGGGTAAGCGAGGTCTCGCTGAAGGTGACAAAAAACTACACTACTTGAACGATAACTGCCCAAACAAACTTTCATTAACAAACATAAAGAGAATATTTTTATATTTATTCATAAGGCCCTGCGGACAAATCATCCGCAGGGCCTTATGAATAAAAACCGCTTTTATTAATTTATGCCTCCGATTATAAAATGAAGTCGTGTGGAGACAAGGCAGCTTTCTATTTTTCATATATTAAGCAAAATAGTGCTTGCTTCGATATGATACAAGATTAAAGTAAAAAGCCGAGTCAGAACGAAAATTGCGCGTCGAGGCTCTCAACTGTCAGCAGGCAGAAAAGGAGATATTTTCCTTTTTTGCCGTTGGACTTGAATCCGCAAAGGGTTGACAGCGACGGCGCTTGCAAGCGAACAGGCGAGCCGAGCGTGACCATTTGCGGAAGAGGGTAATACATCCGGCCGCCGTGGGCGGATGAAAAGAAAATTTGCCGGTGCAGCGATACAGAGCGATCCGACGCGGCAGCGAAAAGCGCGACAATCCCGCAAGAGTGCAGGCAAGGGAGCGGGCGAAGTGCTTATTTTTCTGCCGCAGGCAAAAACAAGCCGGAGCAAAGCAGACTTTGTTCCGAAGTGTAAGTACGATAAAAAAGGGCCTGCATATGCACACGGTCTTCTCACAACTCCAACTTTATAATTTTTATTCACTTTTGCTACCATAATTTCCTTATGATTTTTCCTATATCTACTTTTATCTCCCGATATATTGCTTGTCTGCGATATTTGGGGGCAAACACAATATGGCATTGACATCTCCGGCTTGCAGGGGCTAAACCTTTTATGCCTTTTTATTTCACGGTAAACACATCCTTGTTATTTTAGTCGTGTGTTCG
>CALYBL010000006.1 GCA_944412495.1 uncultured Clostridia bacterium | reverse complement strand
TAAAGGCCATGCGCGATGTATCGGATAAGATACACAGCTACGGCAAGAGCATGGTGTGGATACCCTACTGCATTGAGACAGACGGCTTTGGCTGGGAGGTATACAGGAGAATAGGCTCCATTGCTAATAAGACGGACATATTCGATGCCATAACAATACAGCCCAAGATATATTTCGGGCAGAATACAACGGATGACATAGGCTTTTTGAAGGAGTCGCTCGATGCTCAGGCATTTATAGACCCGGAGACCGGAGAGGCAGTCGGAGGAGAGAAGACTTCATCTACAAAGATCGGCATAGAGATAGAGCTTGACGGCAAATTAGTAAGCACCGATAAATACGAGGATGTTTTCTATGAGCAGTTTAATTATTTTAAAGACTATGTAGGGAAAACGCCGTTCACATTCTATGCGGGAGCACCGCAGGAGCTTATGGAGATATATGAATATATCGATGAATTTCTTAGCGTAAATGATACTGTATCCTCAGGCGGCTCAGATACAGACTCAGCGGGGGCGGAGGAGTAGGCCCATATTTTTCAAGATTCATGCCGTGATACGTAGAGAAAAATCTATACGGAAAGTGCCCGGCCCAAATTGAAAAGTGCTGTTTATAAAAGACTCGTCGGACTGATTCCGACGAGTCTTTCTTTCAATATTTACATATTGATATAAAAATATTTTTGGAATGTTGACATACTTGAATTTATAACGATATATTTATCATATGACTTTTAACGTGATATGCTTTTAAGGAGGACATTATGAAAAGAATTATCGCCATGTTTTTATCTGCCTGTATGCTTATGTTGACAGCTATTGGATGTGAGAGGTCAGATGCCGATACGGAATTAAAGGACACAGACATAACTGGTGGTGTCTTGCTTTATTATTGGTATAATACATATTCAGGAGGCAAATACAGGGGATTTACGGATGAGGATTTAGAAACCATCAGCAGTGTAATTAATGAATTTATAATGGTTCCTATTGTAAACGTCAACTATTATGTCGACGACAACGGCGAGACGCATGAGATAATATCAATGGACGATATAAATTCGCTTACGCTTGACGATATACAGTGGACGAACGAATATAATCTCAGGCAGACAAAAAATGAGTATATCAATCGTTACAATAACATGGCTCAGAGAAAATATACTCTTAATGAGTATGTGGAGGAAACGGTAAAGTTTGCACAGCGTCTCGTTGCCGCCAATCCCAATGTGCGTCTGTGGCTTTCTGTGCCGTCTACGGCAATGCATGCACTGTCGGACCGTCAGGGCCCCATATGGAACGAGTATGTTATAGACGCCTTTAAGGAGCAGGTGGGAAGCGAGATATGGGACAATAATATAAAGGGAGTATATTTTTCTAATGAAGATGCATATCCCGGCTTCACCAAGTTCGACTATGACGACCCAGAGAATGATTTTGGCAATCAAATGGTGATGACGATGCGAGATGTTTCGGACAAAATACACAGCTACGGCAAGAGCATGGTTTGGATACCCTACTGCATACATTCCGAGGATTTTGGTTGGGAGATGTATAGGAGGATAGGAGCAATAACGAACAAGACGGACATATTCGATGCGGTAACGATACAGCCTAAGATATATTTCGGGCAGAATACAACGGATGAGATAGGCTTTTTAAAAGAGTCACTCGACGCTCAGGCGTTTATAGATCCGGAGACGGGCGAAGTGATAGGCGGAAAGAAGATGTCGTCGACAAGAGTCGGCATAGAGATAGAGCTTGACAGCCAAATGGTCAATAATGACTCATACTATAACTGGTTCTATGAGCAGTTTAATTATTTTAAAGACTATGTAGGAAAAACGCCTTTCACATTCTATGCGGGAGCACCGCAGGAGCTTATGGAGATATATGAATATATCGATGAATTTCTTAGCGTAAATGACCCTGCTTCCTCCGAATCATCGGACGTGTCTTCCGCATCGGAGGAGCAGTAGACAGCAGTTCTCCTGTGCTTAAGGCTGCAGCGTACGAAAATATGGTATTGCTTTATGAGCAGTGAATAAACAAATCAAAAATGCTGTTAATAAAAATCGCCGGCTTAAATCCGGCGATTTTTGCATGGACAGAGAATAATATATTAATCGTTTTGCATTTGTTATGCTGAGAAATTTATCTCAAAACGGCATCCGGGATTGACGCAGCGGCAGATATATCCGCCGCGCACCTTTTTAACAGTCAAAGCGCTCCTGCATAAAGGACATATCAAATTCTGCAAAGCTTGGCGGCTGTATGCTTTGACAGCAGGGTCGTCTATATGCCTGCGTTTGCTGTAAACCAGCCGTGCAACGTCGGATATATGCTGTGCTTTTTCGGCTGTGTGAGAGGATATAGCTTTAGAATGATATTGTTTATATCTGCATTGCTTAACATGTTGTATTATAGCTGTGCAAATATGCTGTATATCAGGCTGGGCAAAACGCGCAGGTTTATTACAATAGTGTCACAGCTTTGTATCGATATGCTTTTTAGCGTGCATCGGTCGGAAAAAACAATTATCGACCATATCGGAAGAGCGTTTCTCAGAAACTGCTGAAGATATTTTATGTGATTTCTGTTCTGTATTATGGGATTATAAAAATGATGCTTAATTGTGCGGCCGTTTCTGCCCGGTAATGTTTGAGTCCAATATTCATGCCGTTCATTTCCGAAGACATAGCCGCTGTAATTCTTGCTTTCAAATACAAAAATGCCTTTTGGGCATACCATTATTACATCTATTTCAGAAGCTGTACAGTTATGCTTTGGGATTTACAGATTAAAAAGGAAGCGGCATCCGACGCATTCAAGGTGCGGAAGGCTTTTATATATCAGATATTCACCGTGTCGGCCCTTTTTAGCCGGATTGTTAAAATTCATATCATAGCCCCCAGATTATGTAAATTTGCCAAAGACATAAAGCCGTAAAATCGACACAAAATAAAAAGTACGACTGGGTTTTGAATACCAGATCGTTTTCTTGCTAAATCCCATAGTAAAGCCGCAAAAAAGCGCTGGCATGCGAACTCAGACCGTACTTGAAATAATTAATACTCAAATAGTTACAATATTGTATCTTGCTATATGACGTCGGTATTGCTATAATTATGTCAAATTTTAGAGCGGTGCAGGAAAATTATTCCGAGCGTATCGGGACCGCAGTGCACGGCTATTGAACTGCTGGCGTTCACCTTGTATATCTTCTCGAAAATGCCGCTTTTTTCAAGCCTCTCGGCCACCATGCTCGGCAGCTCATCGGTAAGGCAGGTATGTGTGACGAAAGCTACGTCAGGCACGATATCGTCCTTTTGCGCGATGATGTTGTCGGTGTACTCACACAGCACGCTGGCGAGCTTGCCGCGGTATTTTTTGCCGACCCGCATGACGCCGTCGCGCACCTCGATGCAGGGCTTGAGCTTGAGCACATTGGCGCCCAGCGCCGCAACTGCAGAGCAGCGTCCGCCCTTATGCAGATATTTCAATGTATCGAGTATGAAGGTGCAGTCCATCTTCTCCTGCATATCCGCAATCTTTTCGAGTATTGCTTCGACCTCGGCTCCGTCTTTTGCCATCTGCGCGGCGACGATAACCTGATAGCCAATCCCGGACGAAAGGTTTTTGGAGTTTATAACATGTACATTCTCCACACTTTCGGCGGCTATGCAGGCGTTGTTGTAGGATGCCGACATAGTTGAGCTTATTATAAAATGTATAACCGCGCTGCCGTCCTTTGTATAACCCTCGAACAGCTCGGTGTAATCCGCTACATTTGCAGCGCTGGTTTTTGCAAGATTTCCGGTTTCATCAGCGTATTTGAACAAATCCGCAGGTACGACGTCCACGCCATCTATGTGCTTTTTGTCGCCTAATATTACCGGCAGGCCGTAGACATGTATGTCAAGTGCTTTTATAAGCTCCTCCGGCATATCGGCGGTGCTGTCGCAGCTGATTATTATTTTGCTCATGTGTTAAACCTCTCTTTTCCAATTGATATTACCAAATATTATAACATACAAAAAGAATTTTTTATATAAATTATTTGCAACAAAGTAAAAATTCTTTTTAGTGCAATATAAACGAGGGATGGTATTATGTCAAAGCCTAAGATAATTGTATTAATAGCACTCATAACGGCGCTGACCTTTCTGGCGACATTTTTCGGCGTGTCCTGCAAGCTGATAATGGACGATAACGAAAGCCTGAAGTCACAGATACAGAATGCGCAGTCTCAGATAGATTCAACCGTGTCTGAGTATGAAAGCCAGCTCAATGAAAAATCGAGCGAGATAGACCGGCTTAATTCCGAGCTCAGCAGTACAAGGGCGCAGCTCCAGGCCCAGCAGTCTCCGTCATCCGGCAGCAGCGAGGTTTCGCAGAAAATATGCTACCTCACCTTTGACGACGGCCCGTCGGAGAATACGCTTAAAATACTGGAGATACTTAAAAGAGAAAACGTAAAGGCAACGTTTTTTGTCATACACACGGGCAAAATGGAGTACTTAAAGAATATCGCAGATGACGGACATGCCATAGGGCTGCATTCCTACAGCCATAAATATGACCAGATATACTCAAGCGACGAGGCATATTTTAACGACCTGCAGATGATATCGGACGAGGTGTTCCAGTATACCGGAATAAGGTCTAATATAATTCGGTTTCCCGGCGGCTCGTCCAATACGGTCAGCAAAAAATACAATTTAGGAATCATGACGCGGCTGACACAGGAAGTACAGAATCGGGGATATACCTATTTTGACTGGAATGTTACCTCCGGTGATGCGGATGATAAAAAGTTGACAGCGTCTGAGATAGTCCAACGTTGTAAAAACGATATGCCGAAACGGAGCAATGCGTGTGTGCTCATGCACGACGCTCCGACAAAGACTACAACTGTTGACGCTCTGCCGCAGGTTATACAGCTTTTCAGGGACAACGGCTTTACCTTTGAAACACTTGATTCTAATAGCGTTGTTCCGAAACATACCGTGAATAATTAACAGGCACTTACAGCCTTTATTATATTAAAATAAACCGGATATCGATATAAGGATATCCGGTTTGCGCTTTTTATTGATTAGTAATAACGAATCCTGTGACCACGCTGCGGGAGAAAAGCCTTGGGGAAGAAAACATCAAATTGAGCAGGAAAGGGCGAATTAAGGCTATAACTGCCGGATGCTTGTAAGGCTTCGTCCGAATCGCGGATTGCCGGGAGACAAAGTACATGCGGAAGCTTCCGCTTGCTCTAAGGCTGCCGTTAGCAGCCATTTCAGGGCTTTTATAGACAGCCGGCTTTGCCGGAGACCGTGATAATAGCTTCGTTTGCAGCTGAAAAAGGAAATTACGGTAAAGAGAGCAGACCGGAAGCGGCGCCAAGGCGGACCTCAGCTTATCAGCAGGTCGGCGGGATCGCCTATCTCGTAGCCCTCGGCCTTAATGCTTTCTATGGCGTAGGGCAGCATGTCGGAATTTGTATTATTTGCAAGATGCAGCAGCAGTATGGCACCCGGATGTATTCTTTCCATAATTTTTGATACGGCCGTGTCGGCGGGGATTACGTTGTCGCCCCAGTCCTCGTAGGCGAAGCTCCATAGCAGCGTGGTGAGCCCGAGACCGTTGGCCTCGGCTATGATATCCTCGTAAAATTTGCCCTGCGGCGGACGGTAAAACTGCATGGATATCCCGTATTTTTCCTCAAACGCTGATTGAAGCTTGGTTATGTCCTCTTTAATCTCGGAAAAGGATACTTTCTCGCAGTCGCGGTGGTAGTAGGTGTGATTGCCGATATAGTGGCCGTCGGCTATCATGCGCTCTATAAGACCGGGCTCCTTTTCCAGATAATTTCCCGTTATGAAAAACACAGCCTTTAAATCATTCTGCTTTAGTATGTCGAGCACAGTTTCGGTGTAGCCCGCCTCGTATCCCAAATCAAAGGTGAGATACACCTTTTTTTCTTCGGTATTACCCGTGTATCTTCCGCCGTTGTTGCTGAGTATCTCAATACCTTTGGCATTTCCCTCGGGAGTTGTGTGGTCGGTGTTGTGGCGCAGGCCCCAGCTCACTACTCCTGTGCCGGCACCGGCGGATATTATTCTTTGCCCGAACGAGGAAAAGACAAAGATAGATACTGCAAGCACAAGGCCCAAAGCAAACAGACCGGTGGACTTTTTGGAGGTGGATATAATTTTCATAGCAGCACTTCCCGTAATATATTTTTGCGTGCACTAAATATATATGATAAAATTGGCGTATTATGACGAATGCTTGTCTTTTTCGGCACGACGGGATATTGCAGCGTCAGATGGCCCTGGCTCCTAAAAAGGAGGCTTAACACACTTTAAAATGTTGCCTTTTGTGCATTTAAAGTGTATAATAAAAAAAGTTTATTCGGTCGTGACACGGGCTTGACGCAGCACTGAGCACAGAGAAAATACCCGTATGCTTCATGAGTGCTGCATACTGTCGCTGCGGGCGTCGCGGCTGTTTCGGAAAATAAAGAGAAAAGGAGCTTTTAGATGTACAGCGACATAATAAATACCATAGGCTTTATAAGCCACAGCGACAGCGAAGTGGCGGACGCGATGCGCAGCGAGCTTAAGCGCCAGCAGAACAACATAGAGCTTATCGCATCGGAAAATTTTGTGTCTCCGGCGGTCATGGCGGCCATGGGCAGCGTGCTCACCAATAAATACGCGGAGGGTTATCCCGGCAAGCGCTATTACGGTGGCTGCCAGTGCGTGGACATTGTGGAGAATATAGCGCGCGACAGGGCGAAGGAGCTTTTCGGCGCCGAGCACGCCAATGTCCAGCCCCATTCCGGAGCACAGGCCAATCAGGCGGTGTACTTTGCCTTTTTAAAGCCGGGCGACACTGTTATGGGCATGAATCTCGCACACGGCGGACATCTCACACACGGCTCGCCGGTGAATATGTCGGGCGCTACATATAATTTCGTGCCGTACGGCGTGAACGACGACGGCTTTATAGATTACGACAAGATGGAGCAGACGGCGATGGAGGTAAGGCCAAAGCTTATTGTCGCCGGAGCGTCCGCCTATGCAAGAAGGATTGAGTTCGACCGCATGAGCGATATAGCCAAAAAGTGCGGCGCTATGCTCATGGTCGATATGGCGCATATAGCGGGACTTGTAGCCGCAGGGCTGCATATGAATCCCGTGCCGTACGCCGATATAGTCACCACGACGACACACAAGACCCTGCGCGGGCCGAGAGGCGGCATGATACTCTGCAAAGAGGAGTATGCAAAGGCCATTGACAAGGCCGTGTTCCCCGGCAACCAGGGCGGCCCGCTCATGCATATAATCGCTGCAAAGGCCGTCTGCTTCAAGGAGGCGCTGTCGGACGATTTCAAGAAATATCAGCAGCGCGTCATAGACAACGCACAGGCGCTTGCAAACGGGCTTTTAAAGCGCGGCATAAAGCTTGTCTCCGGCGGCACTGACAATCACCTTGTGCTGGTCAACTTAGTCGGCACCGGAATAACGGGCAAAGAGCTTGAGCACCGTCTTGACGCGGTAAATATCACGACGAATAAGAATGCTATACCAAACGACCCTGAAAAGCCGTTTGTAACGAGCGGTGTGCGTCTCGGCACGCCGGCAGCCACCACACGCGGGCTTGATACCGACGATTTTGACAAAATAGCGGAATTTATAGCGCTGGCGGCGACTGACTTTGAAAGCAATGCCGACAAAATAAAGAGCGGAGTCAGGGAAATCTGCGACAAATATCCGCTTTATGAATAAATTATAATTGAGGTTTTGAGAAAATGGCAAATTTTAAGGGTTCAATATATTCAGACCAGCTCGGCATGCGCACAAATATAACTGTGAGTCTGCCGTTCGACGTCGCGAACAAGGTAGGGGTGACGACACCGCCGGAGGACATGCCGATACTATACCTGCTGCACGGGCTGTCGGACGACAACACGATGTGGTCACGCTATACCGACATAGAGCGGTTCGCCGACTACCGCGGCTTTATAGTGGTAATGCCGGAGGTTCAGCGCAGCTTTTATTCCGACATGGTGTACGGGCCGAACTATTTTTCATACATAGCCGACGAGCTGCCGGCCCTTGTAAAGTCGCTGTTCGGAATTGAGCGTCCGAGGGAGCGCACCTTTGTGGCGGGGCTTTCCATGGGCGGCTACGGCGCAGCAAAGGTGGCGCTCAGCCGTCCCGACAGGTACATGGCCGCGGCCTCCTTCTCCGGGGTTCTGGATGTAAGGCGCGCATACGACCTTGTGGCCGACGATGAGTTTTACGCAATATCAAAGGGCGTCGTAAGGCCGCAGGACGATTTGTTTGCGCTGGCCGAGAAAACGGCTGCCGCCAAAAACAAGCCGTCGTTTTTCATAACCTGCGGTATAGACGACGTGCTCGTTAGCATACATGAGCAGCAGGACGACTTTAAAAAGTGCCTCGACAAATACGGCTATAAATATGAATACAGGGAATGGCCGGGCGGACACGAATGGCGGCTGTGGGAAAAATCCGTCGAGCAGGCGCTGGACTACTTCATGACGCTTATGTAAAGCTGCTTAATGCGAGGATACATACCGACGGCACAGGCTATGACGGCGGTATCTCGTGTCGAAACAGCCGGACCGTAAGGATCGTGAAGACCGTGGAATGCCGCTGTCTTCGCGGGTGAGCGCCGGTGTTTTGGCGGCATTGATAATATTAAAGCCGCCGGGTGCATTCGGCGGCTTATTGTATAAATATCGGATATGTGCGGTTGTTGTGCGCTTTTGATGCCGGATTTTAAACCTTTATACTGCTTGTGAAATATGAGGCTTTGATTATGTATTATAAAAATGCACACCTCCATGCGCTGACTGAGGAAATGGCCCTCCAAATCAGCGAGTGGGAATATAAGCCGCCGCTCGACATGTACAGCTTTAAGGGACGGCCGAACGGCTATCTTATGGATAAGGCTACATGGGGGACAGAGCAGTTTTGCCTGCTTGAGCAAGCAAGGCTTATCGGCTATGTGTCGTGTCGGCTTGACAAAGATATGCTTGGGGCAGGGCGGCCGTTGTTTCCAAAGCTCTGCGGCAGGGGAGAGGGGCATTTGTTTGCCGAAAAATGTGTGCAGGAAATAAGGGGAATAAAACATTATAACGACACTGTTTATTTAAGAGCCGCGGCGTCAAACATAAGAGCGGTAAAAGCGTATAAAAGGGCAGGCTTTGTTTTATCAGAAATTATTCAGGACGAAATCGCTAATACGAACAATATCGAAGACTTTTGGGTCATGAAAAACGAAAGATAACTGCTGATAAAAATGTGAGGTGAAAAATATGGCAGCACCGCTGGCCGACAGATTAAGGCCGCAGAGCCTTGACGATGTGGTGGGACAGCCGCACCTTTTTTCAAAGGGCTGCGCGCTGCGTGCAATAATAGAATCGGGCAACATCCCGAGTCTGATATTTTACGGCCCGTCCGGCGTGGGTAAATCTACGGTCGCCTCTATCATTGCCAAGCGCACCGGCAAGCGACTGCATAAGCTCAACGGCACCACTGCCTCCACTGCGGACATCAAGGACGCCGTCGCCGAGATTGACACCTTAGCGGCGCCTGACGGCATACTGCTGTATTTGGACGAGATACAGTACTTTAACAAAAAGCAGCAGCAGACGCTGCTCGAGTTTATGGAGAACGGCAGCATAACACTGATAGCGTCGACGACGGAAAACCCGTATTTTTACGTGTACGGCGCAGTACTCAGCCGTTCCACCGTGTTTGAGTTCAAGATGGTGGAGCCTGCGGACGTGGTTCCGGCCATAAAGCGCGCATATGAATTTATGGAGCATGAAAGGTCGGAAAAATACAAAATAGACGACGAGGTATTTGATATAATATCGCACGGCTGCGGCGGCGACGTGAGAAAGGCGATAAATATGGCTGAGCTGAGCGTTATTGCCTCACCGGCGGACGGGGATATCAGGGAGATATCGGCGGATACGGTAAGGCAGCTTTCGCAGAATTCGGCCGTGCGGTATGATAAAAGCGGTGACGAGCACTACGACGTCATATCCGCCTACCAGAAATCCATGCGCGGCTCGGACCCGAACGCGGCGCTGCACTATCTTGCGCGGCTGCTCGAGGCCGGCGACCTGCCGTCGGCATGCCGGCGGCTCATGGTGTGCGCCTGCGAGGATGTGGGGCTTGCATATCCGCAGATAATACCCATTGTTAAGGCGTGCGTCGACGCCGCTATGATGGTGGGCCTGCCGGAGGCGATAAACCCGCTTTCGGACGCGGTGATACTCGTGTGCAGCGCGCCAAAGTCAAACGCCGGCTGCAGTGCTTATTACCGGGCGGAGGCCGACCTTAAGGCCGGCAGGACAGGACACGTCCCGCGCCAGCTTCAGAACAAGCATTTTGACGGCGAGGACAGGAAGGTAAAGGGGCAGTTTTATCTTTATCCGCACGACTTTGAGAATAATTATGTCGAGCAGCAGTACCTTCCGGATGAGATAAAGGACGCCGTTTATTATATCCCCGGAGACAACAAGACAGAGCAGGCGTACAAGGCTTACTGGGATAATATAAAGAAGAATAACAAAAACAGGCGCAAAAGCGACAAAGCCTGATACATAAAATTAAAGCCGTGCATTGTCATTTCAAGCATTTGTCCGCCTATCGGGAAGCTTTATCGTGAAATCCCTGACAAGCACCGCCTTAGGAATGCAATAACTCCGCCGCAGCCGGCATAAGTAATGAGGCCGGACGCGGCGGAGTTGTTTTTTGTTTTATGGGAAACGGCTGCAGCCGGATTTTATCCTAAATTGTAAGCTGTGGTCTGACATGCAGTATATTCTCAAGTCAAATTCCGGCGGCTTGAGGGAATTGCTTATAACGACGCTTATGCTCAGCCTTGAGAAACGGACTTGCACATGGAGCCGTTTGTTGTAAGGCCTCTTTTGCGCCATCTCAGCAGCAGCGCGGAGTTGACAATGACCAGGACCGAGCCTGCGTTGTGCACCAGCGCTCCGACAACCGGATTAAGCACTCCGGCTATTGCAAGAATTATGGCGAGGAAATTGAGCCCCATTGAAAAGGACAGGTTGCATTTTATGGTGACCATCATGCGCTTTGCGAGTGCTATAAGATGCGGCAGCTCCTTTACCTCGTCGTCCACAAGAACTATATCTGCGGCGTCCATCGCAATGTCGCTGCCCACTCCGCCCATCGCTATGCCGACATTGGCGGATTTCAGTGCCGGCGCATCGTTGATGCCGTCACCCATCATGCAGACATATTGCTTTGCATCCTGACAAGACTTTATATAGCTGAGCTTATCCTCCGGCAGACACTCCGCCTTGACCTCGCCTATGCCAAGCTGTTTCGCGATACTGCCTGCCGCGCTCTCGTGGTCGCCCGTTAAAAGCACCGGCTGGACGCCAAGCGAGGAGAGCGCTTCTATCATACCGGCGCTCTGCGGCCGCACGGTGTCGGATAAGACGATATATCCGGCGGCGGCCGCATCTGCGGCTATGTATATCACGGTGCAGCCCTCGGCAAAATACTCGTCGGCCTCACGGACGATGCCGCCGGGGAGAATAATATTGTTTTCCGCCAGCAGCTCACGGTTGCCGGCGAGGATTCTGCGGCCGTCAATCACGGCGGCAACACCCCTGCCCGGCAGCATTGAAAACTGTTCCGCGCTTAAAACGTCGCCTTTGCCGGATGCCTTATAGCACCCGACTATGGCCTTGCCCAGCGGGTGCTCGGAATACTGCTCAGCCGCCGCGAGAAGGGCATAAAGCCTGTCGTCCGAAATTGCCGGCTCCTCGCTTTTTATGAATACCACCTCAGGCCTGCCGTAGGTAAGGGTGCCGGTCTTGTCAAAGGCTATTTTGGACACTGCCGCCAGACGTTCAAGCGCGTCGCCCTCCCTCACTAAAAAGCCGTGCTTGGTGGCGTTGCCTATGGCGGCCATAATAGCGGTCGGCGTCGCCAGCACGAGCGCGCACGGGCAGAACACGACCAGAATGGTCACCGCGCGGATTATTTCACCGGAGATAAGCCATGTAAGCAGGGCTGCCGAAAGCGCTATCACGACTATCCATGTGGCCCATCTGTCAGCTATACCCACAATTCTTGCCTTGCCTGCGTCCGCCGACTGCACAAGCCGAATCATACGCTGTATAGAGCTGTCCTCGCCGACCCTTACCGCGCGCATGTCAAAGGTGCCGAACTGATTGACGGTGCCGCTCGAAACGTCGTCACCCTCACTCTTGTCGACCGGCAGCGACTCGCCTGTCATAACAGCCTGATTAACGGACGTCTGGCCCTTTACTATAACGCCGTCGACGGGTATGCTTTCTCCGGGCAGCACGCGTATAATATCGCCTACCTTGACCTGCTCGGCGGGTATGACGGTTTCTTCTGCGCCGCTGACTACCCTCGCCGTCTGCGGGGTAAGCCGAACAAGCTTTTCTATGCCTGCCCGTGCCCTCGCGACCGTCAGGTCTTCAAGCAGCCCTCCGAGCGACATGATAAACGCCACCTCGCCGGCGGCGAAATCCTCGCCTATGCAGACGGCGGCAATAAGCGCGATGGATACCAGCACGTCCGCCTTGATGTCAAACGAGGTTATCAGGCCAATCACGGCCTCAAGTATTATGGGCACGCCGCATAATATAATTGCTGCCCACGCCGCGTCAAACGGCAGCGGAATTAGGTCGAAAATGCTTATTATAAGAGCTGCGGCGGATATGGCGAGCAGTATTATATCCTTTTTTGTGCCGCCCAGCTCTAAAAGCTGCTCCAGCTTTGCTGCGAACCTTTTCATCATGACCATCTCCCATGGCGTGTATTGTCAATAAGATTATACATATAGGGGTATAAGTATGTCAAGACAAAAATAAAAGCGGCTGATTTGCCGGCAGCCTGTACAGACCATATAGCGGGCTGACATTCCATTTATCTTGCAGACTAAACGCTGCCGACGCATCATGGGATATCACTTGCAGCGAATAAGAAGCACTGACCTTAATTTCGATATTTTTGCGCTTGATATATGCTTTATTTTTGAGGCTAACCTGTAAAGCTTTTCGCCAGTACAGTACGGCCGGGGATTTTATCCTGATTAAGCTGAAACAAAAAGCTTTCAGCCGGCTAAACGGCGTCCGGAACGTCCCGCCGATATCCTGCCGCCGCTCAGATTATCGGAGGAGACAGGCATGTCGGCATATCACAAATACGGCTATAAATTGTAAAATAATCCGCCTCGGCTGCAAGCTTCAAAAATTGATAAAGGCACTTTTGCTTGTGACCTAACCGTAAAGTTTTTTAGCTTGTCGCAATTTTGCTGAGAGGGATACAACCTGCTTATCAAAAAATAAAAGACGGCCTTATTAAGCCGTCGGATTATAGTTTAAAAACAATATGTAGTTCGTACAGCAAGGCTTAGACCGGATAAGCGAGCCTGTCATTTTCCTATAAGCTCTTTTGTAAATATTATGTGTGCAGTCCTGCGTCTTAATGCAGTCGGCAGGATTTCGGAAAATGCGGCCGCAGATTACGACATGTTGGAGAAACGCTCGACGGCCTTTGTAAAGCTTTCGATGGTTTTATCGGCGTCACCGTGCTCTAACCCGTCACGGACGCAGTGCTTTATATGCCCCTCCAAAACGACCTGCCCTACCTTGTGAAGTGCGGATTTTGCGGCGTTTATCTGTGCGAGCACGTCCTCGCAGGGAATGTCTTCGTCAACCATTCTGTCAATCGCTTGTACCTGTCCAATGATTTTTTTCAGCCTGCGATGCAGGTTGTCCGCATCCATACACTGTTTCATGCCGCGCCTCCGTAAACTGATATCAATACAGATATTTTACTTTTGGCAAGGCAATTTGTCAAGATAGGGGAGGCCGGCGCAGTAACAGCCCAAATGAAAAAGGATTGATGCATGCAGGGCTTATCATTCGGTATGCCTTGGCTGTGAAAACAGCCCGCAGACGGCTTGAAACAGGCTGTCAGCGGCATCGGGTATTGCAGCCAATATTCTGAGCTGCGGCGGAACAAAGCTTAAAATGCTTTCTGCGGCACGCTTCAGGCTGTCTGCCATATCACTGCTTACGGAAAATTCATAGCCCATTACATGAAGCGAAAAGCCGTCGCCGCTTTCATAATAAATCACCGGCTTTTCGTCGGAAAGTCCGGTCATGCGGGTGTTGTAATCAGATATGACGATGCCGAGTATAAGGACGAACGGGCACAGCGTAAGGCAAAGCGCCGATATAAAGGAGCTAAAGAAATATTTGGCGCCGTTTTTTGGGGGACTCTTTAGTTTTATCGCGCCTGCGTTTTTTGATATTTTGTTCATTTTTCCTGTGTCCTTTCAATTGCACGCTGCGGCGATAAGCCATGTCCTATTCATGCCGGAGAGTCCTTACGCGCCTTGCACCGTTATGGTGACAGGCTTTAAATCAGCTTTGAGGGATAAGTCCCTCAAGCACCGATACAAGTGCATCGCCTACAAGCTGTCCTGAATATTTTGCCTCCTCGAGAGTGTTTGAGTCGCTGCCCATTTCAATAAGTATCGAGCCGTTTGTGAGCTGCTGGTTGTATTTTCTGTCATCAAACATAAGCGGCCTGGCAAGGCCGGGATACATTGTTTCCATTGCCTGCTGTACGCGCAGTCCGAAGCGCAGGTTTTCGCGCCAGTTCGGATAATCCGTTATATTTCCGTATTCACAGCCGTTAATTATCATTACCTGCGCCGCCTTTTTGCCGTTAATCGTCACGGTCGGCTTGATTTTGTTCGTGTCCGAGGTGGATATGGCGTCGCGGTGGATATCGAGCACCACCTCTATGCTCGGATATTGCTCCAGATAGCTTTCCACCGTCACCGCAGAGCGCTCATATGCGCCGCTATATGACGGATAGTCGTGCATGGTCTTATCGTGGAGAGTCACTATACCGGCGGCGTTGAGCTTGTCGGCTATCTCGTTTCCGACAGCAATCATGTTGAGATTTTCGTCGGTGCTGCGCGAGCTGCCGCCTATTTTAAACATGCCGTTGTCCTCGGCAAGGTACGATTCGGTGGTGTGGGTATGCATTATGAGGACCTGCGGGTTTCCGTTTTTGAGTATTGTAATATCAGGCGCTGTGGAAATTTCCTCGGCTATGTCTATTGACACGTCAATTTTTCTTGACACATATACGTTTTCCCATTTGAGGTTTGCGCTTGATGAGGAATAAAAGCGCTCGGTAACAGTGCCATACCCCTCAGGAGGCTCTGATACTGAAGAGGTAACCGTCTCCGACGAGGTCTGCTGTGAGGAGGTGGACTGCGGCTCGGACGAAACTGATTCCTGCGGTCCAGACTCCTCTTCGCCGCCGCTTGCAGGCAGGTTGGCGAGTACCTGCGATGCCTCACGCCTTGCGCCGAGCTCATTGAGCTTATCCGAGAGTACGGCCCCGCCGCTGTCCGGCATCGTCATAATAAGAGACGCTCTTGCTATGCTGCCGGCGGCATTGGCCGCTTCGTCAATAAGCGGGCTGGCAAAGGACAGATATATTATTACGCCGCATATTATAACGGCGGCTATTGCTTTTAAAATATGCTTTTTTCCTGTGTATATTATTGTCAATTACAACACCCGCTGTAACAGAATTAGAGAGACATGCGCGTCAGGTCTATGATTTGCAAGACTTTATGACGAATCAAGGACCTGAATATGCCGAATATGTGAGTATCGGAAGGATTACGGCTGTCCGTGAGGCACACGTCCGACGTTGGACGGCGGATTACGCGCATATTAAATTTTATGCGGGTATTGTCTTTGCTATTACCATAAACGGGTATAGCGGTGCATTGACAAGAAATTTCTCCGGCGCGGAATAAAACCGCAGCCCATTAATGAAATACAATGCGAAAAGGGCAGTCCCTGCTGTCAGTCTCTTTAAAGACCGCAGTCGTCGGCTATGATACAAGCATCATCAGCTCGTCGGGCGACAGGCTTTTTTGCAGCGAGCAGTTGACGGCGTGCGATATTAGCGCGGCAGCACGGCTTATGAGGGTGTCTATCTCGCGGGGAGTAACTATCATTTTGCTTCCACGCGGCTCTATTTCGGACAGGCGCTCGCTGTCCGGCTCACTGCCGGTAATGTCATAGGCGAGAGTAGTGGCTTCGACAACGGTAGGCACGCCTATTGCTATCACCGGTATACCGAGGGTGGACTTGCTTATTTCCTTTCGGTTGTTTCCCACGCCGGAGCCGGGAGATATGCCGCTGTCTGTCATTTGGACCGTGCAGCCGAGCCTTTTGAGGCGATGAGACGCCAGTGCGTCAATTACGATAACGGCAGCGGGCTTTATTTTTGCGGCTATGCCGGCTATAATTTCCCCGGTTTCCATGCCGGTTTGTCCGAGCACGCCGGGCGCGAGAACGGCAACCCTTCTGAGGCCATCCAGTCCGGCAAGCTTTGCCGTTTCTCCCGTTATATGACGTGTTGCTAAAATGCGCGATGCGGCCTTGGGACCGAGTGCGTCCGGCGTTATATCATTGTTGCCGAGCCCCGCTACAAGTATGTCGCCGTCCTTCGGAATTAAATCGTCAAGCTCCCTGCTCAGAGCTTCGGCCGCCTCGCTGTCGAAGCCTGCGTCCTCCGAAAGAGGAGGGATGTCGGCGGTTATATATTTGCCAATAGGCTTTCCGAGCGACACAGCGCCGGCCTCGTTTGTCACCGTTATTCTGGAAACGGTTATATTGCCGTACCTTGCCTCTTCACTTTCCACCCCTTGGGCATCTTCAGGGTGAAGCTCTCTTGCTTCCACAGCCAAATCGGTGCGAATGTTCATTTTTGCCTCCGCCTTGTTAAATGAAAATTTCCACTAACGATATTCGATATTTAATATTATCTGCATATTTTTAAAAATTTATGCCGTGATATAAATTTGTTTTCATATTATTAACCTTGCAAGCGTTGTCAAAACGCTTATTTTGTGTTAATATATCTACTATGATAGGTTGTAAACAGTAAAATTGGAGGAATTAGTTTGTCAGGGCATTCCAAATGGAGCAATATAAAAAGGAAAAAGGAAAAAACCGATTCGCAGAGGGCGAAGATATTTACAAAAATCGGACGTGAAATAGCTGTTGCGGTAAAGAGCGGCGGTCCCGACCCGGCCGCCAATTCAAAGCTTAAAGACGTAATAGCAAAGGCCAAGCAGAACAATGTCCCGAATGACAATATAGAGCGCATAATTAAGCGTGCGGCGGGCGACGGTGCCAATGATTCTTATGAGGATATAGTATATGAGGGCTATGGCCCGGGCGGGATAGCCGTGGTGGTGCAGTGCCTTACAGACAACCGCAACCGCACGGCAGGCGATTTGCGCCATTATTTTGATAAATGCGGCGGCAGTCTCGGCCAGACCGGCTCGGTGATGTTTATGTTTGACAAAAAAGGAGTAATAGACATAGAGATATCCGAGGACGGCACGCCCGGTGAGGATGAGGTTATGGAGTGCGCTCTTGACGCCGGCGCGCTTGATTTCAGCGTTGAAAATGAGGCGTATGAAATACTTACCGAGCCTAACGACTTAAGCAGGGTGAAGGACGAAATAGAATCCAGGGGCTATATGGCGGCTTATTCGGAGGTTGATTATCTCCCGATGACATATACTGCACCTGCCGACGATGATGTGAAGGCCAAGATGGAAAAGCTTATAGACTTGCTGGAAGACAACGACGACGTACAGAAGGTCTGGCATAATATGGAAGAGTCCGAGCAGGAATAAATCTGTGCACGGCCTGCTTCGGCTCTCACTGTAAAGAACTGGTGCCTAAAGGACCGAGAGTATTAACCGAGCCAAGAGATGCCAAGCCGCTTTGGCGTCAGCGGCGCCGCTTTCCATAGCTTTGCCGATTCTTTCCGTGCGCGGTGCGGACTGGCTTTGAAAATGCACGCTGCGATGCTTGGAATAATATTGCCGGCAAAGGCCGCGGGCCTTATCTGCCGACAAGGGGTGATAGGTTGAAGATAATAGGCAAAAATGGACTGAGCGTTATACTGGAGGTTCTTACGCTCGCCATAATGATTACGGGAGTTGTTATGCTGTTTATGCTTCCCTTTTTGCTTGACTACATGCTCAGCGGAAGATATGAGGCATACGGGCACAAATATTATTATATTGTGCTGCTCGCACTTCTTGAGTATACGGATATACTCGGCATAATATCTTTTTGGCAGGTCAAAAAGATACTGCACAATGTTAACAGCAATAAGCCGTTTGTAATGGAGAATGCAAAGCGCATACGCCGTGTTTCGATGTGCAGTGCGGTGCTGGCGGTCGGATATGCGGCAGCCATATTTTTCCTGCGCTCGCCTTTTGTTATAATAGACTTTGTCCTGTTTGCTGTTATTTCGCTGGCGCTGCTGGTATGCGCCGAGCTGTTTAAGATGGCGGTAAAATACAAGGATGAAAACGAACTGACAATCTGAAGAGCACGGTACTTAAGCTTAAATATCAGTTATATGATAAATAATAAAATGGAGGGTAAGGCATCATGCCGATAATAGTAAATTTAGATGTGATGCTTGCCAAACGGAAAATGGGCATGACTGAGCTTGCATCGCGGGTTAATATTACGCTGGCAAATCTGTCGGTGCTGAAGAACAACAGGGCAAAGGCGATAAGATTTTCCACGCTTGAGGCGATATGCAGGGAGCTCGATTGTCAGCCGGGTGATATTTTGGAATATGTTGACGACGAAAACAATAATTGAATTTGGGGGCCGAAATGTTAGAGAAGTCTTATGAAATGATAATAGACGAGCTAAAGCCGCTGCTTGAGGAGCAAGGCTTTAGGGCAGCGTCGGCGGACGACGGCGAGGTATATGAATCCGATAAAAAAGCCGTAAAGGTTCGCTTTGACGAACAAAAAAAGATGTACAGGCTGTACATTGCCGATGTGACTGAGGGAAGCTGCGGCGAGTTTGCCGAGCTTTCAACGTGGCTGTTTGAGGACGATGCCGACGAAAAGGAGGCGCGCTCCATAGGCGCTGACTTCAGGGATACGCTCGAGGAGGTTTTAGGCAT
The DNA here is from genome assembly GCA_944412495.1 of uncultured Clostridia bacterium. Classification (GTDB taxonomy): domain Bacteria; phylum Bacillota; class Clostridia; order Oscillospirales; family Acutalibacteraceae; genus Timburyella. The sequence continues at coordinate 20,428 of CALYBL010000006.1, read as the reverse complement.
AAAGAAGGCGGCGTTTAACGCTCGCCGCTCGCAGATAGACCTGCCGTCCAAGGCGGCGCCGGGCGCAACGCCGGGGATAGGTGCATTTACCCAGCGTTTTTTGACGATATGTCCGCAGTTTAAGGATGATTACAGGGACAATGTGGCACAGTACGGAGACTTTTTATACTATGACTTTTACTGCAAAAAGGCAGCCCCGTATTTAAGAGAGCTGCTTATAAAAAATGACAAAAAGCAGCTCACCAAATTCTGTAAAATGATATCCGAGATGTATATAGACGGTGATTCTGAGGTGGACAGAGTCATTGTCTGCTGCATATTGGGCGAAGCGGTATACGACGATGAAAAGCTGCTTGAAACGCTTGAGGGCTATCTTGAGGGAGAGGATTATCTTAAACATATACTCAAAATAACGACCTCTCTTATAAGGAAAGATAAGATTAAATCGGAAAAGATTGCGGCAAAGCAGCCTGCAAAGTAAGGCTGACATATTAAAATTTATATCGGCTTTTAAGCTGTATGCGCCGGCAGAGGTATGAAGGAACTTTATCGGGGAATGAAGCGCCGGGCGGCAGCCTTTAGCGGATAATGTTATCAGCCGGCGGGCTTGCTTGAGTCTTAGAGCTGAATTGCAGGTGCGGTTAGCGAATGATTATTGCAGAGTACAGGATAGGGAGATGACTATGACGAATAACGAAATGCCGTATGAATGGAGATATTATTATGAAAAGCGCGGCCTGAGAAACACCAGCAACATGATAGGTCTTGCGTTTATCCTTGCCACGCTGCTCCCGACAGTTATAATGCTTATATTTGGAATTGTATCTGGCATAATAGTCGGTATTATAAGTTTAGGTACGGATGTATACGCTTATGACCGTTTTATGTACTTTTTGGAAGGTGCCGAATTTGCGCTTATATCTCAGTTTTTCCTCTCGATACTTATGTTTACGCTTCCGTTTTTGATAATACCTGTCGGTACAAAAAGAAGCACGGCGGAGATAGTAACTCTTAAAAAAGTCTCGCCGCTGCTTTTCATACTGCTTGTGTTTATGGCGCTCGGAATGACATCACTTGGCAATGGGGCATCAACCGGCCTTAACGCTTTGTGGCAGGCGGTTTTCGGGCGGGATATGCAGACGGTGAGCTTTATAATTCCGGACAATATTTTTATGAAGATATTCTATGTGATAACGGTAAGCATTGTGCCGGCGCTTGTCGAAGAATTCGCGATGAGAGGGCTTGTGCTCGGCTCGCTCAGAAAGTACGGCAATATGTTTGCCGTTGTCATGTCGTCGCTGCTGTTTGGGCTCATGCACGGCAACCTCACTCAGTTTGTTTTTGCGTTTATTACGGGCATAGGGCTTGGACTGTGCGTGATAATATCAGATTCTCTGTGGCCGGCGATTACGGTCCATTTTATAAACAATTTTATGTCCATAGTGCTTGACGACTGGATTGCGCCGCATCTTTCGGACAGCGAGTATATTTGGATGTTTATTATATATATGGCTGCGCTGTTTGTCATAGGCTTGGCTGCCTTTATAATTATAATGGTAAAATATAAGAAGCCGCTGCATGAAAAGCCCGACACTGTATTGAGCCTCGGCCAGCGTACAGAGTTGTTTATCGTCTCGCCTGCTATGATAATACTGCTGCTGATATTCGTTGCTCAGATTGTGATTCTTGAGACGGGAATTTTGACTTACCTATATGCATAGTGAGTATATGAAGGCGGCGCTGGACTTGGCAAAAGAGGCGGCGGCGGAGGGCGAGGTGCCTGTCGGCGCGGTGATAGTCAGCGGCGGTGAAATAATATCAACTGGGCGCAACAGGCGTGAAAAAAGCCAAAACTCCCTGACGCATGCGGAGATAGAGGCCATAAACGGCGCCTGTGCGTCGATAGGGAGCTGGCGGCTTATCGACTGTGACATGTATGTTACACTTGAGCCGTGTCCAATGTGCGCCGGCGCTTTGATAAATTCGAGGATAAAAAGGCTGTTTTTCGGCGCATATGACCCCAAAGCGGGCTGCTGCGGCTCGGTTACGGATATATTCTCTATGCCGTTTAACCACAAGGTAAAGGTTAAGGGCGGGATAATGGAAAGCGAGTGCGCCGCTGTGCTTACGGAATTTTTTTCCGAGCTGCGGAAGCTTAAAAAGAATAAAAACGATAAGGCGGCAGGCCGGGAATAGTCCGGCCTGCTTTCTTTATGAGAAACAGTATATGCAGGAAGCCTATGCAGAATTTGAGAACGGCTTAAAGTTAGAGCCTGCCTTCTGCTTGCATAACAATACTTTGAGACGCCAAACCAAGGTTTGCTCTTAGACTGATGCTGCCTGAAAGTATTGGACAAATTGGATATGCAGCGGTGTCGTGTCCGTTGCATTAAATGTTAAGCAAAGTTATTGGCAAAAAGAATTTGTGAGTCAATAGTCTTATAAATTAAGTGCTATAAGCTTTGAGCAGATGGTAAATAACATGGAAATACTTGGCAATAGCCTTTTTGATTATCATGGATTTATGTGCCGCTGGCAAAGGGGAAAGCGGGGCAAGATATCTTGCCCCGCTTTTTACTTACTCTTCTCTTTCGACAAGGCTCAGTGCATAGGCTGCGTATTTAAGCACCCTTTTCAGTATTCCTATCGAACGCTTTATTGACCTTGAGACCGTGGATTTATTAACGCCAAGCATATCGGCTGTTTCGGTAACGCTAAAGCCCTCAAAAAAATGCTTTTTGAGAATAAACGCCTGCCGCTCGCCCAGCTCACAGTCAATTGCCTTAAGCATGGCCTTCTTGAGATATTTTATATTTTGTTTATTGTCACCTCCAAGCTCAAAAATATATTTTTTAAGTGAATAGTAATCATCCTCAAAATTATTAAGGCTAACAATCCTTTTCATCGTCGCCACCGTAATAATTAAAAAGATATGTCCCTGTTTCTTTAAGATCCAGTGCCGAGACATAAAGAGAATGAATCCTTATAAGCATATCCTGCCTTTCGCTTTCTTGGAGAGTGGGCAGTGCTTCTCTGAGCTGCCTTATCCTCTCTCGAATTTTTTCTGATTGCTGCAGATACTGGGTGCCGAGTTCCCTTAATGAAAGTTTATACATAATTAACCTCCAATAATCACACAAATAGTGTTAAATTTTAAAGTGCGAAAATAACGCTTTCGTATCTGCGCAGTGCGAAATTCACAATTAGATATACACTAATTGTAAAATAATTTATTAATTTCGCACTCTTGTGTAATCATATCACTGAAATTTAGAAACTTCAACAAAACACGACGAGAAAATACAATGTTCGTGACCTTAATTCACACAGTGGGACTGTATTGGGACTTAAAATAAACAACATATTGTAATAACACTATTTGTGTAATAGAATGTAAGGGGGTGATTAGGTGAAGGAAAATATCAACGCTCAGAAAATGTTCGGAAAACGTTTGAAATTTCTTAGAAAGTCATGCGGAATGACCCAGACACAGCTCGCGCAAAAAATAGGAATGTCAACAAGTACAATAGGAATGTATGAGCAGGGCAGGCGTGAGCCAGGGCTTGATATTATGTTTAAACTATGCTATATATTCGGAGTGGCTCCCAACGAACTTTTAGGTTATAGATACGATGACGGGAAAACAATAGAGATAAAAAATGAGCTTGCGCTGCTCAAAAATAAGGCAGAATCCTGCAAAAAGGTAAAGCTGGGCGGCAGAGTGCTTACCGGGAATGCTTTGGAGCGGCTGTTCAACGGATATGATATTGTCGGAGAGATGATTTTAAATGATATTGCATAAGTGCTATGAATTTTAAAGCAAATAAACATCTGTGCTGTTCATGGCATCTCTTTGCGGCTTATATAAAACAGGGAATTATATAATGCTTCATTGACAGGCAGGAGTCAGTGTAACCAGTCTTGCTTAATTATTACCGGCTTGCGAAGAACATGCATGTCGGTAATGTTAGGACAAGCTCTGTGCAGAGTCGTACTGCGCTGAGAATGTAATATGTAGGTTTTGCGCTGACAGATTTGTTATCGGTTAAAAGCGGCACGGTCCTGAACTCACAACCGCAAGGAAACTGCTGAAAGTCGGGGAACGCCGGCAGTAAAGGAAATCGTGCCGTTTTTATGGAAGTGCTATATTATAAAAAAATAAGTGGCATGCGGCCAAAAGGCTGCATGCCACTTTGATTAAAAAATTGTTAGCTTTATAAATTTAAATGCCGTCTTTGATGTACTCCGAAACAGCAAGCGCAAAACAGGCCTTCTGCATAATTATTCAAGTCAAACCGTTTGAATGGAGTCAAAGGCGCTGATTTTCAGAATTCAGTACACTTTAGCTTTGACGTATGACGCTTTATCCTTCAAAAGCACAGCAGACCTTCGCTGTCTGCTTATGAGTAAAGCTTGACGCAGCAACCATTTTCCTCATATGAATTAGGAGTATATCATACCTTAGTATTTCCCGCTTCTTAAATCACTTTGCAGCAGCTGGTACGAACGGGCGGATTGCATATTCGGCCTTCTGCATCAGCTTGGCCGTCACGGCAATCAAACTGAGCTGCTTGATGTGTGGAAGGGACGAATGCAGAGAAAAACGGTTTCCCAAAATTTACTGCACACTTGTTTGGTGCGGCTTCCGTTTTAGTGCAGTCACCGGTATGATTTTTCAAAAATAGCAGCACACTCCTCGTCGGAAAGAGGCACACGGTCACATGCGAACAGGCCGCCCATGGTGGCGCGGGCATTTTGGGCGAGGGTCATAAACTCATCCGGACGAATGCCGTAATCCGACATTTTGAGCTCTGCCACACCGCATTGCTCCTGCAGCCTTGTCAGGGCCGTAATAAAATCCATTGCCTGATTGGCATCCTTCATGCCAAGCGCCCTCGCCATACGAATAAACCTTTCATCGCAGGCGTGCTTTTCGATAAAATGGGTAAAATACGCTTTGGAAATCATAATCAAACCTGCACCATGAGGAAGGTCATGATGATATGCGCTCATGGCATGCTCCATGGAGTGCTCACTGGTACAGCCGCTTAGTGTCATGACTACGCCTGAGAGAGTATTGGCAAACGCCACATGCTCGCGCGCCTCCATGTCCGAGCCGTCCTTTACTGCGCGGGCAAGGTATGCGCCGATATTCTCAATAGCAGTAAGGGCGTACATGTCGCTCATAAGATTTGCCGGTGCCGCAATGTAGCATTCCACACTGTGGAATAGAGCATCAAAGCCCTGATAAGCAGTAAAGCTTGGCGGAACTGTGGTCATCAATTCAGGATCGACAACGGCAAGCCGTGGGAATAGCGAGTCCGGCCCGCCGAAACCAATTTTTTCGTTGGTTTCCTCGTTGGAGATAACTCCGTATTGATCAACCTCGCTGCCGGTACCCGCAGTTGTTGTAATAGCAATAATGGGAAGCGGTTCGTTTGTCAGCGCTCTGCCTCTGCCGGTGCCTCCTAAAACATAGTCCCATAAATCTCCGTCATTGGTGGCCATTGCGGCAATCGCCTTTGAGGCATCAATGACGCTGCCGCCGCCAAGCGCCACTAAAAAATCGCAGCCATTTTCTCTTGCACAGGCGGCACCCTCCATAACGGTAGATTTTAACGGGTTTGCCATAATTTTATCAAACAGGACCGTCTCAACTCCTGCCTGCCTTAACTCCTCCTCGGTCGCGGCAAGTGAACCGTTTTCTCTTGTGGACTTGCCGTTGGAAATGATAATCATTGCCTTTTTTCCGGGCATGGGCTGGGTGTGCAGGCTTTTAAGCTGGCCCGCGCCGAATAAAATTCTTGTAGGGACATACATCTGAAAATTCATAATAATACCTCCTTGTCATTGGTCAAGCCGCCGTACTGACAGCCGTTAGTATGAAAAATTATCTTTTGCTGTTTTGAATGTCTGCTTTTTTAGATGAACGATGCCGCAGCGCCCTTGCAGCATAGTAGGCGGCGACGGCCCATAGTGCCATCATCGAAATATATTCTGCAAAGAACAGGATGAGAGGCTGCTCCATATCAAAAAATACAAACTGGCTCCGTAAAAACAAATAGTCGGCTATGCTGTGCTTAAAAAAGGCATAGATACCAAATCCGCAGACGGCCAGCGCAAGCACTCTTAAAACCCATGTGCGGATATGAGAGGGCTTTTCAGAGCCGCATATTTTGCGAAGCATACCCATAACTGCGCCACAGTGGAGACCGATGTGTATGCTAATTAAAATAAAGCCCCAATACGCTGACAGCATGTGCAGAATGCGGGCAAATCCCATCCCGCCCTCGATTGGCAGAAAGGCGAACACCTCACGGGACATTATTATGCCGCTGACCATAAGCCCTGCCATACATAAAAGCGCCAGGAAGTCCACGGCGGTTTGCAGAATTCTGAGTGCGCCATACTTTCCCCTTGCTAAGCTTTTGTACCATTGCCAATTGAGAATATGGTGCAGTATGAAAAGCACAAACATTGCGACTCCAATCCATTCGTGTGCAGCTTCGCCAACGAGCATGTATGCCATCTGGCAGAGCAGCAGAGCCGTCATCACTATGTCTACGCCGATTTTCAGCATCATTCTGGGTTTCATAAGCCTCTCCTTATACACACTAAGCTATCTTTTAAGAGAACATAGTCCTTCGTGAAAAATACTCACCAAATGCGAGTATATGCCTCGTTCAGAGATGTTTTTGTCATTTACCTCTCAAAGTAGGATTGAATTGTCTGCATTCGTTCCATCTGCCTGACATGGAATGGGCAGCGCGAGTCGCAATGGCCGCAGCCTATGCAGTCACCAGCCTTTTTGTCCAAATTGGCATAGTGACTTTTTGCCAGCTCGTCCCCGGCAAGCGAAAGGTCATAATATTTGTTGATAAGACCTATGTCAAGTCCGGCGGGGCAGGGCTGGCAGTGATTGCAGTATACGCACATGCCGTCTGCTTCTTTAGGAGTAAAGGTGCCGAGCACGGAATAATCTCTTTCCTGCGGGGCCGCCTCAAGGAAGCCGAGAATGCGCTTTAAATCCTCACTGCCGCGTACGCCCGGAAGCACCGTGAGCACACCTGGCTTGTCAAGAGCATACTGAATGCACTGATACTCCGTAAGTGCTTTGCCGAAGGGTGAGGTTCCGGCGTTCAGCAGCTGACCGCCTGAAAAGGCTTTCATAACCGAAATTCCCACACCCTCTGCCTCGCAGCGCCTGTAAAGCCTTTGACGCTCTCTTACGTCGCCGATTGCATACTCGCTCTCCTTTTGATAGTCATAGGCAGGATTTATGCTGAACATCAGCATGTCTAAAATCCCAAGGTCAAGCACCATATTCACAATTTCAGGCGTGTGTGAGGAAAGACCGATATGCCGTACCGTTCCTTCATTTTTAAGCTTCAGTATATAATCCAAAATCCCGCCCTTAAAAGCATGCTGTAAATCTGCCTCCTCATCGATACAGTGCAGAAAGGCAAAATCAATGTAGCTTGTTTTCAGGGCGCTAAGCTGCCAGTCTACCGAGCGCTTGATAGCGTCCAGATTGGTTGTCCAGCCATATTTGCCGCTGCTATAGTCGGCTCCGAAGTGAATCTGAAAATAGACGCTTTCTCTATACCCGGCAAGCGCTCTCCCAAAAGCGGAAAACGGCGCCGCATCAGAAGATGCCATGTCAAAGTAATTAATTCCATTTTCAAGGGCCATGGTCATGACGGCCTCGATTTCCTTATCTCCCGCTATGCCTATTGAGCTTGTGCCGAGGCCAATAACGCTGATTTGCTCTTTGCCGTGCGGCAGCCTGCGGTATTCCATATAAATCCTCCTTTATTGCGGTATCTAACGCAGCAGAAAATGCTTTTTCAAAAATGGTACCAATTGTTATGAATATAGTTTTGAGACTAAAAGGACCGGCACACTGTGAGCTGTAAGCGGCATCTTTTTGTATATCAGGGGCTTTTTCAAAAAACGCAGTGCTTCCGACGTCACCTCATCAATAGCTATCGCACTCAAGCACATCCGCTGCTTTTATGGGAGCAGAAGGCTTTGGCTGCCATAGTATTTTAATCGGTAAATGACAGCGGTCACAGTAAGCAAAAGCACCAACTGCCGTTTTGCAGCTCTGCCTCTGTTTTTACGATTCCTTATTTTTTATTTCATATATGAGATAATCCAGATGGTCAAGCGACTGCTGCTTTCCGTGAATTTCGTCGAGGAGCTTATACCGGCATTTTTTAAGAATACGGATTTGCTCTGCTCTTGTATTTTTTCCTCCGTTTTCAAGAAGTGCCGCGAACCGCTTAACGTTTTCCAAGTCCATGCCAGATTTCTGCAGAAAATAAAGATGAGAGGCGTGCTGCAGGTCAGCTTCTGTATAGTCCGTCGTCCCGTTTTCTGACTTTCTTCCTTTCAGAAGTCCGTTTTCCTCATACCTCCGCAAAACCTCAATTTTGACGCAGAGCCGCTTGCTTGCCTCCAATAGGGTCATTTCACTCATCCGTTCAGCAAAAATGTAGGTGCAGCACAAAAAAGCCGGTTGGCTGCACCTACATTATAAATGTAATGATATAATATGTCTAATACTCGTTTTTTATAAGACTAAATGCCTGTGGGGCATGAATTTGGCTCTTCCTCTATCATACCTCGGATTCGGGATTATTCCGCTCTTCATGCAGGCGTTCTTTTATATATTCAATAAACTTTGCGGCAGCCAGACCGAACGGCTGCTTTCGCCTCCATGCAAGCACGCTGGTAGCCGTCAGCTCCGGAGACAGTGGGCGATAGGTAATTTTGTCAGAGTCACAAAATGCAACAGAGCCAAGGATAGCAATAGAATAGGCAAGCTTATGATAGGATAAAACAGAGCTGTTAGATGTAAGATTAGATGTGAAAAGAATATTCAGCTTGTCAAATTCATCGCCGAACCAACCGGCCAGCTCACTTTGAACATCTACTCTGCGCGGAAAAATCAGCGGCAGTCCCCTTAGGTCCCCAGGAGTAATACATTTAAGCTTAGCTAACGGGGAATCCGGATGCATTACGACTATCCATTGCTCCTTTTTATTTAGGCGGATATAATCATATTTCTCCATATTAACAGGCTCTAACAGCAGTCCTACATCTGTCAGCCCCCTGTCCATGCGGTCCTTAACATGGTCGGCGGTCGCAGTGTAAATATCGAAGGTAACAGCCGGATATCGTTCGTGGAAGGAGCGGAAGAGCTTAGACAGAATTTCTACCGAGGCAAGGTCGCCGCACCCCACCGATACTTTCCCTTCAACAAGCTCATCCTGTTCTGCAAGCTCCTTTTCTGTTTTATCCACCAGCTCCAAAATTTCTTCTGCACGTCGGCGCAGCAAAAGCCCTTCATTAGTCAAGACTATTTTCCGTGTGCCGCGCTCAAAAAGCTTAACGCCCATTTCTTCCTCCATTTGGGCAATCTGCCGGCTCAGAGTAGGCTGAGTAATATGCAGAAAATCAGCGGCCCTTGTAATGCTTTCCTCCCTAACCACGGCTAAAAAGTATCGCAGAACCCTTATTTCCATGATAACACCTCCGATTTTCACTGTTTATTATCATAGCAGACACATGCTCAAAAAGCAATGTATATACCTTTAATTCGTTTTGGGCATTTGTGCTTAAGAGAGGCTTGTACGGACTGCCATTGCTTTTTAGAGCAGTAAAAAAGAGGCAAAGCGTAAGGCCCTGCCTATCTAAGCAAAATATAAAGGCGGCTGTTGCCGGCAGGGTCGCTTGACGGGACGACGCGCACATTTAAGCAATAAACTTTTTGTGCTCAGATTTAAACAGCCATGCAAAATCCGTGCTTTTCGCAATATGCATGACTGCCAAATGGGCGGCCGTGTCACCGCCAGTCAATGCTCAAAAGCATATATCCGGCAAGCTGCCTTATGAAAATTTTCAGTCTGCCGGTCCGTTGGCAAAGCAGAGAAAATGCGGTATTTTGATACGAATCTGTCACAGCGCGTTTAAATTCATGATGCGTGTGAGTCTGCCTTAATCAGTAAAGCCGTAAACGCCGTGACGCAGCCGATTAAGCCGGTAATAAGGGATTTTGTGCCGAATCAAAATAGGCTACTTATGGTACTTGCCGCCGTTCATTATGCTGAAGGCGCGGTAAAGCTGCTCCAGCAGAATTATGCGGAAAAGCTGATGCGGAAAGGTCATGGGCGAGAGCGACATGGTTTCATCACAGACTTTTCTCACATCCTCCGAAAGCCCGTGTGAGCCGCCTATTATAAAATTAACAGTGCTGCTTTTTTCCAGCGCAAGCCTTCCCAGCCTTTCGGCAAAGGCGGCAGAACTCATTTCACGTCCGCTTATAAACATTCCTATTGTATATGAGGAGGGCGGAATTTTCTTTATAATATTCTCACCCTCGCGCCTTAGTGCGGCAAGTATGTCGGCGTCACGGCCGGGACCTGTTCTGCATTCATCCAGCTCTATTATATTCACGCGGCAGTATGCCTTAAGCCGCTTCAAGTATTCATTACATGCCTCTGTAAGATATTTTTCCTTAAGAGTGCCTATGCATATGATGTTTATATTGTACATGCTTCCTCCTTGTCAAGGGTTTAAAAATATTTTATCATATCTTGCTGCCATTGCCAAGGCGGGCATAACAATGTAATATATGCCGGCATTAAGCATCGATGAAAGACGCCATGACATGCCTGCGCAGACGCTGATATTTAACAGATGCTGCTTTAAAGCAGTCCACCGCCCGCCGCTGCAAAAAAACTATACAAAAAATGTTGAATTAAGTGCATGACAGGCTTGTTAAACTGTTTTGATAATGCTATAATATTAAAAAAATAAGCTGCGGGGCGGCGCTTTGCGGGCGCGGCTCTGTCAAGCAAAAATAAATAAAGGGAGCGATATATATGTTGCTTAAAAATGCGGTTGTTTTAAACGATAAGTTCCGGCTGGAGAAGCTGGACGTAAAGCTTTCCGGCGACAGAATAGAAAAGATAGGTACCGATCTGTCAGACAGCGATGAGATAGACCTTACCGGCAAAACGGTTATCCCCGGACTTATAGACATACACATACACGGCAGTAACGGTGCTGATGTCTGTGACGGAACGCCTGAGGCGCTCAATACTATTTCCGAATACCTTTTATCATACGGAATAACCTCCTTTTGCGCTACGACAATGTCATTGTCTATCGAGCGGCTGCGCGGCATAATGAAAAATATAGGCGATAATGCCGCAAATGTAAAGGGCGCAAGAATAGTGGGCGTAAATATGGAGGGTCCGTATTTTTCGAAGGCTAAGTGCGGCGCACAGGACCCTGACGTCATGCATTCTCCTGACGAAAACGAGGTGGCCGAGCTTGACAAAAATGCCAACGGCATGATAAAGCTTGTAGATCTCGCGCCGGAGCTTGATGGAGCGATGGATTTTATAAAGAAGATGAGCGGCGGCAAGTATGTCCTTTCAACGGCACATACTTCATCCGATTATGAGACGGCTATGGAGGCATATAAAAACGGTGCCAGCCATGCAACGCATCTTTATAATGCGATGACGGGATTTACACATCGTGAGCCGGGCGTCGTCGGGGCTGTATTTGATTCTAAAGAAGAGCCAACAGCAGAGCTCATATGTGACGGTATTCATATAAATCCTGCCGTTATCCGTACCACCTTTAAGGTGCTTGGTGCTGACAGAGTTGTGCTTATTTCCGACGCTTTGCCGGCCGGCGGTATGCCCGATGGAGAATATACACTTGGCGGCAGCCCGGTAGTAGTTGCCGGCGGCATTGCGCGCACGCCGGGCGGTGCGCTTGCAGGCTCGACTACAACTGTCTATCAGTGCGTCAAGAACTGTGTTTCCTTTGGGATTCCGTTTGAAACCGCCGTTAAGGCTGCGACCGCCAATCCCGCTAAGGTGATAGGCATGCAGGATGAGATAGGCTCCATATCCGAGGGCAAGCGTGCTGACCTTCTTGTTTTAGATGAAGATATGAACATTGAAATGATTATCTTGGGAGGCAAGAAGGTAAAGTAAGCATAGTGTCATAAAACGGGCGGCCGTGCTTCTGCACACATTGCGTCTTATAAAATATTACGTGATTGCAGCGGCATGTTTTCACATTTAATTGCCTTTTTTATTTCAGATTTATTTTAGCAAAAAAATGTTAACCCCTGCCATATATTAAGTGTGGCGGGGGTTTGTCTTTGTCGTGTCTTAGGTCAGAAAAAATAGCATACTGATACGTTTATTGCTCTATGTTTATAATACCACCGGCAAAATCCATCAAACCTTTTACAGAAATATGTAAGCAAAAAAGCACCGCTCGAAATGTTTTTTCGAGCGGTGCTTTAAATGGGGTAAAAAGATTTATGGAAAAGTTAGGAAATAGCTCCGTTTGATGTCTGTCCCAGCGTTATATTGACGGTGAAATAGCTCTGAGTAGAATATCTGTATATGCTGAGCTCAACATTGTCGCCGGGGCTGCATTCATTTTTATATGTGTCAAGGTCCTGATAGGATTCGATGGCATTGCCGTTAAATTCGGTTATTATATCATACTCCTGAAGCCCGGAGCCATCACATGGACCGCCCGTTTCAACCTGCGCTATAACAACACCTCTGGGATAGCCTTCCTCCTCAAGCATGTCACTTGTGATGGTAGAATAAATCTGGAGCCCAAGATACGGCAGGCCGGTATCCTTGTTCTCAATTATATTGGTGACGACCTGCAAAACCGTGTTTGACGGTATGGCAAAGCCCATGCCCTCATAATCGCTGTCGGCGATTTTAACATTGTTTATTCCTATCAGCTCGCCGTCCGAGTTTACCAGCGCACCGCCGGAGTTTCCGGGATTAATTGCGGCGTCGGTCTGTATAAGTGTAAGTGTTCCGATATTCTCCAAGGTGATAGAACGGTTTATGCCGCTGACAACACCTGAGCTTACACTGTTCATAAAGTCTATGCCGCCGGGGCTGCCTATGGCTACAGCCGTTTCGCCGACATTAATCTCGTCTGAATCGGCAAACTCTATAGGAGTAAGACCCGTGGCATCTATTTTCAGGACTGCAAGGTCACAGGACTGATTATAGCCGACTACTTGTGCTTCATAAGCATTATCTGAATCGTTCAGATAAACCTCAATCGTCCGTGAAGCACTGGAAGGGATGCTGGAGGACGTATCATATATAACATGGTAATTGGTTATAATGTATCCGTCTGAGGAGTATATAACACCGGAGCCCTCACTTGTCGCCTGCTGGCTTCCGAAGAACTGGTTGATGGAATAGGTGGTTCTTATGCCGACTACTGAGTTGATGCATTTGCTTGCAATGGCCTCGATAAGATTGGAGGCCGTTTCTTCTACGTTGATGGTTGTTGTACCTCCGGTCGATGTCGGAGTCCTGTCGGTTCCGTAAAAGCCTATGATTGCGGCGGACGATGCGCCGCTGACTATGATAGAGCAGGCAAGAGCGGTTGCGACAACAGCTCCGAGACCGTATTTTTTCTCCTTTTTCTTTGGCGGCGCCGCATAAGCTGTATTTTGATATGCGTAATAGTTGCCGTATCCGCCGCCGGGGACATATTTATTCTGAGACGGGGTGTAGGAGTTCGCGTGTCCCTGAGTCTGCTGCCCGCCGGCAGCGGAACCGCCAAAGGAGTTGTATTGCCCGTATGGCTGAGTGAAAGGCTGATTGTTAAAGCTTTGGCCGGAGGAGCTCCCGGCTGTGCCTGAGCCGCCCGCCTGGCCGACTGATGAGGATGTGTACTGCTGTGTGCCTTGAGTGGGCTGAGAAGCCGTTTGGTTAAATTGCTCCGCACAGGCAGCAGAAGTCTCTGAGCCGGATGACGCCAAAGCAGCGGAATCATTTGCGGGGGCAGTGCTTTCTGCATGCACATCAGAAGTGCCGGCAGCATCGGCAGCCTTATTGCTTTCCGTGCCGTGAGATGTATTTTCGACAGAGTCAAAACCATTCAAGCTGTTATTGTTTTGTTCCATAAAACAGGTTCCTTTCTCTTTGAATTTGTATTAATAAGCATTTTAAGGATTGCTTTACCTTACGATTTATATTATATTGTGCATTAATTAAATAAAAATATATATTTTGTGTCTTTTGTGTGAAAATAATCAATATAAATTATTAATCGGCCAAAAACAGTTAAAAAATGCATGGTTAGGCCCGCCGCATGAGTGCTCGAACGCTAAAAACAGGACGTTTAGTGGCTTTTACTAATTAAAAATCAGAGTTAACATATAAACAAAAAGCCAAAGGGATTCCTTTGGCTTTAGAAATAAAAATACCTTAAACACAGCAAAAAGTGATAGTACCTGAGATACATGCCGCGGCGACATGCTAAAGCGAAATTCTTTCGGCAATAAAATCCTCAAGTGAATCGATTTTAATTCTCGTCTGCTGCATGGAGTCACGCTCGCGCACTGTCACGCAGCCATCGGTCTCAGAGTCAAAATCGTATGTTATGCACAGCGGAGTGCCTATTTCATCCTGCCTGCGGTAGCGCTTGCCTATCGAGCCAGCGTCGTCATATTCCACGGCAAATTTCTTTATAAGACTGCGGTAAAGCGCCTCGGCCGGTTCCGAGAGCTTCTTTGAAAGCGGAAGTATCGCCGCCTTGACGGGCGCAATGGCCGGATGCAGCCTGAGCACCGTGCGCACCTCGCCCTTGTCGTCCTCCTCTTCATCGTACGCGTCACAGAGAAGTGCCAGCAGAACGCGCTCGACGCCAAGCGACGGCTCTATTACATACGGGATATATTTTTCATTGGTCTGCGGGTCAAAATATTCGAGGGATTTGCCGGAATGCTCAATGTGCTGCTTTAAGTCAAAATCCGTCCTGTCGGCAATGCCCCACAGCTCGCCCCAGCCGAAGGGGAATAAAAATTCGATATCGGTAGTGGCGTTCGAGTAGTGCGAAAGCTCCTCCTTTTCATGGTCGCGCAGCTTGAGGTTTTCTCTTTTAAGCCCTAAGTTCAGCAGCCAGTCCATGCAGTATTGGCGCCAGTAGCCGAACCACTCGATGTCGGTGCCGGGCTTGCAGAAAAACTCAAGCTCCATCTGCTCAAACTCCCGTACGCGGAAAATAAAATTGCCCGGAGTTATCTCATTGCGGAAGGACTTGCCTATCTGTCCCACGCCGAATGGAATCTTGCGGCGTGTGGTGCGCTGAATGTTAGCAAAGTTGACAAATATTCCCTGTGCCGTTTCGGGACGCAGATAAAGCTCGTTCTTGCTGTCCTCCGTCACGCCCTGGAAGGTCTTGAACATAAGATTGAACTGCCTTATATCGGTGAAATTGCTTTTGCCGCAGTTGGGGCAGGGGATATTATGCTCCTTTATATAATCCGCCATCTGCTCAAGGCTCCAGCCGGCGGGATTTACGCCGCTGTCCTCGATAAGCGTGTCGGCGCGGTGACGCGTTTTGCACTCGCGGCAGTCCATAAGCGGGTCGGTAAAGCCGCCTATATGCCCTGACGCCACCCATGTCTGCGGATTCATGAGTATGGCGGAATCAAGCCCGACGTTGTGCTCGCTTTCATGCACAAACTTCTGCCACCATGCGTTTTTTATATTGTTCTTAAGCTCCACGCCCAAGGGCCCGAAATCCCATGTGTTTGCCAGACCGCCGTATATTTCAGAGCCGGGATACACATATCCTCGCGCCTTGCACAGTGCGACTATCTTGTCCATGGATTTGCTCTCGTTATTCATAAACAACCTCCCGTAGATATTTAGGCTATATCCTTATAAATATAACACAGACTTATCAATTTTACAATATTTCCCGGCAGCAGAAAAGGACATATTTTCGCAAAAGCGCCGCTCCGGATTTTTATGCCCGTTTAGCCTGATAAAGCCCGGCAGAGCATGGATAAGCAGATAGCTTCGGTAGGCTGTCTAATAAAAGCGACTGCAAATGGAGAACGTCTGCGCTTAAACCTTATACGCGGAGGGCCTATAATCAGATGAAAATCTTATATTTAATGGCTTGGACAAACGAACGCCTTACTGCCGGCATTATTTTGCGTTCAGCAGGGCTGAGGCATATAGGTAAATATAAAATAATAAGAACAGAGATATTGCAGCAAATCGCCGTAATATAATATTATAAAATCAGTAAATAGTTATTTTGCCAAGCCGCCGACGGCTGTGATACTGATTTGGAGGACGATGCAACACCAAATTTCCGAAAAACCGGCGGGTTTAACTAAAAGCAGCGGAATGTATTGCAGAATCAATTAAAACATAATGTATAATAAAAAGACAGAAATATGAGAAAAGTATTATAGAAGTGAGCCGGAAAATTTTTAGGAATATCAGTAATTTTAAGCCGGCCTTGTTTATTAAGCACATAAAACATTTTTCGAAAGGAGGAAGCGGCCTTCTAAGATAGTAAAAGGGCTGTTTGAAAGAAAATATGAAAAGTATGGGAAACAATTACAGTCAGCATATGAGGCCGTCCGGTCCGCGCGGGGGCTTTGGCGGCCGTGGGCACAGACCCCCGCCTATGAGACCGCGTGGAGGGTTTGGCCGCAGGCGCGCTCCCTTTGGGCCGCCTCCGCCGGGAAGAAGATATCGCGGCGGATGTATGCCGGGCTGCCTGATGCCGGTTATTTTGACCGTGCTTATAGCTGCAGGGTGCATCGCGCTCATTTTTGGCATATTATGATGTAACTGCTCACTTAACGTCAAAGCACGGATTTTTATAAGGCAGTGTCAGCTTTTTTGAGTATGTTAAAATAGTACAGGCCACCGTCAGCAGTGGCTTTCACTGATATAGCGGACATTTGCCGGTGCAGTCTCTTGCTTTATAGGAATGCCGGATTATACTGTCATGCCATATATGCTGCTGCCTGCAAACTGTCTAATACGTATCCTTTACTTGTTTGGATTTTTGGCTGCTGCTGTATTCTTTCGGCACGTGCAAAGCTCGCCGCGTTTAATTCTGCAGCAGAACTTGTGATTTATTTGCCGAATCCGAAGATAAAAATCAAGACCGGCAGAAGTATTGCCTCAAAATAGAAGATTACTGTTTATCCATTTCTTAAAAGTTATATTTGGCCTTTAGCCGATGCTTCCACAAAAAGCTTAAGCAGAGAATAAAAAATCCGCCGTACATTTTAATGTGCGGCGGATTTCAATTTTAAACCTGCAGCGGCTTGGCTATAATTGCCTTTGCATTGCCAGCCGTAATAAATCAGTTAGACCTATTACGCGTCAACCTTAGCCATGTGCTCAATGAGCTTAAGCACCTTGTTCGAATAACCCCACTCATTGTCATACCAGGCAACAAGCTTTACAAAGTTGGGGTTGAGCATTATGCCGGCCTTGGCATCGAATATAGAGGTGCGCGGGTCAGAATAGAAGTCTGATGATACGACGTCCTCATCAGTGTAGCCCATTATGCCTGCCATAGTCGTCTCGGTAGCCTTCTTAACGACAGCGCATATCTCTTCATAGGTTGTGGCCTTCTCAAGGCGTACCGTAAGGTCGACAACAGAAACATCGAGGGTAGGTACCCTGAAGGACATACCGGTGAGCTTGCCGGCGAGCTGCGGGATAACGAGAGCGCAGGCCTTGGCAGCACCTGTTGATGACGGGATTATGTTGCCGGCGGCAGCGCGTCCGCCTCTCCAGTCCTTTGCGGAGGGGCCGTCAACCGTCTTCTGAGTAGCGGTGGTTGAGTGAACGGTTGTCATAAGTCCTTCAACAATGCCGAAATTGTCGTTTATAACCTTCGCAAGAGGAGCAAGGCAGTTGGTCGTGCAGGAGGCGTTTGATACAACCGTCATGTCCTTTGTATAGGTGTCGAGGTTGACGCCGCATACAAAGGTCGGTGTGGTCTTGTCCTTCGCAGGAGCGGATATAACTACCTTCTTGGCGCCGGCCTTAAGATGGCGCTCAGCGTCGGCCTGCTTTGTGAATACACCGGTGGACTCAACAACATAAGTTGCACCGACCTGGCCCCAAGGAATATCCTCAGGATTGCGCTCCGCAAAAACGGATATCTTTCTGCCGTTGACAACGAGCTTGCCGTCCTCGGCGCTTACCGTGCCGTCAAACTTGCCGTGTATGGTATCATACTTTACCATGTATACCATGTAGTCGAGATCGATAAACGGGTCGTTTATGCCGACTATTTCAAAAACGTCAGGCTGTGAAACCGCTGCGCGGAAGACAAGCCTGCCTATACGGCCGAAGCCGTTGATGCCTACTTTTATCATTAACATCAGACCTCCATAATTTTATATGCTTCTATTTTATACTCATATTAAAAATTTTGCAAGACCTTTGTTATATTATTAACGTTTTTATGCAAAGTTTGGCAATTGACACAAAAATACTTAATTGCCGCAGAGTTTGGATATAATATCGCCGATAAACATTTGTGTCAGGGTGATGAAATGCAGAATTATACTGTAAAGGAGCAAGATTCCGGCAAAAAAATATGCTCACTTGCCGAGTCACGGCTCAGGCGGGGAATATGTGATATATTTTATACAGGCTGCGGCGATATATGCAAAATAAAAAAATACGCATATTATATGCTTGGTGCCCTGCGGTATTCATCTGTTATAAGCGGCAGGGAGGAAGAAAAAGGCTGTAATATAACGGCGATGTTCTTAACCCAGGCGTCTGCTGCGGCATATCTTGCGCAGGAGAAGGGAAAGACCGTTTTTTTTGAGGCGCCGCGCTATGGGATTCGTGCGAGCATTTATCCTCGGCTGCTTGAATACGCGCTGCTGCTGATGATAAGCAGCGGGCTTGTTCGCAGAGAATATGTAAATATAAGCATGAGACTCAGAAAATCAACGGCGGAATTATGCTGCGACGCACCGCCGCCGGACAAATACGGCATGGAGTACGCAGTGATAAGCAGAGCCGCGGCAGCACACGGCGGACGCTTTGTGTCATGCGGCGGACACGAGGCAAAAACGATTTTTTCATTTCCGCTAAGAGACGCCGATGCAGGAAAAGGTGAGTACGATATGTCGTCCGTAGCTGAGGTTGTAAGCGATAAATTCTCTCCGGCCGCTGTGATACTAAGTCAGATTTGAGTATAATAAGCAACTAAAAGGATAAGCATTGTCCCTTTACTTTTTCGGCGCCATGAGGTATAATTTGCTAAATATGTGTTGTTTTTATGATTACTTAAAACTATGGCGTTGGAGGTAAAAATTAATGGGTATATTTAAAAGGGCGGCAGTATTTGCAGCAGTTGCATGCTTTTCTGCTGTCGCATTGGCCGGCTGCCACGCACAGAACGAGGAGGTTCTGGACATAGCGGGCACAAGAATAACTGCTTCATTTTATCTTGCCAATCTTCTTTCGGCGGACCTGGAGTTCCAAAACGAGGTCGGCAGCTCAGCGTCGTCGTCTGACGCATATAAGAGTGAAACGCTGGACGACAAGCCGTATGAAACATGGGTTAAGGACACGGCATTGGCTAATCTTAAAAAATATGTTTATCTTAAGGATGAGCTGACGGCAAACAATCTTTCGTTTGACGATGAAACCAGCAGCAATGTCGACTATGCTACCGACTATTATCTGAATTATTACGGTTATGCAGCGATATGCGAAAGCAACGGCATATCGGAGGATGACTTTTCGCTTAATGTGTCGGTCAATTATATGTCTGACATATATTTTGATTTTATTTACGGCGAGGGCGGAGAGCAGGAGATTGACAAGGATGAGGTAATGACCGCGCTTGAGGAGAATTATATTTTGGCTGATGTCATAAACGAGAGCACAAGCTCCTTAAGCGACGATGCCAAGGCAGAGCTTAAAACCCAGCTCGAGGGATATAGAGACAGGCTTGCAAACGGCGAGTCATGGGATACGATACTCGAGGAGTATAATGAAGAAAACGGCACATCAAGCACGTCGAGCTCAAGCTCATCGGATGACGAGGACGGCCCAGAGGATCCGAATGCCGTTATTTTCGGCAGTGAAAACACGAACAATGCATCCGACTACTTTGATGATTTGTCTGCGGCTGAGATAGGCGTTCCTCAGGTCATGGAGCTTGACGATTATACCGTGCTTATTCTGAGGAAGGACATAACCGAGGACGACTATTACTATGAAAACTATGGCTTAAGCGCGAGATATATCCTCAAGGGCGAGGAATATGAGCAGAATCTTGACACAGACAGTTCGGCGCTTGAGGTGACTGAGCTTGTAAATCTTGACTATTACAGCCCAAATAAGCTCAGCTACGAATAATCTGAAATTTGAGAGTCAGCTTGTGTAAGCACAAACAGTACGGGCGGCATTTTTGCCGCTCGTTTTGTTGTATGAAGAAAACCACGCGATAGTCGCGTGGTTGAAAAGAGCTTAAGCGGTGAAGAAGATAAAAAACTCCTAATGTGTTAAAGTAAAAGCGTGACCTGCCAGTTACGCTAAAAAACACATTAGGA
>CALYBL010000005.1 GCA_944412495.1 uncultured Clostridia bacterium | reverse complement strand
ACTAGTTTGTTCTTCATATAATATATCATTTTTCTTCCCCTCTCTACTCCTCGCTAAAAACTATTTACCACTGTAGAACAGGGAGTTTCTCTTGTTAACATTTAATATAAAAAATAAAGGTGCAGCGACTGCCGCACCTTTATTTTTATTAGGAGTTTTATGAAAAAGCTGTAGGACTATCTGTTTTATTATTCTCCGTAATATGCCTTCTTGTATAGCTCCTTGATTTCTGAGACAAGCGGATATCTCGGATTTGCCGTAGTGCACTGGTCCTCATGAGCATTTTCCGAAAGCTCATCAAGCTTAGAAAGGAACACTGCCTCATCAATACCATATTCCTTTATTGTCATAGGCATATTCATTGCCTTCATCATTCCGCGTATCGCCTCGATGAGGTTTTTGACGCTTTCCTCTGTCGTCTTGCCGGGTACGCCGAGGAAACGCGCTATCTTCGCATATTTCTCATCGGCTATGAATTTCTCATATTTCGGGAATATGGTAAACTTGCTCGGCTTTGACGCGTTGTAGGCTATGACATACGGAAGAAGTATTGCGTTTGCTCTGCCGTGCGGTATGTGGAACTCACCGCCAAGCTTATGCGCCATCGAATGATTAAGTCCCAAAAATGCGTTTGTAAAGGCCATACCGGCGATGCAGGAGGCATTGTGCATTTTTTCACGTGCTACCTTGTCTCCGTCGCTGTAGGAGCGTATAAGGTAGTTGTGGACGAGGTCTATTGCCTGAAGCGCAAGACCGTCAGTGTAATCGCTCGCCATTACCGACACATATGCCTCGATAGCGTGCGTCAGCACATCCATGCCGGTATCGGCAACCGTTGATTTGGGGAGACTCAGCACGAACTGCGGGTCTATAATTGCAACGTCGGGAGTGAGGGCGTAGTCGGCAAGCGGATACTTGATATTGCCGTTCTTGCGGTCGGTTATAACGGAGAAGGATGTCACCTCTGAGCCGGTGCCTGAGGTCGTCGGAATAGCAACCATTTTTGCCTTCGCGCCAAGCTTCGGGAAAGAAAATGCGCGCTTGCGTATATCCATAAACTTAAGTCTGAGCCCGTCAAATGAGGTGTCCGGATGCTCATAGAAGAGCCACATACCCTTGGCAGCGTCTATGGCGGAGCCGCCACCGAGCGCTATTATAACGTCAGGCTGGAAGCTCTTCATTGCCTCGACACCGCGCATTATCGTCTCTACATCCGGGTCGGGCTCAACATCTGAATAAATCTCAGCGTGGCAGTACTGCTCGCGCTTGCGAAGGTAATAAAGCACCTTTTCAACGTAGCCGAGCTTTACCATAGTCGGGTCAGTCACTATAAAGGCTCTCGATATGTCCTTCATCTTCTGCAGATACTGTACGGAATCCTCTTCAAAGTATATTTTAGGCGGAACCTTAAACCACTGCATATTTACCCTCCTCTTGGCAAGACGCTTTTTGTTGATAAGATTTACCGACGACACATTAGACGTTGTCGAGTTGCGTCCGTATGAGCCGCAGCCCAAGGTAAGCGACGGTGTATTGGTATTATATATATCACCTATAGCGCCCTGTGAGGACGGGGAATTGGCTATTATGCGACCGGCGCGCATTCTGTCGCCGTATTCGCGTATTATATCCTCGTTGTTGCTGTGTATAACTGCAGAATGACCGAGGCCGCCGAGCTCAAGCATCCTTTCGGCCTTGTCAAAGCCCTCCTCCGGGCCGTCTACCACATAGTAGGCGAGTATCGGAGAAAGCTTCTCCCTTGAGAGCGGGTATTCCGGACCGACGTCCTTAAGGCGTGCTATGAGTATCTTTGTGTCCTCCGGCACCTGGATACCGGCATTAGCCGCTATCCAGCTCGGCTTTTTACCGACTATCGCCGGATTTACGGCACCCTTTTCAGAATTTATAGCATAGTCGGAAAGCAGCTTTATTTCCTTTTCGTTCAGGAAGTAGCAGCCATTCTCCTTCATGAACTTTTCAAACGGCTTCTGTATCTCCTTGTCGACTATTACAGCCTGCTCGGAGGCACATATCATACCGTTGTCAAACGTCTTGGACATGATAAGGTCGGTGCAGGCACGCTCGACATCGACGGATTTTTCAATATAGCACGGAACATTTCCCGCGCCGACGCCCAGAGCTGGCTTGCCGGCGCTGTATGCCGACTTGACCATTCCGGGTCCGCCGGTGGCAAGTATCATTGACACACCCTCGTGATTCATAAGTGTGCTCGTCGCCTCAATAGAGGGGTATTCTATCCACTGAATGCAGTGCTCCGGTGCGCCGTGCTTTATTGCAGCATCTCTGAGTATCTTTGCAGCTTCAACAGAGCATTTCTGCGCTGACGGGTGGAAGCCGAAGATTATCGGATTGCGGGTCTTAGCACATATGAGCGACTTGAACATGGTAGTTGACGTCGGGTTTGTAACCGGTGTAACGCCGCATACGACACCGACCGGCTCAGCAACCTCAACATATCCCTCCATATCGTTCTCATTGACCACGCCTACCGTCTTTTCATACTTGATAGAGTGCCAGATGTATTCTGTTGCAAACATATTCTTGATTATCTTGTCTTCATAAACGCCTCTGTCGGTCTCCTCTATAGCGAGACGTGCAAGATAACAGTGATTGTCCAGTCCTGCAAGTGCCATTGCATGAACAATTTCATCAACCTGCTCCTGCGTGAGAGTCATGTATTCCTTCAATGCTGTCTGGGCGTTTGCAACAAGCTCGTCTATCATTGCCTTGACGTCAACCTGCGCAGCCGCCTTGTTTTCTTTTGATGGCATCGACATTTCCTCCAATTCGTTAATTACTTAACAATATTATATACGACAGTATATGTTTCGTCAAGTCTAATTGTTATAAAATTAACATTAACAATATACCACATATATGTTTAATATGCATATAGTATACCCCATTTATTGTACAAAAGCCAATACCGACATATAAATATTATCTTTTATCGTTTCTGCAAACCCTTTTCCTTATAAAACAGCGGCCAAAGCTTATTTTATGTAGTGAAAAAACGCGGTAAGTTAGCTCATAAAATTACTTTTCTTCTAATGATTCCAGCATAACTGACAGCAGATGAAATTCTATCAGAAAGTGATACAGCAAAAGCCGATGCCATACGTTATTTAGCATTATGTGTACTTTTGCTTTGCTAAAGCTGTTTTTCCTGCGAAATATTCTCCGTTTAAGCTCTTTATTTCTGCTCTGTTTCAAGAACGCTTTCGTCTGAGCAGACAAAAAAAACACTGGATTCAATAATGAATCCAGTGTTTAATTTTTATATCAGCCTATACTCAGGATTTTACGGCCTTTGAATACGCTCAGCATATTCTGCACGAATAAATCCGTCAAATTGACTGTATTTCAGTTATGTCAGATTACTTTCTTTTCTTGCTGATGATTACGGCAGCGCCGGATACTACAGCAAGAGCAGCTACAGCAACTATAGGCATAACAGCGTCGCCGGTGTCTACCTGTGCAACAGACGATGTGCTGCTCGCTGTGCTGGAAGAAGCTGCCGGCTCTTCAGAAGTTGTGGGTTCTTCCGATGTTGTGGGTTCTTCAGAAGTCGTAGGCTCCTCAGATGTTGTAGGATCTTCCGATGTTACCGGATCTTCGGTCAAATCATCGTAAACATTTGCATCATATGCAGGCTCAGCACTTATGCTTACATCATAAACTGTGAGAGCAACCTCATCAGTATCGGCACAAGCATCGTCAGCTCTTACATAAATCTGCTGTGACTGTAACGGTGCACCGTCAGCAAGCAGTGCAAGCTGATCCGGATAATCCGTAAGGAGGTCGGCAAGCTTTACAGATATGGTGTATTCACCGGCAGGCAGAGCTTCATAAGAAACCTCTGTTGCACCGTCAGCTCCTAAGCCCGTAAGAGTATTAAGCTCAAGGTTAAGAAGCTCAGCAATAGCCGGAGTGAGATCCTGGTCACCGGAGGTACCTACACGCACTACGAACTGTGCGCCGTAAATGCTGCTGTCAGCTTCAAGCTTGAAGTGCAGATTTACATAGCTGTCATTGCTTACTTCTACAAGTCCGTCAGCATCAGTGTTGTTGAAGTTGCGAACAAATACACCATAGGCATTTGCAGCCTGAGTTGATGAATAGAAAGCAGGTGTAGGTGTGAATTTGATGCCGTCTGTCAGTACTTCACCCTTCATATGAGCAGTGTAGGGATCGGCACTTCCATCGCCTATGGGAGCAAGGTATGTATTACCGTCGAAATCAGGATCATATGTGAGCCAGCCGTCAAGTGTATCCGTCGGAGCAGACCACTCTGCAACCTCCGGAGCCGGCTCGGGAGCAGGCTCGCCTTCGGTTATATTATACTCGCTGATAGTAAACTTTGTTGCATCGCTCTGTTCGCCAATAACTGCCATAAAGCGTATGAAACCAACATTTGTGCCTGCGCCCATAACCTCAGCAAGGTCTATGGAGGCAGAAACCTCGGTGCCTGTTGCAGTCAGCCATTCTCCGTTCGAAAGCGTCAAGCCATTGGCGTCGGCTATTGCCTGACTGAGGTTAACATAGGCAGAGCCATTATACATCTCAGCCTTCCATGACCATCCTGCTTTAGGTGTGTCATATCTGAGTGTAACGTTAAGATAATCTCCCTCTTCGACCGTGAAGAAGTTCTTGCCGTTTGCTTCAAATCCGAAAGTGCCGGTAGCACCAGCATCTCCGGCAAAGCTGGAAACGGTTATGGCATTGTCGGCATAGCCGAATTTGAAGGATGTATACTCATCGCTTGCAATATCGCTGTAGGGCTTCTTTACACCCTGGCCGAAATCAGCCCAGAGTATATCGGAGTCAGTTGTAGCGGTATTAATAAGATCCCATTTGACATCGGTCGTGGGCTCGGACGGTGTTGAAGATGTTACTTCGCTGGAAGAAGCATCCTCTGTCCCGCGCGTAAACGTCATGGAATTTATTGTGAGTGTATTGGTATCTGTGGTATCAGCACCTGAGTTAAGAATAAACTTAATGCCCACAAGATACGGATTGCCGCCTTCGCCAAATAACAAGTCATACTTGTCGGGAGCAGCCGCCTGGATTATCTCGCCTATCGGCTTAGATACCTGATAATCTCCAGGCCAGATATTTTTGCTGCCGGAAAGATTGTCCGTTACCTGTGCGTTTATGCCTATCTCGCCTATTGACCCGGCAAATATAAGCGTCACACTGCAGGTCTGAACATTTGCTGTCGCCGATGTGCCCTTGGCAAATGAAAAGTCAAGGTTCATCATATCATCCGGCTGGAGTGATACCAGTCCGCTTGGATTTACAACACGTACATGCGGATAGGTAAATGTATTGCCGGGATTTGGCTTTACTACCAGTGACCCCTCAACAACCTCTGCGCCAAGGCAGGCACTGGGGTCGGTAACCGCTATGTCGTTATAGCTCGCGTTAGTACGGCTATACCACTGACTTAAGTCAGTTACCGGCAAAGTATATCTTGTTTCTACAGCTGCCGAGCTTAAGCTTACAGAAGCTATAACCATAGAAGCCAGTACGGCTACGGCAGTGATAAAACCAAGAACTTTAAGCCATTTTTTGCTTTTTGTCATGTTTTTATCCTCCTTTTGAGTTATGTCTATATTATAATAATTTAAACAAATAATTGCAATAGATTTTTATTAAATTTTTTTTACATATAAACCATTTATTTGATTTTTTTCTTTTTGTATTTTGTTTAAATTGCTTTTATAGATATGACAAGATACTTTTTATATTTATTTTATAACGAATTTATTTGCCGTATATCAAAAATCGCGTCTAAATATGGAAAAAACCGGCGTCTAAAAGCGCCGGTTTGTGATTTATTATTCGCTTACAAAGGGGAGCAGAGCAATCTGACGCGCTCTCTTTATAGCTGTCGTAAGCTCACGCTGATGCGCGGCACATGTGCCGGTAACTCTCCTGGGCAGTATTTTTGCCCTTTCGGATATGAACTTTCTCAGCTTAGCGGTATCCTTGTAATCTATATGATCGCATCTTTCAACACAAAAAGCACATACCTTTTTGCGGCCCTTTCTTGAGCGGTTTTGCCTTTCATCTCTTTCAGCCATTCTGACACCTCCAAAATATAAATTCCGTCTGCCGTGATTTAGAACGGCAGATCATCGTCCGCGCCCTGAATTTCCTCAAAATCACCGGCGTCAACGCTGGAGAAAGAGGGAGCCTCCTGCGAGGGGGCGCTGTTGTAGGATGGCTGCGCCGAATCGCCATAGCCGTCTCTCTTCGCCTCGGCAAAGTGCACCTGATCCGCTACCACCTCATAAACACGGCGGTTGTTTCCGTCCTTATCAGTGTAGCTTCTCACCTGAAGCGAGCCCTGCACGGCGACAAGCTGACCCTTGTGAAAATATCTGCTCACAAACTCCGCCGTCTGGCGCCAAGCGACTATATTTATAAAGTCGGTCACTTTTTCTGTTCCCTGTCTCGAAAAATTGCGGTCAACCGCGAGAGTAAAGGTCGTCACAGGGATATTGCTCTGCGTATATCTCAGCTCCGGATCCGCCGTAAGCCTGCCGTTAAGTGCAACTATATTCAGCATTTTCACACCATCCTTTATGTCTGCTTAATTTACTTCTTTACTATAAGTGAGCGAAGCACGCCTTCCGTTATGTTCAGAACGCGGTCCAGCTCTGCCGGGAAATCGGTATTGCTCTTATAATTGAAAAGAACATAGTAACCTTCCGTCTCATAGTTGATGGGATATGCGAGCTTGCGCTTGCCCCAATCATCCATGCTGACTTCCTCGGCCTGACCCTCTATCATGGCCTTGAATTTCTCCTTAAGCTCCTGCGCCTTTTCCTCGCCGCCCTTAACAGAGAAAACCATGACGGTCTCATAAGAACCTTTTACTGCCATTTTCAGCACCTCCTTCTGGTCTTTGGCCCATTTTCACCAAATGAGCAAGGATATGACGGCATGCAGAAAATTCTACATTTCTGTAAAATGATATTCTAAGTCTACATCCCGTTCTTTACAGATATTTATTATAACAGCTTTATCAGCGCCAGTCAAGGCAAAATTTAAAGCAGCCGGTGTTGCTCCGGCTGCTTTGACTTTTTGTCTGTACACAAGTGTAAAAGCTGTATTATTCGGCGCTTTTCTCAGCATCTGCAGCTTTGTCAGCTTCAGGAGCGGCGTCATCTGACGGTACAGCAGCTTCAGCGGCCTGCTCGGTATCCGAGCTGCCATCTTCGTCCTCACGAGCGGTCTCCTCAGACTTTTCGCTCTCAGCTACCGACCTGTTGTACTCTTCAACGATGTCCTTTTCTTCCTGTTCCTTGGCTTCCTCAAGCAAGGCTCTTATCGAAAGGCTTACGCGCTTGTTCTCAAAATCTATTTCAGTTATCTTCGCGTTTACCTCCTGGCCTATCTGAAGCTCACTCGCCGGATTTTCAATGCGGTGATCGGCTATCTGGGATATATGTATAAGTCCATCTATGCCATTTATAACGTTGACAAACGCACCGTACGGCTTAATGCTGACAACCTTTACCGGCACTACCTGACCAACGCTGTAGCCGTTCTTGAGAATATTCCACGGATTGTCCTCTTCCTTTTTATAGCCAAGAGAAATCTTGTGCTTTTCGGTATCGATATCCTTGATATATACGGTAACCTTCTGGCCTATCTTAAGAACATCCTCCGGGCTCTTGATGCGGGACCATGAAAGCTCAGATATGTGAATCATGCCGTCTACCGGGCCGAGGTCGACAAATGCACCGTAAGAGGTCATTGACTTTACCGTGCCCTCGTAAACCTGGCCAACAGCGATATTGCTCCAGAACTCTTCCTCTCTCTCCTTGCGCTGAGCTCTGAGGAATTTGCGTATTGAGCCGACAGCCCTGCGTCCGCGGTTGATTTCAATAATTTCAATCTTGACCTGCTTGCCTACCAGCGGCTCAAGTGATTCGCCCCTTGAAAGCGAGGCGTGAGAAGCGGGTATGAATATCCTCACCCCGTTTGACAGTGCCTGAACACCGCCCTTTACAACGCTTCTTACAACTCCGTCAACCGGCTCGCCGCTGTCCTTGGCGGCAAGTATCTGCTCCCAGCCGGCCAGAGCTTCGTAGCGGCGGCGTGAAAGAGTGACTATTCCCTCTGCGTCATTAGTCTTTATAACTATTAAATCCAGCTCGTCGCCGACCTTCACGACATCCTCAGGCTTTACGCCGGGGTCGTTTGAAAGCTCGCTCACCGGTATTATGCCTGCATGCTTGCGTCCTATATCCACCTGTACCTCGGTGGGGTTTATTGACATAACCACGCCCCGCACCTTCTGGTCGGAATTAAGACTGTTCAATGAAGCCTCAAGCGCTTCCTCAAAGGTCATATCGTCAAAGGACTTCTGAGGCGCCGTCTGCTGCTCATCAGACGCGGTCTCTTCCGCCGGCACGGCCTTTACCTCCTCATCAGTTTCCCCTATGGTGTTTACTTTTTCTTCCGACATTGTGTCTAGAACCTCCTTTATTATATGGGCGGGCGTGGAAGCTCCTGCCGTAACTCCTACGCACCCGACGCCTGCCAATACCTCCATCGGCAGCTCCTCTGCGGTTTCCACAAGATATGTAGGCGCATATTTTTCGCTTACATCCTTAAGCTTCGCCGTGTTGGAGCTTTGGCGTCCCCCGACTACTATCATCACATCTGCCGCTCTTGCTATCTCGGCGGCTTCATCCTGACGCTTTGCAGTCGCTTTACATATTGTATCAAAAACAACGAGGTTTGTACACACTTTTTTTAATTTTTTCTTGCATTCATCCCACATTTTCTGGTTAAAGGTTGTCTGTGATATCACTGCAGCGGGACAATTTACGTCAAATTCTTTGCCGGAGAGCATTTTTTCAAGCTCTTTATCGTCTTTAAACACCAGACTTTTGCCCGGATAGTGCCCTATTATCCCGCGTATCTCCGTATGCTCCGCGTCGCCCGCCACTAAAAGCAGACGTCCGTCCTCCCACACCTTGCGCACAATTCTGTGTATCTTCGCAACATAGGGACAGGTGGCGTCAATTAACTGTATGTTTTTTTCGGCGGCAGACTTGTAAACGTCCGCCGCCGCGCCGTGCGAGCTTATTATCAGCGTTTCGCCCGCCGGAACGTCGTCGATTGAAGCGGCGATGAGCGCTCCCCTCTCCTCAAGCTCCTTAACAAGCTGCGGGTTGTGTATTATCGGGCCTAAGGTATATACCCTGCGGCCGTCCTTCAGCAAATCCTCGACCATCTTTACCGCGCGGTCGACGCCAAAGCAGAAGCCGGCCGTCTCAGCAAGCAGTATTTTTCTCATGACCCATACCCCACAGACGCTTTATCTCATCCATAATCTTGACCGCCGCGTCCTTGTATTCTCTCCTGCCGCCGGCCTCACTCATGCCCAGCTCATCGTATTTTATCAGCTTGCCATACCTGACGGTCGTCAGCTTAAACGGCTTTATCCTGCCCTTCGCATATATTCCAACCGGCAGAATATCCGCCTTCGCAGTGTGGGCGATAAGCGCTATGCCTGCCTTCGCATTCTGCGGAGTATAGTCCTTGGAACGCTTGCCCTCTGGGAAAATTCCGAGAATTTCGCCCTTCTTAACCAAATCTATTGCGTAGTTCATGCTCTCTATATCTCCGGCGCCGCGCTTTACGGTAAAAACATGAAATTTCTTGAAAAACCACTTTGCTATTCCCTTTTTCATCAGCTCATCCTTCGCCATGAAATATATCCTGCGCCGGCAGGTGAGCAGCAAAAATACAGGGTCAAGCAGCGCGGTGTGGTTGCCGCACATTATAAAGCCGCCCTCCTTGGGAATATTCTCTTTGCCTATCACCCTGAGCGGAAAAATGACGCGGGCAATCGGCCTTGCTATGGTAATAAGTATCCTGTCAAACATAAAGCAAAATCTCCCTGCTGTTTTTGATAAAATACGCGCCGCCGGCATACAGCCTGTATATGCGCATACAGAATTCCTGCGGTAAATGCATGGGTAAATATCTCAACCGCCGGCAATTCAGAAAGCGAGTGCTCGGAGGTTTGATACCGTGCACCTCGCTCATATTGTTTATGCCCAACATTGGGCGGAGCCGCCGGCACTGGGCGCGTCAACGGCACCGGATTATGCAAGGAAACGCGTACAGTGGAGGAGCGCCCTGCGTCAAATGCATACGCGGCAAATAACTCCACGCGTCGGCTGATTAGCTGCAGTCGCTCGCCCTGATAAGTTTGATTCCGGGCACCTTACTCATATTATTAAACATACTATGCCCGTCGGGCCTCAAAACAACATACCTTACGCGGCCAAAGCCGCTCAGTACGCTCAGATATAATCTATCCTGTCCTTTATTGTATCTATTATAAGCTTAACGGATTTTTCCAGAGTATTGCCGGTTGTGTCAAGCACTATCGCGTCGTCAGCCGCTTTAAGCGGAGAGACAGCGCGGTGAGAATCATTATAGTCGCGCTGCTTTACGTCGGATAGCACCCTTTCATAGGTTATGCTCTCGCCGCGCGAGACAAGCTCATCATACCTGCGGCGGGCGCGGTCCTCACAGGACGCGGTAAGAAATATCTTTATCTGAGCATCCGGCAGTATGGTGGTGCCTATGTCACGCCCGTCCATTATAACATTGTTTGCAGCGGCGATGCTGCGCTGCGTATCCATAAGAAAATCCCTTACGGCCGGGTGGGCGGATATATCGGATGCGGCCTTCGACACTGCGTGTGTCCGTATCTCGTCCGTTACGTCCTCGCCGTTTAAATATACGCGCTGCCGTCCGTCGGTATACTTCATGTCGACTCTGATGTCCTTCAGCAGCTCTCCGGCCTGTACGGCGTCGCACGGGTCGATTCCGCGGAGCAGCGCGCAAAGCCCTACGACGCGGTAAAGCGCCCCGGTATCGACGTATATAAAGCCAAACCTCTCCGCCGCGAGCCTTGAGATTGTGCTCTTGCCGGCGCCTGACGGCCCGTCTATCGCTATGTTTATCACTGCTTTATCATCCTTTGTGCTTTTATTGATTAATTTGCCTGAGTCATGGTCCGGCTTCAGAACACAGCCGCGCAGTATGCTCTCATGTATTCTCAAGTATATGCTCACCCGCGGCATGTCCCGTAGAAAAGGCTATCTGCAGATTATATCCGCCGGTATAGGCGTCGGCGTCTATCACCTCGCCCGCAAAGGCGAGCCCATGCACCTTACGCGACTGCATGGTCTTAGGATCCAGCTCCTTTAGACTGACGCCGCCGCGGGTTATAACCGCCTCATCGTACCCCAAATAGTCTTTAATTGATATTACCATACCTTTAAGAGTATTTGCAAGGGAAAGTCTGTACTCCCGTGTCATATCGCATGCGCGTGTGCCGGCAGGTATACCGGCGAGCCGGAGCACAACCTGTATCATGCGGTGCGGAAGCAGGTCTACCATCGCGTTTTCCATGCTCTTTGCCGAATATTTCGTCAAATCCCTGTTTATCCTGTCGTAAAGCTTTTTTTCGTCAAGTGCGGGCTTTAAGTCTATATGCAGCTGATATTCGCCGCTCTTAATATCGTCAATATGTGCGCTGGCGCTCAGCACGAGCGGGCCGGATACGCCGTAATGCGTAAACAGCATTTCGCCAAGCTCAGAAAAAACAGGCTTCTTCACTCCCGCCTTTATAAGCTTTACCGCAACATTTTTAAGCGAAAGCCCTTGGAGCGTCCTGCACCAGCCCTCCCTCATGGTAAGCGGCACCAGCGACGGTACCAGCGGAGTAACGCTGTGGCCGGCCTTGCGCGCAAGAGCATACCCGTCGCCGGTGGAGCCGGTCGATGGATATGAAAGCCCGCCCGTGCATACTATAGCTGCATCTGCATATATCTTTTCGCCGCCTGCCGTCAGAACGCCTGCCACGGCACCGTTTTCCGTTATTATATCCGCTGCCTCCGCCGTTTTATACAAAGCACCTGAGCCTACCGCAAACCTCTTCAGCGCGTCAACTATGTCGGCGGCACGGTCGGACACCGGAAAAACCCGGCGGCCGCGCTCTGTCTTAAGCGGCACGCCGAGCGATTCGAAAAACGCCATCGTCTCAGCCGGGCCAAATGCGGAAAATGCGGAATAAAGGAACTTGCCGCCGTGCACCGTGTTTGCTATCAAGGTCTGCACATCGCAGTTGTTGGTAAGATTACACCTGCCCTTTCCGGTTATCATCAGCTTGCGGCCGGGGCGGTAGTTTTTGTCAAGTATAAGCACATCAAGACCACGGCGCGCAGCACAGCCCGCCGCCATGAGCCCGGCGGCTCCGCCGCCTATAACAACAACCCGTCTTTTCATCCTTTTCTCCAATCATAATAATTAATTTATCCGCTTAACAGGTATATTTCGCTCTTGCAGTCTGCCATATGGCAGACACACCTACTGCGCAGGCGGCGCCGGCTGCATCAAAAACAGCACATACTGCGCCTGTCGATTTATGCAATATATAACGCCGCGGCAGCGTATGATTTCGCCCGGCAATTCAATTTTGCTTATTATCTATAAAAGGCCGCCTGTATCTGCTTTCCCGTTTTGGGAATCAGCCGCTGCAATAATTTTATACATACGCAAGCGCACATCAATTATGTGCCGTCTCCATGATTTCATGGAAAGCGAATCTGAAAGAATCGGCTGATATTTAAAATGCCGCCGTGTATGCTAAGCCTCACAGCAGTCCCGTGTCGGCACCGCCGTCCTTTGTGTATACCCAGCGTATGCTGTCTCCGTCGCTGAGCTCATAGGCGCCGCAGCCGACATTTGTCTGAGAGGTATCGTTGTTCACAAAATAAAGCCAGCCGCTCATGGCGCCGTAGTCGAATTCATATATCCCGTTTATGCCGGATATGTACACCATTTTGCCGGCGCCGGTATAATCAAATGCTATTTTTCCCTTATAAAGCACGTACGCAGTAGCGTCAAAAACCGTGCTGCCGCTATTTATCCCGGCCTGACCCGAGCATATCGTCTCGCCGTCCGGCCCGGCCACCTCAACCGATACAACGCCAATGCCCTCGCCCGGAGCCACGGCGTTTATATCCTGCGAGCAGGAGCACAGCAGCACCAGCGCCGCCGCTATACATACAAGAAAAAAAGAGTATGCCCTTTTGACGCTCATAGCTTTATCAACCCTTTTGCTTGACATATAATAATTTTCTCTTTCAATAGGCGTCCGTAAGGCGCTGCGCCTTTATTCCAAGTCACCGCCGCCGGACTTCTGCCCCCTTTGACACGCTTTTGTAGCATATTACTCCGGCCGCAATGAGCACAGCAAAGAGTGCGATGACTATCGCCGAGGCAGCAATAATATCCGCGTGCGGGTATAATGCCGCAGCCTCATCTTCTAAAACGTCAAATATACCGCTATACGGAATTTCTCTGAATTTAACAGCCGACAGGGCCATGAGCGCCTGCTCAGTAGCCATTATGTCTGGCTGCCCGCCCTTTATGTGGCTGAAGCCGCCGCCCTCGCATTCATACTCAAGCATTGCGTCTAAGAGGGTAGCACCGTTTTTGACAAAGGCATCGTCATATATCGACCCGCCGGCGCTTATAACGGCAATTATCGCCTGTGCTGCCGACTCGCAGTTTTCCTGTCCCATACTCGACATGCCGCCGCTGCTGCTTTGCACCGACGAGAGATAGTCGAGCCCTCTCTCTGCCGCATCCGTCTCAATCCCGGACAAGAAAAGCGCCGTGACCGCCATTGCGGTTATGTCGGCGTCAGGCTCCAGCTCCCTTGACAGCGAAAAGCCGCCGTTTTCATGCTGATATTCAGTAATGAGCTCCGACAGCGCCTCTCTGCTCCAGTGCGCGTCACAGATGCCGGTTTCGCAAAGCAGTATAAGCGCAAAAACAGGCCCGTTTACGCCGGTTTTGTCTATATCCTCACTGTCGAGCAGAGCCTTAGCCGCGTCTATATAGCCGTCCTCCCCGCCGCAGGCGGCAAAATTCAGCAGTGCGCGTATGCCGGAGGTAACGTTATCAGAGCCGCGCGACGCATTATACTCGCTCTCCGCCCTACTTTTTACGCTGTCGCTCACATCGGCGCCGATGCTGTGCAGCGCCAGCGCGCTCCACGTACCCGGATTATTCTGCAAAAGCTCTGCGGCCCGGCTTATGGCGGCGTCTATTCTTGCATCGTCATTTGACTCAGGCTGAAAAGCGGCCGAGCCTAAAGTACTCATAATTTCGCTCATGCCGGAGACGGCCGCAGTATCCGACGAGCCTTCTGCGGCCATGCTTTCGGACGCAGACGCATAATCTTCCAAAGCGGAGGAGGCAGAAGCCTCATAGCTTGCCGAGCCGGAGGAGCCCGCCTGCTGCGAAGAGCCGGACGAATATGCTGCGCCGGCAGACGAGGATACCGGCAGTGAGCTCTCCTGCGGCGGCACAACAGAAGACACAGATGACTGACCGCCCGGCTGCTGTATCTGCGAGGATGTAGAAACCGAGCCGGAGGAGGGCTGCGATGTTTGCGATGCCGAGCCCGGAGGATAGATATCATACTGCTCCCTGTCCACAATGTAAATCCAGTCAAGCGCGTCGCCGCTTCTCAATTTGTACTGAGCCGCGGAGATTGGCGGCGATACTCCGTTTATCTTGTATATCCAGCCGCTCTGTGCGCCAAAGTCAAGCTCCGCAAGGCCAAACGCCGACATCAAATACCCGCTGCTTGCCTCCGCCTGCGCGCCGGCAAGCTCCGAAATCACCTCTATCGGCGATATCTGCCCGTCATGCGTAAGCTCAGTGGCCTCTACTATATATCCGTTTTCGGTGTAGGAATATACCGAAACAGTGAAGGAAACAACTTTGCCCGACTGAGCTGAAGCAGTTATTAAATTTGCAAATATGCTCGCTGCTATCATCAGCGACACAAGCGCTTTAAGACTTTTCATACAAGACATCCTTACAGCCTCGCGCCAGCAAAGCCGTCTTCTGTTATTTACATTTTATTTTATCATAAAAGATAGCCGGTATAAAGCAAAATCTGCCAGTGGTGCAGGATTTTAATCTGAAATTATAATTTACAGCCATCATAGTCATGCCGTACGTCAAAGCTGCTCTGAACAGCAGCCTGCGTTTGGATTCGGCGCCATCTCACCTCTCAGGCAGCATTACTGAGAAATCCATGGCATAACACGCTCTCCCGTCAATAAACGTACTCAATCATATGCCGCATCCCGTACGCTGAGTTATCACAGTTGTGTATGCTTTCGCTTAAGCAGACAAAAAATCGGAACGAGCAAAGCTTGTTCCGATTTTGTACATTAAAATTTAAAAACCGTTCGTCGCCCTTGCACGGCTGCCGCGAATATACTCGTATAGCTTCTCCGCATCCCGGCCCTGCCGCTGTCCGGCTAAAACCTCAATATCCGCTTTATGCGCGGGTGCAGCGTCCTTATATACTGTGCCGCCATTTCGCCCTCTGCAAAATCATATATGACAAACACAACATTGCCGAGCAGCCACACGCCTGCAATCGCCCATTTTGTGAACGCTCCCATGTCGTCTATCGGCATCTGGAATATAAATATAAACACTAAATACGCGAGCACTATGGCAGCGTTGAATATTGCAAACTTCGTTATCCACTTAATAACCTTGAATTTTATCTTATCTATCTTAAATTTTAAAACGGGATAATATCCGAAGAAAAAGGTAAACAGTATCTTTGCCTCCGGCTCCATAAGAAACATAGAGAGCACGGCTATCACGGCATATACCAGCATGGCCCATTTAAAGTCTATTTCTATGACTATGACAATGAGTATCGTTCCTGCTATTGCCGGCACGGCATATGTGAGATACGGAAAATAGGACGCAAACATGACCGCAAGCGCGAGTGCCGATATAATGCCTCCGACAGCTACCTTTCCAGTATGCTTCACGCTATAACCTCCATCAGCAGCACGGTATAAAATCGCCGCCCATACATTCGCAGCAGCAGTCGGCGCAGATAAGGCTTGAGCATATATCACATGCACTGCAGCCGGTATTCCCGCCGCGGCGGCCGCCTGTATAACCCGTAAAGCCGCTTCGCTGGCGTGATATGTTGTCAAGCGCCGCCTTGTACTCCGGATTCGACGGATTCATTCGGCACGCCGTCGAAAAGCTGGTGTACGCATCGTCAAACCAGCCGCGCTTATAAAGCACACTGCCGTTTAAAAAATACCATTCGGCGTCCCTGTCCTGCACCGGAACACCGTCCAGCAGCTCCTGCGCTTCCTCAAGCCGGCCGCCGGTTATAAGGCTCCTTATATCGTTGAAGTTCGACGAGTAAGAGGAATAGCCGCCGCTGTAGCCGCTGCTCCCCTTTGACGAACGCTCGTTCATGATGGTGTCGTAAGCGTCGTTTATCTCCTTCATCTTCTCATTGGCGAGGTCCGACAGCGGGTTGTCGTTATAATTGTCAGGATGGTATTTGCGCGCCAGCTCGCGGTAAGCCGATTTTATCTGTTCGTCTGTCGCGTTCCTGTCGACGCCTAATACGGAATATGGGTCTTTCATTCACATTCTTCCATTCCGCCCGTTGGGCAAAGCTTATATTATCTGTCGGAAAGAGCGTATTTGTTCTTTTGCTCTTTCCTTCTGAGTATAACATTATTCTGCGTATATTCAAGTCCTAAATACAGTATGTTGTCTATAATATCATGATACCTGTTTACGTCGAGAAGCTGAGCGGAGGCCGCCGCCTCCGTCCGGCAGACATTTAATGTCGACGTTATATATTCTCTCGCTTTTTTTATGAGCGATTCATCATTTTCGTTTATCCCAAGCTTTATTGCCAGTACATTGTAATTTTTCAGCCTTATGTCCGACTCCAAATCGTCGGCCGCGTCTAAAAGATAAATCCACTTGCCTATGCAGTAGCCTATGCGGGACAGCACACGTTTTGACACATCGGTTGCTCCCGTGTCTTCAAACAGATGGCTCAGCATTACGGCCGTCGGCTCAGCTGCGGCATCTATACTGTCACACTGTCCGCGTTCGACCTCCTCCTGTGCGGCAATATACTCTCTTACATATTCATCCGTTTTGGGACTGCGTTTTTTTGCCTTGCGGTAAAAGAGTGCAAATATCGGATATATAAGCCGCGCCTTTATACGGTCCGAAAGGCCCTTGTCCTTAAGATTATCTCTGACCTTGTAATAAGACGTGATTATCGCAGCATCGGCAGCGTATGACAGCTCCTCTGAACAGCTTTTTACGTTGTTGCATCTCACCAGCGGATTAAACACGCATCGCGCCTTTTTATAAGCCGGACAGGCATCTCTTTGAGATATATAAAGCAGCGAAAGAAACGTGAAATCATAATTGAGCGCAAAGCGGGCAAGCGGGCCGTACAGCTTGCCCATCTGCCGGCAAAGGGAGCAATATACCGCCCTGTACAGCTCATAATCTATAACCCTGAGTTCAGGCTTGTAAATTTTTACATATCCTATCAACGCTGCTCTCTCCGATATTAATATTAAATATCTTAACGTAACCGAGCCGAAAAATCTATTAATAATGTGTAAATTTTAATGTTTTTCGCGCCGCTGCCGGTGAATGCGCAGCTTGATAAGATGAAGGCACACTCCCGGCAGAGCATGGTCAATCTGCCGACTGAGCTAAGGAGGAATATATAGGGGCTGCACAAATTTGGCCTCCCCTGTTTGTGTTCCTCCGTTCAATTTTTGGGCTTTTATACGGTGCAAATTTGTCCGGTTGCCCTGCCGCTTGACTGTCTACCAAATAAAATGTCTCGTCTTAATAGCTCGAGACAGCCGTTATTTCTGTTTTAGCACACGGCCTGTTTAGTCCGGCACACTTCAAGGCTTTCTCAAACCGGCATATATGAATCCTTACGAGCAAGCCAAAAGCCTGAAATACAAATGCCAGTGTTAATATGCTCCGGCACGGGCATAAATCACTGCTTAAGCATTTTTTTAAGATACTGACCCGTATAAGACCGTCTGCATTTTGCCACCTGCTCCGGAGTGCCGCTGACGACTACAGTTCCGCCCTTGTCGCCACCCTCGGGGCCGAGGTCGATGATATGATCGGCGCATTTTATAACATCCAGATTATGCTCTATCACCACTACGGTATTTCCCTTGTCCACCAGACTGTCGAGCACTTCAATAAGCTTGTGCACATCAGCGGTGTGGAGTCCCGTAGTGGGCTCGTCGAGTATATATATGGTGCGCCCCGTTGCGCGTCGTGAAAGCTCCGTTGCGAGCTTCACACGCTGTGCCTCGCCGCCCGAAAGCGTCGTCGCCGGCTGGCCGACCTTGATATAGCCGAGCCCGACGTCGTAAAGCGTCTGCAGCTTGCGCTGTATTTTTGGTATCGGCGAAAAGAAGTCCAGCGCCTCCTCCACCGTCATGTCGAGCACGTCATATATGCTCTTGCCCTTGAATTTTACCTCCAGCGTCTCGCGGTTGTAGCGCTTGCCCTTGCACACCTCGCACGGCACGTATATGTCCGGCAAAAAGTGCATGGCTATCTTGATTATGCCGTCGCCCTGGCATGACTCGCACCGGCCGCCGCGCACGTTGAAGGAAAACCTGCCGGCCGTGTAGCCGCGCATCCTGGCGTCCTGAGTGTTCGCATACAGCTCGCGTATGTCGTTGAACACGCCGGTGTACGTGGCAGGGTTAGAGCGAGGGGTGCGCCCTATCGGCGCCTGATTTATGTTTATCACCTTGTCCAGCGCATCTATTCCCTCTATATCTGCATGCCTGCCGGGCTTTATGCGGGCACGGTTCAAATCGCCTGCCAGCCTTTTGTATAATATCTCATTTATAAGCGATGACTTGCCGGAGCCCGAAACTCCCGTCACCGCAACGAATTTGCCGAGCGGTATCTCAACGTCGATATTTTTGAGATTATTCTCCTGAGCGCCCCTTATAATAAGTGATTTGCCGCTGCCCTCTCGCCGCTTTTTCGGCACGGGTATCTTTTTTCGCCCCGAAAGATATGCGCCGGTTATGGACCTTTCGCAGTTTTCTATGTCCTTTTCGGTGCCGGCGCACACCACCTCGCCTCCGTGGATTCCGGCGCCGGGTCCGATATCTACTATATAATCGGCGGCGCGCATGGTGTCCTCGTCGTGCTCGACCACTATCAGCGTATTTCCAAGATCGCGCAGGCGGCGCAGCGTGTCCAGAAGCTTGTCGTTGTCGCGCTGGTGCAGGCCTATGCTCGGCTCGTCGAGTATATACAGCACTCCCATAAGCGACGAGCCTATCTGCGTCGCAAGACGTATGCGCTGGCTCTCTCCGCCCGAAAGCGTACCGGATGAGCGCGACAGCGTAAGATATTCCAGCCCCACACTCTTTAAAAAGTTGAGGCGCTCGCGTATTTCCTTCACTATGAGCCTGGCTATCATCATATCACGCTCGGAAAGGGTATGGCTGTCCATGAAATCCAGCGCCTTTGACACGCTCATGTCGCAGAAGTCCATAATGTTTATGCCGCCCACTGTCACCGCAAGCGATATCGGCTTGAGCCTGCGTCCGCCGCAGTCAGGGCACACCTCCGCCGTCATCTGAGATTCTATCTCAGACTTTACCCACTCGCTTGTGGATTCCTTGTATTTGCGCTCTAAGTCATCTATAAGCCCGCCGAATTTAGATTCAAACGACCGGCCGTTTGCAAGACGGACGGTTACCTTCTCACCCTCCGGAAGCCCGTACATAAGCACATCCTTTGCGCGCTGCGGCAGGTCCTTATACGGAACATCCAGTGAAAAGTCATATTTTTTTGCCACCGCCATCAAAAATCTCGACGATATGCTCTTTGAGTCAAGATTCATCCAGCCCATGGCCTTTATCGCGCCCTGGTTTATGGTAAGCTCCTTGTTTGGCACAACAAGGTCCGGGTCCACCTTCATGAACATACCGAGCCCGGTGCAGGTCGGGCAGGCGCCGAACGGATTGTTGAAGGAGAACATGCGCGGCGACATCTCGTCTACGCCTATGCCGTGGTCGGGGCAGGCGTAGCTCTGCGAAAACAGCATCTCCTCGCCGTCCACAACGTCTATTATAACAAGGCCCTTTGCGAGGCTGCAGGCTATCTCTATTGAATCCGCCAGACGTCCCTCTATGTCGCTCTTTATGACAAGACGGTCAACGACAATTTCCACGTCATGCTTCTTGTTTTTCTCAAGAGAAATCTCCTCCGACAAATCGTACATTATGCCGTCGGCGCGCACTCTCACAAAGCCGGATTTTTTTGCCGCCTCCAGCTCCTTTTTATGCTCGCCCTTGCGGCCGCGCACAACGGGAGCGAGCACCTGTATCCTTGTGCGTTCCTCCAGCTTCATAACCTTTTCCACTATCTGGTCGACGCTTTGCTGCTTTATCTCCCTGCCGCATACCGGGCAGTGCGGCACGCCTATCCGCGCATAAAGCAGGCGGAGGTAGTCGTATATCTCAGTTACCGTGCCGACGGTGGAGCGCGGGTTTTTTGACGTCGTTTTCTGGTCTATCGATATTGACGGAGAAAGTCCGTCGATGCTGTCAACATCCGGCTTTTCCATCTGTCCAAGAAACATCCGCGCGTACGACGAAAGCGATTCAATATACCTCCGCTGTCCCTCGGCGTACAGCGTATCGAAGGCCAGAGAGGATTTGCCGGAGCCGGACAGGCCCGTAAACACCACAAGCGCATCGCGGGGTATCTCCACGTCTATGTTCTTGAGATTATTCTCCCTCGCGCCCTTTATGACAATTTTATCCTTCTGCATTTTTATAAATCACCTGTTCTTTTTGATAATATACCCGTGTGATGCAGGCTGCCTGCACTTCCTGCTCCGCCCATACCTGATGAAATGCGATTTTAATTTGAGTATGTCAGAAACAGCTGCTAAGTTGACTGCGTTTAACCGCGCACGTCAGCTTACGGCTGTATGTTTATATGTGAAACAGCAGTTGCTTGGAGTAAATATTTCTGTATCCGTCACATCTGAGGCAATTTCATTCAATCTTATCTCCGGCCAAAGCCTTTGATTACGGCGTCATATAGCATCAAAATCCGCCGGTCGTTTTATCAGAGCTGTGACAGGGTCGGTTTGCGGACATCGCCGGCCCGGTTTTCTCATGATACAAGGAAAGCGGCGCGCGGTTTTCATCATGGCTTAGTTTTTCGCGCTGAATAAGCATATCTGCATATAATCCGCTTTTTATGAGCCTGCCATCCGATATCACAGCCAGCTCGGCCTTTTGCGGCTTTTTCGCTTCGGCTCGGCCTCTCCTCGAAGCTTTATTATCCTGTCGCGCAGATATGCCGCGTGCTCGAAGTCAAGGCTCTCAGACGCCCTTTTCATCTCGCTCGTCAGCTTGGCGATAAGCTCACGCCGCTCCTGCTCCGACATGCGCTTCTGCTCTCTTTCCCCCGGCTTCGACTTCGGCGTTATTTCAATT
Organism: uncultured Clostridia bacterium; assembly: GCA_944412495.1. GTDB lineage: Bacteria > Bacillota > Clostridia > Oscillospirales > Acutalibacteraceae > Timburyella. Next base: position 9,292 of record CALYBL010000005.1, on the reverse strand, counting down.
ACGTCCCTTATCTCCTTAATAATAGTCTTAGGTATAATGCCGTGCTCTTCGTTGTATTTCATCTGTATAGAGCGGCGGCGGTTGGTCTCGTTTATAGCACGCTCCATCGACGGAGTTACGCTGTCGGCATACATTATTACCTGTCCTCCGGCGTTGCGAGCGGCTCGGCCTATTATCTGCACAAGCGACGTTTCCGACCGTAAAAAGCCCTCCTTGTCGGCGTCGAGCACGCATATAAGCGATACCTCCGGCAAATCAAGCCCCTCTCTTAACAGGTTTATGCCGACCAACACATCGAATTCGCCGAGTCTGAGCCCGCGTATTATCTCCATGCGCTCCATGGTGTCTATGTCATGGTGCATGTATTTTACCTTCAGGTCCATATTGCGGAGGTAGTCGGTCAAATCCTCGGCCATCTTCTTCGTCAGCGTGGTGATAAGCGTGCGCTCGCCCCTGTCGATGCGGCCGCGTATCTCGGATATTATATCGTCTATCTGTCCGTATGTCGGCTTGACTATGACCTCCGGATCGATAAGCCCAGTCGGGCGTATGACCTGTTCGGTTATCTGCGTGCTGTGCTCCCGCTCAAACTCGCCCGGCGTCGCACTGACGTATATGGCCTGATGTATCTTGCTGTAAAATTCGTCGAAATTGAGCGGGCGGTTGTCAAACGCCGACGGAAGGCGAAAGCCGTAGTTTACAAGCGTCTCCTTTCGGGAGCGGTCACCGCCGTACATGCCGCGCACCTGCGGCAGCGTGACGTGCGACTCGTCCACTATAAGCAGATAATCCTCCGGAAAAAAGTCGAGCAGCGTAAACGGCGTGCTTCCCGGCGTGCGCCGGCCGAGTACGCGCGAGTAGTTCTCGATGCCGTTGCAGAAACCTATTTCGCGCAGCATTTCCATATCATACTCCGTGCGCTGGCGTATGCGCTGCGCCTCAATCAGCTTGCCCTCGTCGGTGAAATATTTTACCCTTTCCTCCATTTCCTGCTCTATTTCCGCCAGTGCGTCTTTTAACTGCTCCTGCGGCACGATGTAATGCGAGGCCGGGTATATCGCCGCATGATTGAGCTGCTGCTTTATATCGCCGGTGAGCGGATTTATCTCGCTTATCCTGTCTATCTCGTCGCCGAAAAACTCCACGCGTATAGCCGTGTCGCTCGAATAGGCCGGGAATATCTCCACCACGTCGCCGCGCACGCGGAATTTATTGCGTATAAAATTGACGTCGTTTCGCTCATACTGCAGGTCCACCAGCCGCCGCAGCAGCTCGCCCCGGCTCTTCTCCATGCCGGGACGCAGTGAGATTATCATATTGCGGTAATCGATAGGGTTGCCGAGGCTGTATATACAGCTTACCGATGCAACGATGATAACGTCGCTGCGCTCGGTCAGCGAACAGGTCGCAGAGTGCCGCAGCTTGTCTATCTCGTCGTTTACCATGGCTTCCTTCTCTATATAAGTATCCGTCCCCGGAATGTACGCCTCCGGCTGGTAATAGTCGTAATAGGAGACAAAGTATTCCACCGCGTTGTGCGGAAAAAATTCCTTAAACTCGCTGCAGAGCTGGGCGGCGAGCGTCTTGTTGTGCGCCAGCACCAGCGTCGGCTTTTGCACACGCGTTATTACATTCGCCATTGTAAAGGTCTTGCCCGAGCCGGTGACGCCGAGCAGCGTCTGCTCCCTGTCCCCGCGATTCACTCCCTCAACTAACTTTTCTATCGCTTCAGGCTGGTCGCCGGTCGGCTTAAAGGGCGATACAAGCTCAAACGGCTTATCCGTTTTTTCCATTGCAAAAGCACCTCCACCGTTTGCTTTATAATATGCCGCTGCTGTGTAATGTCAGCCCGCAGCAATACCGCGGCATTAAATCTCCCAACATTTATTTTGATTCGCATAATGCCGAATATTACGCCGCAATTTCCTAAGGCAAAAAGGTACACAATTTGTCTCAAATACAAAAATTCTGCGGACTTTCGTATCAGTATAACACATATAAAACATTATTTAAAGGGTAATATCGAATAAATGTTCAGTCGATGCAAAGGAAATTTTTTACTCTATTAATATTACCATTGCAGCAATTAAAAATCCTTATCCATATGTGCCGAGAGCACGGGTGTAAATAAAATAAAATCGCTCTGGCATATACCGCCGGATTGCAGCGGCAGCTTAATATTTCCATATATTTTGCGGCCGTATACCTAAGCTGCCGGGATCCGAACACAATATGGCTTTAAGCGGCTGATTTACGCGCATACTGCGTTAAAAGCCCCGTTAATCCGAAAGGATTAGCTGCGTTTTATGCCTTGCCTGCACAAAAATCAGCACGCTTAAAGCTGCACGCACCGAAAATGATGGCGGCGTGGATGAATTTTTGCTTTTGAGACCGCAGGCGGGCTTCCCGGCAAGGGCAAAAATGTGAAAATGCGCCGCGCCGGCGCTTTTTCGGCACATCGGATTCGCTTCCCGGCAGCTTGGCTTAGCCTCAGTGCATTATAAGCCCGGCCCTTATCGCGGCTCATACTTTTTCTCTGTGCAGGACGCCCGGTACTGCGCAAAAATACGGACCGTCAAAGCTTAAAAGCCAAAACGGTCCGCTGATTTTTCGGTCTGTTTTTACCCTTTGCGTATTATATCGAGCAGCTGCCTGATGTTTTTCTTCCCAAACGACACCTGCGTATCGTTTATCACGAGGCAGGGCACGCTCATAACGCTGTACTTATCCTTAAGCGCCGGAAAATGGTTGATATCATACACCTCTGCCGTTACGGCGCTGTTCATGGAAGCGATGCGCTGTGCAGCCGTGACAAGCTCAGGGCACATCGTGCAGGAGAGCAATACTAAAATTTTCATGTTAACCGGCCCTGATATGGCAAATATCTCATCTACGGATTCCCTGTCAACCGTCTGACCCGGTCCCGCCGCGTTGTAAAGCCCCAGCACAAAGGAGGTAAACTCATGCCCTCCCGGCACGCCGTGAAAGGCCAGCCCCGTCTTAGCGCCGTCGGCCGTGCAGACGGAAACAAATGGAAGCTCACTTTCATCCGTCACACCTTCGGCATACTCTGTCGAAAGCTTGTCCGTAAGGGCGGAGAGCGCCTCCATGTACTCCTTAAGCTCCTGCGAGACCGGCCGGCTGTCCAAATAAAGCCTCAATATGAGCGGCCGCTCCATTTTTGAGAAGACGGAGTTGAGCTGAGATATGATGTCCGGCGAAAAAAGACTGCCCTCAGCCTGCCTATCCTGCTGTGAGACTTCGCTTACATGTCCGCCGGAGGTATTGCCCGCCGACGCCTGCTGCTGCACAGGCTTAGGCTGCAGCCCCGTTTTCTGCTGCATCGCGGCGGCGTACTTTTCAAGCTCCGTAGCGGCAATAGCGCCGTCTGATACTGCGGTAACGACCTGACGAAGATTTTTTACGCACACGTCGCCGGCAGCGTATATGCCGTCAGTGCTCGTCTTCTGATTGCGGTCAGTAACGACGTACCCGCGCTCATCAAGCTCGGCTATGCCGCTGAGCAGCGACGTTGCCGGCTCATATCCGGCGAATACAAAGACTCCGAAGGTATCGCCCTCCTGCGGGCGATATTCCGTCACCTCGCCGGTTTTTGTGTTGCGGTATCTGAGCAGCCGCAGCGCGGTGTCGCCCGACACCGACTCGACCTCCGTATTTGTAAGCACGGTTATCTTTTCATGATTCCTTGCCTCGTCCGCTGCAGACCTTGCACAGGAAAAATCGTCCCCACGTATCAAAATTGTTACATGCCGCGCATATTTTGTCAAAAAGACGCTTTCCTCTGCCGCAGCAAAGCCGCCGCCCACAACAAACACGTCTTTTCCGGTGAAAAACTCACCGTCGCAGGTGGCACAGTAGGCGACCCCGTGTCCCTTGAACTCCTCCTCGCCTTCAAAGCCTACCATGCGCGGATGTGCGCCGGCGGCCAGAAGCACACCGAAGCATGATATGCTGCCGCGGCTGGTATTCACCGTTTTTATGTCGCCGTCTGCAGCTATGCTTTCCGCCTCGGCAAGTAAAAATTCCGCACCGAAGGACTCCGCCTGCCGCCGCATTGTCTCGGTAAGCTCGGCTCCGCTTGCTTTGGCTACGCCCGGGTAGTTCACAACGTCGGAGGTAATGGTAATCTGCCCGCCGAAGCGCTCCTTCTCTATGACAAGCACGCGGTATCTCGCACGCGCAAGATATATGGCGGCGGTAAGCCCGGCCGGCCCGCCGCCTATTACCGCAACGTCATAGAGCCTGTCGGCGTTTATCTGTGCCATCGATTAGAGTTGCCCCACTAAATCGAGGCTGGGCTTTAACGTCTCGGCGCCGGGCTGCCACTTTGCCGGACACACCTCGTCTCCGTGCGCCGCCACAAACTGGCTGGCCTGCACACGCCTGAAAAGCTCGTCAGCGTTGCGGCCTATGTTGCCTGCAACCACCTCATAGGCGACTATTTTGCCTTCGGGATTTACTATAAAGCTGCCGCGCTCTGCAACGCCGGTCTCCTCTATATATACCTCAAAGTCCTTCGCAAGCGCATGCGTCGGGTCGGCGAGCATTGTGTACTGTATCTTCTTTATGCGGTCGGATGCGTCGTGCCATGCCTTGTGAACATAATGCGTATCGCAGGACACGGAATATATATCGCAGCCCGCGGCCTTGAAATCCTCGTACTTGTTGGCCAAGTCCTCAAGCTCCGTCGGACATACGAACGTAAAATCCGCAGGATAGAAGAAAAATACGCTCCATTTACCCAAAACATCCTTTTTTGTTACGGTCTTAAACTCACCGTTTTGAAACGCTTCAACTGAAAAATCACTTATTTCCTTATTTATCATTGACATTTTTATTTCCTCCCTTTTCTTTTATAATACAGTTAATGTTAACTATATGTGTATAGTATATAATGATACACTGCCTTTGTCAAGAACAAACCGGCTGAAAAAACGCCCTCGCCTATACAGAAATTACCGAAAATTATTGCATTCTATTTATCTGCGTCAGCAGAGTGGTAGCTATGCTTTTACGGAATATATCCGTGTATAAGAAAGACTTAGACTTTTACTGTACAGAAAGCTCTCACTTACTCGATAGGTCACTTGCTCACCGCCCGCATTGCCCGGCCTGAGCAGCAAAGATTCAATAAGCTGTGTAATGACCTCGGCAAATGCTTGCAGACTTACGCTAAACTTTGCAATATCATATTTCACTGCACTCAGCAAACGGCTCATGCTGACAATCGGCAGCAGCAAATTGGCAAAGGCAGCCTGCAAATACTGAGATAATGCTTCCCGCATAACAAAAAAGCGCCGCCCAAATAGGGCGGTGCTTTTCCCGGTTATATATACGGCTCAGGCCATCCGACCTGCATCGTTCATCCTCTGGGATATGGTCAGCCCAAGGTTGTTATAAGGTTAGCCGTTTCAGATTCGGAAATGGAAACAAAATCATCGTCAGCGATTATTATATGGTCAAGCAGATTTATTCCGACAGCAGAGAGCGCCGCTTTAATCTTTTCGGTCGTTTTTATATCCTGCGACGACGGTATGGCCAAGCCGTTCGGATGATTATGCGCTATAATGACGTTGGATGAATTCTGAGTCAGGGCGCTTTGCACTATCTTCCTTATGCTCACCTCGGCCGCGTTGACACTGCCCTCGGACACTATTCCCCAATAAAGGACTCTGCATTTATTATCCATGCAAATCATAGAAACCATTTCGTCCTTTCTGCCAACATATTTGTGCAGCAGAAATTTTCCGACCTTTTCGGTCGAATTGAGTATTTGTCCGGCCTTGTACTTATCGTCGAGATATTTGCGGCTGAGCTGCGGAACCATGCTTATGAGAAAAGCCGCGCTCTGAGTCATGCCCTTCACCTTGCAGAGCTCCTCAAACGGCGCTTCAAACACGCCGGACAGTGTACCGAATTTCTCCATAAGATTATGCGCGAGCGTATTCGTATCCCTGCGCGGTATTCCGAAGAACAGAAGCAGCTCTAAAATATTATGGTCCTCAAAATTATCTATGCCCTCTCGTAAAAAGCGGTCCTTTAGGCGCTGACGGTGTCCGTCATGCATGGCCTTTTCTTCCATTACCGTTTCCTGCTGCCCGGCTTTACGAGGGGAATGTTGTCGTTTTTGCATATTGGGCATTCCTCCGGAGTCCAGGACTGTATGTCGGCAAACTGTATGACCGACCTCAGCGGCGCGCCGAAATCGACCTTGCCGTTGGTCCGGTCGACAATGAGACCGACGCCGGCAATTATGCCGCCCTGCTCCTTTACAAGGTCTATCAGCTCGCGGACCGTGCCGCCGGTCGTTACAACATCCTCGACCACCAGCACGCGCGCGCCCTTTTCTATCGCAAAGCCCCTGCGCAGAGTGAGCTTGCCGTCCTCTCGCTCGGCAAAGAAGTTCTCACAGCCGAGGTAGCGGCTTACTTCATACGCCATCTGTATAGCGCCAATTGCGGGGCCTATTACAACATCTATTTTATCGTCTTTAAAGGAGTTGGCAAGGTCCTCGCAAAGCTCGCTGCTATATTTAGTGTTTCTGAATATTTTCGCCGCCTGAAGATAAGTGTCGGAGTGGCGGCCAGATGTGAGGAGAAAATGTCCCTTCTGAAGCACGCCTGCCTCCTTGAATATCTCCAGCACTCTTTCCCTTGATAACAATTCAATCATCCTTTCGGCATATCGGCATACTGTCCGTATTTTTTACATTATAAAACATTTCGCTTTTATTTTAAAGCAGTTTATCTCAGAAAATCTTTATTTTTATTATTTTATCCGGATATTTTTGCTGCGGCTCTTAAAAAGTGGTGATATAATTAGTTAAAATTTGTTATTATAATTATCATAAGTGTTTTTATCACTGAGCAAAAGGAGAAATGCAAAATAAAAGAGCTTATTATAAACAAAAACGACGCAGGAATGCGTCTTGACAAATTCATAAAAAAGTCCGTTCCGCTGCTGCCGGATTCTCTGATGTACAAATATCTGCGAAAAAAGCGGATAAAGGTAAACGGCGGACGCGGTGATATATCGATGCGGCTTAACGAGGGAGACGCCGTGCAGCTTTATATAAACGACGAATTCTTTGCCGCAGCAAAGCACGGCTTTATGCATGCCGGCGGCTCTCTCGACATAGTGTATGAGGACGAGAACATTGTGCTGCTCAATAAAAAGCAGGGACTGCTCTCGCACGACGGAGACGGCAGCGGCGGTAATGCCGGGGGAAAAAGCGCCGGCGGTGCATCCTGCGATACACTTATAAACCGGCTCAAGCGGCATTTATACGAAAAGGGCGAGTATTCCCCGGACAAGGAAAACCAGTTTGCGCCTTCCCTTGCCAACCGCCTCGACCGCAACACCTGCGGCATCGTTATAGCGGCAAAGAACGCGGAGTCGCTGCGGATACTCAACGAAAAGATAAAGCTGCGCGAGATTGACAAATATTACCTGTGCATAGTGCACGGAATACCCGTCAAAAGCGCCGCAACGCTTACGGGCTATCTCGTTAAAAACAGCAGCGAAAACCGCGTATACATCAGCGATACGCCGATAAAGAACGGGCTTACGATAAAAACGCGGTACCGCATCGTCTCGGCAAAGGGTGCTTTTTCGCTTTTGGAGGTAGAGCTGCTGACGGGACGCACGCATCAGATAAGGGCGCATTTGGCGCATATCGGGCACCCGCTGCTCGGCGACGGCAAATACGGCAGAAACGCCGCCGACAAAAGGCTCGGCTTTAAAAGTCAGGCGCTCTGCTCATATAAGCTGCGCTTTAACTTCAAAACCGACGCCGGATGCCTTAATTATCTGAACGGCAGAGAGTTTGAGCTAAACGACATATGGTTTTTAAACGACTTTTACAACAGGCTCTGACACTTACTCGTCAAGACGCTTATTGTCAAAAAGAGCACTGTTTGTATATACGGTGCTTTGCGTTATTGCTAAGCCTTGTCTCGTAGCATTTAGGTCAAAAAGCTCAGCAGCTTAAGCGTAGCTCAAAACTCAAAGCTGATTCTTATATTCTCATATTTTTGTTTTATATTTGCATGCATATCCTCTTTTGCCGTGAGCAATGCGGCGTACATGTCGTGCGTGATTTCTTCGTCAAGTAAAATTTTAACGTCGATATACATTCCCGTCTTTACTATTTCACGGCGGTTTTTCTCAGCAACGGGGCTTATAAATTCATCCGCCGCGCCGTTTATATAATTTATAAGCTCTCTATCTCCGGTTATTCCGCCGGAAATTTCCCTAAACGAATTGAAAATTATTACGACAGGCTCTCTGACTGACACTATAACCAGGAACAGAGTAATGAAAAAGTCTCCCGTATACCACAAAAAGCCAAGGCTGCTGTCCGGGTCAACAAAGAAAAGCAGTACGGCCGCAATTCCTATTCCGAGCGTCTGCAGGCCGTCAACAAAATTTCCCTTGCTTTCCGCGGCAAGAATCGTGCTTGTGTTATTTATTCTCTTGTTTTGGTGCCTGTTAAAAAGGCTTAGCCCGAAGCACATAATAACCATACAAATCGAATAAGGCACGACGGGGTCTATGTTCATTAACTCTCCCTCGCCGTATGCAAAGTAAGCATATGCCGTTCTCCCCGTCTCCGCTATTGACACTCCCAACAAAAGCAGGATTAATAACGCCTTGAAAATCGCATACAGCGGCTCCAAAAAATGCAGCCCGTCAGGATATGCCTTTGTTTTTATCCTGCTTATTCTTGAGACAACAGCCGCCAAAATAGTAGAAACAAATGCAATCAGGGAAAAAACTCCGTCTAAGAATAATGCCTGAAGGCCGGTTATACAGTATACGAATATGCCTGAAAATGCAATTATAAAATTTGTAACGGAGCTGACTATAAGAGCATTTCTTTCTATTTTTTTCTGCGTCAAGTCCGCACCTCCCGATGCCTGTGTAAAAAAATGAGTCTCAAATATTATCCGTCAAATATAAATATTATATCAAATACAAGTCCGGTTTTCCATATTATTTTGACACGCTGCTTTTCTCTGCCAGCGGATGAATTTTACTGTCAAATCCGCAGGCGGACGGTCTGCTGCTTCTTCAGCGTTTACTGAAAATATTTTTTGCTGTCGCTTGATTTTTTACATGATTGTGATATACTTATAAAAAAATGAAAGACCTGCTAAGTTTTGTCAAGTAGAATATTTCAAGTTTTCCGAAGTGGTAAAAGAGCACACTAACCCAAGCCGCTTAGCATTTCAAAAATGAAACGGCGGCCAGCCAATGGTATATAGTATGA
>CALYBL010000004.1 GCA_944412495.1 uncultured Clostridia bacterium | reverse complement strand
CGCAAAGGTATGACGAGGAGCAGCAATCCCTCAAAAAAGAAATCGCAGAGCTGGAAAGCATCTGCGACAAAGAGGACAGCCGGGTGTATTCAAAAAATCAGTTTCTAAAAGCGGTTCGGAAGTTTATGCAGATGAAAACCTTAACGCCTACTATGCTTCACGAATTGGTAGAACGGATTGATGTCTACCACATTCAGGGGACAGGAAAAAACAGGACGCAGCGCCTTGTGATCCACTACAAGTTTGTCGGCGTATTGGATTTACCGCAAAGCCCCGTTCTGCCGGAGAATGTCGTTCTCAACAGCAGACAGGGCGTAGAAATAGAATATCTGGTTGGAAAAGCCGGATAAACGAGAAAAGGAGCAGCCCTTTCGGACTACTCCTTTACATAGGAATGTTCAGTTGCGTTATGAACATTCAAACTGGTCCGAGTGGCGGGACTTGAACCCACGGCCTCTTGAACCCCATTCAAGCGCGATACCAAACTTCGCCACACCCGGATATAATAATGCTTACATAGTATATATCATTTTAACGCTTTTTTCAAGTCCCTATGTTTTAATAAAATAATATTTTTAAAAAATCGTTGGTGAATAACATTTACATACAAACAAATTTATGTTATTATATTCTCAGTTTTCAGCTTAACATTTTATTTTTGTCTAAACAGGCGTCGGGTGTAAAAAAATTTTTATAGTCACCAACGATTGAATTTTTTAAATGCCCGGCGCCTTTTTAGATTAAAAGCAGATGGTGCAAGCAGGTTGTTATATCCTCTACCGACAACTCTTTAAAGGCTCTGCCGTCTTTTCAGCCAATCAAATCATTTGCATGTACTTTGCATTTTATATATAAATCACAACAGGCTGTTCTTTTCATTAAAGAACAGCCTGACTTATGTTGGAAGCGCAGCCGTAGGATTAACCGGTTGCTTTGCAGCCGTATAAAGCACTCCGGTGTATTCAAGACATATACAAACCCAAATGCCTATAATATTCCGGCAGAAAATTTTTGTGTATTGCCAAAAAGTGCTACTCCGACCTGAGAGCTACAACGGGGTCCTTTCTCGCCGCAATTTTCGACGGTATGAGACCTGCGATAAGCGTAAGCGCCATGCTCAGCACCACCAATATAACCGCACCGACTACAGGCATCTGCGCAACATTTGCTATGCCGGTAATAGACTGAAGTATTGCGTTAATTGGTATTGTGAGCAGCAATGACACAAGTATGCCGAACATTCCTGCGGCAAAGCCTACAATTAGTGTTTCGGCATTGAACACGCGCGAAATGTCCTTTTTGCTGGCGCCTATGCTTTTTAATATGCCTATCTCCTTTGTGCGCTCAAGCACCGATACATAAGTTATTATGCCTATCATTATCGACGATACCACAAGCGATATTCCGACAAAAGCGATGAGCACATAGCTTATTGTATCTATAACAATGCTTACAGACGACATTATCATCCCTACATAGTCGGTATATTTTATTGTATACTCCTCATTGCCCTCGGCGGTTATTTTGTCGTTGTAGCCGGATATAAACTGCTCTATCTGTTCTTTTGATTCAAAATCACGCGGATAGATATTTATGCCTGACGGCGTGTCAAGATCAACGACACCCAGCTTCTCCATATTGCCGTCGTACGTTGCGCTTGAAACAGTGGAATAGGATTCAAGTGCTCTCTCACGCTCCTCTTCAGACAGAGCTGCAAGATACTCCTGCGTTTCCTGCGGAAGCGTTGATATGTCTACCTCGCCGCTGCCTTCACCTTCACTGGTTTCATCAGCAAATTCCTTGCCGGTAAACACGTCTATGCCCGGATTGCTTTTTTGCTCTTTAACTATCTCAGACTCGTTGACGGCATTTATAATATGCTCAGTAAGCTCTTTGGTGTATCCTATTGAGCCGGAAATGGATGCCATCTCAACACCCTCGGCCGGGCGGACAATGCCTACGATTTTTATCTCCTCAGCATTGTCCAGAATATTTCTCATGTACTCTGAATCTCCGCTTTTGTCAACCCACGCGCTGCCGGATTTCTCATAATAATCGGTACTCAGCACCAGCTTATATGTCTTATTGAGTATATCATCGTAGCTGTACTGTGTGGGTATAGGCGTATATTCCCCTCCGTCTTGTATCGTCTCCGTCATTTCGCGCAGCTCATCCATACTCTTAAGTCCGAGAGCATAGAGCGTATAGTCCGTTATCTCGTTATTTTCATCGACTACCAGCACAACCTCGTTCATTGATGTCGGCCATGTGCCGGCAAGTACGTCATACTGTGAGTTTAGCAGGTCCTGATTCTCCAGCAGCTGCGTCCATATCTGCATGGACATCAGCATGCTTCCCGCCGTTTCATCGGCCATCTCATTATTTACTCCGAGCGCTTCATAAAGAAATGTGACCGGGTTAACCTGTATTATTTCATCACTGTAATCGGCGTCATACAGATTCAGATTTATATTATAGCTGTATACTATGTCATTTACATATCCGCTTATGCTGTCATAATTTTCGTCAATATAAGCCTTAAATTTGTTGAGGTCATTATTCGATACCGACGCCATGAGCGTAGTTATCATCTTGCTCATAATGTCGTTGGAATACAGTGTGCCGTCCTCGACCTCGTGCTCTGTATCGTTGCTTTCTCCAAGCGCCTCCATGAGCGCCGACAAATCAGTCGTCTGCTCTGTTATGCTGAGCGGGTAGCTTGAGAGGGTATCCTCCTGCATCCGGTCAATATATATCTGAAATCCGTTGGAGACAGAGAGAATAAGTGCTATTCCTATTATGCCTATGCTTCCGGCAAATGCCGTGAGAAAAGTACGCGCTTTTTTGGTAAGCAGATTGTTAAAGCTGAGAGAAAGCGCTGTGAAAAAGGACATTGATGTCTTTTTCTTATACTTCTCCTTTTTCTTTTTCCCGTCGGCTTCCTTTTTTTCGGGCTCTGGCAGGTATGGGTTTGAATCGTCCGTTATCCTTCCGTCCAGCAGCTTTATTACCCTGTTAGCGTACTGCTCGGCAAGCTGTCCGTTATGCGTAACCATTATTATCAGCTTGTCTTTCGATATTTCCTTGAGTATCTCCATTATCTGTACGCTGGTCTCGGAGTCAAGCGCGCCCGTCGGCTCGTCGGCAAGCAGTATATCAGGATTGTTGACCAGCGCACGGGCAATGGCCACCCTCTGCATCTGGCCGCCGGACATCTGTGTCGGCTTTTTGTGGAGCTGGTCGCCGAGCCCCACCCTGTTGAGCATCTCAATCGCGCGGCGGCGGCGCTCCGCCTTTGATACACCCGACAGCGTAAGCGCAAGCTCGACATTGCTGAGCACCGTCTGGTGCGGTATGAGGTTATAGCTCTGAAAAACAAAGCCTATGGAACGGTTGCGGTAGGTGTCCCAGTCTCTGTCGGAAAAATTTTTCGTGGATTTTCCATTTATCACGAGGTCCCCGCTTGTGTAGCGGTCCAGCCCGCCGAGTATATTGAGCAAGGTTGTCTTGCCGCAGCCGGAGGGGCCGAGTATGCATACAAATTCATTTTTGCGAAAGTGAAGGTCTATGCCCTTTAATGCATTAACCTTTGTATTGCCGGCCTGATATTCCTTGGTTATTCCAGTAAGACTTAACATTGTCACATCTCCAAATTAAATTACTCAATTTAGTATATCAGGAAAATATTAACTGATATTGAATAAATTGTCACTTATAATATTTTTGCACTTTTGTACAACAAACAAAAATTTTTTATTTTTATTTGTTTATAACCCCTAATTTATTATGCGTTGCTGCCATTTACTAAAAAAATTTGATAAATTTGTGCATGAAATTAAATATATGTATATATTGTGAGTTTTAGATATCCTATTTTTCGTTTATCGATAAACCAATTATATAAAATCCATAAAATTACAAAAATGTAATTGGATTTTTTTCGACATATATGTTATATGTAGTATATGGAATATGGTACAATATTTTTGCGGAGGTGTATTATGAAAAAGCTATACGCAATATCGGCAATGCTGATTTTAATTCTGCTTACTTCCTGTACGGAGCAATATCAGCCGGTCATTGAAACCATTACCCAGGAGGCCGGAAATCATATTTATCATAAGGGTGATAATATCGAGATAATCGACATAGCAACGAACGAATGCATTGCCACTCTCTGCATAAATGACTACAAGCTGCTTATAGATTCTCCCTTCAGCGTTCGCGAATATGCCGGAAAGGATGAAAACGGCCGCAACCTTTACAATTATTATGAGTATAATCAGCTGCTTCAAATCAGCTTCACCTTTAAAAATACTCAGGGATATAGCAAAACTATATCTGCAGACAATTTTGACGTCAGGGATAAAAACGGCAGCTATTTGGACATAAACCCTCAGCTTAAAGATATTGAGCTTGATACTGATTATTCAAGCAGCATAACCGTCGCCACGCTTACGACGGACGGCTATCTCAGGCTTGAATTTACATACGATAACCGTCAGGACAGGCATACGGCCATAATAGCCCTGAGCGAGGAGGATTTGTATGCCTCATCAGCCGGCGGGGGAACGGCCAGTGAAGAGTCCGGCAGCGAGGAAAGCGGCGGGACTGCATCAAGCAGTGCGGAGAGCGACACCTCTTTGCATGAAAACAGTGCTTCACAAGGCAGTTCAAGCAGCAAAGAGTCTGTATATGTATTCACTATTGTAATGCTTTCCGCTTTAGTTGTTATGCTGACCATACTGCTTATAATAAGCTACATAAACCGAAGGCACAGACTGTGATGCGACAAAAAGCCATTATTAATGTCGACGTTGATATAAATAAAATTTAAAAGTATTACATCGTGCTGTAACAGTAAAACTGTTAAATTTATTTTTCCTGGTTTTATAAATATAAAAACAGGGGGTATTATTATGAGATATTCATCTGTAAATCTCCTTAAGGATTTTGAATTTCATGACGCACAAATGGAGTTAGTAAGTTATAATGATAAAAAACTGATAATGAATGTCAAATATTTGAATATTCATAATGGCATTCCGCAAAATACATTTGACAGCGACATGGAAATCGACATTGCTAAAATCACCATTGATGGTTTATCTGTAAAGTCCTTTGAACCCGGCAGAGCATGGCACACAGGGGAGCCTTTTGGAAATTTTTTATATACCGATATGCCATTGTTGGTGTTCAAGGGCAAAGAGGCGGAGAAAAAATTTATTTTTGAAATTAATCATGGCATAACTGTATATGAGCTTTGGAAAGATGACAACGGATTATATTATATAAACGCTTGCGGCGCCGAACCATGGTTTGCTGCACAATTTTTCTTCGACTTTGCAACGGTTGAATGGAACAAATATCGAAAAGCAGCTTGGTACGAAACTTTCAAAAAGGACAACGGCAGTTAAACTTTGCCGCTGTCCTTTTTATATTATAATATGATTATTTATTTTTTAATATCGGTAATAAAAAGTCTAAGTCGAAAAACAACAAGCAACTATATGCAACTTTTAATATACGCTTACCGATATTTTTTACATTTTCATGTTTACATCCATGCCCTTAAGCTTTTCGACGACCTCATCAACCGACTGCTGAACCTCCGCCTTTGTCAAGGTCTTATCAAGAGATGAGAAGGAGTATCTCAGCGTTATGCTCTTCTCCTCGCCCTCGTAGGTGTCAATAAGGCTTACACCGATAAGATTCTCTGTTCCCTTCCACGCGGAGCTCATCTTCTCAAAGCTCACTGCCGGATTTACCACGAACGTCAGATCAATGTCTATCCCCGGGAACTTGGAAACCTCTTTGTACTCTGTAACCGCGGGCTCTATATCGCCGAAATCATCCATATATATCTCCGCCGTAGCAATGACAGCCTTTTTGCCTATTTTGTCAGCGACAGACGGGTGCAGCAGCGATATGCAGCCTATACCCTTCTCGCCGCAGATGACATTTGCAGTGTTTTTCGGGTGCTGCCACTCGCGCACGTCGTCCGATGGAGTGAACGAAGCAGTCATGCCCTTTACATCCCTGCACAAAAACGCGGTTATGTCACGCATCATGAAATAAAGCTCCCGCTCACTTTTTACAGTGCTGTAAAGCACAATACCGAGCTTCTTGCGCTCAATGCACAATCCGTCGCTGCCAAGCCCCTCTACAGTCTTGCCTATCTCAAATATGCCGAAAGCATCGCTGAATGCGTGATTCGAGGCAGTCACTGTAAGCAGAGTCGGCACTATCGCGTCGCGAAGCACCTCATTGTCAGGCGTCATGGCGTTTACTATGCGCACGCTGCCGTTTACGCCGAGACCTATCTCTTTAAGCTTTTTAGCATCGCACCATATGTACGAATGCACCTCGTGCAGCCCGAATTCGCGCACAAGTATGTCCTTTACGCTCTTTTCGCTTATCTTTGACTGCGGCAGCCGCACCGGATAAAGCGGGCTTACGGTGGTGGTTATCTTGAAGTTGTCATAGCCGTATATCCTCGTTACCTCCTCTATGATATCCGCCTTTATGCTTACGTCCTTAGTGGCGCGCCACGACGGCACGGTGACCGTAAACACACCGTCCTTAAGCTCAACGCCGAAGCCGAGCGAGCGAAGCGTCTTGAGTATCTGCTCCTCAGATATATCTATACCGGTATACCTGTCGACATACCTTTTGTCGAACACTATTGGCTCAGACTCAAACCTCTTCACATACACGTCGGTGAGTGAGGATATTACCTCACAGCCGCTGTCACTGTCCTTCATGAGCTTAAGATAGCGCTTTATGGCCGGCACCGTAAGCTCAGGGTCGAGCGATTTTTCGTATCTCATGCTGGCGTCGGTGCGCAGCCCAAGACGCGTCGACGTTTTCCTCACAGACACGCAGTCGAAATTAGCCGACTCGAGCAGCAGCGACGTTGTGTCATCCTCTATCTCAGACGCGAGTCCGCCCATTACGCCCGCCACGGCTACCGGCTCGCCGGCGCTGTATATCATAAGCGTATTTTCGTCTATTTTGCGGCTGACGCCGTCCAGCGTGTCAAAATCGTATTCGCCGTCGGCACGCTTTACCTCAATACTGCTGACCTTGCGCATGTCAAAGGCGTGCATGGGCTGCGAAAGCTCCAGCATTATATAGTTGGTGAGGTCGGCTATGAAGTTTATCGCCCGCATGCCGCAGTAGTAAAGCCTTATCCTCATGTCCACCGGGCTTGTCTTCCGGGTGACGTTCTGTATCTTAAGGCCGGAATAGCGGTACGCTATGTCCTTGTCCTTTATGTCAATATCGACCTTGGGCAGGCCGCTGTACTGTTTTGTGTCATATACCTCAAGCTCTCTCAGCGGGCGCCCCGTAAGCGCGGAAAATTCCCTTGCTATGCCGTAATGCCCCCACAGGTCGGGTCGATTGGTAAGGGACTTGTTGTCCACCTCAAAGATTATATCCTCCACACCGTATGCCTCTTTGATGTCGGTGCCTATCTCTATATCGTCGGTTATGTCCATTATGCCGGAATTGTTGGCGCTTATTCCAAGCTCCTGCTCAGAGCAGCACATGCCCTGCGACATGGCTCCCGCCACCGGCCGCGCCGCAATCTTCATCCCGCCGACCATGCCGCCTACGGTTGCAAATGCCGTCTTCATGCCCTCTCTCACGTTAGGCGCACCGCATACGCAGTCAAATATCTTCCCGCCGGCGTCTACCTTCAGCAGGTGCAGCTTTTTTGAGTCCGGGTGGTTTTCCACCGACAAAATCTTGCCTACTACCACACCGCTGACGTCACGGCCCTTGTATATTATGTCCTCGACCTCCGCCGTCGAAAGCGTAAAACGCTTTATAAGCGATTCAATATCCAGTCCCGAAAGGTCTACGAAATCCTGAACCCAGTTCATTGAAACAAGCATTGTTTATCCATCCTCACACATTATATATTGGTAAACTGCGACAGCGCCTTAAGATTGCCGGAGTTAAAGTCGCGTATGTCGCCCACACCGTACTTCATCATTGCCAGCCTCGTAAGTCCCAGACCAAACGCAAAGCCGGTATACTCCTCGCTGTCGATGCCGCCGTATTCCAGCACCTTCGGGTGAATCATGCCGCAGGGACAAAGCTCCAGCCAGCCGGAGTTCTTGCAGGACGGGCAGCCCTCCCCGCCGCATATGAGGCAGTTAATATCAAGCTCAAAGCCCGGCTCAACAAACGGGAAAAATCCCGGACGCAGCCTTACGTTCACCTCGCGCTTGAATACCTCCGTAAGCATCGTTTTCATAAAATAGATAAGGTTCGATATCGATATGTCCTTGTCTATCATGATGCCCTCCATCTGGAAGAAGGTGTTTTCATGGGAGGCGTCGGTAGACTCGTTTCTAAAGCACCTGCCGGGGAAAATGGCCCTCAGCGGCGCGCCGTACTTCCTCATTATATAGTTCTGCGCGGCGGAGGTATGCGTCTTGAGCAGCTGGCCGTTCTCGATATAATAAGTGTCCTGCATGTCCCTCGCCGGGTGGTGCTTGGGTATGTTGAGCGACTCAAAGCAGTGATAGTCGTCCACTATCTCGTCATAGTCCTCTATCGTAAAGCCCATGCTGAGGAATATCTCCTCCACCTCGCGCTGTATTATCGTTATGGGATGATACGAGCCCTGAGTAAAATCCGTCGGCAGGGTAACATCAAACCGCTCCGACTCGTTTATCCTCTTTAAGAGCTGCTCCTCCTTTATTTTTTCGGCTCTCTGCGCAATCTGCTTCTCAATGTCGGCCTTTAAAACATTTACGCTCCTGCCGACTTCCTTTCTCTCCTCGTGGCTCAGCGCTTTCATCCCCTGCAGGATTTCCGTCACGAAGCCCTTTTTGCCGAGGTAGGCAATGCGGATATTCTCCACCGCCTGTGAATCGGCCGCCTTTTCTATATCCTGCTTAAAGCGGGATACAAGCTCATCGATTTTTTGCTGCATAAATATTCGTCCTTCCGCAATAAATATGGGGCACGCCCGACCCCAATCAAACAACAGCCGGTAATGTTCGTCCGCAAAATGGCAGGCTTGTCTGACGATAAGCCTCCTGTTAAAGCCTATTCCCTCCGGCCGTGGCTATATATTCTCAAAGCAGCGCCGCTCAGGCGGCCTGCACCTATTTATTATACTTTATAAAAAATGAGATATCAACACTATTATCAAGCATTTTGCAGAAATCAAAAACGCATTTTTAAGTGCCGGCTCAAAAGATTTCTTATATCCATCTGCCGCCCTGTCCGTTACACCAGGAGATATTTGAGCAAATCCGCAATAAGGCAAAACGGTATTCAATGCCGGTTTAAATTAATTTTTATGCCTTTTATTGTTGACAAAATTAGTATTATATATTATAATTCGAATATACCCCCGGTGGGTATATTGCTACAATTAAATTTTGATATGTGCGCAGCGCCATATTTCTTGAATAAGCTGCGCCTGAGGCAGGAGGAAGTATGGAAGGAAAAAGCTGCTGTGAAAGCGGAAAGCACACATATCGAGGCGAGAAGCTTACAAAGTCTCTTATTTCGCGCATCAACCGCGTTGAGGGACAAATTCGCGGAATTCGCGGAATGGTCGAAAGCAATGTCTACTGCGACGACATATTAAATCAGATTTCGGCGGCGCGCGCAGCGCTCGACTCGATAAGCCGGCTTATTTTGGAAAATCATATGCATACCTGCGTTATCGACAAGATACGCGCCGGCGATGACAAAATAGTCGATGAGCTTATGACGACCATCAAGCGCATGCTTTAAGCGCATAAAAGATATCGGCCTGCGGTCTGAGCCATAGCGATGCTGAGCATAATAATAAAGTGTACGGAGCTCTCAATTTTGCTTTTTCAGGCCATGCTTCCTGCTGCTTTTATTTTTACGGCCGAAAGCGCGCGCAATACATCGGTCGTCCGCTCACGGGCGCCGTGCGGAGAAGGCCGTATATTTTACGGAAAGGAGAGGTGCTGCACACAAATACGGGTGCGGCTGTAATCTTAAGTGAAAAAAGAAATTTTAAAAATTGGCGGCATGACCTGCGCCGCCTGTGCAGCAAGAATAGAAAAAACGCTTTCGCCCATAGACGGCGTAAAGGAGGCGTCGGTGAATCTTGCTGCGGAAAAGCTCAATATAGAATTTGACGAAAGCGTAGTCACCTTAAATGAGATTGAGAAAAAAATAGAAAAGATTGGCTACACTGCTGTGCCGGACAATCAAAAGGAGCTGTCCATAAAAATAGGCGGAATGAGCTGTGCCGCCTGTGCCGCACGCGTCGAAAAGGCACTGTGCGGGCTTGACGGCGTTGAAAATGCAAGCGTCAACTTTGCCAACAACTCGGCCTATGTCTGCTATGACCCCAGCGCGGTAAGCTTCGAGAGCATGAAAGCGGCTGTCGAAAAGGCGGGCTATACGGCGCTGGACGCCGAGGCCGGTGAGCAGGAGGAAAAGCAGGGCTTCGGCAAAAGATGGCTCAAATTTATAATAGCCGCCGTTTTCTGTGTCCCGCTGCTCTATGCTGCCATGGCGCCGATGATACCGGGGCTTTCAAACGCGCTTCCCTCTTTTATCGACCCGTCTCTTCATCCCATGCGGTATGCTGTAATACAGCTTATTTTGGTCATACCGATAATAGCCGTCGGGAACAAATTCTACCGTGTAGGCTTTAAGGCACTGATACAGCGCTCGCCGAATATGGACTCGCTGGTGGCGATAGGCACGTCTGCGGCGATAATATACAGTCTTTACCACATGTACAAAATGCTTTTTGCGGGCAGCACCGACGTGCACGGGCTTTATTTCGAATCGGCCGGCACTATTATAACGCTCATCATGCTTGGCAAGACATTGGAAAGCATAACCAAGGGCAAGACAAATCAGGCGATAAAAAAGCTTATGGAGCTTGGGGCCAAGACGGCGTCGGTGATACGCGGCGGGGCCGAGGTGAAGCTGCCGGTAGAGGAGGTCGTCGTCGGCGATGTAATACTCGTCCGCCCGGGCGAAAAGTTTCCCGTAGACGGCAGAGTCATAAGCGGCAGCACCTCGGTGAATGAGTCTATGCTTACTGGCGAGAGCATCCCCGTATTCAAGCAGGCCGGGGATGATGTATACGCCGCCACCATAAACGAAAACGGCTCTATCAGGATGGAAGCTGCAAAGGTCGGCGGCGACACTGCCATTGCGCAGATAGTCAAGCTTGTCGAGGAGGCACAGGGCAAAAAGGCGCCCATTGCGAAAATAGCCGACAAGGTGTCGGGAGTATTTGTGCCGGTGGTGTGCGTTATAGCCGTAGTCTCGGCGCTGCTGTGGTTTATCTTCGGACACAGAGACATTGAATTCTGTCTTACAATATTTATATCGGTGCTGGTGATAGCCTGCCCGTGTGCGCTGGGACTGGCAACACCAACCGCCATAATGGTTGGAAGCGGTAAGGGCGCCGAAAACGGAATACTCATAAAAAGCGGCGAGGCATTAGAGGCGGCGCACAAGATAAATGCCGTTGTGCTCGACAAGACCGGCACTATAACCGAGGGGCGCCCGGCCGTCACCGATATACTGCCTGCCGGCGGATTGTCGGAGCGTGAGCTCATAGCGGCAGCGGCGGCGGCGGAAAAAAATTCCGAGCACCCGCTTGCAAAGGCGATAATAAGCTATGCTCAGGAGCATGGTATTGAAATAAGTACGGTAGACGGCTTCACCGCCGTGCCGGGACACGGAATCAAGACCAAAATCGGCGGCGAGGAGTATATTATAGGCAACAAAAAGCTGATGTCCGAAAACGGCATAGATTTATCGGCAGTCGAGAATGAAAGCGACAGGCTGTCATCGCAGGGAAAGACAACGCTGTATGCGGCCAGAGGCGGCGGCTTTATAGG
This sequence comes from uncultured Clostridia bacterium, assembly GCA_944412495.1. Classification (GTDB taxonomy): domain Bacteria; phylum Bacillota; class Clostridia; order Oscillospirales; family Acutalibacteraceae; genus Timburyella. The sequence continues at coordinate 7,001 of CALYBL010000004.1, read as the reverse complement.
CATGATAGCCGTAGCCGACACCATTAAGGAATCGGCGGCAGGGGCCGTAAAGCATTTGCACGACATGGGTATAGAGGTCACGATGATAACCGGGGACAACAAGCGTGCAGCGGAGTATGTTGCCTCACAGGTGGGGATAGAGCATGTTATTGCGGAGGTGCTCCCGGAGGACAAGGCCGGCAAGGTGACCGAGCTTCAGGCGCAGGAGAAAAAAGTCGCCATGGCGGGCGACGGCATAAACGATGCGCCGGCGCTTGCGGCAGCGGACGTCGGAATAGCGATAGGCTCCGGCACCGACATAGCCATAGAATCCGCCGACATAGTGCTCGTCCGCAGCGACCTGCTCGGCATACCGACCGCCATAAAGCTCAGCAAAAGCACTATGCGCAACATACATCAGAACCTTGGCTGGGCCTTTGGCTACAACATCGCCGGAATTCCGATAGCGGCCGGAGTGCTGCAGATATTCGGCGGGCCGCTTCTCAACCCGATGATCGCGGCGGCGGCGATGTCGCTTTCCTCCGTATCGGTACTGCTCAACGCACTGCGTTTAAAACGGTTCAAGCCGTTAAAATAAAAGCATATTAAGGAGTGTTATATATGGAAAAGGTAAAATTCAGCGTAAGCGGCATGTCATGCCAGCACTGCGTAATGGCGGTCGAATCCGCCCTTAACGCCGTCGACGGCGTGAAAAAGGCAAAGGTAAAGCTTTCTCCCGGCGAGGCCATTGTGTCCTACGACGAGACAAAAACCAGCGTCGAGGTGCTCAAGGCTGCCGTCAGGGAGCAGGGCTATCAGGCGTAAATATTTGCTTCAGTTTTCATGCTGCTTCGTATGGCCGTGTCAATAAGAGCCATGCCGGAAAAGTGGTCTGATAACAGCTTAAGCACGGATATCTATTACGGTATCCGTGCTTTTTTATTTATGTCACTTTCAGGTTATTATGTATTTTTTGACTTTATTTGGAGAGCAAAATGAGTTTTATGCTAATTATTAACAAAAAAAATAAATATTATAAATAATTATTGCAAAATAATGATAATTAATGTATAATTACAGTATAAACACTTTTTCACCCAGCGCGTGCTGATTACGCTTTAGGAGGTATGGAAATGTTCATAAGACTATTTAAAACACTGGCCTGCGTTATTCTCGTTATATCACTTGCCACCGCGGCATCGTGTGCAAACAGCGGCGGTGACGTCTCATCCGTTCCATCATCCTCTTCGCAAGCGGCAAATGCTGACACAGTCAACATCTCTGTTGATGAGTGGGTGCCGCCGGAAAATACGAATTTAAAGGAACTGCTTGAGCAGCTGGCTGAGCCGTATGAACTCGAATATGCCATAATAACACAGGGATGGAACGATTTATCAGTCGATTTTACCGTATACAGCAGTAAATATATCGACCGCTTTGAAGATTTCCCTTTGACCTTAAGCGATGAGCAGAATAATTATGATCAGGTGGGCGGCGGAGACTTTTATGTCCGTTTTTTCTGCACGAATCCTCAGAAATATATAAAGGTTACAATCGATTCAAAAATGCGGATAGATGTCTCGGACAACAGCGGCGAAGCTGCTCAGAATTATACGGTGTTCTATGACTGCGGTCTCGCTTATGATGAACTGCCGAAAACCGTAACGGACGGCTATATCAATATTGTAGACTATGAGACATATAAAATGCTCACTGAGTAATAATTCCCCATACTCCGGTCAAGGCCCGGCAATTTTCCAGAATTACGAAATAGCCGACTTACAGGTTGAAAACAAGCCTCACAATGTGAGTCTTGTTTTTTGCTTATATGTGAATCTATTTTATACATTTCACAGCTAAGAATAAGCTCCTTAGATGCACTTTCCTGCTTTATTCAAAATTGCGATAAGCGCGCTTTTGGCCTAAAAAGCTGTTTGCATAGGCAGTATATTCACGGCTCTGCTCTTGATTCACAGCAAAAAAGCTTCAATATCATTTCTTGCAGAGCGCGCCGATTGGTCGATTCCGTACCCCAGCACGACAACACCCATAAGCTCAAGCGCTTCATTATCCAAGCTCAGCAGCTTTTTTACAGTCTCTCCATTTGATAGTATTTCCCCTATTATCATTATCGCCGGCACTAATATAAGCGCCTCTCTTATAATAAAATCATATATACGACATTTTTCTTATCTTATAAATTAATATCCTCAGGCGCCAATACAGCTTGTCATGACAGTGCATAAATATACAGGCTGTATCCGTTGTTTACTGTTGCAGCAATTATTAAAAGCAATATCTCATAATTTGTAATATATGGTTACAAAATTATATATTATTATCAAAAACAATTACAGATTAGATTTATTTAATATCAATACTGTAACAAAGCTTGTCAAATACTGTCGGTTATGATATGTTAAAACACGTAAAAATCAAACTGTATTTGGGAGGTCTCAATATGAAAAGCAAGTCAATATTATGTGTATGTTTATCAATGGCCATGACAGCTGTTATACCACTCACATCATGCTCGGAGAACACGGATGCTACTTCCTCGTCTTCATCCTCAGCTTCAGCCGTATCATCCCAAAATACTCAGATGTCTGTACTGTCGCCAACGGTCCCGGGGCTTTATAACATCCGCGAGATGGCGTCCGAGGCCGAACAAAAATGGATATACGGCGCAGAGGGGCAGGACGGTTCTGTTCAGGGCGACGGCGGCTGGTACTATATGTACACCGAGGAGACAAACACAGGAGGAGATTACGACGTATCAAAAATAAAAGAGTGCTGGTACTCCGATATAAATGACGGCGGAAGCCTTGTGTCCAGCGGCAGTGTGCTGAACAAGCCAACATGGGTGGCCGGAATATATTCACCTGACACCGATATAGTCTCAACGGACAACTGGTGGAATCAATCCATGGACGAGTTCATGAGCATGACACTGAATCCGTCTGTAGGAACAGGGCCGTATGCCTCGGCCGTGCTCGCCTTCAAGGCGCCTCAGGACGGAAATTACAACATAGACGTGGGATATTATATGGGGAATAATGACCCGTACAACTTAATGGGAGACGGAATAACCCTCTCAATCTATGCCGGCTCAGATAAGCTTTACAGCTACTCAAATGCCTATTATGCTGAATATGGTCATGAATACCTGAACGCCACTTTAAGAGCCGGAGAATACATCTACATTATTTCTGACCCAAACATAAACGGAATAAATGATATCTGCTCGAATATTTCCGCCGAAATCACGATGACTTTTCCTAAATACGCGGACAACAGCACCGTATGGGCGTTCGGCGGCGGATATATAAACGGCGACGGCACCACGCAGGGCGAAAACGGCTGGTATTATCTGTTTTCTGAAGAAACAAATACCGGAGGCATCTACGATACCTCCAAAATAGAGGAGTGCTTCTATAAGTCTGACTACAAAGTCAATCCGTATACCGAGGAAGCGTTTGGGTCATGGCTGCCGACAATATATTCCGAAAATATAAAGTTCAGCTACATAAATCAGTGGCAGCAGTCGGCTGACGGCACTTTGTCGCCGGAGATGTACTATCCACCGTACGCATCGGCTATTATAGGCTGGAAAGCCCCTGATGCCGGACGTTATTCCATTAACCTTTCGTTATCCGCCGGAGCTTGGTCGGACAATACTTTATATGACGGTGTGACCGTGTCCGTTTACTGCGGGACAAGAAAAGTATGCGGAAAGCTGATAGAAAAGACGTCCGATTTTATATACAGCTTTGACGCAGATATGGAAGAGAATGAATATCTCTATCTTATTGTCGATCCTAACAACACCGCCGTTGATGATTTGGTCGAAGGCGCAAATATCGTCATTGAAAAGGCGGATTGAGCTTTTGTATGGCATTAGTTGAAAAAGCCGGATTCTTCCTAAGCCGGGATACCGGACGATATATGAACAGCTTTTATGCAGGGCCGCTTTTATGCGGCCTTCTTTTTGCTTCCGAATATTTACAATATTGATATCAGCTGCGCTTTGCCCCGCGCAGGTTTGGCCGGATTCCTTTGCGCCGGTAAACAATATATTAATTATAAAAGCAGCATTGTGCGGACAAAGGCAATACATTTTGCGCGGGACAAGCCCGACGAGGATTTAACCGAGCATTTCCAGCGTTTTTTAGATTACACGACCGTAAAAAGCAGACAAAAACGCCGGGTATATGTACTGACAAACTACGGCAGTACCTACGAACAAGACTTATACCGCATAAACACCTTGCGGGCTATGGGCTTTGACCCATATGTAATGATTTATGAACGCCCAACCGCCCCTCATCTATCACCCGACATTTGCAGCGCCGGGTAAATAATAAGCGGATTTTCTGCACCATAATAGAGTCCGTATTAATGTCATTGCTAATGGGTACCAAGGCACTGATACAAGCATGGTGTCTCATCAGAATAATTAAATTTTTATCAACACCGGCGGCTTGGCTTGTATTCTTCTTTGGAGTCAATCACATCACATATGCACCCGCGTGCTAAGCTTAAAATTCTTGTATTTTTCGAATATATTCTGCGGTGGTACATATTTTCATTTAATTTAATTCTAATAAGCACGTTTGGCCTTGGCGGTATAGGTCAATAAGGCAGTTTTGCCTGTGCTTATGCCAAATCTCCTGCTATGAGGGAGGAAGTGCTCTTGTCGCACCGGGATTTAAATCATCACGGCTGAATTATAAGACATTGTAATATGAAAAGAACTGCATGGGTATGCGCTCGGCTATGCTTATTTCGCTTACCTGCCTTATGTATTCGGCAGCCGTTCCGTGCACATCTGTGATGCACCGTCTTATTGTGCCTTCTTCCGGAAGTATTATTATTATGCGCCGTCCGTCTATTCCTATCGACGCTATGCCTGAGTTGGCATATGCCTGTGTCTGTTTGTACGTACAGTTCTGCCAGCCCATATATTCGTCACTCATCAGCGTCTCCATTACCTCGCTTATGCCGCCGTTTGGAAATGCTGCTCCGCAGTTCTGCATTACAGCTCTTACCGCAGCGAGATTGTCCTTTGTTGTTTCGGGATCCGCATGTGCAAGTGTCCATTTTACTATGTTGTTGTATTGATTTCCCGTCATACCAGCTTCTCCCTTACCACATGTGCTCAAGCAGCTTTTCATCTTTACCGTAAATTTCGTTAATGGTTACATCCTCATAGTTATAGGAATTGCATTCCCACAAATCCACGTCCTCGGGCCTAAGCGCCGACGGGCAGTATGGGGCCCAATGCTCAGGCCGTCCGCCGAGTTTCGGCTCTGTCGCCCAGTATATTGCTCCAAAGCCAGCATATTCCGCTGTGGCATGAACATAATGGCTGCACTGACGTCCGAAATTGAAGTTTTTGGAGGAATCGGTGTTGCCTATAAAGCCCGGAGCATATCCGTGTTCATAAAGCGTCTGCGCAAAGCTTATCATCCAGTTGTGAGACACACTCCAGTTGCTGCGAATCTCAACAAACAGCACTATTTTTCCGTTATTCTGTACTCCTATCGCTTTGGCGGCCGCCGTAGCCCTGAGTGCATCGTCGGTGCCGTCAAACGACGAAATCTTCGCTTCCGTAAGGTCGCGTATAAGAAGAGCTATCCGGCAGTTCCTGCTCCTCAGATATTCAGTCTCATCTGCATTTACGGGATTTTTCCCTAAAAGTGTACAGCTCCAAAAATCCGGGCGGCTGCTTTTTCGCATTGCCCAATCATAAACAGTATAACCGTTGGTGAGCTGGGTGGTAGCCGGATCCCTTGTATCGATTCCAAATATCATTGACATATCTATAACTCCTTTTTCATTAATTAACAGCTTCAGCCTTTGAAATAAAAGAGGGAAATTTCTCTATATTTGTAAATGACGGACGCTTGTTTAAATCTTCTCCATATTTATATATCCATTTCTTAGCTTCTTCAGTGCTATCAGCTTTGTCTGATTTATCGATTGACGGCTTACATGCTTTGCGTCGGCAATTTCGGCAATGCTGTAGTCATAATAAAAGTGAAGTATGATAATTTCATATTCCTTATCGGTCAGACAGCTTTTTAGAAAGTCTATGTTGATGAAGTCATACCTGTCATAGCAGTATGAAGATGTTCTGACATCTTCTGCCTCTCCAAACAGAAAATGCGTATCACTGTAACGCTGGTTCAGTTTTGACAGCGATATGTATTTGTGGTATATAGATTTGTTTATGTATTTTACTACCGCACCGGCAGAGGTATCCTTAATTGTGTCAAGCTTTGATATAATCTCAATCAGAGATTCTGCCAAATCATAATATGCGTCTGTATACTGGAGCTTATTTGCATATTTTTTCAATAACGGTTCAAAGCTGCATATAAATTCATATAATTCGTAATTTTTTATTTCCGTAACCTTAACACGGCTTAACACTCTATTTTCCATATATCTAACATCAATACAGATGGCGCACCCTGTATTAAATAATTTCCCCCTTTATAGATATTGTTATAATTTATCTATAAAAGAGATTTTTAAAATTAAGATGTAAATATTTGGAAAAAAAATATATTTTTGTAAAATATAAATAATATTGTATTATTTTGGTAAAAAATGTATAATTTTACTTATTATATAAAAAGTTCCAAAAAATCATTTTGAAAATTAAAATAAGCAGAAAATAATCATTTGCAAAAATAAAAGAGTCTTTATACAAAAAAATGTAAAGACTCTTTTATCAATATGTTTTTATCGTATTTATATATTGTTCCGGCGCAAATTTTTGTTATATGAAATACATATTTGTCTGCGCAAGCGATGGAGTAAAATAAAAAGCCAAGTCTGAACGCGAATATGCGTCCGGGCTCAGCCTGGTGGCTGGGATGGCAGGACCCGAAGGTGTCGCTCTGACCACTCACTTTCAGTAGCCCTCCCAGATACAAGTTGCTGGCTAACATTTCTTCCTCCCCATTGCAACGGCAGGTCCTCGTCACCACCCACACCCAATAAGAAATCCGCCC
>CALYBL010000003.1 GCA_944412495.1 uncultured Clostridia bacterium | reverse complement strand
TTACGGGTAGCAAGTAATCCTATGCGTGGCTGGCAGGCCAATAAAAAACGCACTTGTGCGTAGCCTGTAAAGGTTAGGGCTATGCCCGAAACGGAAATACCACCCGCTTTGCGGGTGGATATTTATTGCTGTCGGCTTGGTCTAAACGAAGCCAATGCTTAAAGATTATGCAAAAAATTTGCAGACAAATTCAATGATTGCCGCAAACGACTGGATGCCGGCAATAATACTCCATATCATGAGATGTGCATTATTTAGTAATGGAGGGAAATGCCTGAACGGCTTAAAAGACATCGCAGTACATCATAGTGCTGTGAGCAGCACCGTACCGCATTCAATGCTGCAATGAAAGGGAGGAGAGGTTTAAGGCAAGGTCTAAACGGCCGCGTCGGTCACCGGAGAAATTAAGGCTGCCGCTGACATCGGACCAATATTTCACTGCCGATTCTATTGCTTTTTACTGCAAAAATCACATATTTATTTGTCCTATAGGCAGATAGAAATTTCTAAGGGAATAATCAAAATTTCATTTAACTGCAATCCGACAATATTATCGTACATATGTAAATATAGACTATTAAGAGAAAAAATAATATAAAAAACCATTAAATTCTTTATTTGAAATCAAATACAGATAAAAAAGTATTGGACATTTACACAAAAAATTAATTCAATAAACATTCAAATTAAACAAAAACAAAAATAATGCCTTTATACACAAAATTTTTACTTAAAAATGTATTGCAATCAGTCAAAAAATCATTATAATATAAGTATAACCTAAAAGGAGGATAATAGACATGATAAAAAGCAAATTACTGCATAAGGTCATTGGTCTTGTTGCCGCCGGCGCTGTATTAGCTTCTATGACGGTAGCATCTGTGACCTTGGGATCCGCAGCTACGGTGCAGGTGGAAAGATATTCATTGTATGATGATGTCACCACTGATACCAATGCTCAGTGGCGTGATTTTGGTAGTGTAGGCGCTATTGGAGGCACCTATAATGACCTCAGTGCGTTTACGGCGTTTACCCCCAGCTGGTCTGACGGCGTCATAAAGTATACAAACTTTACAAGCTCAACCAGTGCTGTATTAGGCTTTGAGGGCGGCGATGCCAAAACCTTCTTCACGGTACAGGAAGGCGACACCCTGAATCTAAATCTTAGATATGATCTGCCGGAAGGCGCATCATGGTCATGGCAGGTCGAGCTTTACAACAAGGCAACATCTACTTACACAAATTTAAGCTCTGCCATAGCTGACGCTGCCGGTGTAAGCAAATCGGCTGACGGCAATTATCTTACAGCAGCGAATACAGATATAATAGTTTCGCTTCCTCTTGATGAAATTATGGGTGTGGGTACAGAGGTTAATTTCATACGCTTCTACTTTGCCTTTGCCGAGCAGAGCGATGTAACAGCCTTTACCATCAATGAATTTTCTATAACTCAGGAAACAGAGGTAGAAGCTCTGTATGAAGCAAACACTGACAGCCTTGACAACTGGACGACCTATCAGGAAGGCTATGAGCCCAACGCTTACCTTGCTCCTATAGGCGACGGTACTGCTGAGGACTATACTGCTCATATGAAGGGCGAAGTCGTAACAGACGGCATCAGGTTTACATTTACCGACGCGTTCTATACCTCTAATCAGGCTACAAACGCCTACGGCTCATTTGTACGTCAGTTCAACGGCGATGCTTGGTGCACGGTCAATAACGACAGCTATCTGAACATGCACTTTAAGCTTGAAGCTGACAGCAGCATTTACGGTGTCCAGCTGCTTGTGCGTGTAGGCACCACTGGCGATGAGGACACGACCCCGGCACTTGCCAATCTGTTTGGAGTTGAAACCAATGCGCTTACAGGTATAGGCGCTGATGGCACAACAGAGACTTCATATGATGCTCTGCCTGCCGGCGAGTATACATTCTCAATAAGCTTTGCTGATTTACTTGCGGACTATCCTGACCAGCTTGCAATGCTGGAGGAAGGCGCACCGTTTGTATTCCATCAGCTGTTTGTAAGGGCTGATGACAGCTGTGCTGCTACTGATGAAGTAGCTCTTACGGTTTACGATGTAAGTGTCACGACGGCTCCTGTTTATTCATCCAATGTTTATGATGACTTAGTAGAAGACCCGACAACTTCTTCCGGCACATCGTCTTCTTCAAGCTCAACAAGCAGTGCTTCAAGCAGCACAGCGAGCAGGACACAGTCGACCTCTTCTCAGGTAGACACCGGCGACGCTGTTATGCCGATAATAGGTGTAGCTGCTCTGGCCGTAGTTGCCACTTCCGCTGTAATAGTCAGCAAGAAGAGGAAGTAATCTGATATAAACATGATGGTCGGTTTGCGGATGACACTGATTCTATAAAATGCATAGTTTGCATTTTGACGAATGTAGAATCCAAAATTTAAATTAACGACTGTATAAGCGCTGGATCCAATTTCGGTTGTGATCCAGCGTTTTTTATTTTGTTCTGTTATAAAGTACCGTCTTCGGATACAGAATAAGCGTTATAGCTTGATGAATTTTACCTGTCAGATGGTGTTGCGATGAGTGAAATTTTATATGACGTAAAAAACGAATTCAAAGATGAGCTTTTGCGTGCATTTTTCTGATGCCTGTTCATTGGTAATATTTTAATTATTTCTAAAGATTTGCCGTGCTGTCTGTTTCGGCTTGAAAAGGAAGCAGGAATAAAGTATAATGTTGACGTAATGAGGGATTTTATGAATATAAAAAAATGCTTTATTGCTTTTTTAAGCCTAATATTGGTTTTTGCCGTGTCATGCGGCGGCGATAGCGAAAGCACTGTGTCAGATTCGGAACAGACTTTGAGCAGCTCAGAGGTATTGCCGTCTACTGCAAACGGAACTCCGTCGGCGGACACCGATTTGTCTTCTGATATACCGGACACATCAGAGGCACCGCAAACATCAGAGACAGTACGGCCGCCGGAAAGCAGCATATCACCGCCGGCTGTAAGCTCTGAATCAGATGCAATAGAAACAGTCTCTGTAACTGTGCCTGAAGGATACACGTTCATGCAGATAGCAGAGCTGCTTGAAGAAAAAGGTGTATGCACTGCGAAGGAATTTTATGATGCTGCACAAAGCTATACAGTAAAATCATTTACCATACCTGAAAGCAGTGACAGAGTTTTTAAGCTTGAGGGATATCTATATCCTGATACATATGAGTTCTACAAGCCGGACAAGCCCGTTAACGTCATAATTAAAATGCTGAACAATTATGCCGCAAAATCCGGTATGCCGTCGGATGAGACGCTCATACTTGCATCGATAATTGAGCGGGAGGTACGCAGCCAGAGCCACATGGAAATGGTGTCGTCGGTGTTTCATAATCGGCTTGACTCCGGAATTATGCTCCAGTCCGATGCTACGCGGGAATATATAAACGACTATGTCACAGGCAACAGCCTTTTGTCGGATACTTCTAAATACGCTGCACTGTATAACACCTACAGATGTAGCGGACTGCCTGCTGGGCCAATATGCAATCCGAGCAGGCGGGCGATAAACGCCGCTCAAAACCCGGCAGAGTCAGATTATTACTACTTTTTCTTCGGAAACGATAATAACAATCACTACTCAAGGACGCTTGAGGAGCATGAACAGCAAATGGCTCAGTACGGCGTGCAATTCGGAAATTAGCCAAATAATATAAATATAAAAGGGGAGACATTTTAAAATGTCTCCCCTTTAAGCTTTGCCAATGATTTAAATCAATTTATAAATCGAGCTTCTTTATTCTGTCTACTGCTTTGATTATGTTCTCGCGGCTGCCGAAGCTCGTCAGGCGGAAGAAGCCTTCGCCGTTTTCGCCAAAGCCGGCGCCAGGTGTACCGACGATATTGGCGCTTTCAAGCAGATAGTCGAAAAACTCCCATGATTTTCTGCCACCCGGGCACTTGAGCCATATATACGGCGAGTTTTTCCCGCCTATATACTTTATCGACAGCTCGTCGAGCGCGTCGGATATAATCTTGGCATTCTCCATGTAATAACTGATGTTCTGCATGCATTGCTCAAGACCTGCGTCTGAGAAAACGGCCTCAGCGCCGCGCTGGATTATATACGGCACGCCGTTGAATTTTGTGCCCTTGCGGCGCAGCCACATAGCGTTAAGGCTTGTGCTGCCGGACTTCAGGTCAAACGGGACTATCGTATATCCGCAGCGTGTGCCGGTGAAGCCGGCTATTTTTGAGAGTGAGCACACCTCAATAGCGCACTCTTTGGCACCTTCTATCTGATATATGCTGTGCGGCAGCGATTCATCAGATATAAACGCCTCGTATGCGGGGTCATAAAGTATTACGGCATCGTTTTTCAGTGCATAGTCCACCCACGCCTTGAGCTGGCCGCGGTTATAAGCTGCGCCAGTAGGATTGTTCGGAGAGCATATGTAGATAATGTCGGCCTTAACACTGTCGTCCGGCAGCGGGAGGAAGCCGTTATCCTCTGTGGCGTTCGAAAACACTATCCGGCGTCCGTCCATTATGTTAGTATCAAGATAAACCGGATATACGGGGTCTGGAATAAGCACCGTGTTGTCAGCGGAGAATATATCGAGTATATTGCTGATATCGCTCTTTGCACCGTCGCTCACGAATATCTCCTTAAGCTCCAGATTTACATCAAAGCGCTTATAGTAATTCTGAATGGCGCTGAGCAAAAATTCATATCCATGATCGGGACCGTAGCCCCTGAAACCTTCAGCGGTGCCCATTTCGGCGGACGCCTTTTCCATTGCTTCAACACAAGCAGCGGGGAGAGGCAGAGTGACGTCCCCTATGCCGAGGCTTATTACGTCGGCGGACGGGTTGCCGGATTTGTAATCACTTACCCTGCGCGCTATTTCGGCAAACAGATAGTTGTCCTTCAAGTTCTGATAGTTTGTATTAAGCTTCATTGTGTCATCTCCGTTTTATTAAAATTATAATACTGCAAGTCTGCCGCAGTCAATGCGTAAAACGGCAACAGCGCAAGGGAGACTTTGCTCTCCCTTTTTGAATAAATCAATAATACTGCTTATAAGCCCGATAAGAAATATAAACATGCCTGCTATAAAGAATAGTATAACAAATAATATCCCTTCATCGTCCAATATGCCTGATCCCGAATTAATGCCGAGCGCAGAAAAGCCCAAAAGGATTGTACACCAATGGTAAACGCCGAGTATATTATTGCTTTTTATAGCTGCTTATGCCAAGTAATTTTATTATTCGCCATTTGTAATTTTATGAGCGGAATATATGCCGCTTGACCCGTAATTGCATATGATATTTAAATCCAGCTGATAAAACACCCAGACTAAATCATATTCTCACAGTACCGTCGAACACTTTAACGGCGTTGCCCTCCATCCACACCGTTTCGTCGGTGTAATTTATGATGAGGTCGCCGCCGAGCAGCATTACTTTAATATTTTCACCTTTTTTGCAGTAGCCGTTCTCGACTGCAGCAACCACCGCAGCACAGGCGCCGGTACCGCAGGCCATCGTCTCTCCGCTGCCGCGCTCCCATACGCGCATCTTGAGCGTGTTTTTATCTACTGCCTTTATAAATTCGGTGTTCACCCTGCTGGGGAAAATATCGGCATTCTCAAACTGCGGACCTATCTTTTCTATGTCGAGATTGTCGACATCGTTGCAGAAAACAACGCAGTGCGGGTTGCCCATCGACACACATGTTATGTCATAGCTTTTGCCGCCTATTTCTGTCCTGCGGGATATCACCCTGTCACCGTCGAGCAGGACCGGTATCTTTTTCGGGTCAAGCTCCGCCTTGCCCATGTCGACGTTGACAGAGGAAACCTTGCCGTTTTTGGTCGACAGCTTGAGCGTTTTTATACCGCTCAGGGTCTCTATGGTTATTGTTGTCTTGTCCTTGTCTACAATACCGTTGTCATATACATACTTGCCGACGCAGCGTATGCCGTTGCCGCACATTTTGCCCTCGCTGCCGTCAAGATTAAACATGCGCATTTTGGCATCCGCAACCTTTGACGGGCAGATAAGTATTACGCCGTCTCCGCCGACGCCGTAATGCCTGTCGGACAGCGCTATCGCCAGCGACTCGGGACTTGCGATGTCCTGCTTGAAGCAGTCAAAATAGATGTAGTCGTTGCCGCAGCCGTGCATTTTGGTAAACTCCAGCGTCATTTTTTTGTCGCGCATATTGTTTATATCGACAAGCTCGGTGTTGTATTCGGTATAACGGCTGCGCAGGCTGTCGGCTACGGCGTTGGCCGTGTCTATCGAGGTGAGGCAGGGGATGCCAAGCCTGCTGGCAAGGCAGCGTATCTTGACGCTGTCGCGCGCGGGGTCGCGGCCCTTTGTAGAGGTGGAGATTATGTATTGAACGGCGCCGCTCTCCAAAAGCGTCATGGTGTTTACATCCGACTGGTGTATTTTGTCGACCGGCTCGACCTCAAAGCCGGCCTCCCTGATAGCAGACGCCGTGCCGTGCGTGGCATACAGCTTAAATCCGAGCTGACTGAATTTCTTGGCAACGTCTATTATCTCCGGCTTGTCGCTGTTGCGCACGGTGATAAGCACACCGCCGCCCTTTATCATCTTATAGCCCGCGCCGATGAGGCCCTTGTACAGCGCCTCCTCAAACGTCTTGCCGACGCCTAATACCTCGCCGGTAGACTTCATTTCCGGACCAAGGTGGTTGTCGACGTCCTGAAGCTTTTCAAACGAGAAGACCGGCACCTTTACCGCGACATACGGCGATGACGGATAAAGCCCTGTGCCGTAGCCCATGTCCTTGAGCTTTTCGCCAAGCATCGCACGCGTCGCCAGGTCGACCATGGGCACGCCGGTGACCTTGCTTATGTAAGGCACCGTACGCGACGCGCGGGGATTGACCTCTATGACATACACCTCGCCGTCATGCAGTATGTACTGGATGTTTACAAGGCCCTTGGTATCCATAGCCAGCGCAAGCTTTTTGGTGCACTCTATTATTCTGTCGGTCAGCTTGTCGTCGAGATGTATCGCCGGGTATATGGCTATAGAGTCGCCGGAGTGGACGCCGGTGCGCTCAACATGCTCCATGATTCCCGGTATGAGTATGTCTTCGCCGTCGCATATGGCGTCGACCTCAAGCTCTATGCCCATTATATACTTATCAATAAGCACCGGATTTTCTATCTTTTGGCTGAGTATGAGCTCCATGAACTCCACAATGTCCTTGTCCTCAAAGGCGATGCTCATGTTCTGCCCGCCGAGGACGTATGACGGACGCACCAGCACAGGGTATCCCAAACGGTGCGCATCCTTGAGCGCTTCCTCCGTCGTCATTACGGTGGCGCCCGCCGGACGCTTTATCTCAAGCCGCTCAAGCAGCTCGTCAAAGCGCTCGCGGTCCTCCGCCATGTCTATGCTGTCGGCGGAGGTGCCGAGTATGGGTATGTTGTTCTTGCTCAGATATTTGGTGAGCTTGATAGCCGTCTGGCCGCCGTATGCGACGACCACGCCCACCGGCTGCTCGATTTTGAGTATCGGCTCGACGTCGTCGGGGGTAAGCGGCTCGAAATACAGCCTGTCGGAGGTGTCGAAATCCGTTGATACCGTCTCAGGGTTGTTGTTTATTATCACAACGTCATAGCCCTGACGCTTGAGCGCCCAAACGCTGTGCACGCTGGAGTAATCAAATTCAATGCCCTGGCCTATGCGTATCGGCCCTGAGCCGAAAACCACGACCGTCTTGTGACCGTTGTCCGGCTTGACCGACTCGTTTGCCTCGTCAAAGGTGGAGTAAAAGTACGGAGTAGCCGCCTCAAACTCTCCTGCGCAGGTATCGACCATTTTGTAAACGGGATATACCTTGTTCCTCACCTTTTGTCCGGATATCCGCTCAATGGCTGTGTCGGTAAAGCCGAGCCTCTTGCCGCGCATGTAAATTTCGTCGGTAAGCTCCGACCTTGAAAGCTCGGCTTCATAATCAGCTAAGTTCTTGACGGCGTGCAAAAACCACATGTCAATCATAGTGGCCTCGTGTATTCTCTCAAGCGGTGTGCCGCGGAGGATGAGCTCATATATCTGGAAAAGGCGCTCGTCGGTAGCGGTGTGTATCCTCTCAAGCAGCTCCTCCGACGGGGTGCCGTTCCATTTCGGCTCATGCGGTGTGTCGAGAGAGATCTCAGCGCCGCGTACTGCCTTCATAAGCGCCATTTCAAAGGTGTCGCCCAGCGCCATGACCTCGCCGGTGGCTTTCATCTGCGTGCCGAGCGTGCGCTTGGTATATACGAATTTATCAAACGGCCATTTTGGCAGCTTGACAGCGACATAGTCGAGCGCCGGCTCAAAGCAGGCGTAGGTTTTGCCGGTAACGGCGTTTGGTATCTCGTCGAGCGTGTAGCCAATCGCTATCTTAGTGGCGACCTTTGCAATTGGATATCCTGTCGCCTTGGAGGCCAGTGCCGACGAGCGTGACACACGCGGGTTAACCTCTATTACGGCATATTCAAAGCTGTCGGGATGAAGTGCAAACTGGCAGTTGCAGCCGCCCTCTACGCCAAGTGCCTGAATTATGTTTATGGCCGCCGTGCGCAGCATCTGATATTCCTTGTCCGCAAGCGTCAGCGCCGGAGCGACGACTATGCTGTCACCTGTGTGTATGCCGACCGGGTCAAAGTTTTCCATGCTGCATATGGTTATGCAGTTGCCGTTCTTGTCGCGCATGACCTCGAACTCTATTTCCTTCCAGCCGGATATGCACTTTTCAATAAGCACCTGCGTGATAGGAGAGAGACGAAGACCGTCGGCCGCTATCTCCGAAAGCTCGTGCCTGTTCTCGGCGATACCGCCGCCGGTGCCGCCTAAAGTAAACGCCGGACGCACTATTACGGGGTAGCCGATGTAGTCGGCAAAGTCGAGCGCGGCCTCAACGTCAGTGACCACCTTTGACGGAACACACGGCTGGCCTATTTTCTCCATCGTCTCCTTAAATTTCTCGCGGTCCTCGGCCTTGTCTATACATTCGGGGTCGGCGCCGAGCAGCGTGACGTTATATTCCTCCAAAAAGCCCTCCTTCGCGAGCTGCATAGCGAGCGTAAGGCCCGTCTGCCCGCCGAGCGTGGGGAGTATGCTGTCCGGCCGCTCCGCCTCGATTATACGCTTGAGGGTGGTGCGGGTGAGCGGCTCTATATATATCCTGTCCGCCATGGCGGCGTCGGTCATGATGGTGGCGGGGTTGGAGTTGACCAGCACTATCTCAAGCCCGTCGTCCTTAAGGGCGCGGCAGGCCTGCGTGCCGGCATAGTCGAATTCCGCAGCCTGGCCTATCACAATAGGGCCTGAGCCTATGACCAATACTTTCTTTATAGATTTATTCAGCGGCATTCTCTTTTCCCTCCATCATTTCCATGAATATGTCGAACAGATACGCAGTGTCCTGCGGGCCTGCGGCGGCTTCCGGGTGAAACTGCACCGAGAAGCAGGGGGCGTTTTTGTAGGACACGCCCTCGCATGTGCCGTCGTTGGCGTTTATGTGGCTCACCTCTGCAGCCGATTCCGGAAGGCTGTCGTTTACTACATAGTAGCCGTGATTCTGGCTGGTTATGTATACGCGCCCGGTGCGCAGATCCTTAACCGGGTGGTTTGCGCCGCGGTGACCGTACTTGAGCTTGGCTGTTCTGCCGCCTGCGGCAAGCGCCATCAGCTGGTGGCCGAGGCAAATGCCGAACATCGGAATATTCGTCTCAAACAGCTTTTTTACCTCTTCGACTATGTCCAAATTTACCGACGGGTCGCCGGGGCCGTTTGACAGCATTATGCCGTCGGGATTTATGGCCTTTATTTCCTCGGCGGTGGTGTTGTACGGCACGCTTATGACGTCGCAGCCGCGGGCATTCAGGCAGCGGCGTATATTATCCTTGGCGCCGAAGTCGAACAAAACCACCCTGTGCTTTGCAGCATCTGCTTTATATTCCCTTATTTTATCTGAGGAGACAAGCGGAACACAGCGGCCGGGCGTATATGCGCGAAGCTTGTCCATGTCAACGCTGCCTGGGTCGGAGGTAATTGCACCGTTCATAACGCCGGTCTCTCTTATGATTTTGGTGAGCCTGCGCGTGTCAATGTCGCTCAGCCCGACAATGTTGTTGTCCTTTAAAAAAGTGTCAATATCGCCTTCGCTTCTAAAGTTTGAAGGATACTGACACCATTTTTTAACAATATAAGCACTTGGATGCGGCTTCGCGCTTTCAAAATCCTCAGATATAATGCCGTAGTTGCCGATAAGAGGGAAGGTCTGAACAACTATCTGACCGTGAAAGCTCGGATCGGTAAGCGTTTCAATATAACCCGTCATGCCCGTTGTAAACACGACCTCGCCGACTGCTTCGGCTCTTGCGCCGAAGGGCCTGCCCCTGAACACAGTACCGTCGGCCAGCACAAGATATGCATATTCCGCCATTGTCATCGCTCCTTTTATATATAAAAAAATCCACGTGCCCGCGCCCTGAAGCCGGGCAGTGAACACAGGATGTTCATCCTAAGTATGATATCGCAAAAAGCGTCAAAAGTCAAGATTTTTATATGACGTTTTGATAATTCTCAAATGAACAAAAAACGCATGAAAAGCATGAGGAGAAAGTGCTCAAATGTCTTTTCCGCAAATTTCCTGAGGGACTATCTGAAAAATAATTACGGCGAGGCGCCGGATGTGAGGCAGCATTATATCTGCATATAAACGACAGAAGCGTAACGGAAGGGGCTTCTGCCGGGCGGTATGTGCGATTATTAGAAACAAAGCGCCGCATATGACTTATTTTAGGTGAAAAGGGCGATTGAAAATATGCGGAAAAAATGTTAAACTATAACGCGATGATTAATATGCCGCTGAGCGGGAAGTAATACCCGGTCAGATTCGGGCGTTAATTTGCGGGGAGGATAAACAATGGATGTTGTTAAGGAGTTCGGCTCGCTCGTTTTTAACGAGCAGGTTATGCGCGAGAGGCTGCCAAAGGATATATACAAGGCGCTCAGGCACACCATGCAGGAGAGACGTGACCTTGATATTGAAATAGCGAATGTGGTGGCCAGCGCCATGAAGGATTGGGCCGTGGAAAAGGGCGCCACGCATTACACCCATTGGTTTCAGCCCATGACGGGTATCACGGCGGAAAAGCACGAGGGCTTTATCACTCCCTGCGACGACGGGAAGGTAATAATGGAGTTTTCGGGCAAAGAGCTGGTAAAGGGCGAGCCGGACGCGTCGAGCTTTCCGAGCGGCGGCATACGCGCGACCTTTGAGGCGCGCGGCTATACCGCTTGGGACCCTACCTCCTATGCCTTTATTAAGGGCAAGACGCTGTGCATACCGACGGCCTTTTGCTCCTTCAGCGGCGAGGCGCTTGACAAGAAGACGCCGCTGCTGCGCTCAATGCAGGCAATAAGCCGCGAGGCTATGCGCGTAATAAGGCTGTTCGGTGACGGCAGCATAACCGACGTAACTACCACGGTGGGGGCAGAGCAGGAATATTTTCTCATTGATGAAACCATATACAAAAAGCGCCCGGATCTTGTCTACTGCGGCCGCACGCTGTTCGGCGCGCGCCCGTCGAAGGGACAGGAGATGGATGACCACTATTTCGGCGTGCTTAAGCCGAGAGTGGCAGCCTTTATGGATGACCTGGACGAGGAGCTGTGGAAGCTCGGCGTCGTTGCAAAGACCAAGCATAACGAGGTCGCTCCGGGACAGCATGAGCTTGCGCCGATGTTCTCAACGACAAATATCGCAACCGACCACAATCAGCTTGTTATGGAGATAATAAAGACGGTGGCCAAACGTCACGGCCTTGTATGCCTGCTGCACGAGAAGCCGTTTGCCGGCGTTAACGGCAGCGGCAAGCACAATAACTGGTCAATGAACACCAACACCGGCGAAAATCTGCTCGACCCGGGCGACACTCCGAGCGAGAACGCACGGTTTCTGCTTATGCTGGCCGCCGTCATAAAGGCAGTGGACGAATATCAGGACCTGCTGCGCATATCCGTGGCGACTCCCGGCAACGACTGCCGGCTCGGCGGAGACGAGGCTCCGCCGGCCATAATATCTATTTTCCTAGGCGACGAGCTTACGTCGATATTGGAGTGCATTAAGGAGGGCAAGCCGTATGACGGCCATGCCGGCGGCGAGAAGATGGAAATAGGCGTCGACGCGCTCCCGCATTTCCCAAAGGACACCAGCGACCGCAACCGCACATCGCCCTTTGCCTTTACCGGCAACAAGTTTGAATTCCGCATGCCGGGCTCGTCGGTATCTATCGCAGGACCGAATTTTATCATAAACACTATAGTTGCGGAGTCGCTCTCGCAGTTTGCGGATGAGCTGGAAAAGGCGGATGACTTCAAGTCCGCGCTTTCTGATATAGTTAAAAGAACAATGATAGAGCATGACCGCATAATATTCAACGGCAACAATTATTCGGACGAATGGGTCAAGGAGGCACAGCGGCGCGGGCTTCTTAATCTGAAGTCGTCGGTCGACGCGCTGGAGCTGTTCTCGCTTGAAAAGAACATCAGGCTGTTTGAAAAGCACGGCGTGCTTACCCGTTCCGAGCTGCTGGCGCGGCAGGAGATAATGCTGGAAATATGCTACAAGACGACGAACATCGAGGCGCTGACAATGCTTGACATAGCAAAGCAGCAAATAGTCCCGGCGGTTATAGCATACATGTCAGAGGTCAGCGGCGCCATAATAGGAAAAAGGTCGGTGGACGAAGGGCTTGGCTGCAAATTGGAGACAAGTCTGCTTGAAAAGCTCTCGGCACTTTCTGATAAGCTGTGTGATAAAATAGAAGAGCTTGAAGTGATAGTGGAGACCGCGAAGAGGGAAAACGGCGTAATGGCTACAGCGAAGGTATATCATGACGGCGTGCTTGCCAAAATGCAGGAGCTGCGCGAAACGGTGGATGCGCTTGAGATGCTTACCAAAAAGGATTGCTGGCCGCTGCCGAGTTACGGCGACATACTGTACAGCGTAAAGTGAGTTATATCTATAGCAGGACCGAATTTTATCATAAACACTATAGCTGCGGAGCCGCTTTTGCAGTTTGCGGATGAGCCGGAAAAGGCGGATGACTTCAAGTCCGCGCTTCCCGATATAGTTAAAAGGACAATGATAGAGCATGATCGCATAATATTCAACGGCAACAATTATTCGGACAATGGGTCAGGGAGCAGCGGCGCGGGCTTCTTAATCTGAAGTCATTGGTTTATTAAAAAAAGCGGAGGCGTCAGGCGGCTTCTCCGCTTTTTCTGTATTTTTCAGCAGTGCAGCATTTACAGATACCAATGCACAATGCGCTGTATCAACAGAGTGCTGCAAGGCGGCTATGCCGCAAAGCCGACCGGATTAATTTTCTGGTGTTAGTTCTGATAATTGTCGGCAGTGCCGCATGCTACAATTTGATTAGCGAAAGCTTACATCCATGCTTTAAGGCATATTTATGGCCTCGGCAGGAAAATATAAGCCCCCGGAGGAATCCGGGGGCTGTTTTTTATGTGTATGTGAATTATTCGAGCTCAAACGCGCCGGTGTACAGCTGATAATACTTTCCGCGCTCGGCCAGAAGCTTTTCGTGGCTGCCGCGTTCGATTATACGGCCGTGATCCATTACCATTATTACATCTGAGTTCTTTATTGTAGAGAGTCTATGCGCTATGACAAATACTGTGCGGCCCTTCATCAGCGCGTCCATTCCACGCTGAACTATGGCCTCAGTACGCGTATCGATAGATGATGTTGCCTCGTCGAGTATCATGACAGGCGGGTCGGCCACCGCGGCACGGCTTATGGAGAGCAGCTGACGCTGGCCCTGCGACAGGTTGCTTCCGTCGCCTGAAAGCATGGTGTTGTAGCCCTCCGGCAGACGGGTTATGAAGTCATGTGCGCCGGCAAGCTTGGCCGCGTTTATGCACTCCTCATCCGTGGCCTTCAGGTTGCCGTAGCGGATGTTGTCCATTACAGTGCCTGTAAACAGGTTGGTGTCCTGAAGCACCATGCCGAGAGAGCGGCGCAAATCAGCCTTTTTAATCTTGTTGATGTTTATGCCGTCATAGCGTATCTTGCCGTCGGCTATGTCATAGAACCGGTTGAGCAGATTCGTTATAGTCGTCTTTCCGGCGCCCGTTGCACCGACAAACGCGACCTTCTGACCCGGCTCGGCGTATACGGTGATATTGTGAAGCACAGGCTTGTTTTCCTCATACTCAAAGTCGACGTCAAAAAGCCTTACGTCGCCGGTCAGCCGCGTGTAGGTAACGGTGCCGTCCGCCTGATGCGGATGCTTCCACGCCCATATGCCTGTGCGCTCCTCGCATTCCTTTATCTCGCCGTTTTCTATCTTGGCGTTTACAAGCTTTACGTAGCCGTTGTCGACCTCTTTGGGCTCGTCGATAAACTCGAATATTCGTCCGGCGCCGGCAAGGCCCATTACAACAGAATTAACCTGCATTGATACCTGACCTATGCTTCCGGCAAACTGCTTTGACATGTTTAAGAATGGCACCACAATACTTATGCTTATAGGCAGAAGAGATATGCTCACATTGATACTGGTATCCGGCATATTACCCTGCACAATAAGCAGTATGCCGCCGATCAGCGCGACTATAACATACATCAGGTTGCCGACATTCTGTAGTATCGGCATAAGGATATTGGCGTATCTGTTTGCGTTTTTTGATTCCTCAAACAGCATGTCGTTTATCTTGTCGAAATCTGCCTTGCTTTCTTCCTCGTGATTAAAGACCTTGACTACCTTCTGGCCGTGCATTATCTCTTCAATGTAGCCTTCTTCCTTCCCCAGAGACTTTTGCTGGCGGATAAAATATCTCGAAGAGTGTCCAGCGACATGCTTTGTTATAAACAGCATGACAATAACGCAGGCCAATACGACAAGAGTAAGCCAAAGCGAGTAATATATCATTATGAAGAATATCGTGGCTATTGTTATCACCGAAATAAGAAGCTGCGGAAAGCTCTGTGATATCATCTGGCGCAGAGCGTCTATATCGTTTGTATAGCGGCTCATTATATCGCCGTGATTGTTCTGGTCAAAGTACTTTATAGGCAGCCTCTGCATGTTATTGAACATGAGCTCGCGCATCTTTTTAAGAGAGCCCTGGGTGATTATCGCCATGAGCTGGTTGTAGGCAAAGCCGGATATAAGCGAAAGAACATAAAATGAGGCAAGTATTGCAACGAGCGTGAGTATCTGACTGCCTACCGCCGCCCAGTCGCCGCTTTCCCAGCTCTGCTCCACCATGGCTATGACATTCTGCATAAACACGGCAGGTATCGAGCTGACGATTGCGTTTATCACTATGCATATCAGCGCTACCGGCATCATGACCGGATAAAAGGAAAATATCGTTTTTATAACGCGCAGGGTGGTATGCTTTTTGGAGGTTTTATTTTTCTTCATCGCTGTCACCTGCCTTGTTCTGAGACGTATATATGTCTCTGTATATCTCATTGCTTTCCATAAGCTCGGCATGGGTGCCGATGCCGTTTATGGTGCCGCCCTCCATAACTATTATGCGGTCGGCATCCTCGACTGACGAGGTGCGCTGGGCTATGATTATCTTTGTGGTATCCGGTATGAATTCGCGCATTGCCTTTCTGATAAGGGCGTCGGTTTTGGTGTCGACGGCGCTGGTGGAGTCGTCGAGAATAAGTATCTTCGGCTTTTTGAGCAGCGCGCGGGCTATGCACAGCCTCTGCTTCTGTCCGCCGGACACGTTCGCGCCGCCCTGCTCTATATATGTGTCATAGCCGTCCGGGAAGGTAGAGATAAACTCATCTGCCTGCGAAAGCTTGCAGGCGTGCACCATTTCCTCGTCCGTCGCGTTTTTGTTGCCCCATCTCAGATTCTCCTTTATCGTGCCCGAGAAGAGGATGTTCTTCTGGAGCACCATGGCGACCTGATCCCTCAGTGTTTCAAGGTCATACTTCTTGACGTCTATGCCGCCGACCTTAAGGTCGCCCTCGGTGACGTCGTAAAGGCGGGAGATAAGCTGAACCAGCGTCGATTTTGACGAGCCGGTGCCGCCTATGATTCCTATCGTTTCGCCAGATTTTATGTGCAGGTCTATGTTTGAAAGCGCCATGCGCTCCGCCGACTTTGAATACTTGAAGCTGACATGGTCAAAATCTATGGAGCCGTCTGGCACATCATATACGGGGTCCTCTGGGTTTGAAAGCGTGCTCTTTTCGTCAAGCACCTCGACAATACGCTTGGCCGATTCCGCTGCCATGGTAATCATGACAAACACCATCGAGACCATCATGAGGCTGCTGAGTATCATAAAGCTGTAGGTGAGCAGGGAGGAGAACTGCCCGACGTCCAAATCCATACCGTGGCTTGTTATTATTGTATACGAGCCAAAGGACAGCACAAACACCATGACGGCATAAATACAAAACTGCATCATGGGATTGTTTATAGCGAGTATTCGCTCAGCCTTGGTAAAGTCCCTGCAAACGTCATCCGCAGCGCGGTCAAATTTTTCCTCCTCATAGTCCTCGCGGACATATGACTTTACAACGCGCATGGCTTTCACGTTTTCCTGAATAGAGTTGTTGAGTGCATCGTATTTTTTGAACACCCGCCTGAACAGAGGCATTGACTTGCGTATTACGAGGAACAGGCCAAAGCCAAGCAGCGGCACGAGTATAAGGAAGATAAAGGCCATTTTTCCGCCCATTACAAACGCCATGACAAATGCAAAAATGAGCATAAGCGGGCATCTTATGGCGGTGCGGATTATCATCATATACGCCATCTGCACATTGGTGACATCTGTGGTTAGCCTCGTTACAAGCGAGGACGTCGAAAATTTGTCGATGTTCTCAAACGAAAAATTCTGTATGCTGTAAAACATGTCCTTGCGCAGATTTCTCGCGAGTCCGCAGGAGGCCGTGGCACATGTGCTGCCGGCGCCCCAGCCGAACAGCAGGGAAAGCGACGCCATTATGACCAGCGCAAGCCCATAGAGCGCAATCTCTTGAAGGCTGCAGTTGGCTTTTATCCGATTTACAAGTCTGGCGGTTACAAACGGAATTATACATTCCATTACAACCTCCATTGACACGAGTATGGGAGTCAGAATGGAAGGCTTCTTGTACTCCCGTATACTCTGTGCTAATTTTCTTATCATCACATCTACCTCTTTCTATATATAAAAATAAGTAGCATTTGTCCGTTAATGTAAAAATACAGCTTTGACAAATGCCGCTTAATCTTTTTTGCCGTGAACCGCTATCCTTTCGCTGTCCCGCAAGATGTCCTCATCATCCATGCTGCGCCAATGCTCAAGCAGCGTCTGCAGCATATCAAGAAGCGATTCCTGCTGACTGACGGTGAGACAGGACAGCATATATGTTATCTTTTTTTCATAGTCCTGCTGCATTTGTTTAGCTTTTAATTTTCCGGTTTCAGTAAGTTTGAGCACTATCTGACGCCCGTCGGTATCACTGCGCTTTTTTTCAATATATTCATCGCTTTCAATCTTTGCAAGTATTTCGCTCATTGCTCCTGATGATATTCCCAGCACGCTTTGCAGATTACACTGCAGAATTTCTCCGTGCTCTAAAAGTGTGGTTAAAATGCGGGTTCTTCCGTATTTGCCGCCTGTCTTGTAAAAAAGGAAATGTCCGCACTCGCCCATGCTTTTTATTATTTCATCATGCAGTAAAAGCTCTTTGTTTTTCAATTTACAGCACCCCTTTTGCTGACTGTATAATTATAACAAAACGCAAAAAAAATGTAAAGGTACCAAGAGATTTTTTAATGTAAAAAAATTACATATTCAAGGTAACGATATTGGTAAAAAACGACAAACCGCATAAATGATTTACAGCGGCTCAAATAATTCATATACCTGAAATTACAATACAAAACATTGCCAAATTACTGCTAACATTATGCGCTTGATATATTATCGTCATGACTGTTCTGTATGCCTTGACAGCAAAGATTTTTTGATATCCATTCGCTTCCCGCAACTATTACGCATATATCCATAAATAATTTGATTACAGATATTATTATATATGACAATATAAGACAAAAAATACGAATAAAAAGCAAGAATCCTTTCTTGATTGTAATTAATTAGATATAATATGAAAAAATAATTACAATAAATATACAATTTTGTTACTATGGTTGATTTTTCTCGCAAAAGTAAATATCATGGGCTACAGAGTTGGAAATAGAGGAGGAAAATAGCATGAAAAAGATAATATGCTTGATAGCGGCAATGATGCTTGCAGTTATTCCACTGAGCGCGTGTGAGAGCGCGGGCGCCGACAGTGAGTCACAGATGTCCGGCAGCACGGGCAAGACATCTCTTAAGAATGATATTACATTAAGCGAGGCGGAGGATACTCCGGCGGCAATAGGCGGAATAGAGTTCGGGCTTACCCCGCAGGAGCTGCTTGCGGTGCTTGAGGATAAAGGCATTGAGCTTGAGGACGCCGAAAGCATGACGGAATGGACGGATTCCTCTGTGGTTGTATCAGACCCGGTAGAGGACGGCAGAATATATTATTTACATGACGGCCTTACTTTCTTCGTATACGAGACGAAGGGCGGAGATCTGATATTTGAATACGATGAAAACGGAGAGGCGTTTGCGGTATTTACCGATACGTCAGCCTATGAGACTGATAAGGGAGCAAAGGTTGGAGACACAGTAGTAAGAGTCAAGGAGCTTTATGGCTCGAACTACTATAAAGGCAGCCATGATGGCCCGGAAAACGAAGTGTATTACAGCTACGAGCAAAATGGAGCTTATGTTATTTTTGAGGTATATAACAGCACCGACAGTGACAGCGATACCGTATCGAGGATATATATGAGCTCTTCCGACTTCCCGTTTGGTGATTAAATCTTATTTGATTTTTTAGGAGGGAAATACCATGAAAAAGATAATATGTCTGATAGCGGCAATGATGCTTATAATGGCCTCACTGAGCGCGTGTGAGAGCGCAGGCACCGACAGTGAGTCACAGGTGTCCGGCAGCACGGGCGAGACATTAGCATCTTCTGCATCTGACAGTGGAGTAAGCAGTGACCCTTATCCAATTAACTATACCGAGGACGAAAGAATTACGACTGAGGGCGACAAGAAAACCTTTGACAATGGCAATATAACCTATACCGTCCCGGCCGGCTGGCAGTTTGCGGAACAGAGGTTAGAAGACGGAAGCACTATATCCTTCAGCGAGCCGGAGCTTGGTGAGAATTGCAGATTTCTTGTCAGCACCACTGCTGCGGAATTGATAGGCTCGGCTCCTGAGTGGACCGAGGAAGAATATAAGGAGCATCTTTCAGAATTTTATCAGGACGTGATTATAGAGGAATTCACAACAGAAGAAATAGACGGACATGAGTGTACAAAGATATTTTTTACGTATATGTCAGAGGGCATTGAGCTTAAAAGGTTTGAATACAACAAAATCACAGCGGGCGCTGCAGCTTATGATTTTGACATTACTTATCCTGCAGCGGACAGCGAAACGTATGAAAGCATTTTTGATGATATCATAGCTTCAATAAAGCTTACGTCTGCAGAATAGGCGATGGTACTGAAGTCTAACGGTGCAACATCGGTTTTAGGAGGAAAATACCATGAAAAGGATAATATGCCTGATAGCGGCAATGATGCTTGCAGTTATTCCGCTGAGTGCGTGTGAGAGCGCGGATGCCGACAGCGAGTCACAGGTGTCCGACAGCACAAGTGATACATCTTCCGATTCATCAACAGCGCCGGAGATTGCCGTCAACAAATATTTCATACCGCGTGACGAAGCAATCGAAATTATGAACGGTTTCTTTGAGCGGAGAAGTAATGTCACTTTGCACTTCATGAACACCGCTGACATAGAGGTTGATAAAAAACATACTATTCCGGACAATTCCGATTATGTCCTGGTCACGGACGAAGCCTTGAAGGATTGTCACAGCATAGAGGATTTAAAGGCATATGTGGAGACTGCATACACTAATAATTATGCAGAAAAGCATCTGTACCCGGCGTATTTATATGAAGGCGACGACGGCAAGCCAAGATTTATGGAATATAACGGGAACTTATATTTAAACGAAAAAACTGCGTCAACAGTGGCCGGTTCGATTGCAGAAATAAATTATGATACTTTTTATGTATCGAACTATAATGCAGATGAAAATCTGCTTCAGGTAAAATATGACGAGTATATCCCTGATTATTCAGGAGAAGGCAAGGACGATGAATGGAGCTATACCTATTGTCTGACGTTAATTAAAGAAGATGATGTTTGGAAGTTGGACAATGCCGGAGTTTTAATGACTTCAAACGGCGGCTTCACATTCGAGTCAGATACACGCTTATGATAAGCATAAACATCGGACGATTTATATCGTCCGATGTTTATTTGTAACTTTTTACAGCATTAATTAATATACAATGGATATGCTGTATAAAAATGCATTGCTTTTTGTATCCGGTATTTCTTTTAAAGTTGATGCCTTTCCGCAGGAAAGATCCGCTGCTAAATATTTATTGAGGCCGGATGCAGCTGAATTGATACCATCTACAAGTACGAAATGCTGTGGCAATTTAGAAAGACCATATTTGAAACAAACAAGCAAAAATTAGCACTTTGTATATATGAGTTCATTACCGAATAATTCGTATTTGAAATCAAGACCTTGCCGTAGTGATTCATTGCGATTTGTCTGCCTGAGTATTCGATGGTATAATCTCGGCGGTCATAATTAAATGAAATGTCTGTGGCTTTTGCTGCGGCTTCTTTTACAATATTATATACATCATATGTGCCTGTATTTGAAAAGCTGCCTTTATACATTGCAATCATAGCTTCTGCACAGACGGCACACCCATATTTTGAAATTGTTGACTTATTGCTCGCTCCTTCTTTTATGCATGTGTTATGTATAAAATAGATATCATGGAATGGGCCTTTAGTCCCTACATAAGAAGACGGATATGAATAATATCCGTTTTGAGCTATATAATGAGTGCTTTTTAATCTTCGGCCAGTGCATATCGTGGTGGCTGCCGCGTTGTAATTAAAGAATAGGTATCGGCTATGCTAAGTTCGCTTACAGCGGCGGCATAGACGCTGTCGCCCGACTCTATGAGTGAATTTGATGCTGACTCGTCGTCAGTGATAATAACAACGACGCGCTCCGGCGAAACGCCGACGGCAGCTATGCCGTTATTTGCCATCTGCTGTGCCTCAAAACGAGTGAAGTTTACCCATCCCATATAGTCGTTGCTCAGTAATGTGAGCATTATTTCCCTGCTATCACCGCGGGGGAAGCCTACTCCGCAGTTGGTCACTACCTTTCTGGCGGCCTCAGCAGAGTCTGTGGCCTCTTCTGCGGTCATATTTGCCAGAGTATGCTTAGTGACATTATTATAATGCGGTGATATCATATTATTTTTCTTTTTAACGTTTATTTCTCACAGGAAATATTTCAAAATGGATTCGTCCCTGATATAGTCCGCATTGGCCGAGATATCGTTTACGGACACAGTGCCGGTGCGCCAAACGGAAATTTTATCTGCGGTAAAATCGGACGGGAAGAATGGAGACCAGTCCGAGGGCTCGCCGTCGAGCTTCGGCTCTGTCGCCCAGTACAGTGCACCGTATTCCCTGTCGTCCTTAGCTGCGTTTGCGAAATGTCCGTGCCGATGGTTAAAGCCCAAATTCTTTGAAGAGCCGGTGTTGCCGATAAAGCCGGGGACATAACCGTTTTCACTGAGAGTTTTGGCAAAGCCTATCATCCAGTTGTGGTTAACGGTCCAGTCGTCATGAATGTCGACGAACAGGGCTATGCTACCGTCGTCCGGGACATTTAACGCTTTGGCCCTTTCAGCTGCTTCAAGAGCGTCAGTTTCACCGTTGTTTTTAGAGACATCTATTTCGCTGAGATGTCTGATGATCAATGCAATCCTGCAGTCTTTTTCTTTCAGGAAATTAACCTCGTCTTCTTTTATCTGATTTTCTCCTGAAATATTTCTTCCCCAAAACGCAGGGAAGCAATTCATGCGCATGACCCAGTCATATAGTGTATATCCGTTGGTTAACCGGGTGTTTGATGGAAATATTGAATCTGCTCCAAATATCATAGACATAAATTCATTGCACCTTTTGATTTTTAATATTAAGCTGCCGGTCAGTTTTATATATAAAAAAGACTTCTCTCATACATTTGTAAATGTAAAAATAAGCGTCATATATTTTAATTCCTGAAAAAGCGGTTGCACGTTGACAAGCGGGATGTGTTTGTGATATAATACCTTAGCAATTTAAGAATGTTGGAGAGATGTCCGAGTGGTTTAAGGAGCTAGTCTTGAAAACTAGTGACCCGAAAGGGCCTAGGGTTCGAATCCCTATCTCTCCGCCACCAGGCTGAGCCTGGACGCGTGTTCGCGTTCAGACTCGGTTTTTTATTTTGTCTTTTCACTCGCGTTTTCAGCTGGTATCTATTTTGTCAATGCTTGCCACCAGGCTGAGTTCGGACGCGTGTTCGCATTCAGGCTTACTTTTTTGTTGGTTAAGCAAGACAACCCCACCGGTTGAAGCGGGGGGCGGGTAAGAGAGTCCTGGCAAAGACAATGTCAAAGAATCGAGTTATCAAAGGAAAAAGAGAGGAGCCAATCACCTCATAGGAACGCGGAAATTTTTGCGGGAAATGTTCTTCATGAGGAGACAAACCGGAAAAGCAAAGAGAACT
Organism: uncultured Clostridia bacterium; assembly: GCA_944412495.1. GTDB lineage: Bacteria > Bacillota > Clostridia > Oscillospirales > Acutalibacteraceae > Timburyella. Next base: position 4,286 of record CALYBL010000003.1, on the reverse strand, counting down.
GGTTTGCCGGCGGCGGAGCAAACGATGCAATGATAGTTTTTCAGTACCCCTTTTCCAGGGTCAGCAAGTATTGACCTTTCTTGGGTCTGAGCAAACCATTAGTTTACTGGTGATTTGGATTATTTGGTTCTTGTACCCGCGAAATTAATTTTATCTTTAATAGCCGCAAGCATCCATGAAGCTTCTCATACATATATCAAAATATTCGCCATAAACGCAAAGCATGTCTTTTTATTGCCTCTTGCCTACCGTGAATGCTCTTCACAATTCCTGCACCTTACTTTATGGGGTGCGTTTTGTTTTGCGGCTGAGTTTTGATCGCTATATTTTATCGGCCTTTCCCATGTATGAGCAAAGTCCGCTTTGCTCCGGCCTATTTTTTGCCTGCCGCAGAAAAAATCCGTCAGCCGCTTTCTTGCCTGATCCCTTGCGGTGTCCGGCTCTGTCTGCGGCGCAAACGGTCCTGCAGGTCTCCGGCCGCTGTGCGGGACAATTCCAGCTGCATCACACACTGCTAAAGCTCGGAATATGCTGCCTCTTCCCGCAAAAAGTCACGCTGCACCTTCGCCGCCTGTTTGTAAATGCGTGCGGTACACCGACCATTTTTAAACCTTAAGAGCTCAAATTCCAATGCCAAAGCGCCGGAAATATTTTTTTATGCGGCCTTTACGCCGGACGGGATCTGAAAGCATGTCCGCGCTTAGATTCGGCCTTTTATTTTACTTCACCGCACGCAGAGAAAATGGAGGTTTTAATTGAAAAACACCGCGGTATCATATATAATAACTCTATGTGCAGATATGTTAATATTGATTTGTATATATTTATAATGTATATTTGCCGCTTTTCTATAACAAAAGGAAATGTCACCGCAAATGGTAGGTGTAATGTGTTTGGAAATAAGCGGCAGCCGGCTGCTGCGCCTGTGCAAAAAAGGCTGCATATATGACCGCAGCGCAGACTGAAAAATATATTTCGGAGTGAAGAGGATTTTATGGTGCCCCAGAAAAACATAAGGAATTTTTCGATAATAGCTCATATCGACCATGGCAAATCAACAGTCGCCGACAGGCTGCTGGAGCTTACCGGCTCCGTGGAAAAGCGGGAGATGGAGGAGCAGCTTTTAGACAGCATGGAGCTTGAAAGAGAGCGCGGCATAACCATTAAGGCACATGCCGTCACTCTTTATTATGACGCCTCCGATGGCGAAAAATATGAGCTTAATCTCATCGATACTCCCGGACATGTGGACTTTAACTATGAGGTGTCACGTTCGCTCGCGGCGTGCGAGGGTGCGCTGCTTGTAGTGGACGCCTCGCAGGGTGTAGAGGCGCAGACGCTTGCCAATACCTATCTCGCCGTGTCGCACGGGCTGGAAATACTTCCCGTTATAAATAAAATTGATCTGCCGGCGGCTGAGCCTCAGCGGGTTATTGAGGAGATTGAGGACATAATAGGCATACCTGCCTCCCACGCTCCGCTCGTGTCCGCCAAAACCGGGCAGAACATGGAGCAGGTGCTCGAAATGATAGTAAACGACGTGCCTCCGCCGGAGGGCGACGAAACGGCGCCGCTTAAGGCGCTCATATTCGACTCATATTATGACGCATATAAGGGCGTTGTCGTGTACTTCCGCGTGGTAGAGGGAACGGTAAGAGCCGGGATGAAGATTAAGATGATGGCGACGAGGGCGCAGTTCGACATAGTCGAGCTGGGCCGGAAAATGGCCATGTCCATGCAGCCGTGCGGCGAGCTGAGGGCCGGCGAGGTCGGATATATAACGGCGTCGATAAAAAACGTTGCCGACGCGCGCGTGGGCGATACCATAACATCTGCCGAGACTCCGGCTGCCGAGCCGCTGCCGGGCTACAGAAAGGCAAGCTCGGTGGTATTCTGCGGTATTTACCCGATGGACGGCTCGCAGTACGAGGATTTAAAGGATGCTTTAGCCAAGCTCCAGCTCAACGACGCATCATTGCTGTTCGAGCCGGAGACGTCGGCGGCGCTGGGCTTTGGCTTTCGGTGCGGCTTCTTGGGACTGCTGCACATGGAGATAATACAGGAGCGCATTGAGCGTGAATTCGATATCGGCATAATAACCACTGCGCCGAGCGTCGTGTACAAAATAAAGCTGACCGACGGCAGCGAAATAGAGATAGACAATCCGACGAACTACCCCGACCCGGCGCTGATACAGTATTGTGAGGAGCCGATAACCTCGGTCCACATACTGAGCCCGTCGGAGTATGTCGGCACGATAATGGACCTCTGCCAGGACCGGCGCGGCGTGTACAAGGACATGCAGTACACCGGCAAGGACAGGGTCGACATACATTATGAAATTCCGCTCAACGAGATAGTGTATGACTTTTTCGATGCGCTGAAATCGAGGACAAAGGGCTATGCGTCGTATGATTACGAGATAATAGGCTATGCCAAATCCGACCTTGTAAAGCTCGACGTGCTGCTGTCGGGCAACGCCGTGGATGCGCTGTCGTTTATAGTGCACACCGATAAGGCGTATGCACGTGCCCGAAGGATAGCGGAGAAGCTCAAGGACAATATACCGCGCCAGCTGTTCGAGGTGCCTATACAGGTAGCAGTAGGCGGCAAGATAATTGCGCGCGAGACGGTAAAGGCCATGCGCAAGGACGTGCTTGCAAAGTGCTACGGCGGCGACATAACGCGTAAAAAGAAGCTGCTTGAAAAGCAGAAGAAGGGCAAGAAGCGTATGCGTCAGCTGGGCAATGTCGAGGTCCCGCAGGAGGCGTTTATCGCTGTGCTTAAGCTTGATGAATAAATGCTGATTTTCCGCGCCGGCTGTATGTCAAAGCCGGCGCCCTGCACTTTGCGGTGTACCCGGCATCGCCGGATTATGCTGATGAACGGCCTCGGCTAAGAGAATTTGCCGTAGGATTAGCAAATTGGAATAAATTGAGCAGGCGGAAATACTCGGCTATTACAGGCGGCGACTCGGTCGGAAATGCCGGCTGCAAAATTGACGTGTCCGCTTAAAGCCTATATGAGTATACTTTCGGGCGGTATAACTCAGAGCAATATCGGATTATGACCGAATTGCGGCCGGGCTCAGCCCGGGGAGGCAGAATGAGTATTATGATAGACAATTCAGATAATATTGGGATATATATACATGTTCCGTTCTGCCTGTCGAAATGCAGGTACTGCGATTTTTATTCTCTTACCGGCGCCGGCGATACGCTGCTTGACGCGTACGCCGACGCGGTATGTGCCGACCTTGAGACATGGCGCGGCCGCTTTGACGCTTCTGCCGATACGATATATTTCGGGGGCGGCACGCCGTCACTGCTTGGCGCTGTGCGCATCAGCAGGATTATCCAATGCGCGGCAAGGCTTTTTAATATCAGCATGGATTCGGCCGAGATTACGCTTGAAGCCAATCCCGATACCGTAACACCGAAAGCTGCGGCCGGCCTGATGTCCGGCGGTGTAAACAGGCTGTCACTGGGTATGCAGTCGTCAGACCGGCATGAGCTTGAGCTTCTCGGCCGCAGGCACACTCCAGACTCGGTAAAAAGGGCAGTGGAGGCAGCCGTCAATGCCGGATTTGACAATGTTTCGGTTGACATAATGCTTGGAATAATGGGCCAGAGTATTGAATCGGCCGTGCAGACTGTGGATTTTGCCGTATCATTAGGAGTAAGTCACATATCGGCATACATGCTTAAGGTCGAAGAGGGAACTCCGCTTTATCGGGACAGGGCAAAATACGATATTCCCGGCGAGGACGAGGTGTGCGACATATATCTTGCCGTGTGTGCCCGGCTTGAAAAGAGCGGCTTTTCTCAGTATGAGATATCAAACTTTTCAAGGCCCGGAGCCGAGTGCCGGCATAATCTGAAGTATTGGAGGCTGACGCCGTACATCGGCATAGGTCCGTCGGCGCATTCCTATATTGGAAAAGAAAGACTTTACTATCCGCGAAGCCTTGAAGGCTTTTTGAAGGACGGACACAAGGCTCTGAAATATGAAGAAAAATCCGCCGGTGATATTGAGGAGTATGTCATGCTGCGGCTGCGGCTATGCGAGGGGCTTGACATGTCCGAGGTGGCGGAAATCTACGGGGAAAGGGAAGCAGAGAGCATATACGTCAGAGCAAAGAGGCTGTCGGAAAATGGGCTTGTCAGCATATCCGGCAGCCGGCTGCAGCTTGACAGGGAGGGCTTTTTGATATCAAACTCAATAATAGCGTACCTGCTTTATGATTAAGCTGCCGGGAAGCGAATCCGATGTGCCGAAAAAGCGCC
>CALYBL010000002.1 GCA_944412495.1 uncultured Clostridia bacterium | reverse complement strand
TTACGGGTAGCAAGTAATCCTATGCGTGGCTGGCAGGCCAATAAAAAACGCACTTGTGCGTAGCCTGTAAAGGTTAGGGCTATGCCCGAAACGGAAATACCACCCGCTTTGCGGGTGGATATTTATTTGAATGCTTAAGCCAGATGATTCTTATTCATGCCGCATAGTAAGAATGGCGCTTTATGTGCAGGCCCTCCAAAGTAAGGCTTTTTGCGGTTATAAAAAGCTATGAGTGAATCTGATATTGTCTTACATATTTCAGGGCATGCCGGAGGCAATGATAAGCGGTGTACAGCTTGCTGAGCAAGCTGATAAAAAGTCATTGAAGGAGCTGCACAAGCCAGCCGATTTATGGTTAATTTATTATTGCTGCTTTGGGCGCGGATATAAGCCGGAGCTTTATCTATAAATTCCCGAGATATAAAAGAAGCGGGCTAAAAGCGGAAATGAAAGTGATGAGATTCTAATATTATCATGATGAATATAAAAAAGGCACCGCCTAACCTTTTACAGAGAGACGGCGCGTGTAATGCGTGTACTCATAATCAGTGCAGTGTTATAAATTTTGTGAGCAAGCCGGCACAGTTGCCTAAAGGCATTACAAAGCGCATTTCAGATATATTCTTTATTTTTACCCGTTTCACGCAAAGTCACGGCATATCCGGCTGTTTTAAATCTATGGCAATATTAAACCTTCAGAGCTTAAATCCGACGAAAATAATTTCCGTGTATATTTATAAATGCCGGTATAGCCCTCTTCTGATATAACTGATATCCGCTAGACGTATGAAAGCAGGCACGGCTTAATTTTCTGTGAGCGGGCCGTGCTGCTCGCCGTCGGTTACACCGCATACATGGTTATCACCGTCGAGCAGTACAACCGTCGGCTTGTGCGACTTTGCCTCCTCCGGCGTCATTGAGGCATAGCTCATTATTATAATTCTGTCGCCGGGCTGGGCCATGCGCGCCGCCGCGCCGTTAAGGCATATTATGCCGCTGCCGGGCCGGCCTGCTATGACATATGTTTCAAAGCGGTGCCCGTTGTTTATATTTACAATCTGCACCTTTTCATATTCGACTATGCCGGATATCTTCATCAGCTCCTCGTCGATAGTCACGCTGCCGACATAGTTGAGGTCGGCCTCAGTGACGGTGGCGCGGTGCAGCTTGCTTTTAAGCAGGGTTATGTTCATTTAAGTACCTCCAAGGCAATGTTGTCTATGAGCCGTGTGCGGCCGATATATACGGCCAGCGCGCACAGCGCCGGCGCCGCCAGCCTGTCAATGGGCTTCATGCTTATTATATCAACTATTTCAATATAATCAATCCTTGCCAGTGGCTCTCCCGCTATGACAGCCTGTGCGCTCTGCTTTAATTTGGCGGCGTCGCGCTCGCCGGACTCGAACTGAGCCTTTACTTCCTTCAGTGCATGGCTCAGGCAGAGCGCCGCTTTCCTTTCACCGGCGCTGAGATAGGTGTTGCGCGAGCTCATTGCAAGCCCGTCGGCCTCACGGATAATAGGCATGCCGCAAACCTCTACGTCAAGGTTGAAATCCTTCACCATCCGGCGTATAACGGCCAGCTGCTGTGCGTCCTTTTGCCCGAAATAGGCATGAGTAGGAGCCATTATATTGAACAGCTTCATAACAACAGTGCATACTCCGTTAAAATGGCCGGGCCGCCGCGCACCGCACAGCCCCTCCGCCGGACCGGATATCTCTATATGGCTGCAGAATCCCTCGGGATACATCTCTTCGGCCGACGGGCAAAATACCAAATCAGCGCCGCTTTGCTCACATAGTGCGGAGTCGTGCTCCATATCGCGCGGATAGCTCCCGAAATCCTCATTTTTGCCAAACTGAATAGGGTTGACAAATACGCTCACGCAGGTCTTGTCGTTATCCGCGACAGACCTTTTGATAAGGCTGAGATGCCCATCGTGAAGATAGCCCATTGTCGGCACAAGTCCGACGGTCATACCTTCGGACTTCCATTTCCTCGTTATTTCCTTTGCTTCCTTTACGGTTTTTACAACATACATGACCTTGCTTCTCCTTTGTGGATGCGGTTATCATTAATATAAAGCCTGTCCGGCAGAGCCACCGGGATTTTATTATGCCGGCAGCACCATATTCGGATTAATGACCGGCGGCAGACATGACAGCCGAGTCTGTGCCCTGTTAAAATAAATTATTTTTTTGCGGCAGGATATTCCTTTATAAGCCTGCTTAAAATATCATTGTCAATATGATAGGTGTGCTGCTCCTCAGGAAATGCGCAGGACTCCACCTCTGCCTTGTACTCGCCAAAGGCAGTGCGCATAGCGGAGCCGATATCGGCAAACTGCTTTACAAAACGCGGTTTTACGCCGTCATACATGCTGAGCATGTCCTGATACACCAGCACCTGACCGTCGCAGCCCGCGCCGGCGCCTATTCCTATCGTGGGAATATCCAGCAGTGACGTGACAAGCTCGGCGAGCGGCGCCGGAATGCATTCGAGCACTAATGAGAACGCACCGGCCTCCTGCAGAGCGAGCGCGTCGTCTATAAGCTTTTTCGCGCCGTCATAGCCGACGCCCTGAACCTTATATCCGCCGAATGCGTTTATCGACTGCGGCGTGAGCCCCAAATGCCCCATTACGGGAATCTGTGCTTCGGTAATGGCCTTTATCTGCGCGGCTATGCTCCTGCCGCCCTCAAGCTTTACCGCCTGCACGCCGGTCTCCTTTATAAGCCGGCCGGCAGATGTCACCGCATCGTAAACGGAGGCCTGGTATGACATAAACGGCATGTCCGCCACGACAAAGGCGTGCTGTGCGCCTCTGGCCACCGCCTTTGCATGATGTATCATGTCCTCCATTGTGACAGGCAGAGTGCTGTCGTAGCCGAGCATCACCATGCCGAGTGAATCGCCTACGAGTATGGCGTCTATGCCGCTTTCGTCGATAAGCTTTGCCGTGGTGTAGTCGTAAGCGGTGAGCATGGAAATTTTATGTCCGTTGGCCTTGCTTTTTGAAAAATATGCAGTCGTCAGCTTCATATGCCTCATCTCCCATATGATTATTATTAGCCGTTTTCTCTTTATTATAAAGTCAGTATATAATTGTGTTGACTAAATGACACGCGTGTCATATAATTATTATAGCAGATAGTGACATATATGTCACTATATTTTTGGAGTAAATCATGAAAAAAGAGCAGACTTGTGAAAACAGCGTCCGCAGGCAGGCGAAGATAAACGCGATACTCGACAGCGCACGCACAGTGTTCTGCCGCAAGGGCTTTATCGGCGTGACCATGAAGGACATAATCGAGGAGTGCGGAATATCGCGCGGCGGGATATATTTGTATTTCAGCTCGGTGGAGGACGTATACACTGCCGTTGTCAACCGCCGCATAAAACGCAAGTTTGACGATATACGTGCGGCGGTAAAGGCGAACACCGACTTTGACGCGCTTTTAAAGCGGTATTTCGACGAGCATAAGCATCGGCTGATGCATATGGAAAACAGCCTGCTGCGCTCAATGTATGAGTATTTTTTCACGCACAAGTCGCGCGACGACCACAAACTGCAGCAGGAGCAGATGCAGCAGGTGCGAGAGACGATAAGTGAGATATTCATGCTCGGCGTGCGGCAGGGAAAGCTGAAGGCGGGAAATATTGACGCACTGGCTGAGCATTTTATGTTCGAGATAGAAGGGCTGAGCGTGCTGGCGCTTTTCGGCGGGCTGACGGAGGAATGCATGCAGCGGCAGTTCGCAGTTATGGAGGGAATGCTTGACCGCGTTCGGGAATAGCTTAAGAGCGGAGTCATCCGGCGGGTGTGGTATATGCGCAGCGCAGAGCGGCGGCGATTAGAAGAGAATATTAGGGAGTGAATATATGAAGGTCCTTATAACTGCCGGCGGCACGTCGGAAAGCATAGACAGCGTAAGAAAGATAACGAACACATCAACAGGCCGGCTGGGCAGACTTATATCGTCCGAGTTTAAAAGCAGAGGAGCTGATGTGACGTATATAACGGTAAGGTCCGCAGCCGCGCCGGCTCATGGGTGTAATGTACACTATGCCGAAACGGCACAGGACGTATACGACACTGTGTCGCGGCTGCTGAAGAACGGCAGCTTCGACGTTATAGTGCACGCAATGGCGGTGAGCGATTATACTGTACAGCGCGTAACGTCGCTGCATGAGCTTTTTGACGGCTTTAAAGCGGCATATGAAGCCGGGCTTGCCAGCGATGATATTTTGAAATTGCTGGAATACGGACAAGGCGTTGGTATTCCGGGTGATGTCAGGGATACCGACGTTTGGAACAGAGCCGAGGCAGACACAATGCGGATTACTTCACGTACAGACGCCGGCACTGCAAGCATTGAAGCCGACCGTTTTCCGATAATAAACGGTCCGGCGGCTGGCGAAGCCTCCGGGCACGGTGAAGGTCAGACTGCCGGCGCCGGTGAATATTGTAATGACGCCGGCCGGAAGGCCCTTGATGCTGATGAAATGCACGTCAGCGAGCCGGACAAACAGCCTTTGCCGGGCAGGGGTGAGGCCGGCGGCTGCCTTACAAAGCTGCCGTCGGGTATTGAGGACCCGGTCATAATACTTAAGCCCACAAAAAAGGTGATAGGACTTATAAAGGAGCTTTGTCCCGGTGCGCTTTTGTTCGGCTTTAAGCTGCTGGCAGGCGCTGATGCCGGCACGCTTCAGAGAGTGGCAGGGGAGCTCGCACGCAAAAACAGGTGTGACTATATAGTCGCAAACGACATAACCGGCATAAGCGGCGACCGTCACGAGGCGATGATAATATCGGACGACGGGAGCATGCTCTGCTGCGCCACAAAGCAGGATATTGCGCGCAGCATAGCGGATATAGCTCAGAAGCGGCTGGGATGACGGCTAAAAAAATCAGCAGTGCAAGGCTTGGCGGCATAATGCTTATAGGCGGCAGATTTTGCCTGTTTAACCGCGGCCTTGACAGTCCTTGATATATGGGCGCGGCACGGAAGGGAGCTTAACATGAAAAATATAATTTTGGGAGTAACGGGAAGCATATCTGCCTACAAGGCGGCGGATATCGCAAACGGACTTGTAAAGGCAGGGCACAACGTCAATGTGATAATGACGGAGGCGGCGAAGGGCTTTATAACTCCGCTGACGATGCAGTCGCTCACAAAAAACAGGGTATATAGCGGGGTGCTTCAGGAGGAGGACCCGTCGATAATAGCGCACATAGAGCTGGCAAAGACGGCTGATGCGCTGCTCATAGCCCCGGCGACGGCTAATATAATAGGCAAGCTTGCCGTCGGAATAGCCGATGATATGCTGACCTCCTGCGTGCTTGCCGTAAAGGATATTCCGAAAATGATTGCGCCGGCCATGAACTGCAGAATGTACGAAAATGAGGCGGTGCAGGACAATCTCGGCAGGCTTGGTGCACGCGGCTGGCGGATAATAGAGCCGCGCTCAGGGAGGCTTGCCTGCGGAGACACGGGCAAGGGCGCGCTTGCGCCGGTCGACGATATTATTCTGCTGGTAAAAGAAGCGTTAGGAGAGAAGGCATGATAATTGCTGTCAATGTAGGCAACACGAACACGGCGGCGCTTGTGGACGGACATGTGGCATACTTTCCGACGTCGGCGCTGGCCTGCGCAGGGGACTTTATATCGCTGCTCGACGGATATATTAATGGGACTGGCTCCATATCCGGCAGCGTATTTGCATCGGTGGTGCCGGAGAAGAGCGGTGTGGTGGCACAGGCGCTTGAGAAAATCACCGGAAACAGGCCGGTAGCAGTATGCGCCGGGTTGAAGCTAAATATAGACATATCGCGTTATGACGCTGACCGGCTCGGCGCCGACCGCATTGCCGCCTGCTGCGGCGCGGCGGCAAAATACGGCATGCCGGCTGTGGTTTTTGACTTCGGTACTGCCACTACCGCAAATGTTTTGTCGGACGGCGGCATGTTTTTGGGCGGGGCCATTGTGCCGGGAGTTAGTACCATGCTGAAATCGCTGTCGCAGAACACCGCACAGCTGCCATACATAAAGGCTCAAAGCGATGTTAGCCTTATAGGCTCCGATACGCGCGAATGCATGCTCGCGGGTGCATATTACGCTACGGCGGAATTCGCGAAGGGATATCTCGCAAACGTGTCGTCAATGCTCGGCAAGGAATGCGCGGGAATAGTCACCGGCGGCAATGCCGCCGCACTGCGGGCAGTACTGCCTGAGCAGTTTATATTTGACGGTGGGCTGGTTTTTGACGGGCTTATGAAGATATATGAGCTTAATGCTTGACGCACTATGCGAAAAGCAGCAAGGTATATATTGAATCGTACGGCCTGTATAGTTGCCATAGAATACCTTATACAGCCTTAACTCTCCAAGGCGGCATAAACGATGCCATTGCATCGCGCAGCCGCTGACTGTAAAGGGTTTAATCAGACAGCCGTTTGCACTGCTCTGTTTTGCGGTTTGGTATGCTTTTTCTTAACAAATGATTTTTTGCCGTTTTAGCAGTATTGGGAATTTTGGTTAAATCAAGCAGACAACAACGCCGGAGACGCTTTGCTTTTTTAAGCTGGCTTCTCCGGCCTTTGTATTGTCAAGACTAAGGGAAGCGGTCCCCGTCCTTTCAGAGAATAAATGGCCTTTGCTTTGGGCGTCGAGCAAAGAAAGCCGCTGAGACGCTGGCCTAAATTATAAATACCGACTGCTGATATTCAGAATTATACCGGCCCGTCTGAGCCTGATGTACAGTTGGGATTAAGGCAGAAGCAACAGCAATTATCCTAAAATATGCAAAAGCCGCCCTTTTTGTGGCGGCTTTTGCATATTTAGCGCTGATGCGGATATACAGCGGCTTTATTTTGCCGGCGGAAATAAGACTTACATCCATATGAGGCTGCTGAGTTGGCGTATGTGTGCCGTTTAGAGCAGCGGGGAGGACTTTAAAACGCTGCGCTTTCTCTGACTGCAGGCAAAGCGGCGCGCCGGCGGTGCGTTTTGCTATTTCCTGTTGACTATGGCGCCGGCTACCGGACATATGAGCGTTATGAGCAGCACATAAACAAGCTGATTGAGGTTAAGCGGCGTGGTGCTGAATATGTCGGACAAAAACGGGATGTAGATGGCCGACAGCAGCAGTACCAAAGACGACAGCACCGCTAATATGAGGGCCTTGTTATTGAAGATATGTATTTTAAACAGGCTGTGTTCCTCCGATTTGCATTCAAACACGTGTATAAGCTGAGTGAGAACGAGTGTCATAAACGCTCCGGTGCGTGCCGCCTCAAGGCTGCCGCCGGATATCCGTATGACCCAGAAGGTGCAGAGCGTACAGGCGGCTATCAGAATGCCGCGGAAGACTATCTTAAACAGCAGTCCGCCGGAGAACACTCCCTCGTCCGCCCTGCGCGGAGGGTGCTGCATGACGTCGTCGTCCGGCGGGTCCAGCCCAAGCGCTATGGCCGGAAGTCCGTCGGTGGCGAGGTTTACCCAGAGTATCTGTATCGGAAGCAGCACCACCGGAAAGCTTAGCAGCATCCCGACGAACATCGTCAGCACCTCGCCTACGTTGCAGCTGAGCAGGTAGCGTATAAATTTGCGTATGTTGCGGTATATTACTCGCCCCTCCTCCACCGCAGCTATGAGGGTTGCGAAGTTGTCATCAAGCAGTATGACGCCGGCCGCCTCCTTCGTGACGTCGGTGCCGGTCATGCCCATGGATACGCCTATGTCGGCTTCCTTGACCGCCGGCGCGTCATTGACGCCGTCACCCGTCATCGCAACTATATGGCCGTTTTTCTGGAATGCGCGGACGATGCGCAGCTTGTGCCTCGGTGAAACACGGGCGAACACCGACGCCTTTCTGACAGCCCTTGCAAGCGCCGCATCGTCCATTGCATCCAGCTCCTGACCCGTGTAGACCGAGTCGCCGTCTCGGTATATTTTAAGGTCCTTTGCAATGGCAACGGCGGTGAGCCTGTGGTCGCCGGTTATCATTACCGGCTTTATCCCGGCTGCTCTGCACACTCTTACCGCCTTGTATGCCGCCTTGCGCGGCGGGTCTATCATGCCGAAAAGTCCGGTAAAAACAAGACTGTGTTCAGCGCTCTCTCCTTGCTCATAGGGCTTGGTTTCTCTGTAAGCCGTGCCTATAACGCGCAGTGCGGAGGCGCCCATTTTTTCATTCTGTGTAAGTATGCGCGACCTGAGCTCCCTTGTCAGCGGCACTATGCCCGCAGAGGTTGAGACGTGTGTGCAGAGGCCAAGCACAATGTCCGGCGCGCCCTTTGTCAGGATATATCCGCGTCCCCCTATGTTGACCGTCACAGACATGCGTTTTCTGTCGGAGTCAAACGGTATCTCGTTTATACGCCTTACGCCGGCGGTATTTACGCCGGATTTTTTGGCTGCGGCCAGCAGGGCAAGCTCCGTCGGGTCGCCGTAGACCGAGATTTTGCCGCTTTGTGTTTTTATTTCCGAATTGTTGCATACAGCGGCCGTGATGAGGGCCATTTTTGCGCCTTGACTAAAAAGAGGGTCGTCTCTTTTGCCGGACACCGTAAATTCGCCGATATCTGAGTATCCGTCGCCGGAGATGTCGTATAATTTGTCGCCGGTGTACATTTGCCGCACCGTCATTCGGTTTTCGGTAAGAGTTCCGGTCTTGTCGGAGCATATCACAGAGGCGCAGCCCAGCGTTTCGACTGCATGCAGCTTGCGTATAAGCGCCTTGCGCTTGACCATGCGGCCGACGGCGAGTGCCAGCGATATTGTGACAATGGCCGGAAGTCCCTCAGGCACCGCGGCAACTGCCAGCGATATGCCGACTATGAGCATGTCGAGAATATTTTCTCCCTTTAAAACGCCGGTCACGGCTACTATCGCGCATATTGCGAGGCAGCCTATGGCCAGAAATTTCCCCAATTGGTTAAGCCGCTTTTGCAGCGGCGTCTGCGATTCCTTTATCTCGCCGAGCATGCCGGCTATCTTTCCCATTTCGGTATTCATACCGGTTGCGGTAACCACTGCGTCGCCGCGGCCGGAGGTTATTATGGTACCCATGTGCACAACCTCCGTATCGCCGCCCTTTCCGGCGGATTTGTCAGCCGGCACCGATTCGCCCGTCAAAATGGACTCGTCAGCCTTCATGGAATAGGCGGAAATGAGCCTTGCGTCCGCAGGAACACGGTCGCCGCTGTCAAGCAGTATGTGGTCTCCAGGCACAAGGCTTGATGACGGAAGCTCCTTTATTTCACCGTCCCTCGTCACTCGGCAGGTTGGAGCCGCCATGCTTTTCAGGGCTTCCATGGTTTTTTCCGTGCGGTATTCCTGTATAAAGCCCAAAAAGGCGTTTACTATCACTATGACGATTATGGCTATGGCCTCGGTCGTTTCTCCCATTATGAACGATATTACGGTTGCAGCCAGCAGTATAATTATAAGCACGTCTTTAAACTGGCCGAAAAATATCGCTAAGGGATGTATTTTTTTGCCGCTTTTAAGCGCGTTTGGGCCGTATTGCTTCAGCCGCTTTGCAGCCTCAGACGACGTAAGACCTCTGCTTTCGTTCTGCATTAACACTCCTCCAAATTAACAGGTCAATTAATACATATTCGAGGTGTGTCCGAGTTATTCTGGCAGAGGCGTGTTTGGAGGACAAAAGTTTTGGCGCTTAAAGCCGTACCCGAGATAATTATAAAATCGCCGTGCACCTCTCACTATTAGAGGCTCACGGCGATTTGCGCTGCTTTATATTCTGTTTACAATAGCCTGCCGAAGGATACAAATAGCTTAGCGCAGACATAGGGGAAAACAGCTCACATAACGGCTTACATTGGAATTTTGAAAATTATAAAACCACCTGCTCAAAAAAGCAGTCATGTTTAGGAATCCATGAAAATATGAATGATTTTCAAAATCCGCTTGAGTCAGCCCAACTCGCCCAGCTGCGGGTCATCAAATGCTACAAATCCAGAAGCCTTGACAGCGTTATGGTATTAAACGCATAGCTGCCCACCGGAATTTTACGGCATTTTCCAGCGCGGCGGTCAGTGACAGCAATGATCAAAGAGTGTGGTTATATGATTACAGCGCTGTGTATTATTCGTGATGATATATGTCAAGGTATTTCGGAATAGCTGAGTACGACTGACCAAAACCTGCAAAACGCATCAAGTTAACATAATAAATCTAAAACAGAGATGATATAATAGCTATTGCAGCATACAATCAGTCAACATAATAATATTATAAACATGTCGCAAAAATACGGTATGGCGGATAGCTGAGTTGACATAATATACAAAAGACTTCTAAAAAATTTGCAGCATATGATTAAATTGAAATAATGATATAAATAAAATGTAACAAGAAACTGACATGGCATACAGTTGAATTTACATAATAATAATCAAAAGCTGCCGCAAGAAGCTGCTGCAAAGCGCAATTAAGTTAACATAATAAAATCTTATAAATCTCAGCAGCTGTCGGGCGACTTTAAGCCGCAGCAACGTGCGCCCGGCGCCGAAACAGCGTACCGGATGAGAGCAATCAGTCGGCTATGTCCGAAATGGCCTGCTTCATAGCTTTTACATAATCGCCTATAGGCTTTGCCGATTCCTTTCCGAACTGGGCGGCCAGCTTTACAATGGCGCTGCCGACAATGACACCGTCGGCATACTTTGCCATTTCGCGCGCCTGCTCTGGTGTCGATATGCCAAAGCCCACGGCGCACGGCTTGCTTGTGTTTTCACGGATTATCTGCACCATGGCGCCTATATCAGTATTTATTTCGGAGCGCACGCCGGTGACGCCGAGAGAGGAAACCACGTATGTAAAGCCCTCCGACTCTTTGGCTATAAGCGCTATTCTGCCCTTTGACGTCGGCGCTATAAGCGGGACAAGGTCCAGGCCGTGCTTTTTGCAGAGCGGCTCAAATTCCTCCCGCTCCTCAAGCGGCACGTCGGGAAGTATAAGGCCGTCGATGCCTATGTCGGCGCAGTAGGAGATAAATCTCTCAGAGCCGTAGGAAAACACTACATTTGCGTACGTCATAAACACCATGGGAGTTTTTACATCTTTGCGTATGTCACGCACAAAATCAAATATTTTATCTGTGGTGACGCCGCCCGACAGCGCGCGCAGGTTGGCCGCCTGAATCACCGGACCTTCTGCCGTCGGGTCGGAAAAGGGAATGCCAAGCTCAATAAGGTCGGCGCCGTTTTCACTCATGGCTTTTACTATTTCGGCCGTGGTATCAAGGTCGGGGTCGCCGCAGGTGATAAACGGTATAAACGCCTTACCGCTTGCAAAGGCTTTTGCAATATTACTCATATATATCCTCCCCTCTGTAGCGGGCGATTGCCGCACAGTCCTTGTCGCCGCGCCCTGAGAGCGTGACGGCGATTATTTTCCCTTTTTCCATCTGCGGTGCTATCTTTATGGCGTACGCCAAAGCGTGCGCCGACTCTATGGCGGGAATGATTCCCTCTGTTTTAGAAAGATACTCAAAGGCGTTTACCGCCTCGTCGTCGGTGACGGGGACATATTCAGCCCGTCCGATGTCGTGGAGATATGCGTGCTCCGGCCCGACGCCCGGATAGTCAAGCCCGGCCGATATGGAATACACCGGCGCTATCTGCCCGTATTTATCCTGGCAGAAATAAGACTTCATACCGTGAAATATACCCAGCCGGCCGGTGTTCATCGTCGCTGCTGTCTCAAAGGTGTCTATGCCGCGTCCGGCCGCCTCGCAGCCTATGAGGCGAACGTCCTTATCGCCGATAAAATGATAAAAGCTGCCTATGGCGTTGGAGCCGCCGCCTACGCAGGCCAATACCGCGTCGGGCAGACGCCCCTCCTTTTCAAGCATTTGCTGCTTTATCTCCTTTGATATCACCGCCTGAAAATCGCGGACGATAGTCGGGAAGGGATGCGGCCCCATGACGGAGCCGAGGCAGTAGTGTGTGTCGCTTATCCGGCTGGTCCATTCGCGCATGGCCTCGCTCACTGCATCCTTTAACGTGGCCGTGCCGCTCTTTACTGGGACGACATCGGCGCCGAGCAGCCGCATTTTATACACGTTGAGCGCCTGACGCTTTGTGTCCTCCTCACCCATGAACACTACGCACTCCATGCCCATCAGCGCCGCTGCGGTAGCCGTCGCAACGCCGTGCTGACCGGCGCCGGTCTCGGCAATAAGGCGGGTTTTGCCCATCCTTTTTGCCAGAAGCGCCTGACCGAGCACGTTGTTTATCTTATGAGCGCCGGTGTGGTTTAAATCCTCGCGCTTCAGATATATCTTTGCCCCGCCGAGGTCCTTTGTCATCTTTTCAGCGTAATAGAGAAGACTCGGCCGGCCGGCATATTCGTTGAACAGCCTTTGCAGCTCCTTGTTAAAGTCCGGGTCGTCCTTGTAAAAATTATAAGCATTTTCCAGCTCAATTACCGCGTTCATGAGCGTTTCGGGGATATACTGCCCGCCATGAACGCCAAACCTTCCTTTGGATTTTGTCATTTTAAAGCCTCCCTGTGTACTCCGCTGCGCGAATCGCAGTTATAGCGCTTATGTGAGATGTCTGCCAAAACGCCGGTAAGGTTATATTCTATAGCGGAGTTCATTTCTTTATTCTAAGCCGCAAAGCATGCGGCGATATATGCGGTTTTCTAAAAATTAAGTGATAATATAAGTTTACATAATATTAGACGGCTTACCTGAAAGCGAGATGGTAAAATAGACTGATCAGGTAATTGCACTTCTTACCGCTTCGATAAACAGCCTTATTTTATTATAGTCCTTAAGCCCGTTTGTTTCAACGCCTGAGCTTGTGTCCACAGCAAAGGGGCGTGTCTCTTCTATCGCCCGGCGGACGTTTTGAGGCGTCAGCCCGCCTGCCAAGAAGAAAGGGCGCTCTATTCCGGCGGCAAGCGACCAGTCGAAGGCGGCTCCGGTGCCGCCGGCGCCGTTGTCGAGAAGAATAAGGTCGGCGGGTGACGCTGCGGCGTTTATGGCATCGCCGGACGTTTCTACGCTAAAGGCCTTTATAACGGGCAGCCCTGACATCGCTCTGACACGCCTGATATAGTCGGCGCTTTCACTCCCGTGGAGCTGAAGCATATCGACGATACCGCTGCGCGCTATGTCTGATACGCTTTCCTCCTCCGCGCCGGCAAACACGCCGACGGCTTTTATCCACGGGTCAAGCCGTGCCCTCAGTCCCGCCGCTTTAGCAGGGGAGACATATCTTTTGCTGCCGGGCGCAAAAACAAAGCCGATGTAATCGGGCATAAGCTCGTTTACAAAGTCAATATCGCACATACGGCTCAGCCCGCATATCTTTATTTTTGTCATATGCTTCCCCTCAAAAAGTCAAGCATGGCTTTTTTGTCCGGCGCCCGCATAAGCGCTTCGCCGATAAGCACGGCGTCAACACCGGCGCTCCTCAGCGCTCTTACGTCGCTTGGCGACTTAATTCCGCTTTCGGCTACAAATATTATATCCTGCGGCACCATTTCCCTCAGCCGTCTGCTGTTTTCAACGTCCACGGTAAAATTCTTGAGATTGCGGTTGTTTACGCCTATTATCCGTGCGCCGGCGCCCAGCGCCATTGATATCTCACCTTCGTCGTGCGCTTCTACAAGAGCGGATAGGCCGAGCGCGTCGCATATTCCGATATACCGCCTAAGCACGGGTTCACTCAGCAATGAGCATATGAGCAGCACCGCGCTTGCTCCTAAAATTTTTGCCTCGTATATCATATACTCGTCAACGATAAAATCCTTTCTCAGGCAGGGAACAGACACGGCATCGGCGATTTCCTCAAGGTACAGGCTGCTGCCCAAAAACCACCGCGGCTCGGTCAGCACTGATATTGCGGCGGCCCCGGCGGATTCATAGTCCCTCGCTATCTGCAGAAAGGGAAAATCCTGCGCTATAATGCCCTTTGAGGGTGACGCCTTTTTGCACTCGCAGATAAAGGCGATGTCACCGCCGTTTAGCGCCGCCTCAAACGGGAAGTCGGTTTTGCAATCCATTTCGCCGGCATCTTCCATAAGCTTTTCCAGCGGGACCTTGGCCTTGGCCGCCGCCGTGCGCTTTTCGGCGTAGCGGGCTATCGTTTCAAGTATGTTTTCCATTATTCCACCGATGCTTTCTTCAGCTCTTCGCATTTTTTCATGGCCGCGCCGGAGTCTATGAGCTCTCCGGCAAGCCTTACGCCGTCGGCCATCGAGGCCGCCTTACCGGCGATGTACAGTCCGGCCGCCGCGTTGAGCAGGACGATGTCGCGCTGCGGCCCTTTTTTGCCGCTGAGGATATCTAACGTAATCTTAGCATTGTCAGCCGCAGAGCCGCCGACTATTTCTGACCTTTGGCCTCTCTTGAGTCCAAACTCTTCAGGAGTAATGCAATAGGTCTTATACCAGCCGTTGTCAAATTCGCAGACCGAGGTCGGTGCGCTGATGGATATCTCATCCATCTTGTCCTGCCCGTAGACCACCATGCCGCGCTTTACTCCGAGTCCCGACAGCACCTGTGCCAGCGGCTGCAGCAGTGACTCGTCGTACACTCCAAGCAGCTGCATTGCCGGGTGCGCGGGATTTGTCAGCGGGCCTAAAATATTGAATACCGTGCGGAAGCCGAGCTCTTTGCGGATTGCGCCGACATACTTCATTGATGAATGGTACTTCTGTGCGAACATAAAGCAGATACCTACACTGTCAAGCAGCTCGACGCACTTTTCGGGCGACAGGTCTATGTTTACTCCAAGCGCCTCTAAGCAGTCGGCGGCGCCGCAGCTCGACGAGGCGGCGCGGTTGCCGTGCTTGGCGACCTTTACGCCCGCTGCCACCAGCACAAAGGCGGCGGTTGTGGAAATATTGAAGCTGTGGGAGCCGTCGCCGCCGGTGCCGACTATCTCCAGCACATCGCCGCCGTACTCCACCTTGAGCGCGTGACTGCGCATGGCGGCGGCGCAGCCGGAAATCTCGTCAATGGTCTCGGCCTTGGTGTTTTTCGTCGAGAGCGCCGCCAAAAACGCCGCATTTTGCGTCTGGCTGGTCTCGCCGCTCATCACCTCGTTCATGACGCTGTACGCCTCGTCGTATGTAAGGTCGCCCTTGTTGACCAGTTTTACAATGGCTTCTTTAATCATAATAGTTCCTCCTGAAATATTTTTTATTTTTGCGTATTGTTTTTTAATTAAGGAGATATGATAAACATACCTTTGCCCGGCGCGGTTTTGTCCGGCGGTCGGATGAGCCTCTATAATGTGAAGCTGTGTTCCGGCAAAAGCCGCAGCGGCGTGTTATATATGTACCGGGCGTATTGCGCCATCTGCCGTATTTTGCCGCCGTTTGACGGCAAGCATGCCGCTGTGTCACGCAGTGCAGTCCGTGCTCGAGCATATTGCTTCTGCCGTGCTCGGAGGCCGTTATTATGCCTCAAACAGCTGTTGCTTTTGACAGCTCAGTCGGAAATGCAGCTTTGACTCGCCGGTCAGTAGAGATGCTTTTGATGGCAATTGGCACGGGACAGGCTGCGGGGAGCTTGATTGCAAACGCAGCTGCTTCGAGCAGTGACGGCACGCGTAGAACCGTACCGGGAGGCATACGGCAGGCTCGGTGTTATTTCTAAAGCCTGACGGGAGATGAGCTTTTGCGGCAGCCTTCAATAATCTGCATCTTATGGATTGAGGTGAAGCCGAACAGCGTACACAAACCCGCCATACCCTGCCCGCGCAGTGGCCGAGATCCGCCGCCGGATTAATTATGCACGTACCTGTCTTTTCGGCAGGCTCAGAAAATTTTTCAGCATGGTTTTGCCGTCCGGCGTCATAACGGATTCGGGGTGGAACTGCACTCCGTAGACATCAAAGTCCTTGTGCTTTACCGACATTATCTCACCGTCCTGTGTCCGTGCGGTGACAGTAAGGCAGCCGGGCATGGAGTCCGGGTCAGCGGCAAGCGAGTGATACCTCGCCACCGGCATTGTGTCGGGACAGTGCGCAAACAGCGGAGAAGCGGTATCAGCTCTTATATAAGACTGCTTGCCGTGCATAAGCTGCTTGGCATAGGTAATATCCGCACCGTACGCCGCGCATATCGCCTGATGTCCCAGACACACGCCGAGAATCGGAAGGACAGATCCAAGCCGGCGCACCACCTCAATGCATACACCTGCGTTTTCCGGCCGCCCGGGTCCGGGAGATATCACTATCGCGTCAGGACGTATTGCCGATATCTCGCCGGCCGTTGCGGCGTCGTTGCGTATCACCCTGATATCTGAATTTATTGAGCCTATAAGCTGATAAAGATTATAGGAAAAGCTGTCGTAGTTGTCGATAAGCAGAATCATTTAAGTCCCTCCTCCGCCGTTTTCAGCGCGCTCACGACCGCGGCGGCCTTGTTGAGACACTCCTGATATTCTTTTTCGGGAACGGAGTCTGCAACAATTCCCGCACCGCTGCGGACAAACACCTTGCCGTTCTTTTTGTACGCGATGCGTATAGCAATGCAGGTATCGAGATTGCCGGTAAAGTCGATATATCCAATGGCTCCGCCGTATATTCCGCGCTTGTTGTTCTCCAAATCATTTATAAGCTGGCAGGCTTTAAGCTTTGGCGCGCCGGACAGCGTGCCGGCAGGAAGAATGGCGTCTACGGCGTCGAGCGCGTCCTTGTCGCTGCGTATTTCTCCGCGCACGGTCGAGCCGATGTGCATAACGTGCGAGTATTTCTGCACACAGTGATATTTTTCAACCTCCACGCTGCCGAATTTGCTGATCTTTCCGATGTCGTTGCGGCCGAGGTCCACCAGCATGTTGTGCTCTGCCAGCTCCTTTTCATCGCTCAGCAGCTCCGCTTCGAGCTCTGCGTCCTCTTTAGGAGTCCTGCCCCTCGGCCTCGTGCCGGCAAGAGGGAAGGTGTGCAGTACCCCGCGCTCCAATTTTACAAGCGTTTCGGGAGACGCGCCGGCAACCTCCATGTCCGACCCGGAGAAATAGAACATGTACGGTGACGGATTGAGCGTGCGCAGTATACGGTAGGTGTCAAACAGGCTGCCCTCAAATCCGGCCTCAAGCCTGTTGGACAGCACTATCTGAAAAATGTCGCCCTCGAATATATGATGCTTGGCCTTTTCTACCATTTCGCAGTATTCCTCACGGGAAAACAGCTGCTTTATATCAGAGGTCATCCTTCCGGATAAATTCTCCTTAGGCTTGCCTGACAAAATAAGCTCCCTCATTTGTCTGAGCTGTATTTCAGCCCGCCGGTACTCGCTTTCTATATCGTCAAGCGAGATGTTTACTATAAGTATTATCTTCTGCCGAAAGTTGTCAAATGCGATGACCTTGTCGAAAAGCATCAGGTCGACGTCCTTAAAGCCCTCGCTGTCCTCTGCGTCAAGCCTCAGCGTCGGCTCAGAGTATTTGAGGTAATCATACGAAAAATATCCGACAAGCCCGCCGGTAAACGAGGGAAGGGAGTCGATTGCCGGGCTTTTGTAATCGGCGAGTATCCCGCGTATATGAGCGCCGGGGTCATCGGTATGGAATTTAGAGCCGCTTACACACATATTGCCGTCAGAGCAGGTTATCTCGAGCTTCGGCTCAAATCCCAGAAACGTGTAGCGGCCCCAGCTTTCGCTGTCCGATACACTTTCCAGCATAAAGCAGTGGTGCGATACATTCATCAGTATCTTCATTACCTCGACCGGAGTTTTGACGTCGCTCAGCAGCTCGTCGTATACGGGCATGACGGTGTATTTGCCCGACTGAGCCGCTTTTTTGACCTCAGAAATACTCGGCAGCATAAAATTACCTCCAAACAAAACAAAAAGTCCTTGACAGAAATTTCTGTCAAGGACGAATAAACAATTATCCGCGGTGCCACCTTGATTTGCGGCTTTAACCACACACTTAGCAGGATACCAGCATATCCCCGGCAACTGACGTATGCCCCACGTCGCAGAATACTCAGCCTCAGCCTTTGACTGCGCCCTCGGCGACCCATTTAATAGTTTGTTTTCCACCCGACTCTCAGCACTGCGGGCTCTCTGTGGGAGCATGGCTATTTTTATCTTCGCTTCAACGGTTTGTATATTTAGTTTTTTATCATTATAGCTCGATTTTTTAAGTCTGTCAATACAGTATATTTATTTTTTTCGGCCGTGTGCAGCAATGGACATGGGTATATTGGGCCGGCTGCGTGCGTGAGACGTCATGCCGACCGTGAGAAATTTTATTTTTTATGTATATTGCGCCCTAAAATCAGCACAATAAGAGCAAAAACAGGAGGCGTTACAATGACGACAAAAGAACTATTATACGTTGAAGATGCGCTGGGACACGAGCAGCATTTCCAGACACAGTGCCAGGAAACGGCCAATCAGATTCAGGACGCGGAGCTTAAGGCCTGCGTACAACAGATGGCACAGAAGCATCAGCAGATTTTTCAGAGCTTTTATGGGCTGCTTTAACTGAGGGAGGAAGAAGAATGGACGACAGAAATTTAATGGAAAATATCCTTCTTTTAGAGAAGGGCGTATGCGATTTATATATGCACGGGACCATAGAATCATCAACACAGAACGTGCATCAGGCCTTTAATTCGGCGCTCAACGAATCACTCTGCATGCAGGATACGATCTACGGCAAAATGTCGGCAAAGGGCTGGTATCCGGCCGAGCAGGCGGATCAGAGCAAGATTAATGCTGCAAAACAGAAGTTCAGCGCGCAGAGCGGGCAGTAAAAACAGAGAAATGTCGAGAAGCGGCAAAAGAGATGCCGGCGAAAAATTTTGGAGCTGCAAGCCCGCAAAATGTTGGCAGCATTTTCTGCTGCAGATGCAGTCGACATACTATCTGTCTTAAGAGACAACAAAAACGGCACGGCCTTAATAGGCCGTGCCGTTATGATTATTACTTTAGTGCCCGAAGGCTGCATAGCAGCCTTTAATAACCGCCCGCTCTGCGGGTGAGATTAAAGCTTAAGCAAAAGCATCGTCCTTGTTGTAAAATAAAGGTGTTCAAGCCTAAATATTT
>CALYBL010000001.1 GCA_944412495.1 uncultured Clostridia bacterium | reverse complement strand
TCACGGGTGGCATAATCAAGCCGCTTTTCCTGAAAGCGGCGGATATGCTTTTCGCTGTCCTTGCCGTAATGGAATACGGCGGTCATTTCAAATTCCATAACGCCGCCTACCTTTCATCTCGCTCGGAGCGTTTTCGCTGGCGGCGCATATGGTCAGCTTCAATCAGTTTCATAATCGATTTTTGAATGTCGGCAAGTGTATAGTTCCCGGGGAAGAACCGCTTGATTTCTTCGTATTTGAAGCTTACTTTTTCTTTTTGATTGGCTTTTTCCTCGCTCATAACGCTCTGAATGACGGCCTTGGTAAGCATCCCGTCACGGTCGAACTTATGAAGCCGGAATGCCTGCGAATAGGACGGCGTGCAGTCGTTCATTTCACATTGCTCCAGTACATCGTACTGCGCCTGTTCGTTCAGATATGAAAGCTCCACGCCTACGGAAAAGGCAATTCTGCCCTCGTCCATCTGTTCAAGGAATTCAGGGATAAGATAAGTCAGTCGAATATACCGCTGAACTGTTTTATAGCTTTCTCCCATATTCTCGCCGATTTTTGCGGTGGTTCGGTTATTATCGGACTTCGGGACAATTTGTCCCGAAGTTAAATCACTGCGCCAGCCCTGATGCTTCATCGCGTCCAGCTTCATCTTGTAGGCAAAGGCTTTCTCGCTCGGCAGAATGTGCTCACGGTGTAAGTTGCTGTCCACCAGCACGACCGCCGCAGCGTCACGGTCAAGGGAAACAACTAAGGCAGGGATTTCAGTAATCCCTGCCTTTCTGCTCGCCATAACCCTCCGGTGCCCGGATATGATCTCATATTCATCTGTGGTATTTTCCAACTGCCGGACGATAACGGGAGTTACAATGCCGTTTTCACAAATGCTCTCCGTAAGGTGTTCCATTTCCTCATCATCCTGCACCTTGTAGGGGTGGTTTTCAAATGGGTGTAATTTTTCAATGGATATATTTTTCGGTGTGTTTTTCATCGTTCAAAACCTCGTTCTTTCTTCCTATTCAAATTGTTTTGCTTTATCTCGATTTGCCGCTCTGTGTCAAGTAATTCCTTGATTCTCGGAATATGCTCCTCGATACGCAGGGCGATATCTCTCCGCTTTCGCAGAGGAGTAATGTGTTTGGTGATTTCTTTTGCCTCCTCTTTTAAGACAGCTTCATCTTCCGGCGTTTTGGCACGGCGGATTTTTAACCGCAAGGCATAGCGCTTCTTTTCCAATGCGGTGATTTTTGCAATCAAATCCTCCTGAAACAACAAAAGCTCCTTTGGCGACTCAATGTGGTTGTCGCAAAGGAGCCTGTATTCTTCCATATATCTGTCCAGCTTCCGCACCTCCGCCCGCATCATCGGAGATAACAGGCGGTTGTTTTGCTGTTCGATATTGCTGCCCGTGCAGATTTTAAGCAAAGTAATAAAAATCTCAAACAGCAGCGTAACGGTATCCATCCGCTGCAATTTCTTCATTTCGTATTCAAGGGCTAACAGCGGATTCCGTTTCTGTTCGGGGTACACGATTACATACAGTTCCGGCTTCCGCTGGTTCTGTATCAGCCTTTGCCGTATCTTCTCCTGCGTGTATTGTTCGCCGAGAGAGTCGATACGCACGGGCTGCTTCCACCCGGGAGCGATAATGGAGGGATGACGGTAATCGTTGTTTCTTGCATAGCTGTAGCCGAGATTTTTCAGATACAAGTCGAAGGCTTTCCAGTTGGTGGTTTTGGATATGGCTTCGTCCATATCCCGCCGCAGCATATCCCGGTGCGTCAGGCCGCCGTTTTTGTGAATCCAATAGTCTTTCTTTTTACTGCCTGTGAATTTGCTCGGTGCAAGCACAACCTTTCCACGCTCACGGCATATCTCATCGGAAATTTCCCGCAGCCTGTAATGGTCGGAGATATGGTTTTCAAACTTCCTGCCGGTGCGAAACGATACAGAGTTTACTACAAAATGGTTGTGCAGATTATCCGTGTTCAGGTGAGTGGTGACAACAACTTCGAAGTCTCCGCCCCACATACGCCTTGCCGTTTCCAGCCCGATTTTGTGCGCTTCCTCCGGTGTGACTTCGCCGGATACAAAGCTCTGATACCCGTGATAAGCGACATTCCCGCCTAGCTTGCCGTACCGCCGCTTGGTTGCCATCATCACCTCATAGGTTCTCTGCTTCGGGCAGTTGATACCCGACACATACATTGTTTTGTCGGTTTTACGGTCGTTCTCCACATAGCATAGTGCCGCATATAAGTCCTCGTCCAAGAACTTTTTATCGGTGGTTTTATCGGGATTTTCCGCATAGCTAATCACTTCCTTTAATCGGGATTTGACGGGCCAGAATCCGGTGGTTGCCATTCGTCGCTCACCTCAATTCCGTTTTTAATTTGTGTTATGGTTTCCTTTTCAGGCAATAGAAGTTCCGAATGAATTTCATCAATCAGCGCAAGAAGTTTGTTTTCTGTTTCAGGTGTGATTTCTGAGGAATTACACAGCTCGCACAATTTGCTGTAGAAATGAAAAAAGACATCGGGCTGCACCGCTTTCGGTGCGTAGCCCAATGCCCTCTGCACAACATATTCGCTCAATCGTAAACCGCATTTATCTGCGATTTGCTTGATTTTGTCCTTATCTTTTGACCTCACCCGAATCTCGATCCGGGCAAGCTTTTCTTTTTGGTTCCTATTCATAGATATATCATTCCTTTCGTTTAGGGGTTTTAGGGGACTCCCTAAAAATTTGAGTTGGAACTTGCCGTACAAGTTCCCTGCTTGTTACAGTATGAGACACGCATTACTGTCCTTCTTTTCTCTCAACCTTTCTCAAATAGGAAATACCGTTCTTCGCCCTCTCAAAAGTGAGAGTCAGCATTGTTCCTTCTTCAATCTCAGGGAATACCGAGATAGCCGGTGTTCTGCCAAGCGGAAGCCATGACCTTATTGCCATTTTCAAAAGTAAAGTAAGCAAGGATATTGCGGTTCTTGCCCCAGCGTTTGTAATCAAGTCTTGCAGAAAAAACACCGTCACTCTCGTTTGTTTTATAGTTGTCAACGCAGATGCCTGAATCCTGCATCTGTCTTAATGATGAATATGCTCTCATAATTTAATTCCTCCAGTCTGTTTTTGGGCAAAAAAACAACACCTGCCGATTTTTACATCCACAGGTGTTATCAGATGATTTTCTTTTGGCTGAACCCAAAATCTTCGCCGCTGTATTTTTCGTAAGCCAAGCCGATTTTTCGGATGCGCTTGTGAACGGCGCTGTGCGTTTTGAATCCAAGCTTTTTAGCAATTTTTTCAAGCGTTATGCCCTCCATACGCATTGTAAGAATTTGCCTGTCCGTTTTGCTGAGCGAAGCTAAAAACTCGGTTACCGCCATCGGCTCTAAAACGGTACGGTTCATATCGCTGTCTTCATCGGGGATGTCCCAGTCCATACCGTCATTGTTTTCGGCATACCGTTCTTTGATTTCCTCTAAAGATTCAACCGTGATATTCTTTACACGAGTGTGATACCACTTGCGGTAATGGTCGATTTTTTGCCGGCTGTTCCGATAATCAAAATCTTCAAAACAGCGGAACTCCTTTGCGGCATCAATGACAACATTCATATTGTGGTGCGCCATTGTCTGCGGAACAAGCCAGCTGAACAGATCAGAGATTTCTTCTTCCGACACATAGCCGAAGGTTTCATCCACACCTCCGTTCTTTAACAACTCCTTTGCTTTCGGAAGAATCTTTTCCTCCTGCAATTCCTGAATCCAATATGGCGCTGTGTGGGCATAAATCCAAGACGGCTCATAGCCGGAATAGATTTCACGCTTTGCCCCCAGTCCCATAAATGGCCAGACCATAAATGCATAAGCGTCAATAATAGCAAGCAGAAACAAATCACTTTCCACCATAGCGATTGCGTCCCAACTTCGCAATAGCTTTCTCGGATTGCGTGGAATGCTGTTCAGCTCTGAACCGCACCTGTCCAAAATGGATTTCGGGATAAAATAGAATGCGGGGATAAGGTCCGCATTGCGAAACGGCGTGATCTCACCGTTTGGTCTTTTCAATAATATCGGCATATTTTGTGCCTCCTTTCCGGAGAGTTAATCTCTCCATTAAATAATCGACACAAAAGAAATCTATTGTTCCTTCAAAAGTAGAAAATATTATATCACTTTTTGAGTGGGATGAAAAGCAACTCTAAAATTGCCCATAAACGCAAAAAGCCCCGCCGGGAAAGCAGAACGTACTGCTGACCCATCGGGGCTGTCTTTATGTCCGAAATCCACACATTCGATGCAAGAGCTGCCCTTTCCTAAAATGGAGAGGACAATTCTTAGATCATACTTTTCGGATAAAATAGATATCCGGAGGTAAATCGAGATGAAAGGACGAATTTTAACAGAAAAATGGATTGCGGATTTTTCCACATATCTCAGGAGTGAAGAGAAAAGCGAAAACACCATAGCAAAATATCTGCGGGATGTGCGGGCGTTTGCTGCGTACCAAAACGGCGCAGAGGTCACCAAGGAAACGGTCATTGCTTACAAGAGCAAACTGCTTTCCGAAAGCTATGCTGTCCGCAGTATCAACTCCATGCTGGCCAGTCTCAACAACCTGTTTGTGTTTTTAGGCTGGTCAGATTGCAGGGTGAAATCCATCAAGCTTCAGCGGCAGATCTACTGTTCCGAAGAAAAGGAGCTGACCAAAGCGGAGTACATGCGGCTGGTGAATACGGCAAAGCAAAAAGGCAACGAGCGGCTGAACCTCATCTTGCAGACGATATGCGGGACGGGTATCCGCGTCAGCGAACTGCAATACATAACGGTGGAAGCAGTCAGAAGTGGCGAGGCGGTCGTTTCCCTCAAGGGCAAAACACGGTCGGTTTTTATTGTTAAAGAACTGCAAAAGAAACTGCTCCGCTATGCTGCGGAGCAAGGGATAACATCAGGTGCAATTTTCATTACAAGAACGGGTAGATCGATGAGCCGCACCAACATCTGGCGGGAAATGAAAGGCCTTTGCGAGCAGGCCGGGGTAAATCCGCAGAAAGTGTTTCCCCATAATTTGCGGCATTTGTTTGCCCGTGTGTTTTATGGGATCGAAAAGGATATCGCCAAGCTTGCCGATATTTTAGGCCACAGCAGTATCAACACCACAAGAATTTATATCGTTTCTACTGGAAATGAACATCGCCGACGAATGGAAAATATGCGGCTGATCCTATGAAAAAAGCCGCCCTAAAAGGCGGCTGAGTACATAAACGGCATTATGTTGTAAAAGGACATACCAAACCCATTTTGTTTATTTTATTATATCATGGCTTAGAAGAAATTACAAGCAGTTTGACGAAGAAAAGTATGGTTTTTACGGATTGTTGTCAAGAGAGAACAGCACGAATAAGCCTTTTCAAAGGAATTTTCGAAAAGGCTTGGGTTACTGCATCTATTTTTAGTTTGTATTTGCGGCTTTTTTCGAGTACGGCAATCATACACAGCAAATTGCTGCCGCTTTTATAACATAATGCCGTTTATGTTGCTTAGCATGGGCATACGTATACATAGTCAGTAATGTGTGGGGACAGATGGAAATATGGACTATGAAAAATGGATGCAAAAAGCAAGAGGGATGATCCAAACAACCCTACCTACAAATCGTGCCTTTGAGTTGAAATCTTTATTCATGGAGTGTGAATGGGAGGCATTGAAAAAAGGAGAGCGAATATCCTTTGGAAAATATTTTGCGAATGAAGTCAGGGAAGGCCGGGTTGACGGCATTAAGCCTGTTGAGCGTGGAAAGAACAACCACTCTCGATATATTAAAGTCGGTTAAATAGGAGAAAACAAAATGGCGAACAAAGTAAAAATGGACTCAAAATATTTTAAACTAATAGGCGATGTCACAGCATGGTACAAAAACAGTCTGAAAATAGAGAAAAAATATCTGGAGGCAGAGGAACATAGACGGCTGTCAGATATCAATCAAGTGAATATGATTCAGGGGACTATAAATCAAATAGAAGCTCGATGGCTACAGGCGATGCCTGACGGGGAAGATTTCCAACTATCAAGGGATCAAATCCATTATCTTAAGAATGCCGTGGAGACCGGTATTGTCAACGATGATATCTGTCCTTTGGATACGGTGCAGTTACAGGAATTGTTGGAATATTTGGCGTCGATAACATTCTAACTATGCAGTTTTGTTACATATAGAAAACCGAAAAGGAGAGGCAAACCATGAGAATTTTTACTAAGCGTTTGCTTGCCGTGCTACTGACGATGCTAACGCTGACTACGGCAGTTCCGGTGGGCGTAAGCTCTGTATCGGCAGAAAACACGACAGAATTTGCGGGAGGCAACGGTACGGCGGAAAACCCTTATTTGGTAGAAACTGCCACGCATTTGGACAATGTGCGCTTCTATTTAGATGCCCATTTCCGCATGATAGCTGATATTCAATTTACTACAGCAGATTTTGAAGAGGGCGGCGATTTCTATGATGGCGTACACGGCTGGGAGCCAATCGGCACAGAAAGCACTCCTTTCGAAGGACAGTTTGATGGGGACTCTCATACGATAACAGGACTGCTCTGTCATCAGAATGGTGAAGGAAAAATTTACGCTGGGTTATTTGGGTATAGTACAGGGACTATTCAAAACCTTGGCTTGTTAGGTGGAAACATATCTGCTTCCTCTACCCCTACCTCCACGTCTAACTACTCATCTGATGCTTCCTATGCAGGCGGTATCGCGGGATACAATAGTGGCATGATCAGCAACTGTTATAACATGGGCAGTGTGTCGGCTACCACCTCTACTGACGACCCTGCTTTTTCCTGCGCAGGCGGTATTGCGGGATATAATGCTTATGGGGGATTGATCGGTAACTGTTACAACATGGGCGGCGTATCAGCCGCCTCTACCTCTACCTATACTTCTTCTGTCAATCAATCCTATTCCTATGCAAGCGGTATCGTGGGATACAATAGCGGTATGATCGGTAATTGTTATAATATGGGTAGCGTGTCATCTGTCTTTACAACTCCTTATTCCTCTGTCTCTTCTCATTCCTACGCGGGCGGTATTGCGGGATACAATAGCGGCACGATCAGTAATTGTTATAATATAGGTAGCGTGTCGTCTGCCTTTACAGCTCCCTACTCCTCCGTCTCTTCTCATTCCTACGCAGGCGGTATTGCGGGATACAATAGCGGCACGATCAATAACTGCTACAACATCGGCAGTGTGTCAGCTGCCTTTAGCTTCACCGCTTCCTCTTCCCCTTCCTATGCAGGCGGTATTGCAGGATACAATAGCGACAAGGGGACATTTAGTAACTGTTATTATTGGGAGGCAACACACAATGGCGTTTGCGTCGGATCCGATACCACTACACGGTGTACATTTGAACAACTGAAAAGTCAGGAAACCTTTGTCGGCTTTGATTTTGATACAGTATGGGAACTCGTTGAGGGAAACGCCTACCCATTTCCAACCTTACAAACGGTACCACATGGTGGAGAGGACGGTATAGAGAATACAACTGAATTTGCGGGCGGAACAGGAACCCTTTATAATCCTTATCGGATTGCAAACAAAGCCCATTTGAACAATGTGCGGAAGTATCTGGACGCCCATTTTCTGATGGTGACGGATATTGTATTCACCGAGGCGGATTTTACCGAAGGCGGAGCGTTTTATAACGATGGTCAGGGTTGGGAGCCGATTGGCACAGACAGTAGCAAACCGTTCTTTGGCTCGTTTGACGCCAACGGACATACCGTTACCGGCTTATATTGCTACCTTAGTGGCAGCGGGGTGCAATATGCGGGATTGTTTGGCTATAATCAAGGGTTCATTCAAAATCTTGGCTTGGTAGATGGAAATATATCCGTTAAAGCCGCCCGCTCCTGTGCAGGCAGTGTCTCGGGCAGTAATAGTGGCACGATCAGCAACTGCTACAACACGGGGAGTGTGTCGGCTACTACTACCTCTCCCACCTTTTCCTATGCAGGCGGTATCGCGGGATACAATAGCGGTATAATCGGCAGTTGCTACAACACGGGCGGTGTTTCGGCTACCACTACCGCGTCTGGTGATTGCAATTCCTATGCAGGTGGTATCGCAGGTCAAGGCAACGCTGATAACTGCTATAACACAGGCAGTGTGTCGGCAGTCAACTCTGCCTCTGGTAGTTATTATTACTGTTATTCCTATGCAGGCGGTATCACGGGGCAAGGCAGCGCTTATAACTGCTACAACACAGGGCATGTGACCGCTGAAAACACATTTTCGTATCACTCGTGGGTGTATGTTGGTGGTATTGCAGGCCGAGGCAGTGCCGTTAATTGCTATTACTTAGTAGATGTGGTTAACACCGGCGAAGGAACCCAATGTACTATGAGACAATTGCAACGGCAGTCTACCTTTATCGGCTTTGATTTTGATGCCATATGGGAAATAGACGATTACCGGGAGTATGCGTATCCACAGTTGAAAATGAACCGTCAGGAACGGATTCAAAGCATTGATCTGCTGACTCCGCCGACAAATAATCAAGTGGTTGAGGGATGTCAACCCGATTTATCCGGCGCAACAGTGAAAATCACCTATACGGATGGGAAAACCGTTTCAGTAGATGCCACCTTGCAAATGCTTGCCGAATTGGATGTCAACCGTACCGGTATGCAGGCGATTCATTTTGCCTACGGCGGACAGAAAACCGAGGAAACTGTCAATATTGAGGTGATACCGCGAGCCATTACTTCTATCTCCGTTTCCGCTTTGCCTGAAAAAACCACCTATGTCCAAGGGCAGACTGTGAATCCTGATGGCGGAATACTTACCATCTATTATAACGATGCAACTAGTGAGACAGTAACTCTGGATAAAGCCCAGCTCTCATATACCACTGATCAACCTGGTACGGTTATCGCTACGGTGGAATATCAGGGGCATACCACTACATTTACCATAGAAGTTATTGAGCGAAAGGTGCAATCATTATCCCTTGTTAAGCCACAAAAGCTCAGCTACATTGAGGGACAATCGCTGGACTTGACAGGCATGAAAGTTACCGCTGTTTACAATGACGGTACATCAGAAATTATAGAGGATTTTACATATGAAGGATACCAGCCGACCATTGGTACTCATACGGTTACCGTTACATATGAAGAATGCAAAGTAGAATTCACGGTATCAGTAGTTGCTAAGAAAATGATCGGAATCCAGGTGACGAAGTTGCCTACGAAACTAACTTATCTGGAGGGTGAGGTGTTTGACCCGGCTGGAATGGTCGTCACCGCGCAGTACAACAACGGGACGTCCGAAACCATTGAGGAATACAACGTAAGTGGCTATGATTCGGCTCCGGGCTCCAAGATCATCCGGGTTGAATATCAGGGTAAAAGCGTTACTTTCACCGTGAATGTCCGGGCGCGTAGTCTGGAATCCATTGAAATCACCAAACAGCCGGATAAAACGGAATACATTGAGGGGCAGGAACTAGATACTGACGGCCTTGTCGTTACCGCGCATTATGACAATGGGACGTCGGAGCCGGTAACAGGCTATTCAACGGCGGGGTATACCGGTGAAATCGGTATGCAGACTGTTGTCGTGACCTACCAGGGGAAAACCGCCTCCTTTTCCGTGCGAGTCATCGCACGTATCGTCACTGGACTTGAAATTCAGCATCTGCCGAACAAGACGGATTATTTGGAAGGTGATGAATTCGAGCCAGACGGTCTGGTGGTCATCCTCATCTATAACGACGGCTCGACAGAGGAAACCAATGACTACACACTGACCGGTTATTCTTCGCTGCCGGGCCTTAAAACCATTTCGGTCATGTGCGAAGGGCAAACGGCGCAATTCCAGGTTACGGTACAGGCAAAAACCCTGACGCACATTACCATCACCTATCCGGAAAAACTAAACTACTATGTCAACGAGGAATTTGTCCCGGATGGGCTGACCGTTACGGCGCACTATGACAACGGAAAAGCGGTCGAGCTCGATGAGGAGGAATATGCGCTTAACGGCTTTGACTCTAAGGCGCCGGGGAACAAGACGATTACGGTTACTTACGAAGGAAAGACGCAGACCTTCTCCGTTTCTGTAATGGAACGGCCAACACCGGAGGCATCCTATTCCATAAGCAGCGATCGCGGACGGGTGGGAGATACAGTGTCGGTGACAGTTTCGGTAAAACGGAACCCGGGCATCGCTGGATTCCGGCATACTCTCCAATTTGATCCGGCAGTCTTAAAATTCGTATCTGTCGAGGGCAAGGAAATACTTCAGCCCGGTAATCTGGTGGTTAATGAAGAACAGGCTGGCAGTGGCCAAATTACACTGGTATGGTTTAACCCGACAGACCTAGAAGCAGACGGGGAATTGTATACGCTGACCTTTGAAATTCTGGAAGGTGCCGCCGAAGGTAGCTCCGATGTAACTCTTTCCTTTGAAGATAAGGATAATCAAAATGCAGCGGGTGAATACGTCTTTTTCCAGGTGAAGTCCGGCGGTGTTGAGGTTGTAGACTATATACTGGGCGATCTGACCGGCGACAAAACCTTGGGGATGAAAGACGTGCTGCTGCTGGCACAGGTGGTTTCCGGACAGGACATTGAACTGACCGAAAAGCAGCGACTTGCCGCTGATGTCAACGAAGATGACGAGATCGATTTGTCTGACGTGATTTTGCTTTCACAATGGCTGCTTGACGCGCCCATAAGGAACAAGGGGTGACCATATGGGACATACTAGGATGAACTTGTGCAGGACTATCTGCTCGGGGTTTGCTTTGCTTTTTTTGATGATACTGCCCGGAATTACAGCATTGGCTATGGCAGAAGGTGGCCAAGCGATTATTGCTTTCGGTAAAGTCGCTGGGTATTCCGATGAGGAAATATGCGTCCCCGTAACCATTACAGATAATCCCGGATTGGCATCGTTCCGATTTCGGATTGAATATGATGCTGAACAGCTGACCCCGGTTGCTGTAGAACGGGGGACACTGTTGACCGATGGCGCGCTGTATAGCGACGAAGAAGGGAATGATACGGGATCGCTGACCTTTTTATGGTATCACACGCAGGATGTGCAGGGAGACGGCGAGCTGGCGGTCATACGATTCCGCGTGGCATCTACTGCTAATGGGGACTATCCTTTGACAGTGCACTATTCCCCGGACGATATCTCCAATGCCGCACTGGAAACCGTACCGCATACTGTACAGGATGGCAGCATCCATGTCGATCAGAAACCCACCCATATTACTATAAATCCACCGGATAAGTTGTGGTATTGGGCGGGCGAGGATCTGGATCTTACAGGTATGACGGTAACTGCACATTATGCGAATGGAACGTCGAAGGCAGTCAGCAACTATAGTGTCACTGGCTTTGACAACACCCAAGTCGGCAAGCAGACGCTGACGGTTACCTACGGCGATTTCATCGATACGTTTGAGATAGAAATCCTTGCCTATCTCCCCGGCGATACAGACGGGGATAACGAGGTCACTAGCGATGACGCAACATACCTTCTCAATTATACCTTTTTCCCGGGCCTTTATCCTATCAATCAGGATTGCGACTTTGACGGGGACGGTGCAGTGGACAGCGATGACGCGGTGTATCTGCTTAACCATACCTTTTTCCCAAATCTCTATCCGTTAAAATAAAAAACATACAAAAGAAATGAGGGTAAAAAATGAAAAAAGTATTAGCACTTTTGCTATGCGTGGCTTTGGCAGCCACATCGTTTGTAACGGTATTTGCGGTAGAACCAAAGATCGTCTGCACCGCATCCGAAGGGGATGTCGAAATAGGGGATACCTTTACTGTCACGATATCACTCAGCGATTATGAACCGATAAAAGCTGCCGGAATCCTGTTTGTTGTTGATCAGTCGGTGCTCGAGGTCATTTCAGGTGAATGGCTGGTTTCCAATCCTGCTTTAAGCGACTTTAATCCGACTTATTTGACCGCCACCTTTGCCTATTCGAGCGCACAGGATATAAATGGAGACATTTTCCGGCTGACGCTTAAAGCCAAGTCGGATCTGTCTTGGGTGGGAGAGACGTATATTCAAATCCAACCGCAGTTGATGAATCAGGACAATGAAGATGTGGCGACAGAAACCTCTGTCACAACAACCGTCACGATCTCCTGCGCCGAGCATGAATATGGCAACCTGATCCCCGAAGTGCCGGCCAAATGCGGCACAGCGGGCAAAAAGGCCTACTACGAATGCTCCGTCTGCCATAAGCTGTTTGACGAAACCAAAACCGAGGTTAGCGCAGAACAGCTGGTCATTCCCGCGCTCACCCATGTCGCCGAAGAGGGCTGGCACTCCGACGGGGACAATCACTGGAAGCTCTGCGTCAACGACGGCTGCGGTCAAGTGATCGACGGCACAACGGCGTCCCATAGCTTTGAATGGGTAGTAGATACGTCCGCCACGGAAGACGCGCCCGGTGTCCGGCACGAGGAATGCACGGTGTGCGGACGTAAGCGCAATGAAAACACCGAGCTCCCGCAGCTCCCGCATGTGCATACAGGTATTACACATCACGAGGCTATTGCTGCTAATTGCTACGAGACCGGCACGGTAGAATACTGGACCTGCGCCAGCGACAAGTGCGCAGGCAAATATTACGGCGATGCAGAGTGCAGCACAGAACTCGCATCGATTACCACGCCGCTCGACTCGGACAACCACGCCGGCGGTACGGAAGTCAAGGGTAAGATCGAGGCCACCTGCGGTGAGAATGGCTATACCGGCGATACCTACTGCCTCGGCTGCGGCGAGAAGCTTGCCGACGGCACGACGATCTCTGCTACCGGCAACCATACAGATGATAATGGGCAGTGGGAGTCCGACGGCGCTGACCACTGGCACACCTGCGGCGACTGCGGGACCACCTTTGACGAGGGCGCTCACAGCGGCGGGGAAGCCACCTGCTCGGCCAAGGCGGCCTGCGAAACGTGCGGCGCAGAGCATGGTGAGCTTGATCCAGACAACCACGCCGGCGGCACAGAAGTCAAGGGCAAGATCGAGGCCACCTGCGGTGAGAACGGCTATACCGGCGATACCTACTGCCTCGGCTGCGGCGAAAAGCTTGCCGACGGCACGACGATCTCTGCGACCGGCGACCATACCGACGATAACGGACAGTGGGAATCCGACGGCGCCGACCACTGGCATACCTGCGGCGTATGTGGAACTACTTTTGACAAAGCAGCCCACGAGGGTGGCGAAGCCACTTGTTCTGATAAGGCAGTCTGCTCTGTCTGCGGCACGGAATATGGAGAACTTGACCCTGACAATCATGTGAATACCGAGATCCGTAACGCTGTGGCTGCAACGGAAGAGGCCGAAGGCTACACCGGTGACACCTACTGCCTGGATTGTGGAAAGAAAACCGCTGAGGGCACAGTGGTTCCTAAACTCGACCATACTCATGAAATGGTAAAAACAGAAGCCAAGGCCGCCACCTGTGAGGAAGATGGAAACATCGAGTATTACACCTGCTCCAAGTGTGGGAAAAAGTATAACGATGCGGCGGGCACACGCGAGCTGACGGAAGAGGAGATCCTAGTCAAGGCCAGCGGCCACAGCTACGGCACGGATTGGGAGTCTGACAAGGAAAACCATTGGCATGCATGCGCTTGCGGCGAACGCACCGATGTCGCAGCGCACAGCTTTGGCGACTGGACGATCGCGCAGGAAGCGACCGAGACAACGGACGGCAGCCGGGAGAGAGAATGCAATGTTTGCGGCTATACGCAGACGGAAGTGATTCTCGCGACGGGTCCTGATGAAAAACCGGATGAAAACGAGCCGGGCGGGACAGACGATTCTTCTGACGAAGATGACGCCAAGGTGCCTCCCACGGGTGAAAACAATGCCGTGCTCTTATTCCTGGCTTTGTTGTCCGTCAGCGGCTGCGGCCTGATTATTACAGCGACGGCAAAGAAGAAATGCAGGACAAACAAATAAGACCATGATTGTAAAAGCGATGGCGAGGTTTATGCTCCGCTATCGCTTTTTGTGGTTTGGAAATTATATGTTGTATATAACTTCAGTGTATACAATTTCTGCTGCCATGTTTCGTATATTGTTCATTCGACGTACCCATTCTATTTGGTTTTCCGCTTTGAGTTGTTCGTTTACGCCCTCAACATCTGTCATATGTTTTACCAGCTGAAAAAACATATCCTCTGCCTGCTTGTTAAGTTCGGCAAGATAGCTGTGCAACTTTCCGTTTGTCAGCAGGTTGGTATAAAGTATCTTACGGTACTGTCTGAGATACCGTGCGTGCTGCTGTCCCCATATCCCGATAGGCTGTTCTTCTTGGGGTGGTAGGGCCAGATAGGGTATCATATAATCTCCCTGCTGTTCGTATGTACCGCCTATTTGCTCGAATAATGATTTCTTCATGGCCTTATTCCTCCTTGCAAATTACTTTGAACTTCCTGAGTGGTGCGTTGATGATTTTAAGCAGCGCCCCGTCAACCGCGTCTGTGTATCTGCCTTCCGAAATAAGGCTGTTCCTTAAGTCATTCAGACAGTTGATTAGCAAGCTGCGTTCAGAATCATCAAGTGCTATGTAATACTTTTTGCCCCGCATATTGCGACCTCCTTTGAGCTTCTGCCTTAATTGTACTCACAGAAGGAGCTATGGTCGAACGTACCGATTGAAAGAAAGCAATCCGAGAAAAACTTTTACGGTTCTTCTCGGATTGCTCTTTATCTATGGATATTGGCTTTTTTAATAAGCGGAGCTATCTTTTCATATTTCTGTCTGCGTGGTGTTCGTACTGCTCTTTCCCAAGCGGAATAAGCGCTTTGAGCAACACCGATTTCCTGCGCCATTTGCGATTGATTAAGTGATAACCGTTCCCGCACCTCTCGCAGAAGCACGTTACACGGATAATCCACAAAGGCAGAATACTCGTCAAACAACAACTTGCGGTCAATACCAAGCACTTCGGCGAGTAGAACGGCGGTTTTATACTTTATAGGATGTTTGTCATTTTCGTAAAGAGTAAGTGTGGCAGGAACAACGCCGACCTTTTCGGCAAGTTCACGGGTGGAATACCCTCTATGTAATCGGTAATATCTTAAAGTCTTGCCTATGGTATCACAGTTATCGTCGCTCTCAAAATCATACCATAAGTGCAGTATCAATTTTCCTTTGGCGAAATGATACACCTCTGTGTGATTGAGAATACTGTTGCATTTGCCCCAAAGTATCAGAGGAAAGTATTTTATGGAGAAAAACGAGAAGCAATAAGAGAAATATTAAGGAGTTTGTGTCAATGGAAAGGTGTAGAAATAATAGAAGGAGAGGTATGCCCTGACCACATACATCTATTAGTAAGTATACCACCCAAAATGAGCGTTTCGAGCTTTATGGGGTATTTAAAAGGAAAAAGTAGTTTACTAATATTTCAAAGGTTTGGGAATATGAAATTTGCATATCGAAATCGCGAATTTTGGTGTAAGGGATACTACGTTGATACCACAGGGAAAAACACCGCAGCAATCAAAGCATATATAGCGAATCAATTAAAAGTGGATAAGGAAACGGACCAGTTGAGTATCTTTGACCCCAGAGACCCGTTTACGGGTAGCAAGTAATCCTATGCGTGGCTGGCAGGCCAATAAAAAACGCACTTGTGCGTAGCCTGTAAAGGTTAGGGCTATGCCCGAAACGGAAATACCACCCGCTTTGCGGGTGGATATTTGTTTAGACCAGCTCGCGTCTGCCAAGCATTAGAACGTTTGCATTGGTGATTGCGAACAATCAATGCACGCTGCCGAAAGAGAAACTTTAAAATCCCGCAGGCCGGCCGTTTGGCGAAAAAAGCGTCTGCGCGAAGCCGGAAAAGGCCGGAGCAATTTATCAAAAGCAAGCTTCCTTCATAGCTCAGCCGGCATGGCGCATGACTGTTAACCTGATCTCTTATGTGCGGCCGGTCTAAACTGCCAGAGCAGGCTGAGCGGGAAATTTCGTGAAACTGTGTCAAGTCTTGCAAAGAATGACAAACAGCGGTTGGACAGAGCTTCTGCAGCCGGGAATTGCGAAGGATACATTGGTTTAAAGCATCGTTATCATGAATCTAATCAAAAAAGCAGTCTCTTGGCAGCAAAACTTAGCGGACAAATATTAACGGAAATAGATGTTCGGACTTAAACGGATAATCAAACTATATATTTAAGCATACTTTACCACTGTAGTCGCGAGCAGCGGCACCGCCGATTGGACTTATACTGCGGCCGGACCTTCCGGTACGGCATATATAAAAGCAGCGGCAATCCGTATTTGATTTTGGCAAAGCTTTGCCTTATAATGTATATACTATATAAAACATAAGCCTTGACTTGGATTTTCGGAGGTCAATCAATGCATTTGCGAAAACTGTCTATAGCCGTTCTGACGGCCTTATGCATATTTCTTGCTGGCTGCGGCGGAGGGAACGATGCTCCGGCAGAAGCGCCGGGAAGCGAGACGCCTGCGGCAGGCTCGGAATTTTCCGGCGAGCTGATACTGCCGTATACCCCGAGCGATTCACTCAATCCGTATACAGCACAAACAAAGATAAACCGGGAAATTTCCACGCTGCTTTACGATTCGCTCGTCGTTTTGGATGAAAACATGCAGCCTCAGAACAGGCTGGCTGAATCAATCGTATTGGATGGTGTGACTTGCACTATACGGCTTAAGGATGCGACCTTTTCGGACGGTACGAGCGTGACGGCGGAGGACGTAACATCGTCTATAAGGGCGGCGCAGGCGTCTTCGTACAAATATAGGGACCAGCTCTCAAACGTAGCGTCATACAATGCCGCTGACTCAAAAACAGTTACAATAACCCTTGCCTCGCCCGACCCATATTTTGTCTCAATGCTGGACTTTCCGATATATAAAATGAATACGGAAAACCTAACAAACGAGGATAACAAATCTCTGCCCCCGACCGGCTCGGGAAGATATGTATACAGCTCCGACGGAGGAGACGTATCGCTGCTGGCAAGAGAGGACTGGATAGGGGGAGAAGTAACCGTTAAAAAAATAACGCTTATCGACACTCCCGATGACGATGCGCTTCAGCATA
Organism: uncultured Clostridia bacterium; assembly: GCA_944412495.1. Classification (GTDB taxonomy): domain Bacteria; phylum Bacillota; class Clostridia; order Oscillospirales; family Acutalibacteraceae; genus Timburyella. The sequence continues at coordinate 38,596 of CALYBL010000001.1, read as the reverse complement.
ATATAGAATCCTCCGGCATAAGCATGTACTACACCGATTTAAGCGGTGAATCGGTGCCGGGCTGGTCTGAAAGCCTTAATAAGACACCGCTCACAAATCTTGTGTTTATAGGCGTTAATTCGTCGCGCTCAATACTTCAGTCTGCCAACGTACGCCGTGCAATAAGCTGTTCGGTTAACCGCCAGACGATAGTTGAGGATGCCTTTTACTCATATGCAGAGGCGGCGACGGGCCTTTATCATCCGCATTTTTATGCGGCGATTGACATGCAGCATATAGGCACGTCATCGGACGGCGATGCAGCGGCGGCAGAGATGGCGGCTGCGGGATACAGCGAAAAAAACAGCGACGGTTATTTTTTATCAAACGGCGAGCCGCTAAGGCTCGAGATATTAGTTAACTCCGAGAACAGCTCGAGAGTATATACCGCGGAAGCGGTTAGAAACAGTCTGAGAAGGGCAGGAATTGAGGCGGAGGTTGTTTCGCTGCCCTTGGCGGATTATACGTCCCGTATAACTGCCGGCGACTTTGACCTTTATATAGGCGAGGTAAAGCTTGCCAAGAATTTTGACCTCAGTGTATTTTTCGCCGACGGTGCGGCCGCATCGTACGGAATAGACGCCGCCTCACAGGCTAAGGCAAAATATGCCGAGTATAAAGCCGGCACGGCTTCGGTATCCGATTTTATATCAGTTTTTGAAAGCGATATGCCGGTCGTGCCTCTGGTTTACAGATGCGGGCTTTTGTGTTCGGACTCGTCGCTGCCCACACAGCCGGTAGCTACTGTAAGCGATATTTACTATAATATTCAGGACTATGCCAGGACCTAAGACTCCAAATACCGCAGCGGGCAAGACGCATTATGGAGCCGGCGCCGGAACGGTTATAGTGCGGTTTTATAGACCTATGCCGGCAATTTATTGCATAGTGGTTGAATATTTAGCCGAAAGATAATATAATATACATGCAAAGTGTTTGCAGAATAGCGCTGCGGCTTTAAGCTGCGGCTTCAATAGACGGCTGTATCGGCCGATAAAAGAACGCGCACGGAAAGGGAGAATACTATGATAAAATATGAAAATCGTTATGGCACAGTCAGCATATCAAATGCGTTTTTTACTAAGCTCATAGGCCACGCGGTATCCTCCTGCTACGGTGTGTCCGGCATGGTGGCGAAGGGTCCGCAGCGGCTCCGCCAGCTCTTCAGCAAGAAGGAAAACGCCGACAACGGAATAAAGGTCAGGGGCGATTTCAACTCAATTGTTGTTGATATATATATCGTTGTGACCTACGGCGTCAACATAAACGCCATAGCTAAGAGCATAGTCAGCAGGGTGAAATACACGGTGGAGGACTCCACCGGCATCATTGTTGAAAAGGTAATTGTGCATATCGACGGCATGAAGTCCGAATAGGTCTTTGCCGAGCGAATTTATTTTTGTTTGCCGCTTGCACCGGCACGAGGAGGATATTGTGATAAACGGTTCTGCTTTGAGGGATGCCATTATATCCGGGGCGAATAATCTGACGAATAATAAAAAGAGAGTAGACGAGCTCAACGTCTTCCCGGTGCCGGACGGCGATACCGGAACGAACATGTCTATGACCATAAACGGCGCAGTGAGAGAGCTGTCCAACACAAACGACGATAATGCCGGAAATATTGCCGAGATAACGGCTGGCGCGCTGCTGAGAAACGCGAGGGGGAACTCCGGCGTAATACTGTCGCTGCTTTTCAGAGGCATAGGCAAGGCGCTCAAGGGTCACAGTGAGATAGGCGGCCGCGATTTTGCGGCGGCGCTCAACAGCGGTGTGGACTCTGCCTACAAGGCGGTCATGAAGCCGACGGAGGGCACTATACTCACCGTCGCAAGGCTCGCAGGCGAAAAGGCAAGCGAGGCGGCGGTCCATACCGACGATATAAACGAGGTTTTTGACGAGCTTATCACGGCTGCCAGAAATGCGCTCGAATCGACACCGGAGCTGCTTCCCGTGCTAAAAAAAGCGGGCGTCGTGGACGCCGGCGGGCAGGGCTTTGTATATATTTTAGAGGGCATGCAGTCGGTGCTCAAAAACGGCGTGATGATAGAGAGCGAGGAGGACGGCGCACAGCAGGCAAGCCGCAGCGCTGCTGCCGAATCCGAGGCGGAGATAACCTTTACCTACTGCACGGAGTTTATAGTCAAGCGCAGCCCCGAATCAAGCAGGGACCCAAAGCTTTTGCGTGCGTATCTTGAGACAATAGGCGATTCGGCAGTGTTTGTTGAAGACGAGCATATCATAAAAATACACGTACATACCGACCACCCCGGCAAGGTTATAGAAAAGGCGCTGGAGTACGGGCCGCTTGTAAGCCTTAAGATAGACAACATGCGCGACCAGCATGAGCGTGCCCGGCACGAAGCGGCCAAGGCGAACGAGCCGGGCAGTGAGCCACAGGCGGACAATGACGACCTGAAGCCGGTGCCGCCGGCCAACAAATACGGCTTTGTATGCGTTGCGGCCGGCGAGGGAATAAAGCAGCTTTTTATCGACCTTGGAGCCGATAAGGTCGTGACGGGCGGTCAGACCATGAATCCCAGCACCGACGATATATTAAAGGCGATAGAGGCTACGCCGGCACAGACGGTGTTTGTGCTGCCCAACAACAAGAATATAATCATGGCCGCCGAGCAGGCCGTAAGCCTTGCAACGCGCAATGTGATAGTGCTTAATACCAAGACTATACCCATGGGCCTGTCGGCAATGCTCGCCTTTGACGAGGGGGAGGACGCCGATACGAACGCTATGGCCATGGACAAGGCGGCGCAGAACATCGGCACCGGTCAGATAACCTATGCCGCAAGGGACAGCGAGTATGACGGGCACAGCATCAAAAAAGGCGAGATACTGGCAATGGAGGGTTCAAAGCTCGTATTCACCGGTACGGACATGGCCAAGGCGGTGCTGCGCCTTACAAAGACGATATTCAAAAAGCACCATTCGTCGATAACGCTTATTTACGGCGAGGACACCACCGAGGAGCAGGCGGAGGAGATAAGCGCCATGCTCGGCCAGAAATTCGGCGACAGTGCCGACATCACGGTGGTAAACGGCGGGCAGCCGGTATATTACTATATTATCTGGACGGAGTAACGGTGTATAATAATTATAAGTAATATATTTGAACTTCAAGTGCCGCTTTGTGTCCTGCTGTTTGACCGATGAACATGCATTTGCCTGCTTATGTCGTTCGGTCGGACTTGGATGCATGAGCGGCCTTTTTGTTTACTGCCATACTGCGCAGACAGGTGCGCAGTCACAAGCTCAGCCGCAATGGGGGTGCTTACTTGAGAATTACGATGAAACGGTGTACACAGGCTGATATATCACTGCTGTGTGAACTGTCCCGCGCGACATTTACGGATGCCTTTGCTGCTGAAAACGACCCTGATGAGCTCACGGAATTTCTCGCCGGCAGATATAGCGAGGACAAGCTCATGTCGGAGATGGCGGACGACGGCTCGAGCTTTTACTTTTTGTACTGTGGTGATTTTCCGGCAGGATATATTAAAATAAACTTGGTGCCGTCACAGTCGGATATAAATGACCCTGATTCGCTTGAGATTGAAAGAATATATGTGCTTAGAAATTTTCAGGGCCGTGGGATAGGCGGACATGCCATAGCTGCAGCCGCAGATATGGCCAGGACTTTTGGAAAAAAATATATCTGGCTCGGCGTTTGGGAGAATAATGAACGAGCTATTTCTTTTTATAAAAAGCAGGGCTTTTACAGAATAGGAGCTCATTCGTTCTTTATTGGAAGGAATGAGCAGACAGATTATATAATGCGCAGGGATTTGTAATTGCTGTGCCGGCTTGGCCAAGCGGGCGGTGCTTTGCATCATGGCTGAGGATAACGGCCGGACGTAAAGTGTTTTGCAGCAGACGTCACGGCGTTAAGCCATGATATGGGCTGACCTGCTCAGCGGGCTTGAATTTTGCGCTTTTGCATTTCCCGGCTGAATTAGCTTAAAATAAGGAGGCTTTTATGCTCAGCACAGGCGACAGTATAACACGGCTGAAATCCATAGGCGAAAAGCGCGCGGGTCTGTTTGCAAGACTGGGCGTTAAAACTATCTATGACCTTTTGAGCTTTTTCCCGCGCCACTATGACGACCTCACCTCTCCCGTAAGTATAAGCGAAGCGCTGCCAGAGCAGAAATGCTGCGTAAAGGCAAAGGTAACCGCTCCTGTCGGGGAGCACCGCATAAGAAAAAATATGGTTATCTACAAAACAAAGGTGTCCGACGGCAGTGCAGGCATGAATATAACTATTTTTAACAACAGATATGCCGCCGCCGCTTTGAAAGTGGGAAGCGAGCACCTCTTTTACGGCAAGGTAACGGCCAATTTTTTGCAAAAAGAGATGTCGTCGCCGGAGATTCTGCCGCAAAGCGAGCAGAGAATACGCCCGGTGTACCGTCAGACGGACGGACTGTCATCGAAGATAATAGCTTATGCCTTAAAGCAGGCGCTCAGCGAGACGTATATTGAGGAATATATGCCGCGCGAACTGCTTGAAAGGCACGGTCTGACGGGGTTAAAAGAGGCCTATTCCAATATCCACTTTCCATCATCTCACAGCGCGCTGAAGGATGCGCGCCGGCGGCTTATTTTTGATGAGCTGCTCACCATGCAGCTTGGGATAAAGCTGCTTAGCCGGGTAAAGTCCGACATAAGCGCGCCGGCGGTGAAAACCGATTACACCTCCGAGTTTTTTGCCGGACTTCCGTTTGAGCCGACGTCGGCGCAGCGCCGCGCGGCGGCGGAGGCTGTGGAGGATATGCGCAGCGGCAGGCCGATGAAGCGCCTGCTTCAGGGCGACGTCGGCTCCGGCAAGACGGCCGTGGCGGCGGCAGTCTGCTACACCTGTATAAAGAACGGCATGCAGGCGGCATTCATGGCTCCGACGGCAATACTTTGCGAGCAGCATTACCGCTCCTTTCTTAATTTTTTCAGAGGCACGGGTGTGAAATCCGCACTGCTGCTCGGCTCCACACCGGCGAGGGAGAAAAAGATAATATACGAGCAGCTTGCCAGCGGCGAGATAGACTTTATCGTCGGTACTCACGCGCTGCTCAACGACAGCCTTAGCTTTAAGAGCCTTGGCATAGTCATAACGGACGAGCAGCACCGCTTCGGGGTGGAGCAGCGCGCCTCGCTCATTTCCAAGGGGAATAATCCGCATCTGTATGTAATGTCGGCCACACCGATACCGCGCACGCTGTCGCTTGTGGTGTACGGCGATCTTAAGGTGTCGGTGCTGGACGAGATGCCGCCCGGCAGGACCGAGATAAAGACCTACTGCATATCCTCAAGGATAAGGGAGCGGGCGTATAACTATATAAAAAAGCATCTTGATAAGGGACTTCAGGCGTATATAATATGTCCGCTTATAGAGCAGGGCGAGGATGAGGGGCTTGTCTCAGCAGAGGAGTATGCGGGAAAAATAAGCCGCACGAGCTTTAGAAATTACAGCGTGGGACTCATGCACGGCCGGCTTTCGGCAAGGGAGAAGGACGCGGTAATGAGCGCGTTTGCCAGGGGTGAGACTCAGCTGCTCGTCTCCACCACAGTGATAGAGGTGGGTGTCGACGTGCCCAATGCGGCGGTGATGCTGATAGAGAACGCCGAGCGCTTTGGCCTGTCACAGCTCCACCAGCTGCGCGGCCGTGTAGGGCGCGGCACGGCTGAATCGTGCTGTATTCTCGTAACGGACAATCAGAGCGAGACGACAAAGCGGCGTATGCAGATAATGTGCGGCACCACCGACGGCTTTGTAATAGCCAACGAGGACCTAAAGCTGCGCGGCCCCGGCGAATTTTTCGGCAACCGTCAGCACGGCCTGCCGAGCTTTAAGATAGCCGATATCATACGCGACATGGACATACTCATGCAGGCCCAGTCGGAGGCGGAGCGCATAACGGAGCGCGACGCCGGGCTCATCAGCCGAGACTATGCGGCACTTAAGCCGCGCGTGGCGGCACTGTTTGAGCAGGTCGGCGTCGACGCGCTGAATTAACCAGGCGGGCACTGACTCTGTGCGGCATATCAAATATCCATAATACAATGCCGGCAGGCGGCTTTAATGAACTGCCCTGCGGCGCATGATTTATTTTGTCTCTTCCTTGCCCTTACAACCATAACACAGCAGAGGACCGGCGTGATGCAAGGTTATGCCATTTGTAAGTAATATATATAAAGCTATCCGCCGCATATGAAAAGCATGCGGCGGATATATTGAAAGAGGGATGATGGATGTCAATCCTGCGGTGATTTTGGTGTGGTGGTCTTAAAATAATAAAAGGTCAGTGTATTGGTGTCAAATACGGATAAGCAATACCCTTCGGTCAGGTAATCGTAACCGATATGGTCCATTATATAATAGCTTTTATTTCCTGTATCGTATATGCTGTAATATCCGCTGTCTAAGACCGGCATAACCATATCCTCTTTTTCTCCGACCTGAACGAGCTCGGAAACCTCTTTGTTCAGACCGTAAACAGTGCCGGAAACAGAGCCAGCCATTGGGAGTGGTTGCCAGTTTTTGTTGCCGTGTATTGCTTGGACCACATCCGCAGCGGTACTTTCGTCGAGCCTGTATATTTCGAACAATTCATTATAGCCCATTAAAAATTCATGGTATACTGAGCGTAAAGTGCGCGATGAAATCGGCAGGACGATGCCGTTGTGATTTACATTGACAGGAATGGCGCAGGAGGATAAAAGCATGAGAGAAAGTGCTGCACAGATAAATAATGTTAAAGCCCTTTTCATTTTATATCACTCTTTCGATAAGGATAGTATGAGAGGAAAAATCGATATTATTTACCCGCGCTGCTTTACGCGTATCATGGACCGGTATATGCCGGCATGGCGCTGCTTGGCGGCTGTTTTTACGAGGTGCGAAAGCACTGCGGCGGCCGCGGATATGACTACGCCTATTATAACTATGAAAAACGAGCCGATAACCATTATCGGTAAATTGATTTCAAACAGCAGGAGTATGAGTCCCGCAATAAAGAACCATGCAACATCTGCAGCCGCCAGCACTGAGATTATTCTCAGACTTTTTGCTGTGCTGAGGCTCAGCATTCTGCCCTTGCCTATATTTGACGCAATGCGCCATGAAAACGTCAGCGCTATATATATCGGCACGGCAGTGCTCCATATCAGGCCGAGCCATATCCACAGCTCTTTTTCCGCAGAACTATATTTTAGTATAGGGTATACAATGAATGGAAACGGCAGAAGATACACCGCTGTGCTGAAGCATATTGAAAGAATAATTATAAATTTAAGCCATCGTGATAAGAAAGTCTTTGACATAACGTACCTCCGTCTAATATAAATATTTGTTTTGCGAGCGCATTTTTTAATGCGGGCGGCAGCGGAAGGAAGGGGAGCTTTTCAATATATACCCAAACCATTTTGCTTCCGCTTTCATGCCCTGTGCGCAGTGCCGTGCCGGCATGACTGTTTAACAGCAGACAGCACTCTGAGTACGAGATAAAATATTTTTCCGTGCGGCTGCCGTTTTCTATCGTGCATAGCTCCTCAATATCAGAATCAGATATATCGAGCGTATTTGATATTGCTCTTACAGCTGCATCAGTATAGCTTTCTCCTGCCTCAACGCTGCCGTGCGGCACCAGCCAGTGCTCTTTTTCACCGGACCTTTGACTGATAAGCAGTATTCTTCCTTCGGTCACGCAATAGAGTACTATTCCAGAATAGAATTTCATGTAAATCACTCTTAAGGTCGTTTTACATAGCTTTACGCTGCCATATGCTGCAGTGGATTTTAGACCGGCTCATATTTTTCTTTATCTGGATTATATCATGCGCTAAAATGAAATGCAATATATTTTTATCGAAAAACAATAATTTTATAATAAAAAACAATATGCGGCACTTGACGTGCAAAAATATATCGTTTCGTAAAATTGAAGTTGCTGCTTAGCGTTCGCGCCGGATGACTGTGAAAGCTTACACAGCAGATATGCGACCACTTATCCTCAAATTACCGGCCTATGCTATGCTGCGGAGAGCTGTGTTAGGGAAAAACACGTCTTTAGCTTGGGAGCACTATTTTTGCCCGCGCAGGCATGATAAGGATTCGGATACGGCAGTGACAGGCGGTAAAGCAATATAATTAAACGGTTTGGTGTCTCATTTAGGGGGGAGAAATTCCCCGGCCTGCCCGGCGTCAAGTAAACAGCTTTATAGACGCTTACATAAGGAGGTGTATCATAGATGTGATTAATCGTTTGCAGGCGTGATGAAAAGTAATGAGGTGCTAAGATGCGGGCTTCTTATTGGTAAATTGGGCAGCAGGGAATTATATATTCTGTGCAAATCTACCTGTCTGCCGGCGGCTTTGATTAGCCAGTAAAAAGTATTTATATCTGCCGATATGCTCTTTGCCCCTGCAGTTAGCGGCTGAGAGATATAATGAGGCGATATAAATGCCTGCTCTGTCCGCCCGAACAGTCAAGCCGGCAGTAGCTTTTTAGCTGCTGTAAATACCGGCCTTAAGCGGCACGGCTATACGATGCGAGGTAATCCGGGGTTTGGCGGCATGGCCACGGTGCATAAAGCAGCGCTGACGCAGGCTGCAAAGCAAATCGATATTTATATCCGCTTTTTATAGGCGTCGATTTAGGGTATAATGTTCGTGTGCATTTATGCGATCTTGAAAAACGCGCGGAGCGGTTATCACAGGGATTTCGGCCAAGCTCTGCGCTCTGCTGAGATTAACGAAGAATTTATAAAATAGGAGAAATTTGCAGCATGAATAAAACCGAGATTCTCAACAGGCTTTCCAGCAGCGACGAAGAGCGGCTGCTGTTTGCGCGCCTGCTCGACAAGCTTACGCTGACGGGTACGCGAGACATACCCTGCCACACCGACTTTCTCTCGCCGAAAGAGCGGGCACTGGCGGAAAAATGCATAAACGCCTGCGGCCGTCCGGAGCATTTGTTTTACGGCGGCTGGGACGAAGCCGAGCGGACGATATGCGTGTTTCTGCCCCGCTGGCAGAGCGCAGGCGCCTGGCTGGAGAGCGGTAATTCTCCGCTGCGGGCACTGCGCTGCTTCTGGCCGAAGGAAACGGAGCTTACGCACAGGGACTTTTTGGGCTCGGTGTTAGGACTTGGCATTGAGCGGGAAAAGGTCGGCGATATACTCGTAGGCAGCGGACAATGCGATATTATAGTGCTTGAGGACATTTCGGAGTTTTTGCGGTTTAACCTGCTTAAAGCGGGCAGAGCGCACCTGCGCCTTGAGGAAATATCCATAAACGAGCTGCAGCCTCCGCAAAAACGTATAAAAATAATAAAGGATACCGTGCCGTCTCTTCGGCTGGACGCGGTGGCGGCTTCCGGCTTTTCACTTTCCCGCGCGAGGGCATCCGAGCTTATATCGTCGGGTCGGGTGCAGCTCAATCACATAGAATGCGTGAAGCCCGACCGCACGGTATCTCAGGGTGACACCGTCTCCTGCCGCGGCTGCGGAAAATTCGTATTGAAGCAGGCGGGCGGCACCTCGAAAAAGGGCCGCATCATTATTGAGATAGAGAGATATGTTTAAGGCGTGGATATTAACCGCATTGGTATAAGCGCGCATCCGCGCACCGTAGGCTGCGCCGCTCAAGGGTAGATATACGGAGGGTATTATGATAATAAGTGCGAGCCGTCGTACTGACATACCGGCTTATTATTCCGACTGGTTTTTCGAGAGGATAAGGGCAGGATATGTCTTGGTAAGAAATCCCATGAATACGCATCAGGTGAGCAGGATAATTCTGTCGCCCGACGTCTGCGACGGCATAGTATTCTGGACAAAAAATCCGCTTCCGATGCTTGGCAGGCTGAGTGAGCTAAGCGATTATCCGTATTATTTCCAGTTTACGCTGAACGCATACGGCCGGGACGTCGAGCCGAATATTCCGCAAAAGGACAGCGTCTTGATACCCGGCTTTATAAAACTGTCAAGGCTGACAGGCAGGGAGCGCGTCGTGTGGAGATATGACCCAATTCTGCTTAACGAAAAATATACCTTAGGATATCACCTGAAATATTTTGAAAAGCTGGCGCAAAGGCTGCATCCTTATACTGAAAAATGCATTGTCAGCATTGTCGATAATTACCGCAGCATATGCCGCGGCATGAAGGCGCTGCACGCAGAGGAAATTTCGGAGGAAGCAAAATTAGAGCTTTTGGGCAAAATGGCGGATATCTCCCGGAAGTACGGGCTTTGTATTGAGTCGTGTGCTGAAGCCGGCAAGCTTGAGGGAATAGGCATAGGCCGTGCAAGGTGTATCGACGCCGAAAGGCTCGGCAGAATAGGCAAAATGACGCTTAAGGCGGAAAAGGACAAAAATCAGCGCAAAGAATGCGGCTGCGCTCAAAGCATTGACATTGGCGTTTATGATACCTGTCAGGGCGGCTGCCTTTATTGCTATGCAAATCATAGTGCCGGTGCCGTATGCAAAAGCTTCAGGGCGTATAACCCATTATCCCCGATGCTTTGCAGTGATATAGGTGAGAAGGATATTATCACTGAGAGGACTGTAAAATCGCTTAGGGAGGAGCAGACAAGCCTTTTTGGTAATTAACCGATTGTCAGGCAGTCACAAAGCTGTCAGCTCGCAGCGCTAATGGAAGAGATGCGTATGCAGCTATAAACAAATGTACGGCATAGATTTGCATATTAATTAAAGACATTCGCCTGAGCGGCGGATGCCTTATTATTGCCTTTAGACATAAGAACCCCCCTGGATTTCAGGGGTAGATAAAAGGGTCTTGGCAAAGACAATGCCAAAGAATCGCATAGCTATCAAAAGAGAAAGGAGCCGGTCACCTCATAGAGACACGGAATTTTCTGCGGGAGGTGTTCTGCTTGAAGAGATAAGCTGGAAAATTAAAGAGAACTGGTTTGCCAGCAGCAAAGCGAGCGATGCAGCGATAGCTTTTCAGTACCCTTCCAGGGGTCAGCAAAATTTAACCTCTCTGGGGCCTGAGCAAACCACTGGCTTACTGGTGGTTTGATTGCCTGTTTAAGCAAGAACAGACATATGACTGTTACAGAGAATAAAGGAAAGCTTTAGCGGGTAAACTTTTCTAAAAAAGCACATATTAGAAGAAAAAACAGCGGGTACTGACAGTATTGCCTGTCAGTACCCGTTTATGGCGGAATATTTTTAGCGATAGCGGAGCCGGAGCCTCCTTGCTGGGTCGGCGGCAGTCCGTCTGTATTTATGCAAGCCGTGAATTGCCGGCAACTTCGATTATGGCTGTATTACGGTCCGAGGCTGCAGCTAAGCCTTTTTGAAGGTGATCTTATCCTCCTTGGCGTCGCAGATTATTTTATCGCCGGCCTTAAAGACGCCCTCAAGGAGCTGCTCGCTCAGCGGATCCTCAATGCGGGACTGTATTGCACGGCGCAGCGGACGGGCGCCGTATACGGGGTCAAAGCCCGCCTTTGCAACAAGCTCAACGGCGTTTTCGGTGAACTCTATGCTCATCTCCATGCCTGCAACACGGTCGGAGAGGGAGGAGAGCATGCGCTTCGTAATCTCTGCAATGTTCTCCCTTGTAAGCTGATGGAAAACTATTATATCATCGACGCGATTTAAAAATTCAGGCTTGAAATATTTTTTCAGCTCGCCCATAACGTCGCTCTTTATCTTATTGTAATCTGACTCGGCCTCATCCTTTGACTCGGCAAAGCCGAGGCTTTTTTTGTCGGTGATAAGACGGGCGCCAATGTTTGATGTCATTATGATAACAGTGTTTTTGAAGTCGACTCTGCGTCCGTGTGAGTCTGTGAGTATGCCGTCCTCGAGTATCTGAAGCAGGATGTTGAAGACATCCGGGTGAGCCTTTTCAATCTCGTCGAAGAGCAGCACGGAGTATGGCTTGCGGCGCACCCTGTCGGTGAGCTGCCCGCCGTCGTCAAAGCCGACATAGCCCGGAGGCGAGCCTATAAGCTTGGACACCGTGTGCTTTTCCATGTACTCTGACATGTCGAGACGTATCATGGCGTTTTCGTCGCCGTATATCGCCTCGGCGAGCGCGCGGCACAGCTCCGTCTTGCCGACGCCGGTGGGGCCGAGGAAAATAAACGAGCCGGTGGGACGCTTCGGGTCCTTAAGCCCAACCCTGCCGCGGCGTATCGCTTTTGCAACAGCCGAGACAGCCTCATCCTGTCCGACGACGCGCTCATGAAGTATTTTCTCCATGTCGAGCAGACGCTTGCTTTCTGCCTCGGTAAGCTGTGTCACCGGGACCCCCGTCCACTTTGAAACAATGTCGGCGATCTCGCGCTCAGTTACCTCGCCGGAGGTGTGGGCATTCTGCTTCATCCATTCTTCCTTTTTCTCCTGCAGCTCCTTTGAGAGAGAAGCCTCCTTATCGCGTAAAGTCGCAGCCCTTTCAAAGTCCTGCGAGTTTACGGCTTCGGTTTTCTCCTCGGATACCTTTTTAAGGTCTTCTTCCATCTTTTTAAGGTCAGGCGGAGCGGTAAAGCTCTTAAGCCTTACGCCGGCTGCTGCCTCGTCTATAAGGTCAATGGCCTTGTCAGGCAGGTATCTGTCCGAAATATATCGGGCGGACAGCTTTACGGCGGCGTCTATGGCCTCGTCGGTAATCTTGACCTTGTGATGCGCTTCATAGCGGTCCTTAAGTCCTCTGAGTATCTGTACGGCCTCCTCCTGCGTAGGCTCGCCGACCATTACGGGCTGGAAACGGCGCTCCAGGGCCGCATCCTGCTCGATGTGCTTTTTGTATTCGTTGAGTGTGGTCGCGCCTATTACCTGCAAATCACCGCGCGCCAGCGAAGGCTTGAGTATGTTTGCCGCGTCGGTGGAGCCTTCAGCGGAGCCTGCACCGACTATGGTGTGCAGCTCGTCGATAAAGAGTATGACGTCGGACGCCTTCTTTACCTCGTCTATCGCGGCCTTTATGCGCTCTTCAAAGTCGCCGCGGTATTTTGTGCCGGCCACCATGCCGGTAAGGTCGAGAGAAACTATGCGCTTGTCCTTAAGCAGCTCCGGCACCTCGCCGTTGGCTATCTTGAGCGCCAGCCCCTCTGCAATGGCAGTCTTGCCGACGCCCGGCTCGCCTATAAGGCATGGGTTGTTTTTCGTGCGGCGGCTGAGTATCTGTATTACACGCTCGATTTCGGTGCTTCTGCCGATAACCGGGTCAATCTTTCCGGCACGCGCTTCGGCGGTGAGGTCGCGGCCGAACTGATCCAGCGTCGGAGTTTTAGTTTTAGAGCCGCTGGACTTTGCGCCCTTTTGCGATATGGGCGCCGAATCTCCGCCCGACGACGCGCCAATGGCCTTGAGTGTGTCGTTTATAACATCCCTGCTGCTTACTCCGGCCTCGGAGAGGAACCTTATAGCGTAGTTGTCACCCTCCTCCATAATGCCCATGAGCAGGTGCTCGGTGCCGACGAACGAGCAGCCGAGGCTGCGCGCCGCCGCAATGGCAATCTCGATTATCCTTTTTGCGCGCGGAGTAAGGTCGTCGGGAGTCAGCTTGGTGGGCGTACCCTTGCCGACCGCCGTCTCAAGCATGTCTTCTATCGACTCCTGCGTTACGCCGCGGCCGCTGAGCACAGTGTAGGCAAGGCCGCTGCCCTCGGCCAGCAGACCGATGAGTATATGTTCGCTGCCTATATAAGTATGGCCGAACTTTTCAGCCGCCTCAATCGCAAGATTGAGCGCGCTGTTAGCCTTTTCGGTAAATCCGTTGAATTTATACATAATTATCCTTCCCTTCGTTGGTGATATAAATTGTCTGATTAAATCCAGTATAGTGATAAATAGTGAGGCTTAAACCATGCGGCGACAGCCGTGCCTATCCTCTTAGCGGCGTCAGGCCTGCTTTGAGCAGAGCGCCCTTCTGATTATTTCGGTGCGCTGCCTGTCGCGCTCCTGGCTGCTGGCGGCGCCGGTTATGACGGTGATGTTGGCGGGCTGCGTATCTATGCACAGCCCCGTCAGGGTGTCTATATCTGTGTCTGATATAAGGCCGCAGGCCACGCCGAGCCGGACGTCAGACAAAAGGCTTATGCTTTCTTTTGTGTCCATTATCCGGGCATATTTAAGCGTGCCAAGCGCGCGGTATATCTTGTCTTCAACCGCGGGATTTTTAATGAGCGTGCTTCTGTATGAGCGTTCCTGCTCCATTATCTGGGTAGCGATTGATTTCAGGTTGTTTATTGCCGACTCTTCGGATATATCCAGCGTCACCTGGTTAGATATCTGATACATGGCGCCGAGCGGCGAGCTGCCCTCGCCGTAGGTTCCGCGTATCGTAAGTCCTATCTTTGCAATGGTGGTCATAATCTGGTTGAGCAGCCCGGCAGACTGTATGGCCGGCAGATGCATCATGACCGACGCGCGCAGGCCGGTGCCGAGGTTTGTCGGGCATTCGGTAAGGAAGCCGAGCTTTTCGTTAAAGGCATAGTTGAGGTGCGCGTCGAGTATCCTGTCGACCTTGTCGGCAACCCGGTAGCACTCCTCCAAATCAAAGCCGGGGCGCATTACCTGTATCCTTATATGGTCCTCTTCGCCAAGCATTATGCTTATCGTCTCGTCGTCCGACACTATAAGCGCCTTTGCCGTACGGTCCTTGATGAAATCCGGGCTGACAAGGCGCTTTTCCGCCATGGCCATTGCCTCGGTGTCGCTTAGCTGCGACATGTCGATATATCTGAAGTTAAAGCTCCCGTCGCACAGCAGGCTGTCATTGACCTTCTGATTTATCTCTGCCTGCTGCTTTTCCGATATGCGGCAGGGAAATGGGTAGGAGTCGAGATTTCTCGCCAGCCTGACGCGCGTCGAAACGACTGTGTCGCCGCACGGCCCTGCGCTTTTGTACCATTTTCTCTCTGACATTACTCATTCTCTCCTTCCGCACTGCCATCGTTCTGAATGTTCTTGCTTTCGGCGTCTTTGTCATCAGGCGAGCTTTTGACGCCTGCTATCTCGTCCCTTATTTTGGCGGCGTCCTCATATCTCTGCTCGTCGACCGCCTGCTTAAGCTGAGCCTCAAGCTCCTTGAGCTTGGCTTCTTTCACGCTTTCCTCAGTGGCCTTGGACACCTTCCCCAAATGCTCAAGCTTGCCGTGTATCCTGCTCAGGGTGGGGAGCAGCTGGTCGTAAAACGTGGTATAGCACTGCGGACATCCGCACAGACCCGTGCGGGCAATGTCGTCAAAGCTGATTCCGCAGCCCGGGCAGCGCTTTACCATCGTCTGCGATTCTATGCCGGTAAGTCCATCGCTGAACAGCGAGCCGAACAGACTGCCCACTCCGAAATTCATAAATCCGTTAAAATCGTTTGTCATGCCGAGTGCCTTGGCGCACTCGCCGCAGAGATGATACTCCTGCGTACTTCCGTTTACTGTCCTTTTGATGTATGTTGTAGCCGTGTTCTTTTTGCAGTTTTCACAAAGCATAAATAAAACCTCCTTATACTATACAAGTGTCAGCAGCATGCGCTTGAATATCTGTGCGCGGACGTCGTCCCGGTTCTGGGGCGGCACTCCTGCATAACACTTATCCGAAAGCGCCGAACGCATAAGCGAGGCAGCCTCTCTTTCTATTATTCCGCGTTGATATAGGCTGTCTATAATGGCGTATGCGCTCGACTGGTCAATCTTTGCTCCGATGGAATTTACAAGATGCATTATTGTCATCGCCGGGGAGGAGGATATGCGTCTTATCCTGATATATCCGCCGCCGCCCCGCCGGCTTTCGACTATATAGCCCTGCTCCGGCGTAAAGCGGGAGGTAAGCACATAATTTATCTGGCTCGGTACACAGCCTATACGCTCCGCAAGGTCATTGCGCCGAATTTCCGCCGTGCCGTCAGAGCTTTCAAGCATATTCATAATGAGTCCTGCAATCTCGTCGCTGAGTCTCATTTAAAATCCCTTCTTTTCAGTAAGCGCTGTGCTTATTAAGCCGCATAGGCGCTTTTCTTAATCTTCGATTACTATTATATTTATTTGGTCAAAAAAAGTCAAAGTCAGAAAAGGTCAGACGATTGTTATAATAAGCTGTTTTTTGAAATTATCAGCTTTATTCTTTTATTTTTAAAAAATTTCAAAAATTATCTTTAATTTTCTTGCTGGGAGGTTAAAATAAAAGCGTCAAAGGAAGAGAGAAAGATAAAACACAAAAGTCAAACCGGAAAGAGAATGCCTGCAATACCGTACGTTTTTAACTGCCTGGGCGCCGTACTGATATATCGGTATGCCGGATTTAATTTTTGATAAAAGCCATTAAGCGTATACTTTAGAGGGGCCTTGCCACGGTGCACACCGGCTTCGCATATAGTATCAATACATTGATATTTAAGCCGAAACTGAACAGGCAGAATCAATGAAGGGCTTATGCAGACAGCTCCGGCATAGCGCCTCAAAATGCCGTCAGATTCAGTATTGTCAGACAAACGCTGTGTAATGCATACCGTAAATTTTTGCTGCGCCTGATTGTGATTAAATAATAAGAGCTTGAAAAATTGGGAAATTGAAAATAAAAATGCAGATATCAAAAGATTAAGCGAGTAATATCTTTTGTTATTCGACAAATTTAAGCAAAATGATTTGCGCTTATGATATAATTATGATATAATTTAACTAATATCAGGATTGAAACTTGCTGAATATGAAAACAGTATTTATGACTTGCACATGTTTTAAGCATTTCCAATCAATAGGACAAAACCATATTCATGCTGACGGATATCCGGACTAATTATGGAGAGGAGTACATTAATATGAAGAGCACAATAACAGCGGCGGTAATATCTATTATAGGAGCGCTTTTTTTCTGTACGGCCATGATAGGTATGTGCCTTTATCCAACGGATTTTGCAGAGGTACTTCTATTTGTTTCATTTATTTTGGGCATAGCGATGCTTATAACCGGAATTATCTGCTTATTAGTTGCGTTTGCGAAAAAATGACAATGAATAGACAACGTGCTCCATGGCTGCGGACATGGAGCACGACGTTCTTATAGTCAAGCTGCTCTGCATTTTTCCATACCTCTGTTGATAAATGTATATTGTTCATTTAGACTGTAATAAGGATAGGGCATTAGGAGATATTTTCAGATAAGCTTCGGTCAAGCGGACAGCATTGATTAAAAAAGGCCGAAATGCTCAGGCTTTACTTTTTTGTAAATTTATGGTACACTTTTGTTGACTTAAAAGGCTTTAATGAATAATAAATTATAATCACCAACATTATTATGCACTTTGTCTTTTAAGTCATTTTTTATTTTTGACTCTGAATAAAGCATATTTGATACGGCAGTGTATTATACTAAGTAAATTTTTATTATATGCTGATATTAGACTAAATAATAATATACAGGAGGACAAAGCATGAAATGTCCGGTATGCGGAACAAAGTTACAGGGTAGATATTGTCCTACATGCGGCGGCTCAACCGTGGATGCTTCTGAGATTGATCCGCATGGTGACGCATCTAAAACCCCGAAATCCGAATTCCCGAAAGCCTCGACAAAGCAAACCGGCCGGGCTTTTTTAGTGGCTGTTGTGATTGTTTTCACGGTTGCAGCCGCAATAGCGGCTATCCTATTCAGCGTAATATTGGATAATGATAGCAGCAGAATAACAATAAATGTTACGGAGCGTCAAAGCAGTGTATCTGGCGGGAGCAGGGCTGCTTCCGCAGGTGAACAAGGCACTGCCGGAGCAGATGCGTCTTACGCTGCCGATTCATCGGAATCTGATGCTGCTTCACGCGACTCCGGCAATATCTCTGCGTCAAGTCATTCTTCATCTGACATTATTTCTGCGGAGTCCTCAGCATCTGATACGTCGATTACAGATAGTCAAAGCAATGCTGTCAGCAAGGCTAAGTCTTATCTGGAAATTCTGCCATTGTCACGCGAGAGCTTGATTTCAGTGCTGGAGGTTGATAATTTTTCCCGTGAAGACGCTGTATATGGTGTGGATAATTGCGGAGCTGATTGGAACGAGCAGGCTGTCAAAAAAGCAAAGCTCTATTTGGATGTTATGTCCTTTTCACGAGAGCAATTAATCAACCAATTGGAGTTTGAGGGCTTTACTCACGAGCAGGCAGTATATGGCGCAGAGGCTAATGGGCTATAAACTGATTTTAGTTGTTTTTTACATATAGCCTTTTACTGCCTTATTCTAATTACTTGCGAGTTATTTTAAAATCTATTGCACGTATGAGCCTTTCGTCATTTTTGACTTATCTCTTATAAATGTTGCAAATAAATTACAAATATGATAATATTTATATACAATATATTTGTGGGAGGTCATATTATGTCGAATGAGCAGCAGGCTCCGGTAACGGAAAACAATCAGGCACAGACCCAGCCTCAGACATTCCAGCCAACAATAGTAATTAACAACAATAACAGTAATGTAAATGCCGTGCCGGTGGTGCCCATGCGGAAAAAAAGCAAGGTAGTAGCGCTTTTGCTTTGTATATTTTTGGGAGTATTGGGTGCACATAAGTTTTATGAGGGAAAAGTGGGAATGGGAATTTTATATATAATTACCGGAGGCCTTTTCTTAATAGGCTGGATTGTGGATATTATTGTTATCGCATGCAAGCCGAATCCATACTATGTTTAATTTGATTTTTTGCTTAGAGCCGCTTGTTAAGCGGCTTTTTTATTGCTTGCAGCGCTGCGCGCATTGGCTCCCTTCGCTCGGGATTTGTTTCCTTATTCACAAAAAAACGTATGGAACCCTCGTAAATTCTTGCGGATATTCAGCGGGTACCTGAGCAAAATAAAAAGCTGAGTCCAAACGCGAATTGCGTCCGGGCTCAGCACGGCTGATTATGAGCAAAAAAAATATATATCAAATATAAACGTGAGCACAAAACTTAAATAGAAAAAACGCGGTCGCGAATTGCTGGCCGCAGGTCTGTCAGGCGGCTATAAAAAGATATTTTTGCGATATCGGGGATTTAAACGCTTGCAAAAATATGTTTATACCATTTATCTGAGATCGTTGCTGAAAACCCAGGAATAAAACATTTCTTTAGGCGGCTTTTCATAATCGTATTCTAATAGTGATTCCGTCGTTTCAATACTATCAATAGCTTTTTGCAACACATAGTTCTCACTAAGTCCGGTTACATCAATTTCTATTTCATTTATAAGCAACGGACGTTTCAGATTCTTTTCATTCAGGTTCCGCTGTAGATTATAGTCTATGAGTCCGCCATTTTGGCGATTTTTCATTTGATTTACCAATTGTTCAATATCGTGGCATATAAGTTTAAGTGTAATAAAATTGTATCCTTTAAAAACATTTGGAATATCACATGTTCTTAAGTCGTCTATATCTGAGGCTATCACGTTTTTATATCCCAGCCTATTAAAACAAAAAAACATTGCCAACTGAATTTCCCAACAAGTTCTTTCTTCAAGTTCACCGGTCATTTCTTCCATCCCGTCGCGCGTATAAAAGTCCGGCACCATACATTGCTCTACACAGG
This sequence comes from uncultured Clostridia bacterium, assembly GCA_944412495.1. Classification (GTDB taxonomy): domain Bacteria; phylum Bacillota; class Clostridia; order Oscillospirales; family Acutalibacteraceae; genus Timburyella. The sequence continues at coordinate 19,018 of CALYBL010000001.1, read as the reverse complement.
TGGTTTTGTAATGTTCTAATAAACCTCTCGCTAATGTAGACTTTCCTATGCCGCTTGTCCCGATAATAAATATAAAATCTTTCAAATCAATACCCTCTTAGTAATTGCCGAATAAATAGACTATTTTATTATAGCATATAAAAAGAAAGAAGGCGACCATTTTTCCAGCAGTCGACTTCTTTCGCTTTTGTAAAAAAGCAGCAAAAAAGATGCTGCTTCAGACGCGAGCCCGAGACAAAAGAAAAAGCTGAGCCTAGACGCGAACTGCGTCCAGGCTCAGCCTGTATAATTGTTACAAAATAGATATCCGCCTTAAACGCAAGAAGAAAGCCAAAGAAAAAACTGAGTCCGGAACGCAAATCCGCGTCCAGACTCAGTCTGGCGGAGAAGGGGAGACTCGAACTCCCGCGCCGGTTGCCCGACCTACGCCCTTAGCAGGGGCGCCTCGTCACCAACTTGAGTACTTCTCCTTGGTTACACCAATAAATTATATCATAATATATTTAATTGTCAATAAAAAGTTGCTTATATTTAATATGAAATTGGGTTTTACAGTGTAAATTTTTTGTTTCATAAACTGGGAAATAAATTAATAATTAATGCTGTTTTGGAAATTTTGCGTTAAGACGGCTCAGTATTTTCTTTGCCGCCTTGTATATATCGCCGCAGCCGAGCGTGATGATAAGATCGCCGGGGCGGGCAATTCCGGCAACATGGTCGGCTATTTCATCAAAGGTTTTAAACCAAACCGCACCGGGTATCCTTTCGCACAGCTGTGAGGTATGAATATTGTAGGTGTTTACCTCACGTGAGCCCATTATCTCGCTGAGCACCACAATATCCGCCGCTGATAAAACGGATGCGAAATCGTCCAGCAGATATGCAGTGCGGGAAAAGGTGAAGGGCTGAAATACCGCTATGACGCGGTTGTATCCCATGTCCGCCGCCGCCCTGAGCGTGACCTTGAGCTCCGCCGGATGATGAGCATAATCGTCGGCTACGGTAATGCCGCCGGGTGTACCGAGTATCTCAAACCTGCGTCCCGCACCGCCAAAGCTTGCAAGTCCTGAGGCTATCTGCTCAGGCGACGCGCCGGCTAAAAGGCAGGCAACCGCAGCAGCAGCAGCATTGGACACATTGTGCCGGCCGGGAATCTTCAGCCTTATATCGGTAATAAGCTTTCCGCCGTGATAAAGCTTGAACGAGTGCGCCGCCCTTTCACCCTCGACTATATCCTCTATGCGGTAATCGGACGCATCGGACTCTCCGAAGGTTATCATATCGGACTTAACGCTGCGCATAGCCAGCATCGACCGCTCGTCGTCGGCATTGACAATAACGGTATTTGCCATCGATGCAAACTTCTGAAATGAGGCGATAAGGTTTTCTATTGTCTTAAAATACTCCATGTGGTCGGAGTCGATATTGAGCAGCACGGCAATGTCCGGAGAAATATGCAGAAACGTATCGTGATATTCACACGACTCGCACACCATTATGTCAGAATGGCCGACGCGGCCGTTTCCGCCTATGGTAGAAAGCTTTCCGCCGATGACTGCAGCGGGATCGAGCCCGGCATTAAACAGTGTATGCACTATCATGGAGGTAACGGTGGTCTTTCCGTGCGTACCGCATACGCCTATCACATTGTCGTATTTTCTCGTCACATATCCCAGCAGATACGACCGCTCGAGCGCAGGAATGCTTTGCTCCCTTGCGGCGGCGAGCTCAGGATTATCCTGCATTATTGCGGCAGAATAAATTATTAGGTCGGCTCCCCTTATATTGTCGGCGCTGTGGCCGAGATGCACTTCTATGCCAAGCTTTCTGACACGGTTTAAGGTATCGGTTTCGTTGTTGTCGGAGCCGGTTATATTGTAGCCCAAGGTGTGCAGTATTTCCGCGAGCGGGCACATTCCGGCGCCGCCTATGCCAATCATATGAATATGCTTTGCGTTCTCAATAAGCAAATCGTTGCTGTCAAGCTTCTTCATTGCCAAACTCCCTTATTTATATCGTTATATATATATATTATATTTCATAAAGCCCATAAAATAAACAAAAAAGAAAAGGTTTATGCTATAATGTAAAATAAATATTCTGCCCGTTGCCAAACCGGCTTTGACGATGCCTGTATGATATCTCATATTATAATAATATTACCATGTCGTTTGCAAGTGTTTTTAAGGAGAAAGCAATGTATTTTCCGCCGTATGTAAAGGGAATAATCGAAAGGCTTAATAGCTGCGGGCATTCGGCCTATGCCGTCGGCGGCTGTGTAAGGGATATGCTTTTGGGCCTTGTGCCGCACGACTATGACATAGCCACATCTGCGACGCCGCAGGAGATAAGGAGCATTTTTGAAAGCACGTACGACACTGGCAGCAGATACGGTACCATAACGGTGATATATTTGGGGCACGCGGCGGAGGTGACGACATACCGTAAGGACGGAGTATACAAAGACGGACGCCGTCCTGAAAGCGTTGAATTTTCCGGCAGCATAGCCGACGACCTATCGAGGCGCGATTTTACGATAAACGCAATGGCCGCTTCGCCGCTTTCCGGGATAATTGACCCGTTTAGCGGGAGGGGCGACCTTGAGAAAAGAACAATACGCTGCGTCGGCGATCCCCAAAAGCGCTTTGGCGAGGACGCGCTGCGCATTGTGCGGGCGTTCAGATTCGCTTCTCAGCTCGGCTTTGACATAGAAAGCGAAACACTCAGCGCAGCGCTGAGGCTTTCGGGAAGGCTTTCCAAAATAAGCGCAGAGCGGATACTCAGCGAGCTGATAAAGGCCATAACCGGGGCAAAGCCCTCGGCGCTTGGGCCGCTTATAGCACACGGCGGGTTTGGCTTTTTGGGAGTAACCCATGCCGAAAATCTTGATGTGCTCGACGGACATATGAATGCTCTTCACAGGGAATCGGCCTTTGCCGCCCTTTGCTTTCTGTGCGGCGTACGCCCGAAGGAGCTGTGCATAAGGCTTAAGTCCGACAGACGTCTGCGCGAAGTGTCGGCGGATATATTTTACTGCCTGCAGTGCCCGCCATATAACCGCGCAGCCAAAAAGCGCGCGCTTGCGCTGCTTTCTGAGGAGTATATATACGACGTAATATACCTCTGCGCTCTGCTCGGCAGATTTAGTAAAACAGCGCCGGAGGAAGCGGTGCACGGCGGTGCCGGAGGTCAAAGGAGCGGTGGTGACAAGGCCGCGGCTCCTTTAAAGGCTTCGGCCGCTGATGCTGATTTTTCCGGCAAAAACGGTGCAGAGACAAACGTCTGCGCTTCATATGCTGCAGCAGAGCTTGGGCCTGACACCGGCTATGAGTATCACAGGCGGCAGACGGAGGATATACTGCACAGCGGCGAGGCGTATAAGCTGAGTATGCTGGCGGTAAACGGCAGCGATATCGTAAATTTGTCGGAGCAGGGAAGACAGACGGGTCATATACTCGACCTGCTGCTGCAGCATGTGATTGAGCATCCGGAGGAAAACGAAAGGGAAAGGCTGCTTGAGCTGGCGAGAGAATATATAAACCAGAATCGCCTCACACAGCCAAAATAAAGCGGCGGGAGATAAGAGCGGCCATTTCCATAGGTGGCCTGTAAACACATTTAAGTTAATCATCAAGACCGCTGAAGAAGCGGAGGACTGTATAGGATATAAAAATACCTGATACCGATTTAGCCACTTAAGGGCGCAAACGTATTTATTGCATGACATGTACTGCTGCCCGTAAACCGGTTTAAGCAGACAGCTGCACACTGTGCAATGTACCGCTGCTTGCTGCTATGCACTTTGCCCCTAAAGGGAAGGCTTTCCTTTGGAAGACCCTTATGCTAAAGCATCTCTGCCATCTTCAAAGGCAGAGATGCTTTTCAATTATGAAAAAATAAAAGGCCGCGCATTGATTGCGCGGCTTAAAAAATTATAAAGCTTAATGTGCACAATGTCAGAACAGCCGGCATGATGCAAAGCGTGCCTGCGCCCGGCCTGTGAAATCCTGCGGGGATAAATCAAATTACCGCGGCGCATAGCTTTTAGCCCATGCATGCGGCCGTGGTGCGATGTATTGCCTGCATCGGCTGCTTAAGTGTAACGCCCGGTTGTGACGGACAGTAAAAAGCTTCAGCGCAAGCAGTGAAGAACAAGCAGGGAACAGAAAAGCCTTTAAAACTAATGTCCGGCGGCGTTTTAGAGCGACGGCAGCCCATTCGTGGCCGGCAGGTCAGGAAAGTACACGGCAAATAGCTCATTCTGCGGCAAACGGCCGAGGTTGCCGCATTAGGCATTTCCGGACCTCTGCTTAGCAATAGTCAAGACTTAAAAACCATATCGGCTATTTTTACGCTCTCGAGCGCGTCCCTTGCATAAAAGTCAGCGCCTACAAGCTTTGCGTATTCATCGTTCAGCACGGCGCCGCCGACCATCACCTTGCAGTCAGCCCCCGCTTCGCGCAGAGCCGTTATGGTGTCCGCCATGCTTTTGACGGTAGTCGTCATAAGCGCCGACAGCCCGACAAGCTTTACCTTTTTCTCAAGCACCGTGTCCACCACTGTCTGCGGCGGCACGTCCTTGCCTAAGTCAATAACATTGTAGCCGTAATTGGCAAGCATCATCTTTACGATGTTTTTCCCGATATCGTGTATGTCGCCGTAGACCGTCGCAATGACTATAGTGCCCTTGCTTTCCGACTCGGAGGAAGCGGAGGCCGCCTTAAGCACGTCAAACGCATTTTTGACGGTCTGCGCGGACATCAGCAGCTGCGGCAGGAATATCTCGCCCTTCTCAAATTTTTTCCCCACTACGTCGAGCGCGGGAATAAAGCTTGAGTTTACAATTTCAATCGGAGCCTGGCTGTCAAGCATTTTGCGGGCAGCATCGGCGGCGGCCGCGCGGTCGCCGTCGATTATAATATCGTAAAGCGTCTTTTCACCGGCGCCGTTTTTCCTAACGGGCCCGGCGGCAGCTTCGCCGGAAAAGGCATTTACATATTCCACAGCGTTTTTATCCTGATTATTTATCACCTTAAAAGCGCGCACGGTGCTCATGACGGGGTCGGACAGCGGGTTTATGATAGGCGCATCCAGCCCGGCGCCGAAGGCCGCCGCCAAAAATACGCTGTTGAGCTGCTCACGCTGCGGCAGACCAAAGGAGACATTGCTGACTCCCAATACCGTCTTTAGGCCGAGCCGGCGCTTTACGAGCTTTATGGCGTCTATAGTCGCCATCACGTCCTGCTGCTGCGCCGACGCGGTAAGCGTCAGGCAGTCTATGAGCACGTCCTGCTCCGGTATTCCGTATTCCTTGGCAGTGTTAAGTATTTTTTCGGCTATTTTGTAGCGCTCCTCGGCGGTGTGCGGTATTCCGTTCTCGTCCAGCGCGAGCCCGAGCACCGCCGCGCCGTACTTTTTCGCTATGGGGAAAATCTTTTCCATAGACTCTGCCTTGCCGTTTACGGAGTTTATCAGCGGCTTTCCCCGGCATATTCGCACGCCTGCTTTTATTGCAGCAGGGTCAGAGCTGTCAATCTGCAGCGGCAGATCAACCGCCGCCTGAAGAGTAACCACGGTTTTTGCCATCATCTCCGGCTCATCGATATCCGGCAGCGAAATATTTACGTCGAGCACGTCGGCGCCGCGGTCGCGCTGTGATATGGCCTCGCCGGTGATATAGTCCATATCCTTTTCCTTTATAGCCTGCTTAAGCCGCTTTTTGCCGGTAGGATTTATGCGCTCGCCTATGACGGTGACGCGTCCGTCAAGTATGACGGTTTTAGTGCCGGAGGTGAGTGCCGTTATGTGCTTCGGAGATACCGGTACCGGGGCTTTGCCGGCAAGGGCCGACCTCATGCGGCTTATATACTCCGGCGTCGTACCGCAGCAGCCTCCGAAAATACACACGCCCATGTCCGCCATTTTCAATATGTCGGCGACATACTCCTCCGGCGAAATGTCGTATACCGTCTCACCGTCGGATATCTTGGGAAGCCCGGCGTTGGCCTGTACTATGACCGGCAGCGGAGAGTATTCCGTTATCTGCCTGACTATCGGCAGCAGCTCTGCCGGGCCGAGCGAGCAGTTTACTCCAAGCGCGTCGACGCCGAGCCCCGACAGTGCAAGCACGGCCGCAAGCGGGTCGTCGCCGACAAAGGTGCGTCCGTCGGCCTGAAAGGACATGGTGCATATCACCGGCAGACTGCTGTTTTCCTTGACGGCGAGTATTGCCGCTTTTGCCTCGTATATGTCGGACAGCGTTTCTATTATAAACAGGTCTGCGCCGGCGTTTGCTCCGCACAGCACCTGCTGCTTAAAGCAGTCATACGCCTCGTCAAAGGAGATCTGACCCATAGGCTGCATAAGCTGCCCCAGCGGACCTATATCCTGTGCTACAATTTTAGCGCCGGCGCGCCGCGCAATGCCTATACCGGCGTTTATGACTTCATTTGCATCAAAGCCTGTGCCGCTTAACGAGTGGGGATTGCAGCCGAAGGTGTTTGTCGTTATAATATCAGCTCCTGCGTCAATATAGGCGCGGTGCACCGCCTCCACCTTTTCGGGCGCCTTTATGTTGAGCAGATCCGGCAGCTCGCCGGGTTTTAGCCCGCTTTTTTGGAGCATCGTGCCCATTGAGCCGTCAAAAAAAATAAAACGTTTTCCAAATTCCTTAATAAGTTCCATATTAGCGCCTTTCGTTATAAAAATTTATATACCCGCCGCCATAAGACATATGAAATGTAAGAGAAAAGCAGCAAAAGTGAAGTGTTCGGCAAGACCTATTGCTTGTTTTGCGCATAAGGACGCTTCAAAATTACATGCGGCTGTCAGCATGCAGTATAGCATACCCTTAAGCAAAATTTGAAAAAGGCGGCGTCAAAAATCTGACCGTCAAGCCGCGCCGGTAAAGTGTAGCTATTATAATAAGGCGCGGGTGTGCAGGGCGGGTTTTGTCCTGCCAAAGCGGCCGTACTGCAGCAAAGGCCGCAGTGCAGTGATATTTGCACGGAGTATTTTCTGCTTCACCGCTCTCTGAATTCACACTCAGCCGCATCGCAGGCCGTACATTTGTCATTGCCGGCTTGTTTATCGCTGCAAATGCCGTCCGCGCCGCCGGCCGGCTTTATGCCGATGATGGCCGTGACGGACTTTCGCGGTATCATTATATCCGAAGCGGTAAGCGTAAGTCCTATGCGCTTGTTTGCTCCGAGCACCGACAATATCCCGCTTTGCAGGCCGAGCGGCAGATCACCGTAGCCGGGAGAGAAGCGGAGCGTCGTCACACAGCCGTTTTCGCGCTGCTCATCGGCTACTTTCCGGCTGACAGTATCGCACAGGTCTTCAATGCATACCGACGCGCAGGTGTCGAGTATGACGGCTTTCGCCATATCCTCCTGCTCTGCCCTGCGTATCAGGTTGTCTACGGCTATGCCTACCGTCGCTGCCATAAGTGCTATGCGCCCGCAGCCGTCGAGATGACGGGCTATGCTCTTACCGGTCAGCATAAGGCCGGTGCCGTCTACTTCTATGCCCTCGCCAGAGGAAAATATATCAAAATAAGTGTAGATAAAAAGAGGTTTTGCCGCATTTAGGCAAAGTCGTGTACACTCGTCTATCAAAGCGCCGGTCGCTGCATCGGCCTCGCGCCCGCGGTACCGCAGATAGCGCAGGACCTCTTTTTTATCTATATACATCAAGTGCCTCCATGGCAGCTTTAGCAACATCAAATTTATTCATGGTATATACATGCATGCCGCCGCTGCCGTTGTCCATAAGGTCTGTCATCTGTGACACGGCATAGTCTATGCCTGCCTTTCGCAGCTCCTGCGGCTCGTCGGCGTATTTATTTAGAAGCTTGATTATCTGCGAGGGCAATGATGCCGCACAGGTGAATATCATGCGCTCAACCTGCGCACGCGACAGCATCGGCATGATTCCAGGTATAATGGGCGATTTTATGCCGCGTGCCCCGGCTTTTTCCCGAAATTCATAATAAACCCTGTTGTCGAAGAAAAGCTGGGTTATAAAAAAGGAAGCGCCGGCCTGCTCCTTCTGATAAAGATGCTCGATATTGTCGTCTAAGCTCTCACAGTTTATGTGCCCCTCGGGATACGCGGCAGCGCCTATGCAGAAGAAGCCGCGGTCGAGGTCCGCAATAAGCTCCTTCGCGTACTTATAGTCGCCGTCCGCCGGGCGGTCTGCGGGTATATCGCCGCGCAGGGCGAGAATGTTTTCAATGCCGTTTTCCTTGAGCGAGGCGGATACGCTCTCCACATCGGCACGGCGGCTGCCTATACACGTAAGATGCGCAAGCGATTCAATGCCGTTTTCCTTTATCATTGACGCAATCTGCACTGTTTTGCCGCGCGGACCCTTGCCGCCGGCACCGTAGGTGACGCTCACAAAGTCCGGATTAAGCGATGCTATCTGTGATATAAAGCTGCCTATCGCTTCAAACTCCATATCCTGCTTTGGCGGAAATATTTCAAAGGAAACATGCGCCTTTTTTGACTTTATCATTTCATCTATTCTCATGTTTTTCACCTGCATTCATAGTATCTCAATTACGTATTTTTAACAGATTAATTATATTATTACAATCACCCTTATGTCAAGGAAGATGACGCTACGCTTTACGCAAATATTATCTTTTATATCTTTATTGTCATATAAAAATATGGTATTATAAATCTGCATATAACTTGCCGGAGGGAAATTATGAAGCTGTTTGTAATAAGGCATGGGCAGACGTCGTATAATATTGGAAACAGGGTGTGCGGCTCTACCGACGCGCCGCTGAATGCCGAGGGAATAAGACAGGCAGAGCTTGCCGCTCAAAGGCTGCTTGGCACACATATCGACGCGATATATTCATCTCCGCTGCGCCGTGCACTGAACACTGCGCAGATAATTGCCCCGTCGGTTAATATAGACAAGGCTTCGATAATAGTCGACTCCCGGCTTGCGGAACAGGATTATGGGCTTTACGAGGGAGTGGATGCTGCGACACCTGGCTTTCAGAAGCTGCGTGTACAGTTTGCATGCAGCATGCCGCAGGGTGAGTCTGCCATCCGCGCTGCAGCCAGAGCGTACAGCTTTTTGGACGAAATATGCGGTAAAGCAAGCGGCAAAAGCATCCTGCTTGCAACTCACGGAAGCCTTTGCCGCGCCATAAATTCTTACTTTTACAATATGACCAACGATGAATATTTTAAATTTATTCCGAACAACTGCGAGATACTGGAATATGAGGTGTAACATGTTGTGCAATTGCACAAGATTGGTCAAACGAGAGATGCGAATTATGTAAGTGTTAATCCCTTTACTCAAACGAAAAATATCTATATTACTCCGATTTTATATATAAAGATTAATTGCTTTACATATGGCTAATGATTGATTTTTCTTATTGAGAAAGCCGAAATTTTCCGTGTGCCGCTTATTATTCTGTTTAAGCATGCAGAAAGCGGTGTCACCGCAAAAAGCATGGGTTTAAAGTATAAAAAAATACCGGACTTTGTGTCCGGTATTTTTAATAAACAGATTATTATTTTGAATAGAACTCGACGATGAGTGTTGCATTTATCGGCAGGTCAATCTGCTCGCGTGTCGGACGCGAAACAACAGTGCCCTTGAAGGAATCCTTGCCGCCCTCAAGCCACTCTGGAACTATCCTGCTCTCGGTATACGAGAAAACATCCTCAAAATGCTTTGAAGAACGCGAATTTTCCTTTATTTCAATAACGTCGCCGACCTTTACCTGATATGAAGGGATGTTAACCTTCTTGCCGTTTACAAGCACATGACTGTGCAGAACCATCTGACGTGCTTCTGCGCGTGTGCGGGCAAAGCCGAGACGGAAAACGACATTGTCAATGCGGTTTTCCAGAAGGATAAGAAGGTTGTCACCGCTTACGCCGTCCATTTTAACAGCCTTTTCGAAATATGATTTAAACTGCTTCTCCATTACGCCGTAAACAAACTTAGCTCTCTGCTTCTCCCTCAGCTGCACACTGTATTCACTCATCTTGCGGCGCTCTTTTACAATACGCTTAGAAGGCTTTTTAGAAAGGCCGAGCAGTGCCGGCTCAAGTCCTAATGAACGGCAGCGCTTAAGTGCCGGCGTGATATTCCTTGCCATATAACTATCTCCTTTAAAATAATTATAATTATTAAGCCTAATCGGCATTTACTTCTGCACAACTATGCGTCGGTCAAGGTGACTAAAACACAACACCCCAGTGTGACTAATTTATAATAGCAAAATTGTGCGGGGCTGTCAAGTGAAAAATGCAATTAAAATGCAGCTTTTATAAAAATTTAAGTGTATATTTGGCTCCCTTTTATGTTTTTAATGTAAAATCGGTATGTATTAACAACTGCTAAAAACGAATTTTTCTACATACATTATTATTTAAGATATAAATTTTGTCAACAGTAAAAATCAAGTTGTAATTGCGGCGCAAATATATTATAATAATGTGTGTTGCTGATTGGGAATGCATTTTGTAATCGGCCGTTTTAAATAAAAATACGGTATCTGTTTTACGGGATGTACTGCTTTCGGGACCTGCGCGGCGGCCGCCTGTGAACCATGTCAGGCGGGGAACCGAGCAGCATTAAGCAGTACCGGCTGCGCGCCGCAGTAATTCTGGAGGCGGTACATCCGATAAAACAGATATCTGACGGTCAACGACTTGGCCGTTATTTTTTTAACGTAAGAAGGGAGACCGTATGTATCAGGCGCTGTACAGGAAATACCGCCCAAAAGTTTTTTCCGACGTCGCCGGGCAGGAGCATGTGACGAAGGTCCTCAGCCGTCAGGTTGAGGAGGGACGCATTTCGCATGCATATCTTTTTACAGGTTCGCGCGGCACCGGCAAGACAACCTGCGCTAAGATACTGGCGAAGGCCATAAACTGCCTTTCTCCCGTAAAGGGACAGCCTTGCTGTGAGTGCGAGATGTGCCGGCAGATTGAAAATGAGCAGCAGACCGACGTAGTGGAAATAGACGCTGCGTCCAATAACAGCGTTGAGAATATACGCGACCTTCGCAGCAGGATAGTGTATACTCCTGCCGCGGCCAAATACCGCGTGTATATTATAGACGAGGTCCACATGCTTTCTACCGGGGCCTTCAACGCCCTGCTCAAGACGCTGGAGGAGCCGCCGGAGTATGTGGTGTTTATTTTAGCGACGACCGAGATACACAAGCTCCCGGCGACGATACTGTCTCGGTGCCAGCGTTTTGACTTCCGTAGGCTGAGCCCTGAGATAATAGCGGAGCGCGTGAAATATGTATGCAAATGCGAAAATCTTAAGATATCGGACGACGCGGCGATACTCATAGGCCGTCTGGCGGACGGTGCGCTTAGAGATGCGCTGTCGCTGCTGGATGTATGCGCCGCCAAAAGCGACAATATAGACGAGGCATTAGTCATAGGCTCTGCCGGCATAGTCGGTAAAGAGCAGATGCAAAAAATAGCCGGCTGCTTTATTTCCGGAGATACAAAATCGGCGCTGGAAACCGTTAATTCCCTTTATAAAAGCTCGCACGATATGCAGCGCCTGTGTTCGGAGCTTATGTCCTATTACCGCGACCTTATGGTGGCGGCGGCGGTAAAGGACTGCGGCGGCCTTATCACGGCGTCGTCGTCGGAGCTGCAAATGCTCCAAAAGCAGGCAAGTGACGCCGGCCTTGACAATATAATGCAGACCATGTCGGTGCTGAAAGCTACGCTGGAGGCATTCAGGCGCTCCGGCGCCTCTCCGCTGACGCAGATGGAGATGGCGGTGGTGGATATATGCAGCGGCCGGACTTATGCTGCAGCGCCGGAAGAAGGCATGCGGCAGACGCATTCCAAGGGCGGCAGCGCTGTAAGGCAGTCCGCCCCGGCCGATACTGCACAGGACGGCGGGCAGCATGGCGAAGGACATACCGGCCAAAGAATGTCGGGAAATCCTCCGTCACCGGCCAAAATGGCCGGAACGACCAACGATAAAGACGACGATAACCGTCCGCCGTGGATATCACAGGAGGAGTTTGCCGGACAAGCCGCCGGCGCGCAGGCAGGCAGAAATGATGCCGGCATGGCTCGCCCGCCCGGGACGGACGCTTTGGACAGTGCGGAAAAAGCAGATATGAGCACCTCGGCGTCAATCGGTGATGCGTCGGCAAACAGCTCGGCATATGATAACGACATACCCATTCCCGGCGACGCCGATGCGCCGGCCGGCGAGCCGGATGCTGCTGCGTCGGCGGCAGGAGCGGTATCTGACGGCGGGAGAGAAGTACAGGACAAGCCGGACCTCCCGCCCGGCATGGAGGAATGCTCCGCGTGGCCGGAGGTAATGGACGCGCTGGCATCCAAAAACCGTGCGATGTACGCCGTGCTTATGGGCTCGAGAGCGTACATAAAGGGTGATTTGCTGCTTATAGACGCAAAAAACTCCCTTTTCAGGGAAATGGTCAAATCGGAGTCCCGTCATCGCAGCGATATACGCGCGGCGGCGCGGCAGGTGCTTGGGAGAGAATTCCGGCTCGGTCCGTATACGCCTCAAGCAGCGCCGGCAGCAAACAGCAGGGACCCGCTTGACGAGCTGGGCGACAGACTCAGGCAGTCGGGCTTTGATGTAAAATAAATAATTGGAGTGATAAATTATGAAGGCAAGGTTGCCTAAGGGCATGGGCGGCGGCATGAACAATATGCTTCAGCGCGCGCAGAAAATGCAGGAGGAAATGGCAAATAAGCAGGCCGAGCTTGAGCAGCGCGAGTATACCGCAAGCTCAGGCGGCGGCATGGTCGAGGCGGTAATCGACGGCAAGCATATGATAAAATCCCTCAAGATAAATCCCGAGGCCGTTGACCCGGACGATACGGAAATGCTTGAAGACCTTATCATCGCGGCGGTAAACGAAGCCGTAAGAGAGGCAGACGCCGTGTCCGAGGAGGAGCTCGGCAAAATTACCTCGGGACTCAATATTCCCGGCATGCCGAACATGTTTTAATTTGACTTAATGCTTTGCACAGCTGCTGTTCGCTTCCTATAAAGCTTATTTACATTACAGATATTTGGGCTGTATTATGCATTTATATATAGGAGTTTATTGCTATTCCCTTTAGAAAGTAAAGGTATAACTCTTTACGCTATTTATGCTATGCAGCACAGGCAAAAGATGAAACAGCTTTTATCAAAGCGCATGAATTTGTCAAAATAACAGCACTGACAAAATAAACGACAAATTATTTACTGCCGTTTATATTATAATGATACCGGAGGAATCAAAATGGCATACACCGTTCCGGCCATGAGCAATCTGACCGACCAGTTTGCCCGCCTGCCCGGCATAGGGCGAAAAACGGCGGCGAGGCTGGCATATTACATAATAAACCTGCCGGACGGCGAGGCGGAAAAGTTTGCCTCCGCCATTTTGGAGGCGCGGCAGAAGATAAGCTATTGCGAGATATGTCAGAATATAACGGAGAACAGCCGCTGCACAATTTGCTCGGACGACAAGCGTGACAAAAGCATGATATGCGTTGTTGAGGATTCTCAGGACGTTGCGGCGTTTGAGCGTACGCATGAGTATGACGGGCTGTATCACGTGCTGCACGGCGTAATTTCTCCGCTTGACGGGATAGGGCCGGAGCAGCTTCGGATAAAGGAGCTTATTGCGCGGCTTAACAGCACGGACGTGAAGGAAATAATAATGGCTACAAACCCGACTGTGGAGGGCGAAGCGACGGCATCGTATATTTCGAGGCTGATAAAGCCGTTTGGAATAAAGGTGACACGGCTCGCCTACGGCATACCCGTCGGAGGTGACCTTGAGTATGCAGATGAAGTCACACTTTCCCGCGCGCTTGAGGGAAGAAGTGAAATTATCTAAAATTAAAGAAAATTATTTTAATGTGCAGGGCGCCATAAAGCTTGCCAAGCTTTCGGCACGAGGCGTTGTGAAGCTCGTTGTCGAGGGCGGCTCGTTTCTTGCGCAGACCTATCTCGGCCTGCCGAGGGAAATATCGCAGATAGTATCACAGGCGCTTGGTATAACGAGCAGCTTTGTCTTAAACAGCAATTTTTCATTTAAGACAGAGCGCGTATTCGGCACAAAATTTGCGAAATTTATTGCGGTGCGGCTTGTGTCCATGCTTTCCGGCGTTATATTCATGGCGCTTGTAAGCCGGACGCTGTTTAAAACTGACAATATGCCGAACGATATATTGTCAAAGGCCGCAGTTATGGTGTTTACCGGAGCAATAAGCCTGTGCGGCAATAATTTTTTCGTTTTCAGGGACAAGGAAAATTGACGCCGGAAGGTCGCCGCATGATGTGACGATAATGGCAGTAGAAGCACACTGCCATGGCAGATACGGGCAGTGCATTGAAGGCGGAGACGACTTGAGTCGGAATTGGGCGTTAATTGCTTTAAGCCATTACCTCGTTTTCGCAAGTCATGCTTGTCTTGACTGACGGCGCGGCGTTCGGATCAGAAAAAATTACAAAAACGGCAAATTGAGTGTATTCGGTTATTTATGGCTTTTTCTGCACCATTGCCGGTCAGATACAGCTTGTCTCTTGCCGGAAAAAGCTTAAGTAAAAATGGCGAGAGCAATTTTTGCATCAATGTTATGTTTATACTGACCGCCAGAAGACGCAGTTGGCAAATACTTGATATTGACAAATTTTGCGCCGGTGATATAATTATTTCCCTGCGCAGAATATGATAAAAGGGGAGGAAGCGGTTGGACAGGGAAAGCATAAAAATAATAGCCAAAAACAAAAAAGCCTATCACGACTACTTCGTCCAGGACAGCATGGAGGCGGGAATAGAGCTCTGCGGCACGGAGGTAAAATCGATTCGCGGCGGCGGTGTCAACCTGAAGGATTCGTGGTGCAGCATAGTCAAGGGCGAGCTTATCGTGAACGGCATGCACATAAGTCCGTACGAGCAGGGCAACATATTCAACAAAGACCCGTATCGTCCGCGCCGCCTGCTCATGCATAAAAAGGAAATACTCAAGCTATACGGCACTCTAAAGCAGGAGGGGATATCGCTTATACCGCTTTCTATCTATTTTAAGGGCTCGCTCGTAAAGCTTGAGGTCGGGCTGTGTAAGGGCAAAAAGCTTTATGACAAGCGCGCCGTCATGGCTGAAAAATCCGCCAGACGCGATATTGACAGGTCGCTTAAGGAGCGCAATCGATAAAGGAGAGGCATATGCTCTGCAAAACGCTTGATATTGAGCTGGATTATAAAAAATTAAATGCGGAAAACGGCGGCTGCCGTCCTACGCTGTCGCTTATGCTGCCTGACAACTGCCTCAGGCTTTACAAGGGTCGAAAATACCCGGCAGTGGTGATATGTCCCGGCGGCGGATATGAAGCGACCTCAGACAGGGAGGCTGAGCCGGTAGCACTTAAATTTGCAGCAGCCGGTTTTAACACGGCCGTACTGCGGTACAGCGTCGGCAATGCCAGATTCCCGGCAGCGCTTTTTGAGCTGGCGTCGGCGGTTGCCATGCTGCGAAGCCGTGCGGATGAATGGAGCATAGACAGCGAAAGGATTTTTATCTGTGGATTTTCTGCCGGCGGACATTTATGCGCAAATCTGGGCACGCTGTGGAACCGTGATTTTGTAAAGAATGCGCTCGGCTTTCACGGCGGCGAGCACAGGCCAAGCGGCATGATGCTCTGTTATCCTGTTATTACCTCCGGTGAAAAGGCACACCGGCCGTCAATAAACGCGCTGTTAGGGGATATGTCGGGAGATAAGGGGCTGCTTGAGCTGATATCTGCCGAAAAGCAGGTAAGCGCGGATACTCCGCCATCGTTTATATGGCACACATTTACGGATACCGCCGTGCCGGTGGACAATTCTCTGCTGATGGCTGCGGCGCTTTCCGATAAGGGCGTGCCGTTTGAGCTTCATATATTTCCGAACGGCCCGCACGGTCTGGCGCTTGCCAACAAAATTACTGCCGGCACCGGATATCCACAGTATATAGTACCGGAGTGCCAGCAGTGGGCCGACATGGCAATACGCTGGGCAGAAAACCTGTAACG
Organism: uncultured Clostridia bacterium; assembly: GCA_944412495.1. Taxonomy (GTDB): domain Bacteria; phylum Bacillota; class Clostridia; order Oscillospirales; family Acutalibacteraceae; genus Timburyella. The sequence goes on along the minus strand of CALYBL010000001.1, from coordinate 2,950 downwards.
CGGTGAAAAGCGTAATCTGCGCGTATTTAGCAGGCTGCTTAAATTCATTATTAATCTATATGGATTTAAAATAATTAGATATTATGTTGCTTAACATGGTGCCTAAAGTAAGGAATATACATCGATAGGTAGATTCCGTTCGGCATATTCAGGTGCTTTAGGCTGAAAAATATAAGGGGGCGTAAAGGTTTCGACGGGGATTTAGATGTATGGTAAGCGAGTAGCGGTGCGGAACCGCTATAAAATCCGCAGCTTAAAAATAAACGACAACAATAATACTGTTGCTCTTGCTGCTTAATTAAGCAGCCGTCCGGCCCCGACTGCCACCGGCGGGATACCGGGCGTCACAAAGGTGGCGTACGTGAATAAACGCCTGCCCCGGCGTTTATCATGACTTTGGGGCTCTCCCTGCATACAGCTCGCCGGCGGGCGGCGTGCAGGGTAAATGAAAAAGCCGGCTGCACTCGGAGAAAACCATACGGAAGAATTTTCGGACAGGAGTTCGATTCTCCTCGCCTCCACCAGCGGCAAGTTGCCGCACCCAATTCGCGCACCTCACGTTGTGGGGTGCGTTTTCTTTTGTGCCCGCGCTTTCAGTATTCATTTTTCTTCAGTAGGACGGAGCCCGGACGCAATTGGCGTTCTAGGCTCGGCTTTTTCTTTTACCTTGCCGCTCGCGTTTATAACGGGTATCCTTTTTGTCAACGCTTCCCCAATTAATAGCACCATTAAAATCTGGACCTCCAAAGTTTGGACATCAATGATGTTTTTATTATAACTCCAGAATTTATGCGGCTTCGCGAGCTTTGAGACATTGGATTTAATTTGGACTGAAAATCTGAAAAGGTTAAAAATAGAAGATAAAGGCCATGCAGCCGGGTCCCCATTGTCTGATTTGGAAACACTAAGAAGTCCGCACAATTATGGTATTAACCAGCATCCGCTTCTTTAAATTCTTATCCAATGTCAGGGTTCAAATTTACCCAACGAAAGTTGCTTGAATATAGCTTTTTGCATTCAAGCACAAACAAAGTAACCGCTGGGGGCAATCCCACGCTGTTTTTTTGTTTTTTACGGTTACTTTAGGCGGTTAAAGCCGTAGTAGTCGTTGGATTTATTGAAAATTTACGAAATAATGGTATAATTAAATAAAATTGACAAATTGCATTTATAAGAGGTATTACAACATGATAATTGAAACAAAAAGATTGATTCTGCGCCCTTTTCTTGAAAGCGATGCGGCAGATGTCTTTCAATATTTAAGCAAGCCAGTGGTAAATTGCTTTGCCGCTATGAAATTACACTCGCTTGAAGAAGCCAAAGAAGAAATGAAGCGGCGGGTTGGCGAAACTGAATACTATTTTGCCATCGTTCTGAAAGATTCAAATAAGGTGATTGGTGAAATAGATGCTTATCCGGAGCGTGGCGAACCTCATAACACAAACTCGCCGTTGGATACTTTCAGTCCTTGCTGGATGCTGAATGATTCCTATCAAGGAGAAGGTTATGCATATGAAGCGGCTCACGCTTTTTTTGATTACCTGTTTCATGAGAAAGGCGCAAGACGTATTTACGCTTATACCGAAGATTATAATCTGTCGAGCCAACATCTTTGTGAGAAACTGGGTATGCGCCGAGAAGGATTCTTTAAGGAGTTTGTATCCTTTGTCAACAACCCAGATGGCACGCCCCACTATGAAAACACTATACAGTATGCAATCTTGAAAAAGGAATGGTCGTGATAAATTTCGATGAAAACATAATTGAAATCTGAACCATCAAGGGTTAGACACCAACGGTGTTTTGTTATAACTCCCTTTGGTTGATTGGAAAGCACAAAGAAGTTTGCATGATTACAGAATTAACCGATATCTGTTTTTTTAAGTCTTGTCCAATGTGAGGTTTTGAATCTACCCGCTCAAAACGTTCAAAAGTCTTTTCGCATGGCTTAAACAGGCTGAGCCTGGACGCAATTCGCCTTCTAGGCTCAGCTTTTGCCTTGCCGCTCGTGTTTATAGCGAGTATCTTTTTTGTCAACGCTTCCCACGTCGAAGCAAGTTGCATATAACCTGCGGCGACGTTTTTGCAAAAGTCACCTCTCGCTCATTTTGTCGTGGCTTCTTTTTCGCAAAAAATCACGCTCGCTCACCTGTTCGGCTCAAAACGCCCTCACGGCGGCTCACTGCCGCTTCCTCTTGCGGTGCCCGGCTCTGGTTGCGGCGGATAAACCGCCTTGCCAATCGTCGACCGCCGTGCCAACAAATCCTCGCTGTATCCTGCACCGCGGGCGCTCGGATGTGTTGCAAGCTTTTTGCGAGTTCGAGAGTTCAACTCTCACCGACGAATGCCGAAAATCTCTTTTTCATGTGGCTCTCACAAAAGAGGAGCCACTATATTTTGTATGATATAGTGGTTTTTTATTGTTTTATGCTTATATGTCGTGCTGCTTTTATGGCGGCGCTTTGTTATTGCTTCGTGTAAAAATTATTTATATTATATTCATTGATAGAATTGTAAGCATTTTTATGAGCATCTTAAAAATTGCTATTTTTAGTGCAACAAAACTCTGTTTTGGCCTATTAGTGAAAAGACATTTTTGTTTTTATCATTTAATAGGAGATGTTAGAAGTGACAGAAGAAAATTACAAATATCGAACAAGTCCATTTTCACTCAGAAATCAATTCAACGGTAAAGGCAAGTTTCAAATCCCTGTTGTTCCCAAATTTAAGGCACGCGAAGACGATTTTACCGATTTAAGGTTAATCGGGTTTGACAAAACTAAACTGAAAAGTAATAATTATCTTGACCGGATAGTTCATTTCTTCTTGTACGATTACAAGTTTGAGCGTGTGTGGAAAAATCCTGACACAGATTTAGAAAAACTAAAACGCTACAAAGCGATATTAACGCCGGATTTCAGTATGTACACTGAAATGGCGCCAGTCATGC